>JANLTG010000115.1:0-17143 GCA_031362805.1 bacterium
GCCAAACTTTTTCTTCCAAACCCGCACGCCTCCGTGTTCCATCCGGGCCGGTTTCATCATGCCAAAACGCACCGACATCCACACGGTTCTCATCATCGGCGCCGGCCCGATCATCATCGGCCAGGCCTGCGAGTTCGACTACTCCGGCACCCAGGCCTGCAAGGCCCTGCGCGAAGAGGGTTATCGCGTCGTCCTCGTGAACTCCAACCCGGCCACCATCATGACCGATCCGGAGTTTGCCGACCGCACCTACATCGAGCCCATCACTCCCGAGTGCGTGGAGAAGATCATCGTCCGCGAGCTGGCCGAGATGCAGAAGCTCGGTGCGACTGGCAAGCTGGTCCTGCTGCCTACGCTCGGCGGCCAGACCGCGCTCAACACCGCCATGAAACTCCACGGCTCGGGCGCATTGGAGCGGCTCGGAGTCGAGATGATTGGCGCCAAAGCGGACGCGATCGAAAAGGGCGAGGACCGCCAGATCTTCAAGGACCTGATGTTGAAGATCGGGCTTGATGTGCCGGTCAGCGGCACAGCGCACACACTGGCGGAAGCGCAGGCGGTCACGGAAAAGATCGGAAAGTTCCCCGTCATCATTCGCCCCGCCTACACGCTCGGCGGCACCGGCGGCGGCATTGCCTACAACCGCGAAGAGTTTGAAGAGCTGGCCAAGCGCGGCATCGACCTTTCGCCCGTGAATGAGATCCTCGTCGAGGAATCGCTCATCGGCTGGAAGGAATACGAGATGGAGGTCATGCGCGACAAAGCTGACAACTGCGTGATCATCTGCTCGATCGAGAACTTCGATCCGATGGGCGTCCACACCGGCGACTCCATCACCGTTGCCCCGGTGCAGACGTTGACCGACAAGGAATACCAGATCATGCGCGACGCCAGCTTCGCCGTGATCCGCGCCGTGGGCGTCGAAACCGGCGGCTCGAACATCCAGTTCTCCGTCAATCCGGACACCGGCCGCATGATCGTCATCGAGATGAACCCGCGAGTGAGCCGTAGCTCGGCGCTGGCGTCGAAGGCGACCGGTTTCCCGATTGCGAAGATCGCCGCCAAGCTCGCCGTCGGCTACCTGCTCGACGAACTTCGCAACGACATCACGCGCGAGACGCCCGCGAGCTTCGAGCCCAGCATCGATTACGTGGTCACCAAGATTCCGCGCTTCGCCTTTGAGAAATTCCCGCAGGCCGATCCGACCTTGAACACGCAGATGAAGAGCGTGGGCGAAGCCATGGCCATTGGCCGGACGTTCAAGGAGAGCCTGCAAAAATGCCTGCGCTCGCTGGAGATTGGCCGCAGCGGCCTGGGCGGCGACGGCAAACCCTGGCGCATCGGCACGGAAGTCTATGGCGACCGCGACATCCTCCCGCGCGACGTTATCAGCCGCAAACTTAGTGTGCCCAACGCTGAACGCATCTTCTTCATCCGCCACGCCCTGCGCGCCGCCTTCACCATCGAGGAGATTTTCAACCTCACGAAAATTGACCGCTGGTTTCTGGTGCAGATCAAAGAGATTGTGGATTTCGAGGAGGAACTGGCGGGGGCGAAAAACTAAAGGAGTTATGGCGCGAACCAAGGGTAAGGCTGAATTCGTTAGATGGATTCCCTTACTGCTCGACGCGCTCCGTGCGCTTGGCGGTTCTGCTGAATCTCGGGAAGTTGCCGACTGGATCGCCAAATCGGTTAACGTGCCGGACGAGGAGCGAGAGAGACGAAACAAGAACGGTATCCTACGCTTCGAGAATCAAGTGCATTGGGCGCGTCAGTATCTTGTCTGGGAAGGTTCTCTCGACAGCTCACGACGAGGCGTTTGGACCCTTACACCAGCAGGCGCGAAAAGTCATTTGACTGAGGAACAAGCCCGCGAACTCGTCAGAAGATTGGCCAAGCTACGTTCCAAAAAATCTCGCCCGCAAGCGACGGCGCCGGATGTGGTCGAGCGGGTTCTTAAGCCCGAAGGTCAGATATCGGACGACGAAGGAGAAATCGAATCTCCTGAACTGGAGGAAGAAAAAGAGCTATTGGAAGTTTTGCAGTCTCTGTCCCCCGAAGGTTTCGAGCGTCTCTGCAAACGGCTTCTCCACGAATACGGTTTGGAGAAAGTTGTTGTCACTGGCAAGAGCCACGACGGCGGACTCGATGGCATGGGCTTGTTGCGGCTGAATCCATTCGTGACGATGAAAGTGCTGTTCCAGTGCAAGAGAATCCGCAAGTCAGTCAGCCGGGCGCAGGTCGGTGACTTCCGAAACGCCGTCATGGGCCGCGCCGACAAAGGAATTCTGCTCACCACCGGCTGGTTCAGTTCAGACGCCGAGAAGGAAGCCAACCGAGAAGGTGTCCTTCCGATTGAGTTGGTGGACGGCGAGCGACTGGTGGAGTTGTTCGAAGCCAAGCAACTTGGTCTGCGACGCAAAGAAGTCTTTGAAGTAGATCACTCCTTCTTCGACCAGTTCCGTTGAATCAAATGCGCTTCGCCTTCGAGGTGCTTGCGCACGGCCACCATTCCGGAGGCCGACCCCAGTTCACTACTCAGATGAAAAGCGTGGGCGACCGCCGCTACACCACTTCAAATTCGCGCACTTCGAGGGCGTTGATGCCGGCCTTCTGATTGGGCCTCGGCTCGGGTTGGGCGAAACCGTTCAAGTCCACGGCGCGAGCGCGCACGGCATACTTGCCGGGGGCCAGTCCCGCAAGCGAGGCGGACCACGAAATCATACTGTAATGCAACGGCCAGGTCGCGGGCTGGCCAGTCTTGGGATCGAAGCCGAGAACTTGCCGGGAAATCACCCCAGCAGGGAACACGCTGCTCCAGTCGGCGGGCGGAGCTTCGAGGCGGCATTCGATCCATGGCCCGGCGTCATTCCCGGCCGGTGCGCCGGGTTTCGAGTCCTCACGGCTCAGTGAATACTCGACGCGTTTCAACCCCGACAAACCAGAGATGACGAGGCCGCTGATCAACACCGGCTGGCCGGCGGGAATTGTTTTAGAGAGCTCATCGAGATAGGCCGCCGTTTTCAGGTGTGACTCGGGATCGTTGTTCTGTTCGGCATAGGTGTCGTTGGCCTTGTAGTCATTGGTGAGGACGATCTGTTGCAGCCACTTGATGGATTTGAATCCGTGCGCCCACGGAATAACCATGCGCACGGGTCCGCCCCGGATCAGCGGGATGGGTTCGCCGTTGAGCCGGTAGGCGAGGAAGGCGGGCAGTTCGCCGGGGGGCGTTTCCATCGCCTGGGTGTAGCTGAGCGAGGACTGGAAAAGCTGCTTCGGATCGTTGTTGTGAAAGCCCCAATAGTAGATGCGCCGCACGTTGCGCATCGTGCCGCAGAGCCGCAACACCTCGCGCAACGGCACGCCTTCCCACAGGCCCTGGCCGAGCGGCGTGGGAATGTTGAGGCACTGCATGGCCTTGAGGAACTTCACCTCGTGCTTCCGCCCGAGTTCGAGCAACGCGGGCAGGTCCAGCGCGGTGCCGTGTGCGAGTGTGAGTGCCTTGCTGAGGCTGGCCAGTTCAGTGATCGCCGGATTCGGCGTCGCATCGGCGGTGATTTCCAGCCGCCAGGTCTCCGGTGTGAGCCGGGCCTGAACGAGCGCGTCACCCGTGAGAGTGTGGGGCTTGGGCTCGCCCCGGGACACGTCCCTGAACTTGCCGGCGGGCGTGAGAAACGGATGTGGATAAGCGGAGACGACCGGCTTCGAGGGCGGGGCCTTGGTTGAAGACTGCGCAGGAGCATCCGCCGCCCGGGCCGTGTTGGAAAGCCCACCCGCCAGCGCGGTAGCCGCCAGAGCGGAAGTCGTGCGCACGAAATCCCGGCGAGTGATCGCGTCGGGTGCGGAGGAAGGCTTCATGGCGCGGACTCAGAATCACAGGATTCAAGAAGCAGAGCAAGTCCGCTGGATCGGGAGCGATAGTCATGTGCCGCAGAACGTCTGGCAAGCCGGGGTGCCGGGCGCGGGCGGGTTGCCGAACTCCGGTTGCCGACGCTCGTAATCAAACGGCCGCGCCAGCACCTCGAGCAGTTGCTCCATGACACTCAGGTCGCCGTGCAGGGTCGCCACGGCGAGAGCTTCCTCGACCTTGTAGTTGCGCGGGATGAAGGCTGGGTTGCTCCGTCGCATCAAGGCGTGGACTTCATTGCGGCTTTGCGGTTGCCGCGCGAGCCGTTCCTGCCAGCGCACGTGCCACAGCTGGAATTTCTCACTGGCGGCGAGAGCGGCCTCGCTCTTGGAGTGACCCGAAAGGTCGCGGAAGGTGTTGGTGAAATCCGCCGCATGCTCCTGCATGGCGGCGAGCAGAGCCTCGACAAGTTCCGCATCGCCGGGTTCCTCGTTGAAGAGTCCAAGCTTGGCGCGCATGCCGGCGAGCCAGTGCGCCTGGAAGATCTCCGGAAAGTTGCCCAGAACTTCATTCGCGAGCACGATGGCTTCGTCGTGGTCGGCGTGCAGCAACGGCAACAACGCGGAGGCGAGGCGGGAAAGGTTCCACTGCGCGATCGCTGGCTGGTTCGCGTAGGCGTAGCGGCCGTGGTGGTCGATGGAGCTGAACACGGTCGCCGGATGGTAGGCGTCCATGAACGCGCACGGCCCGTAGTCGATGGTCTCGCCGGAGAGCGCCATGTTGTCGGTGTTCATGACGCCGTGGATGAAGCCGATGTGCTGCCAGCGTGCGACGAGCGCCGCCTGGCGTTGGAGAACGTGCTGTAAGAGCGCCAGGCCGGGCTGTTCCGTCGGCACCTGTCCGGGGTAATGCCGTTGCAACGTATAATCCACCAGAGCCCGCAGCGCCTCCGGATCGCCGCTGACCGCGGCCCATTCAAACGTGCCCACGCGCAAGTGGCTCGCCGCCACCCGGGTGAGGATGGCCCCGGGCAACGCCGTGTCGCGAAAGACGGGCTCGCCGGTCACGGCCACCGCGAGGCTGCGGGTGGTGGGGATGCCCAGCGCGTGCATGGCCTCGCTGATGATGTACTCGCGGAGCATGGGCCCGAGTGCGGCGCGGCCGTCGCCCCGGCGCGAGAACGGCGTCGGCCCCGAGCCCTTGAGCTGGATGTCAAAACGTTCGCCGCGCGGGGTGAGTTGTTCGCCCAGCAGGATGGCCCGGCCGTCACCGAGCACCACAAAGTTTCCGTACTGGTGACCGGCGTAGGCTTGCGCGAGGGGCGACGCGCCGGGCGGCAAGGCATTGCCGGCAAACCACCCGGCGTTTTCGGGTCGGGCGAGCGTGGCGGCATCCAATCCGAGACTCTCCGCCAACGGACGATTCAGCACCACGAGCTGCGGTGCCGCGACCGGCGTGGGCCCGACACTGGCGAAGAAACGTGCCGGCAACTGCGCGTAGGAATGATCCAGCCGCCAACCACCGGTGAGCGGAGTGACGGACGGCGTAGGCGGTGGGTTCATGGAATGAGTGTCCAGCGCTCCGTCAATCCGCGATTCTTAACGATGCCCGCCATGTTCAACATTTCTCGTACTTCCAATTCCGTGCTCTGCCTTGGGCAATCCATTCGAGGGCAGTCTTGAGGCGCCTCGCGCGTGTCTCCGCGTGCTTGGCGTCAACGATCCACTCGACGTACTCCCGTTTGCAGCTCGGGCTGAACTTCTCGAAGGCGGCCAACGCCGGCTGGTTCTTCCTGAGTGCCGCCAGAAAATAGTCCGGCACGACGGCCGGTTGCTTCGTCTTTGCTTTCGCACGCGCAGGAGCCTTGACCCCGGCTTCATTGAGCTTCGCCGCTTTCCGGATGTAGCCGGCCAGAATCTTGTCGCTGGGCAATTCCGCCACGGAGAACAGGCGACGAAGCCCCTTGGTTGGATTCTCCTTCACCGGCAGGTCGCTGAAGAGGAGTTTGCTTTTCCAAAAGATAAGCGCGCAATGCCGCTTGAAGGCCGGCGTGGCAAGCAGAATCCCGTGGTGTTCAAAGAACGGCGAACTCCACTTGATGGTCTCCGTCGCGGCCGGACACGCGGCATGAACAAGCTCGCGAATGCGAGTCAGAATGGGTCGGGCAAACTCACCAGCCCTGGCGATATAGGCGTCAACGCGCGGGTCCTTTTGAGGCATGCGCGGAGGATATAAGTCGTCCGAAAGTTTTCAACGAGCAAAGCATTCCGCGCACTCACTTTTTGCAAGATGCGTTTCAGTTTATGGCTTGAGCAACCCACCTACGCAGACGCATCGTCCTGACCACCCATGAAGGCCCACGCACTTTCCCGACGCTCGTTTCTCGCCGCGCTCGGAGCGGCACCACTGATCTCCCGCACGCTCGCCGCAGAACCATCCGCGCGAACGAAAGTCCCGATCGGCATCCAGTTGTATTCCGTGCGCGACGAAGCGACTCGCGATCTGACGAGCACACTCAAGGAGCTGCGCGGGATGGGCTATGAGTGCGTCGAGTTCTGGGCGCCCTTTTTCGACTGGAAGACGGCCCGCGCCAAAGAGGTGCGAAAGCAAATGGATGATCTCGGGCTGCGTTGTTACTCAAACCACACCGATGTGAAGCACTTTGCCGCGGAACATCTGCCGCACGTGATTGAGTTGAGCCAGATCCTGGGCAGCCGTCACGTCATCATGGCGCATGCAGGGCCGCAGCCGAACCTCGACGGCTGGCGGCACACAGCGGAGGTCTTGAGCAAGGCTTCCGAGCAACTGCGGCCGTTGGGCCTGAACGCTGGCTATCACAACTGGGATGTGGATTTTCAGCCCGTGGAAGGAACGCGTCCCATCGACATCCTGACCGGCAACACGCCCAAGGAAGTTGCCTTTCAACTCGATGTGGCCACCTGCCTGGCCGCCGGTGCGGATCCGCTGGCGTTCATCCGGGCCAACGCCGGCCGCATCAAGACGTATCATCTCAAGGACTGGTCGTCGGCCCCGGAGAAACGCTACCGCGTGCTATTGGGCGAAGGCCTCGGGCGTTGGAAGGAGTTGCTCGAACTCGCGGAGACGGTGGGTGGCGTGGAGCACTATCTCATCGAACAGGAGGGCAGCCGCTTCCCACCGATGGAAACCGCCAAACGCTGCCTCGATAATTTCAAGGCGATCCGCAGGTAAGTCCGAACCGGAGGCCCAAGCCGGTGGCGGTTCTGGGGTGTGATCAGATAACCGGACGGCGGCTCACGGAATGCCTGCTACTGCCCGGCCGCCTGCCGCCGCACGACTACCCGAAACCCAAGATCGGTGCGGCCCTGCCGCAATGAAGCCCCGCCGACATTGATGAGGGTGCGCTTCGAGTCT
This sequence comes from bacterium, assembly GCA_031362805.1. Taxonomy (GTDB): domain Bacteria; phylum Verrucomicrobiota; class Verrucomicrobiia; order Limisphaerales; family RI-55; genus RI-55. Next base: position 7,241 of record JANLTG010000115.1, read on the forward strand.
TTCTCACTGTGATAATACTTGCCGTTCCGGATCACAAGCTCCGGCAGTTCAATGGTCTGCTTGATATCATTTGGATTGGGGATGGTAAGTATCGCAAATCCCGGATCACCCGCACCACTCTGCCAGTCGGAAAGCTCGGGCAGTTCATAGCGCCACTTTTCATCCCGCAGTTGCTGCCGGAATAATGCGGCTTCCTGCTGGGTCAGCAACCGGCAGAACTCGATCATGTTCGTCAGCGACGCCTGCGGCAACGTACCCGGACTTCCGGCATTGTCCGGCAATTGATCGGTCACCGCCGGCCGATCACCGCGGATGACGGGAAACTTCGCGGTTGGGTCGAGGATGCTGTTGAACAGGCTTCGGCTCACCGGTGCCAGCGAGATATAGGCGCTCTGTCCGGGCACTTTCACAAACCGCATGCCCAGCGAGTTGGTGTAGGCGGGAGGCAGAAAGACAATCTTGGGCAGGCTGACATTGGTGGTTTGATTGAGAGCGATCTCGATCCGATTCGTCGCGCTCTCGCCGCCATCCGAAAAAACCAGCTCATAACCACCCGGTGGCAGATTGGCATCTCGAATCGGCGTCTTCCATGGGTTGGAATCCTTAACTTGCAGCCACTCATTCGCGTACTCCTCGCGATACAGTTTGGCCAGCGCCGGATCGTCGGGAAAGATCTTTACGTTCAAGCCTTCCTGCCCGGTAGCGACACTCACCCGGCCGGATGGCAGCGTCCATCGCTGCGTCACTGTCACCGCTGGGTTGATGCCAAACGTATTGGTGAGCCGCCCCAGCATGGGGTGCTTCACGAGGACCGTGTAGTTCTTGAACTCCAGAAGATTGGTTCCCGGCGTGAAGGTGTTCACCCCCGCGCCATCCTCGAGCTTGGCCTCATCCGGAAAGATCTCGAAAAAGATCGGATACTTCCTGGCGATCAGCACGGGAGTCTGCTGCAGGATGGCGCCCGCCGCCGAGCTGCTCAGCGACCGATCCCAGGTTACGAAGTGTTCGGCCTCGACTCGAAACAAATTGGTCGCGTTGGGCGCCTGCAGGAAGCGCCGGTCGACGAGCGCAACGGCCTCGCCGGTGGAGGCGAGCCGGTAGATCATCGCATTCGTCGGCGTCGGCTCGATCTCGACCCGCACATAAGTGAACGTCACCGACAGGCGGTTCGTCTCGCCGGGATCAACCCGGGCCGTCAATTCCTGCTCGGGAAGCACGCCGAAATCATTCGAGAAAACGATCCGCAACTTATGCGTCGCGAAGGGTGGCAGATTCACCGTGGCGTTGGACGTCGCGGCCGAAGCGATCTGGACATCGTTGGTGTACACCTTGAACCCGGGAATGTTGCCCGCGATCACCACGAAGCCATAGATGGCCTCCAGGTTGGCGAAGGTCACCAAGTTGGTGACACCCGGCAAGACCTGGACATTGTCATTGGTGACGGAACGATATCCGGGACGTTGAAAGACGAACCGGTAGCTGGCCGCAGTCGGGGGGAAAATGCTCGATTGCGCGACCATGACTGACCCGAGGCGCTGCGGGGCGCTGCTTCCCGCGCCCACCCAGACTTCGGTCCGATCCGGATCGGTCTCGGCGGGCCACTTCAACTGGACCAGTGTGTTGGTGTTCAGGAAGTCACGGGGAAACTCGGCGGTGCGCAAGCCCGGCACGGTCCAGTTCGTCCGAAACTCCGGCCAGGGATGCGGCGGTTGTACGGCGATGGCCACCGTTTCGCCCTGCTGGAAGTTGCGCTGCATGCGGAAGGCGTCGCGCCCCAGCTCGATGACGTTGGTGCCAAATCGATAGGTGAGCGGCAGCCGCACGTCGGCGCGAAAGTTCACGTTCGCCACACCGGGGATCACCGTCTGCAAGACGACATTGGTCGTGAGCGATGAGCCGGCGCCATCCAACAGGATCGCCAGGCTGGTCGGATAGACGCTGGCGGATTCCGCGGGGTCCACGTTCAATTGATACTGCCGGTTGGTCGGCGGCAGGTAGAGCGTGGCGGGTAGCTTGATCAAGTTGGTCTCGCCACCCAGCGACAAGTCGGCAGGCACGGCCTGCCCCGCGGCATTGGCCGCCGCGATCTTGAGCGTGGCGAAGGAAACGAAGAATTCGTTGGTCTTGCGCGAGCGTGGCGACACCGGCTGCCGCTGGGCCGGCGGCGCAGGCAAACGTCGATACTCGCCGGTGGGTTGCAAGGTGATCTCGTAGGTGTTGCCCGACTTGACCTGAAACTCAGCGACGCCATTCGTGAGCTGCCCGGTCCGGGTATCGGTCGGGACGTTGCGATTGCGGAGGGTGACTTCAGCGGTCAGTCCGGTGGTGGGAATCTGCACGACGATCACGCCGCGCAATTGCCAGATCGTGAACACCGCCGTGCCGATCGCCGTCACCGCCAGGACGGCCGCCAGCGCGAGGATCTTGGGCAGGACAGGCTTGCTCACCCGTGGCTGCATCATTCCCAGCCGACGTTCGACATCCGCCAAGGAAACCGGCTTGCCACTGGTGCCGGCCTCGAGAAGTTCCTGACAGAGGGAACGCCATTGGGTGGCCGCCTTGGCGAACACCTGCCGCCAACGAACCACATCGCTCTCCGGCGAATTCCAAGCGCCGGCCCAGTTCCAGGTGCCCGGCAGGCTGCGCCCGGCGACCAACTGAAACAGGACTTTGCCCAACTCCACCAAGTCGGAGCGCTCAAACTGTTCCTCAATTCGTGCCGGGTCTGCGTCCGGCCCTTCGACCAGCACTGGGGCGGGATCGGAAACGACAATCTCGGTCTTGCCTTCGACGAGCGGCAGGGCGCTGACCAGGATATTGCCGGGCTTGAGATTGCCGTGCGAGCGCCGGCCGCCGCCGGGAGCATCCACCTGTTTGAAAGCCAGGGCACCGCGCGTGATCGAACTACAAATCTTCCAGATCAATCCCGCCGCCGCCGGGTTTCCGCCCAAGCCGTCGAGGACATCCAGCATTGAGCCCGCGTAGCGGCGGGTCACATACCAGACATTGCCGCTGTTCAATGCTTCGACAACTTCCGCCGCCTTGGTGGGCCGCTCGATGACGGGGGCCACGACCTCGTGCCAGTCCTGCGCGACCCGGTCCTGGAGCGAGACCCCATCCATCCAACGGCGGGCGGCAGCACTGACATCGGTTACGCCCGTTTCGGCGACCGAGACTACCTTGACGGCGTACGCGCCCAGCTCCTGCGAGTTGCGTTGGTGCGCGAGATAGACGCGCCGCCCCTGACCGGGCAACAAGTCTTCCGCGACGAACTTACCAAAAGATTTGCCGGCGAACATGCGAGGTGGCGCGGATGGTGGCTCCGGCAGACGAGATCAGCGCGGCCGCTGGCGGGTGACGACTTCGAGGCCGCCGCGGGTGATGATGACCTTCAGCTCGTCGGTGCCTTTCACCCACGCTTTGGGGTTCAGCGGCAGGATGCGCCGCCGGGGATCGGCATCGCCACGCGCATCGTTCGGCTTGCCCATGCCGGGCAGGTCGGCGATGACAAACACGTCTTCGGCGCCGCCTTCAGCGATCCATTTGGTCCAGACGGCGTCATCCACTTTCAACAACTTCGTCTCGCCCGGTTTGGAAAACTCCAGCGTGTGTTTCCGGGCACTGGCGCGCATAGGATCGGCATCGCCCCAATAGTCGGTGACTGATTTCTCCTCCCATTGCCGGCGTTGGCTGGCATTGATGCCGACCAGATCCACCGGCACGCGCTGGCCGGTGAAGGAGGCGTCCATTTCAACCGCGACGGCAAACGGCGTGGGCCCGGATTTACAGCCGGTGAACGACAGGGCCAACGCGGCGAACACCGGCAGCCAGGAGATTTTGTTGGAGTTATTGGATTTCATATTTTGCGTAGGTTGGGCTTCGAAAACGGTCCGACGTCGCGAACTGGCGAAGGTGGTAACAAACTCTCCGTTGACCAACAAGCCTGTTCTCAGGCCGCACCCAAGCCGCCAGAATTGCGGCGCGTTGCGGCTAGAATTGTCCAAATGATCGATGCGCTTCTTCTAGGCAGTCGCCGTTCCGGTTGACACCGTAGCGCCCGATTCATGGACGAACTTCGCTTTGCCATCCTAGGCACCGGCTTTTGGGCGCGCTTCCAACTCGCGGCCTGGCGGGAGCTGCCCGGCGCCCAATGCGTGGCGCTGTTCAACCGCACCAAGACCAAGGCCGAAAGCCTGGCGCGCGAATTCGGGGTGCCGGCGGTCTATGATAACGCGGAGCACCTCTTCGCCACGGAACAGCTCGATTTCGTCGACATCATCACCGACGTCGGCACCCACGAACACTTCGTGAACCTGGCCGCTCAGCGCGGCGTGCCGGCCATCAGCCAGAAGCCCCTGGCTTCCGACCTGGCGACGGCGCGGCGGATGGTGGAGTCGACCAGGAAAATGGGCGTGCCACTGTTCATCCATGAGAACTGGCGCTGGCAGGCCCCGATCCGCGCGTTCAAGGAAGTGTTGCGCAGCGGCAAGCTCGGAAGACTCGTCCGCGGGCGCATCGACTACGCGCACAGCTTTCCTGTGTTCGACAACCAACCGTTCCTCAAGGAGCTAGAGCAGTTCATCCTCACCGACATCGGCACGCACATTCTCGATGTCGCGCGGTTCCTGTGGGGTGAAGCGAGCGAGCTCTATTGCCAGACCCGGCGCATTCATCCCGACATCAAGGGCGAAGACGTCGCCACGGTGATGATGCGGATGCAGGACGACGTGACGGTCACGGCAAACATGAGCTACGCGAGCAAGTGGGAGTTTGACCGGTTTCCGGAAACCTTCCTCTACGTCGAAGGCAGTGCAGGCGGTGCCTCGCTCGGTGCGGACTACGTACTGCGCGTGTTCACCGCCAGCGGCGCGCAGGAATATCGCATCCCACCAAAAAACTATCCCTGGGCCGATCCGGCGTACGCGCTGATTCATGCGAGCATCGTCGATTGCCATCGCAACTTGCTGGGAGCGCTTCGGGGCGAAGGGCTTGCCGAGACCACCGCCGCTGACAATTTGAAAACGCTGGAACTCGTGTTCGCGGCCTACGACTCGGCGGCCACTGGAAAGGTAATCAGGTTTTGAGGAAGCCGCCCAAATCCACCCGGCGAAGAACGTCCCTTCACACGCTGGCGTCTGGCCCGGGTGATTCCATCCAGCCATCGGATTTACGGCGTGTTTTCAGAAACTCTACCCGGACAACTTTGTACTCAACCCGCCTGTGAACGACCCCATCATCGCCCGTTACCGCATCGAGACTTGTCTGCCCGTCGCGCAAGTTGCCGAGATGATTGCCGGTGAGCAATCGTCCGGAACCTTTCTGCCCGTGCCCGGCGAAACCGAGGAGCTCAAGGCCCGTTCGCGCGCGAAGGTGAGCAAGATCGAGTTGCTGGATGTCGCCGACTCCCCTGCCCTGCCCGGCGGTCGCCAGCCAAAAGGCGCGACCGGTCCGGTCAAGTATCAGCGCGCTGAGATCACGCTCGCCTTCCCGTTCGCCAACGTCGGCGCAAACCTGCCCACGCTCCTGGCCACGGTCTGCGGCAATCTTTACGAACTCGCCGATCACTCCGGCTGCAAGTTGCTAGACCTCGAACTGCCCGCAGCGTTTGGTGCGAAGTATCCCGGTCCGCAGTTCAGCGTCGCGGGCACGCGCAAGCTTGCCGGCGTTTACGACCGGCCACTGATCGGTACCATCGTTAAGCCGAGCGTCGGCTTCACCCCGCAACAAACCGCCGATCTCGTGCGCGAACTCGGCGAGACCGGCATCGACTTCGTCAAGGACGACGAATTGCAGGCGGACGCGCCGAGCTGCCCGCTGAATGAGCGCGTCGCCGCCGTGATGCGGGTGATCAACGACCTGGCCGAGCGCACCGGCAAGAAAGTGATGTTCGCCTTCAACATCACCGATGATCTCGACGCCATGCTGCGCCATCACGACACCGTGCTCGCTGCGGGCGGCACTTGCGTGATGGTGAGCCTACACAGCGTCGGCTTGCCGGCCTTGCTGGAACTGCGCAAGCGTTGCGCCCTGCCCATCCACGGACACCGCAATGGCTGGGGCATGTATTGCCGGCATCCGTTTCTGGGCGTCGAATACCCCGCCTGGCAAAAACTCTGGCGCCTCGCCGGGGTTGATCATCTGCACGTCAACGGACTGCAAAACAAATTCTGGGAACCGGACGCGTCCGTCCTCCGCAGCATCACGGCGTGCCGCACGCCGATGTTTCGGCCGGACGACACCGCGATGCCGATCATCAGTTCGGGGCAATGGGGCGGCCAGGCGCCCGAGACCTATCGCCTCACCGGCACCACCGACCTGATGTATGTCGCCGGCGGCGGCATCATGGCGCACCCGATGGGTCCAGCGGCAGGCCTGCGGGGCTTGCAACAGGCCTGGGAAGCAGCGGTGAAAGGCATCGAGCTGAACACTTACGCCGCGACGCATCCGGAGTTGCGCGAGACGATCGCCAAATTTGGAAAGGGCCGATGACCCGGGAGCGCGGACGGCTCGTCCGCGCGAAACACAATGTCGCCACGTAATTCAAAGGCAAACCAACCCGCGGACGAGCCGTCCGCGCTCCTGCTCGCCTACTACGGCGACGACTTCACCGGCTCGACCGATGTGATGGAAGCGCTGTCGCAAGCGGGCTTGCGGACGGTGTTGTTCCTGAAGCCGCCCACGCCGGAGCAACTCGCAAAGTTTCCCGGCTTGCGCGCGTTTGGCATCGCGGGCGGATCGCGCACGATGTCGCCGGAGGAGATGGAGCGCGAATTGCCGCCCGCCTTCGAAGCGCTCAAGGCCAGCGGCGTACCGATCATCCACTACAAGCTTTGCTCGACGTTCGATTCGTCACCCAAGATCGGGTCCATCGGTCGGGCGATCGAAATCGGCCGCCGCGTTTTCGGTGAACGTCCGACCCCGCTTGTGGTCGGCGCGCCGATGCTCGGGCGCTACGTGGCCTTCGGCAATCTCTTCGCCCGCTCGGGTCTGGACACGGAACCGTCCCGACTCGACCGGCATCCGACCATGAGCCGGCATCCCGTCACGCCGATGAGCGAAGCGGACGTCCGGGTGATCCTCGCCGAGCAAACCAGCCTGCCGGTGGAGTTGGTGAATGTGGTGAAACTAGACCAGGCGGCTAGCAGTCGGCGTGAGGAGGCTCTGACTTCCGAAACCCGAAAGCCGAAAGCCGAGACAAGCCAGTTTGCGGCACCCGTTGTCCTCTTTGACACTCTTCGGGAGGCGCACCTGCCGATGATCGGCCGGGAGATCGAGCGACTGGCGCAAGGCGGCCAACTCTTTGTCGCCGGTTCGAGCGGCATCGAATACGCGCTCGTCGAGCACTGGCGAGCGGTTGGCAGCGTGCAGCGTTCCGAACCCGCCGCCGGGCGGCCCGGACCTGCGAAACAATTTATCGCCGTCTCCGGCAGTTGCTCGCCCGTCACGGCCCGGCAAATCGAACGGGCGGTGGAACATGGCTGTTTGGAGGTCGGCACCGGACCGGAGCTGCTCGTGCCTGGCGGTCGTTTTCATCGCTCGATATGCGCGGCCTCCAAGCACCTGGCTCAAGGGCACAGCGTCATCGCCCACAGCAGCCGCGGAACAAACGATGAACGGTTTATTCCCGCGCTAGATGCCAGTGCCCAAGCCGGGCTTTGCGGCGCCTTGGGGAACATGCTCGAGCGATTGATTGAGATCAGTGGCGTTCGCCGCGCCGTCGTCTGCGGCGGCGATACTTCCACGCACGTCGCTCGTGCGCTCGGCATTGAGGCGTTGGAATACCTTGGCCCGATGGCGCCCGGTTCGCCGCTTTGCAAGGTCCACGCGCCCGGGCGAATCGCTGACGGCTGCGAAATCGTTTTCAAGGGCGGCCAGGTCGGACGCGATGACTTCTTCCGCGATGTCCTCAACGGCGGCCCCCAACGCGACTGATTACTGATCACTGCTTACTGAATACACAAATGACTACCATCGCTCTCCTCGGTGCCGGCGGCAAAATGGGTTGCCGCGTCATCGACCACATCAAGGACTCGCCCAGTTACACGCTGCGCTGCGTCGAAACCGGCGAGCGCGGCCTGGCCAATCTGACCGCGCGTGGGCTCACCGCAACCGCTCGCGACGAAGCCGTGCGCTCTGCCGACGTCGTCATCCTCGCCCTGCCCGACCGCATCCTCGGCCCCGTCGCCCGCGAGGTGGTCCCGCTGATCAAACCCGGTTGCGTCGTCTTCACGCTCGACCCCGCCGCCGCCTACGCCGATGAACTGCCCCCGCGCGCGGACATCAGCTATTTCATAAGCCATCCGTGTCATCCGAGCGTGTTTGATCACTTCGCCACGGAACCTGAGATCAACGACTTCTTTGGCGGCACCCACGCGCGGCAGGCGATCGTCTGCGCCTTAATGCAGGGGCCGGAAGAGCACTACGCGCTCGGCGAACAAATCGCCCGCGACATCTACGCACCCGTCACGCGCTCACACCGCATCACGGTCGAGCAGATGGCCATCCTCGAACCCACGATGGCCGAGGTCTGCGGCATCGCGTTGATCCAGGCGTTGCGCGAAGTCCTGGAGGAAGCCGTTCTTCGCGGTGTGCCGCGCGCCGCCGCCGAAGATTTCATGTATGGCCACATCAAGGTGCCGCTCGGCATTGCCTTCGAGCGCGTCAATTTCCCCTTCAGCGACGGCGCGAAGCTGATCGCCGAGTACGGACGTCAGCGCCTGTTGAAGCCGGATTGGAAACACGTCTTCGCGCCGGAACGCGTGAAAGAACAGGTCAAGGCGATCGTCTCCGGCCGGCTGCCCGAGCAAACCGCTTGAGTTGAAAACGCATTCTGACAAAGCTCTCCCAACCACTCACAAACCAATGATGCGAATCCTATCTTCAATCGCGGGCGCTGCGCTGCTTGCCAGCCTCTTGCTGAACACCGGCTGCGGCCCTTCGGAACCATCGGGCGCGGCCAACAACAGCCCCACCGCCGCCACCGGCACGAAGCAGCTCACCATCGGCGTCGCCTTTGAAACATTGCAGACCGAGTACTGGGTGGCGGGTTTCGACGCCATCAAGGCCGAACTCGCCAAGCGCAACATCAAGGTGCTGGAAGCCATTGCCGACAGTGATTCCAACCGCCAGCTCGAGCAGATCAAGAGCTTCGTCACCCGCAAGGTGGACGGGATCATCATGGTGCCCAAGGACGCCAAGACCTGCATCCCCGCCATTCGCGCCGCCAACGAGGCCAAGATCCCCGTCGTGCTGTTCAACCGCGTCGCTGATCGCGGCGATGTGAAATTTGTCGGCGTGCAGGCGGACAACGAAGCGCTGACGAAGGAGACCGTCGAGTTCATGGTCGGCGAAGCGAAGAAGACCGGCAAGAAACACAAGGCGATGTTGATCATGGGCGACCTCGGCGATCTGAACGCGATCGGCCGCCGTGATGGTTTCGAGGCTGCGGTCAAGGATCACACCTATGTTATCGAGGTCGTTGCGCGCGTGCCCTCCGAATGGAATCAGGAGAAGGCGCAGGCGGGCGTCGTCAACGCGCTTCAGGCGAATCCCGACATCAGCTTCCTTTTCACGTCATCGGACTTTCTGTTTCCCTCGATCGTCACCGCGCTCAAGCAGGCGGGCAAGTATCACAAGATCGGCGAGCCTGGACACGTGATACTCGGCGGCTTCGATGGCGACGCCACCGCCTGGCAGATGATGAAGGATGGCTACCTCGACACGACCGGCGTGCAGGACGTGTACTTCGAAGCCGAAGCAAGCGTGCAGGCGATCCTCGACCTGCTCGCCGGGAAGCCAGTGCCGGAGTTGATCCGTGATCCGGGATTCGTCATCACCCAGGCGAACAAGGAGGCGAAGAAGGCGCGGATGTGGGGGTATGTGATTGGGAAGTGATTTGTCTGC
>JANLTG010000119.1:0-10166 GCA_031362805.1 bacterium
CTTCGGGTTGAAGTTCCCATGGGAAGCGGCGCAACCCGCCGAGCGTTTCCAGTTCGAGCGCCTCGGCTACTTCTGCATCGACTCCGCTGATCAACAGACGCCTGCCAACCCCGGCAAGCTCGTCTTCAACCGCATCATCACGCTGCGCGATTCCTGGGCGAAGGCGGGGAAGTAGCCGCCGGCGACCGCCCGCGTGTTCGTGCCCAACCTATTGAATGGGCGAACCGCTGAACCTGACGGACGATGGGCCCCGCAAATCCCCGCACCGGCCGCGGCCGGGTTCGGACCACGAATGCAAAACGGACGCTCGCCGGCGAGCGTCCGTGGGAAATGACTGAAGTGGCGCTTCGGCCACTACTTTCGGGCAGGGATGCCCAGCTCCTTCAACTTCGCAGCGACGTCTTTGGCGTAGGCGGCAACTTTCACGTCCTTGTCGATGTGCAGGATCTTGCCGTCCTTCCCAATGAAGAATGTCCAGCGTTGGGCAACGGGTCGTTGGTCATTCACCACGCCATAGGCTTTGGCCGCTTCCTTCGTCGGATCGCTGAGGATCGGGTAGTCGGCGCCCAGCGACTCGGCAAAGGCTTTGTTCCCCTTCTCGCCTTCCACCGGGTCCACGCTGGCGGTGAAGTAAGCGACATCAAACGCGCGAATCGCCGCGCCGTCTTCCTTCATCGATTTGCACTGCGCGGTGCAACCGCCCGTGAACGCCTTCGGAAACCACGCGACGACGACGGCCTGCTTGCCCTTGAAATCCGCGAGGGCGTAGGTCTTGCCGTCGCTGGCCTGAAGTTTGAAGTCCGGCGCGGCATCGCCCACTTTGAGGTCGGCCGCCGCCGCGTTGAGGGTCAAGCACATGGCGCCGCACGCGACGCCGAGAATGATTCGTTGGAGGGTCTTCATCTTAGGGAGTTATTTGGAGTTGGTTGATTTGGCTGCGCCGATAAGTGCCGGAACCGAGTGCCGAGCCTGGTAGTTCTCATGTCCCAGCTTGGCCCGAATGACGCCGTCCTTGCTGATGACGTAAGTCATCGGGTGCGGGATACCTTCGGAATTGCCCTTGGCTTCCGCGTTTAACAATTTCCAAGCCTTGATCGTAACGCTGCCCGGATCGCTGAGCAGAGGAAATTCAATGCCACGCTTCGTCGCGAAACGGCCGAGCACGTCCGCCGAATCGTAGCTGATGGCCACCAGTTGTAGTCCCGCGGCCTTGATGTCCTTGAGGCCGGCTTGCAGCGCGACCAGGTGCTTCTGGCAGAAAGGACACCAATCCGCCGAGCGATAAAACACCACTGCCACCGGGCCCTGCTTCAGCAATTCAGTGAGCTTCACCGTTTCGCCGGTCTGATTCTTCAACTCAAAAGCGGGCGCGTGATCGCCGACGTTTAAGCCGGCGAGTTCCCCCGCGGTGACGGCACTGGCGCCCAAGACTGTCGCGAGGAGCGCGCTGAAGGCGAAGCGGGCAAAGGGAATCGAAGTAAAGCGCATAAGATTGGAGATCAGATGCACCACCCGGCGGATTATTTCCCAGGTTTGGAGTCTTCCTTGAGGATCGACAGGAACTGTTTCATGGCCGGCGAAAGGACGCGGTTCTTTTTGTAGATCGCGGCCAGCGGCCGGAAAAACTCGCCGCCTTCGAGCTCCAGCGCGACCAGGGTGTTGTTGCTGAGCTCCTGCAGGATCGTGCCTTGCGGGAGAATGGCGATGCCGGCGTTGATCTCGACCGCGCGCTTCACGGTTTCGATGTTGTCGAACTCCATCACGTGCTGCACCTCGATCAACTCGTCTCGCAGGATCTTGTCGATGGCTTTCCGGGTCGGGATGTCGGACGCGAAACTGATGAACTTGTGGCCGGCGATCTCGGCGAGGCTGACGGACTTCTTCTTGGCCAGCGCATATTCGGGATGGCAGACGAGCACCAGCCGGTCTTTACGCAACGGCACGATCTCGAGCTTCGGATCGCGCTGCGGATAGGCGACGAGGCCGAGATCGACGACGTTGCCGAGCACGTCGTCATAAACCTGGTTCGACCGCCGATATTCGACGTGGACGTTGACGGTGGGAAAGGTCTTGAGGAATTTTTTGATGTAGGGCGGCAGATCGTGAAGACCGATGCTGTAGATGGTCGCCACGCGAATGGTTCCCGAGATGATGTCTTTGATCTCCTGCAACCGGCTGTGCAGCGAATCGAAAGTCTGGATGATCTGTTTGCTATATTCGTAGAGGACTTGCCCTTCCCGCGTGAGCCGGAACTTCTTTTTGCTGCGCTCGATCAACAAGCTCTTGAACTGACGCTCCAACGAACTGATCTGCTGGCTGACGGCCGACTGGGTGACGTTGTTGATCTGAGCGGCCTTGGTGAAGCTTTCGGTTTCGGCGAGATCACAGAAAACCTTCAGGCTTTCGATTTGCATGGGAGGAAGGAAACAGGTTTGCCGGCCATTCGTCAATCAGCGCGACGGCGGGCTGCGGACGGAAGTGGATGATCAACCCACCCAGCGGCGCGGGCGGGCGGGTAGTCCGCGGTATCAGGCGTCGAGCGCCTGCCGGACCTTCATGAGGAGCTGCTGGCTGGTGAACGGCTTCTGCAAATACAGGCCGTCGTCGGATTGTGCGGGGCGCACGTAGCCGCTGGAGCACAAGACCCGGGTCTTAGGTGCCATTTCGCGGATCCTTTCCACCAGTTCCCGGCCACTCATCGCGGGCATCACCATGTCCGTGACCACGAGATCCACCGGCGCCGTGGCTTCTTCCAGGATCTGAATGGCCCGCGCGCCCGAGGTGGCCGTCAGCACGCGATAGCCGAAGGTTGAAAGCACCGTCTCGCCGAGCGTGAGGATCAGCTCCTCGTCGTCGACGATCAGCACCGTCTCCGTGCCCGTGAGCTCATTCGCGCGGAGACCACTGTCCGGCATCGACCGCGGGCTGGCGGGCAGATAGATCCGCAGGCTGGTGCCGACAGCGAGCTCGCTGCTCACCGCGAGGCTGCCCCCGTGATTGGTGATGATGCCATAGACCCAGGCCAACCCCAGACCGCGATGGCCGCGCTTGCTCGTGTAGAACGGCTCGAAGATCCGGGTGCGATTTTCTTCGGCAATACCACAGCCGGTATCACGGACCTCGATGCAAACATAGTGGCCCGGCATGATGCGCACCGTCGGTTCCGGCGACTGGCTCTCGACGTCCACGTTCCGTGAAATCACAGTGATGGTGCCAGTATCGCCCGAAAGTGACTCCACCGCGTTTTCCACCACGCGCACGAGCGCCTGCTGCAGTTTCGCCTCATCCACGTGTGTCGCATTCAGCTTGGATTCCAGCTCCCGTTTCCAAGTGACCGTGACGCCGCAACGCGTCTGAAACAGCTCGCAGGTCTGCCGGACCAAAATGTTGAGGTTGCCGGCGGAATGCGCTTTGCCTTCCTTTTCCTGCCGGCTGAAGGCGGCCAGATCGTTCGCGATCTCCGCGGCGCGCTCGGCCGAGCGCTCCATCTCCAGCAACGACTGCCGCAGCGGATCCTCGGGCTTCACTTTCGTCAACAAGAGCGAAGTGTGGCCGAGGATGATTGTCAGCGCGTTGTTGAAATCGAGCGCCACGGAGCGGGCAAGCTGCAGCGCGCAGTCCAGCTTCTGTTTCTGGATGAGGCTGGTTTCGACCAGCGGATTGGCCATCGCCGGACCGGCTGCGGGGGCGACGGCCACCGGTGGCACTTGCAGCAGGACAAACTTTTCCCCTTCCACCGTCACGGGTGAAACCAGCACCTGGCACGTTTGCACCTGACCGCCCTTTACCAAAAACCGGAGCTCCGCCGTCGTTGTCGGCGCCCGGCTCAGGCTGGCGAGAAACTGGTCACACCTGACGGCATTGGCCGGCGCCCAGATCGACGCGAGCAGTGGCACCTCGCCCACCACCACCTGACCAAACACCGTCGCGGCATGCTGGTTGACCCGCACAATCCGGCCGCCACCATCCACCAGCAGGGTTGGCCAGTTCGCGTGCTCCAATAAGGCGAGGGCGTCGGGTTTCATGTGACTCTGTTTTATCGGCGGCGAGCGGCCATTCCTGAAGGGGAACCGGCAGCCGCAGCGGAGGCCGAAGTGAATTTCAAAAAGGCCCCGGGCAACAGCTCTTTGACCGTGAACTCGCGGACCACGGACGGGCGGCGGCTGTCCACTACTATTACCGTGGCCTCGGGAGCGTACTCCGCCAGAAGTTGCCGACAAGCACCGCACGGCATCGCGCCGCCATCAACGCGGGCCGCCACCGCGATCGCCACGAAATCGCGGGCGCCCTCAGTCAGGGCTTTGAACAGCGCCACCCGTTCGGCACAACAGGTGAGGCCGTAGCTGGTGCTCTCCACGTTGGCCCCGGAAAATATTTTCCCGGCGCGCGTCAGCAAGGCGGCCCCAACGGCGAAGCGCGAGTACGGCGCGACCGCCATTCGGCGGGCCAGCAAGGCGGCGGGCACCAGTTTTCGTTCAGCTCGCTTGGACATGGAGTTTGACAAAGTTTTCCAGCAACCGACCGGCCGGCTCCTGAACCGAGGCTCCGACAGCCAGCACGTCAGCATGCGAGATCGGCTTACCGGTTCGACCGGCGGCCGCGTTGGTGATGCACGAAAGACCGGCCACCCGCATCCCGCATTGGCGGGCTACAATCACGTCCGGCACGGTGCTCATCCCAACGGCGTCCGCACCCAGCCGCCCGAAAGCCAGGATTTCCGCGGGCGTTTCGTAGCTGGGGCCTGACACGGCCAGATAAACACCCGGCGTCACGATGACCTTGGCCAGCTTGGCGGCCTTGACCATGAGGGCCACCAGCTTGGGATCGTAGGCGTTGCTCATGTCCACATACGCACTGGGACCGATGACCGACCAACCCCGGAGCGGGTTGGCACCCATCAAGTTGATGTGATCCCGAATGCTCATGAAAGTGCCGGGCTTCAGACTGCGGGTGATGCCCCCGGCCGCGTTGGCGAGGATCACCGTCTCGATACCGTAGGCAGCCAGCACGCGCATGGGAAAGGTCACTTCCTCCAGGGAAAGACCTTCGTAGTAATGGCTGCGGCCACTCAGCACAATAACTGGAACATTGGCGACCAACCCCAGCACCAGCCGCCCGGCGTGACCCGCCACACGCGCAAGCGGGAAGCCAGGAATCTCCTCATACGGAACTTCCAAGACTTTGGTGCAACGCTTCACAAAGCCGTCGTAACCACTCCCGAGGACGATCGCGAGGGCCGGGCGCAGGCGCGACCGCCGCCGCAATGAGGCGGCCGCAATGGTCGCCAGCTCCATGATGGCGGTGGAGTTGTGGTAATCCGGGGCGTCTTTTTCCGAACGGTTCATGCGGCAGACTTGATTTATCGTGAGTCGGTCTTAGGCTCCCCAACTCTGTTTTTGAAATTGTTACTATGCAACTGAGCAACGACGAAATCCGGCGCTACTCGCGTCACCTGATCCTGCCTGAAGTCGGGCTGGCGGGCCAAAAGAAAATTAAAGCGGCCAGCGTGCTGTGCATCGGCGCCGGCGGACTCGGCTCGCCGATCACCATGTATCTGGCTGCGGCTGGCATCGGCAAGATCGGGATCGTCGACTTCGACACCGTCGATTTTTCCAATCTCCAGCGCCAGATCGCGCACGGCACCGAGGACGTCGGCCGCCCCAAAGCCGTCTCCGCCAAGGAAACCATCGCCAGCATCAATCCCAACGTCGAGGTCGTCATCCACAACACCCGGATCTCCGCCGAGAACGCGCTCGATCTGATCCGCCCCTACGACATCGTGGTGGATGGCACGGACAATTTCCCGACGCGCTATCTCACGAACGACGCCTGCGTGCTGCTCAAGAAGCCGAACGTCTATGGCTCCATCTTCCGGTTCGAGGGCCAGGCCAGCGTGTTCGCGCCGCATCTCGGCGGGCCGTGCTATCGCTGTCTTTATCCCGAACCGCCGCCGCCGGGCATGGTGCCGAGTTGCGCGGAAGGCGGCGTTCTGGGTGTGTTGCCCGGCATCGTTGGTTGCATCCAAGCCACGGAAATTCTCAAGCTCGCGCTCGGCAAGGGCACCTCGCTGATCAATCGCCTCCTGCTTTTCAACGCGCTCGACATGAAGTTCCGCGAGCTGAAACTTCGCCGCGATCCGTCCTGTCCGCTGTGCGGCGATCATCCAACCATCAAGGAACTGATCGACTACGAAGTGTTCTGCGGCATCCCCGCTCAACCCGCGGTACCCGTCGGCAACCCCGATGAAGTCACCGTGCAAGAGCTGAAGAAGGCGCTCGACGACGCGTCGCTCAACATCAAGGCCATCGACGTGCGCGAGCCAGACGAATACGAGATCGCCCATATCGAAGGCGTGCCGTTGCTGCCGCTCAGCCAGCTCCAGGAACGCTTCACGGAACTCGATCCCAACCAGTCTTACTATCTTTCCTGCAAGGCCGGCGTGCGTTCGCTCAAGGCGCTCGGCTTCCTGCGCGAACAAGGATTCAAATATCTCAAGAGCGTCAAAGGCGGCATCGGCGCCTGGTCCGATGAGATTGATCCGAGCGTGCCGAAGTATTGAGCCTAGCCGGCAGGGCGGGCCCGCTGGTCCGCCGCAACTTTTCGAGCACTTGGGTATCGAAAGTCGCGTGGCGCACGGGCGTCTTCGCGATCAATCAGCTTAATGCCATGGCCAGGAAGATGCCCGGCTTTCAACTGCGCCCCGCGACCCTGGATGACATCCCGGTGCTCGAGGCCCTTATCGCGGAGTCGGCGCGGACACTGACGGTCGCCGACTATTCCAAGGAACAGATTGAAGCCGCGCTCGACGGTGCGTGGGGCGTCGATACCCAACTGATCCGCGACGGCACTTACTTCGTGGCCGAAGCGGGCGGCGAGATTGCCGGTTGCGGTGGGTGGAGTTTCCGGCAGACGCTCTTCGGCGGCGACGCCCTCGCCGATCGCGAACCGGCGCGGCTTGATCCGAAACGCGACTCCGCCCGCATCCGCGCCTTCTTCGTGCGACCCGACTGGGCGCGACTTGGCATCGGTAGCGCCTTGCTCGAACGCTGCGAACAGGAAGCCCGGCACCACGGCTTCAAGTCAGCCGCCTTGGTCGCTACCCTGCCCGGCCAGCGGCTCTATGCGACGTTTGGTTACGTCGCCGCGCCCGCCATCAGCCACGCACTCAGTCGCGGACTCAAAATTCAGTTTGTGCCGATGCACAAGCACCTCGCTTGAAAGTCGCGGTGAGCTGCCAGTGGCCACTCGATTACTTGGAGCGCCGCTCTCCGACCCGGCGCGGAACCAGCCAACTCGAACACGCCGATCCGGAGATCGACGCTCCACCTTGCACGGTTCTTCGCTCCGGCTCGCAGTCGGCGGTTGAGTTTGGAAGCGGGTCAGGCTTAGCTTCAGGCCATGCGCTTCATGAAAACTCTCTGGACTGGATTTCAGCTGCTGGTAGTCCTCGCCCTCACGGGCGGCTGCGCCAACCATTCCACTCAAGTCACCCAAAACGATCAGAAATTCGTAGCCGGCATCAATGGCAAGACAATGCTGACCTACTGGCTGAAGGCACCGACTGGCACCGCCCTGCCGGTCGAGAGCGGCGGCTTCTTTCACCCGTTGACCACGCCGTCGGGTGTGGTTGTCACCGATCTTGCGCCGGCCGATCACAAGCATCATCGCGGAGTCTTTCTTGCGTGGGTCGAAATGCACGGCACGAAGGACGCCGACTTCTGGGGCTGGGGCGAACACGCGCCGATCAAGGATCGCAAGATCGTCAACCAACGGCTGAAACCGCGCATCAGCAACGACACGATCCAGTTCGAAGCGGACAACAACTGGGAGGCCGAAGGCACCGTGTTGCTCAAGGAACATCTCGAAGCCAGCGTCAACGATCGCGACGGCGTCCGCGTGCTCGATCTCACTTACCGGCTCAGCGCTCCCGCCGACCTGACGCTATCGCGTTGGGCGTTCAGCGGCTTCTGCCTGCGCGTGCGCAAGGACGGCGACATCCGCCTCTTCTCACCCGCCGGTGCGGCCAATTACCCGGCGCCCAGCCACGTCAAACCCGAGACCGACTGGCCGGATGCAGCGTGGTACGCGTGCGAGCAAATCCTGCCCGACGGCAAGCAGATCGGCGCCGCCGTGCTCAATCATCCGCTGAACCCGCCGACCCTCTGGCACAATCATCCGGACATCCGGATGATCAATCCCTGCATCGTCGCGCCGGCGGAAGTGAAGCTGCACGCCGGCCAGCCGCTGGTACTGCGTTACCGGGTCGTGACATTCGATGGCAAGCTGCCCGGTACCACGCTGGACAAGCTGGCCGCCGAGTGGGCGAGTTCCCGTTGAGGCAAGGGCCGTTCCCGTTGCGCCCCATTCCCGCGCACTTTCGCATTGTCTTCAAAAATCTTCCCCGCCATCTTCCCGCGCTCATGCAGCAGGTGAATTTGGGCATCGTGGGTGGCGGCACCGTCGGCGGTGGCGTGTATCAAGCCGTTGAGCGCAACGGCGCGTTGATGGCGTCCCGCTTCGGCGTGCAGCTGCAGATCGTCAAGGTGGCGGTCCGCAGCCTCACGAAGAAGCGTCCCGTCAAGGTGCCAGCCCGCAAGTTGACCACGCACTGGCGGGAAGTCGTCGAAGATCCGCGAGTGCAAGTGGTGGTCGAGTTGATGGGTGGCACCGAGACTGCCCGGGAAGTCACCCTGCGCGCCTTCGCCCTGGGCAAGCCCGTCGTCACCGCCAACAAAGCTTTGATCTCGAAACACGGCGAAGAGCTCTTTGCCGCCGCCCAGAAACATGGCGTCAATTTCTACTACGAGGCCAGCGTTGCCGGCGGCATTCCGATCATCAAGGTGTTGCGCGAGGGATTGATCGGCAATCGCATCACCCGCCTCTACGGCATTCTCAACGGCACGTGCAATTACATCCTCACGCGGATGAAGCGCGAAGGCGCCGCCTACGCCGACGTATTGGCCGATGCCCAACGACTCGGTTACGCGGAGGCCGAGCCGTCACTTGATGTCGATGGCCTCGACGCGCTGCACAAGGCCGGCATCCTGGCGTCGCTGGCGCATGGCTTCTGGGTGAACCCCAGACTGATTCACGTCGAAGGCATCCGGGGCGTGCAACAGCTCGACATCCAGTTCGCGGAGAAGCTCGGCTACACCATCAAGCTGCTGGCCGTCATCAAACGCAGCGAAGTGAACGGCCGCAAAGGCAATTGCCCGCCGGTGCAAGTTTCCGTCTGCCCGACGCTGGTGCCGAACACGCATGTGCTCGCCAGTGTGAACGACGTCTTCAATGCGGTCTTCGTGCGCGGCGACATCGTGGGCGACACGCTGTACTACGGGCGCGGCGCAGGTCCGGACGCCACGGCCAGCGCCGTGTTGAGCGATCTGGCTGACGCTGCGCTCGACTCGAAGTGCGGAGCCAAGAGCCGCATCGCCCCGTTCGTGCCGCATGAGCGGGATGGCGCGGTGCTGCCGATGGACGAAGTGATTTCGCGGTACTACGTCCGACTGAACGTCGTGGATCGGCCGGGCGTGTTTGCCAAAATCGCCACCGTGCTGGCGCGGGCCAAGATCGGCATTTCCTCGATCATCCAGCCCGAGGGCCATGAAGGCGAAATCGTGCCGGTGATTCTGATGATCCACGACGCGCCCAACGCTGCGATGACCCAGGCCCTGGCGAAAGTCGCCCAACTTGGCGTCGTCAAAGGCCCGCCCGTGATGATTCGCGTCGAGAATTTCGAGTGAGATGAGCGCACTCCTTTTTCGCAGCACCAATGGTCAATCCCCCGCTGTCAGCCTGCGCACGGCCATGCTCGCCGGCCAGGCACCGGATCGCGGACTCTATTTCCCGGAGCGATTCCCGCGCCTGACGGCGGACGAAATCGCCGCGTTTGCGCAGTTGCAGTACCACGAAATCGCGTTTCGCGTGCTCGCGAAATACACGGAGGGAATCATTCCGGACGCCGACCTCGCCGCGATCTGCCGCGAGGCTTACGACTTCAGCATTCCGATCGAAAAGATTCACGACCGCGTTTTTCTGATGCGGCTGGATCAAGGTCCGACGGCATCGTTCAAAGATTTTGCCGCGCAGATGATGGCCCGAATGTTCGGCCGTTTTCTGCGCGAGGACGGCAAGGAGCTGACCATCCTCACCGCCACCAGCGGCGA
>JANLTG010000126.1:0-176939 GCA_031362805.1 bacterium
CGGTGAAAAGTCACGAACCCCGGAATGCCCGCCAACTGCTCAAGGCCGCCCGCGCCGCGTTCGCCGCCGTGACCCCGACCGACTGCCAGGGCTTCTTTTTACACGCCGGATACGCTACATGATTGCTGTAAACGCTCTAGCTGGGCGAGCGCGCGAACAAGCTGAAGGGCATTGGGCGAATCCGAGTGAACGCACAGCGTGTCGATCCGAAGGGTTAGTCGGTGTCGGTCGATGGCGAGGAAGCCATGGCCGGCAAGGAGATCACGGACGCGAGCGACGATCTGCGCCCTGTCACTCAACACGGCACCGGGCTCCGAGCGCGGCACGAGCTGGCCGTCAGGTTGGTAGGCGCGATCCGCGAAGCCTTCGGCCATTCCGCGCAGACCCGCAGACCCGGCAGCGGGCAAAACGTGGCCCCGAGTGAAGCCATAGATCAGGGCTTGCGGCCAGTGCCGGGCGACCGTTTGCGCGTACCGGCGAGCGAGTTTTACGTCCTGCTCGGCCGCGTGATACAGCGCGCCGTGAAGTTTGATGTGGTGCAACCGGACACCCTCGCTGCGGGCAATTCTTTCCAAGGCACCGATCTGCTGGAGAAGGAGAAGCTCCAGTTCGTCGGGCGTGATGTGCATGCTCCCGCGCCCCAAATCCGCCCGGCTCCACGGACCGGGATGGGCGCCGACGTTCACGCCGGACTGTTTCGCCAGGCGCACGCAGGCGCTCATGGACCGCGCGTCGCCCGCGTGGCCGCCGCACGCGATGTTGGCCGACGTGATCCAGCGCATCAGCGCGCGGGTCCGGGCGAGTGGTTCGCCTTCGCCGAGGTCGCAGTTGAGATCGAGCTTCATGCCTGGTTCAAGCGCCGAAGTGAGAGCCACACTTTCGAAAGTGTGGCTCCATTACTCCGTCGTCGGGAAAGCTAAGGATCGGTTTTCTAATCATGTCACCAACTTGAATCTCACCTGAGTGCCCGGCCGACATTGCGCCAGCCACGAAAGTTCTTCGGGCTCGACCAGTCCGATCTTCGGATAGCCCCCGACCGTGGGCCCGTCGCGCATGGTGACAATCGGCTGGCCGATGGGCGGGACCTGGATCGAGCCGACCAACACAGGTTCGCTCAGAATCTGCCTTTGCGCAGGGGCCAGCCGGGTGCCTTCGAGGCGATACCCAACGCGATCGCTCTGCGGGCTCACAGTCCACGCCTGTTGAAAAAACACCGAACGATCCGTGTGAGTGAACAGATCCCACTGCGGGCCGGGCCAGACGCGCAGCAGCGGCGGATTCGCATAATCATGACGTTCGTCCGCGGCGATTGCGCGGCCGGCCACGCCTTCAGGCAGGGCAAGACGGGAGCCTGAGGCGCGCGTGAGCACATCGCCGCCGGCCAGCGCTTTACCAATCCGGCCGCGCGGATAAACGCTGGCGCTGCCGAAGTAACGTGGGCTGTCGAAGCCTCCTTCCACCGCCACGTAGGTCCAGAGACCCTTGCGCGAATTGGGAAAAACGATGTGCTCGCCGGCATGTGCCCGCAAGATGCGCCAGAGCGGCAGATTGCAGTGGGCGTCCCCGCCGGTGATGACCAGCCACGCGGTGCGCAGGACTTCGAGGTGCGCGCCCTGCAGGAGCAACTCAAGCACGGGTGCCTCGGGCGAATTCTCCAGCAATCGATTGGCCCAAGCCGCCGCGTGATCATCCATGACTCCGCCCGGCGGCACGCCGTAGCTCGCGAAACCCGGCCGTCCAAAATCCTGAATGGAGGCGCCCAAGCCGGTGCGGACAACCCTGAACACTTCCGCATTCATCGAGCCCCACCTTCCACCGGCACGAAGCGCACCCGGTCGCCCGGTTTGAGAAAGAAAACTTCATCCGGTTTGCTCGCCTCGCACAGTTGTTCGTGAACGAACATGCGGACCGACGTGCGGCCGATGATCTGCCAACCCCCAGGGCTGTCGACGGAGTAAATGCCGGTGTGCTCGCCACCAATCGCCACCGAGCCGGCGGCGATCCGGGGCCGGGGGGTCGGTCGCCGAGGCGTATGCAGTTTGGGGTTCAATTCGCCGAGATACGGAAACCCCGGCGAGAAACCGAGCAGGTAAACCTTGTAGATCGGCTCGCTATGCAACCGGATCACCTCCCCGACGGAGAGCGACTTCTCTTCGGCCAAGGACACGAGGTCCTCGCCGTCGTAAACCACGGGGATCGTCTTGATCGCGGCTTCCGTCGGGGCGACGGCCGACGAAAGGCCGGCCAGTTGCCCCACCACGTACTTGCCCAGCCAGGGGATGTTTTCCGTTTGGCTGGGATGAAAGCGCAGCAACACTGTCGTGAAGCCGGGCACGCACTCGATCAAACCCGCGGGCGGATGGCGCTGTAGCTCCGCAATGATGGCGCGGCCCAGTTGGAAAGCGTCCTCCCCAACGGACTCGGCGAACCGCAGGAGAACTGCCTGCGGGCCATAGCGCACCCAATCGATCATCGCGACAAGGCATCACGGCGGCGGGACGAGGTCAAGCTCCCCCTCCCATTCCAACCCTTGCTCTCAATCTCCCGTTCCGTTTCGTGTTTCAAGTTTCTCGTATCGCGCTGGTCCCCGGGCGGGCGCCGGTTGCGGTGTCATTTTGAGCGCCTATCGACCGCGCCTTGGCAAGTCCCGGCTCGACAATCATGGCCACGCTTCCTACAAGAATTGGGTGATCAATCAACCAACAGTTTTTCGGCTCACATAACTGTTCGGCATGACACGACGAGCCAAAAAATTTGTTTTGAGCGTTTGCTCGACCATGCTCGTTCTCCTCGGTTGTATCATCGTCCTCCTGCCGTTCGTCCGCGTGAGCAATTACCCAGCGACGAACGCGTGCATTAACAACCTTCGGCAGATCGACGCCGCCAAAGAGCAGTGGGAGTTGGAGCAAAGCAAGACTACAAATGCTGTCCCGAGTTGGGAAGACCTTCGCCCGTATTTTCCAAAAGATATGCCGGATAGCAGAGCTTGGAGGAATGGGCAGCCGATTTGTCCTGAGGGCGGCACTTACACGATGAGCCGCACTGGGCAGTTGGCAACATGCACCATCCGGTACCACACATTGGATTTCCATCAGATGCGATGATGCCGAACCAGATCACTGGAGCCAACAGCCGCACTTGAGTAACAGAAGGTCCTGGGTGTTAGGCGGGAACGAGTTTCAAGTTCAGGGCTTTGGCTTGTTGGTGCAGGAGGCGCCGCGCTGCGCTGGCGGGGGTGATCACGAAAGCTTTGGCTTCCTCATACGGCTGCCCGCTCACGATCAGCGCCCGGAGTATGCGCGCCCTCACCGGACTTGCACCCGTCGCGCGGTTCCAACATTCTCCGCGCCCATGTTTACGTTGTCAGGAATTACGAAGGCTTTCGCCGGCCGCACGCTTTTTGCGGATGTCACGCTCCAGATCAACCGCGGCGATCGCGTGGGTCTGGTCGGACCCAATGGGGCCGGGAAGTCCACGATGTTCCGCATCATCCTCGGCGAGGAGGAATCGGACGAAGGCGAGATCATGCGGGAACGCAACGCCACCGTCGGCTTCCTGCCCCAGGAAAGCGCGCCGGTCGGCGACGAGACCGTGCTCGACCTGGCGCTGGCCGTGTCGTCCGAGATGCGGGAGTCTCGCGAGTGGATGAAGGACCCGGACAAGTTCTTTCACGATCATCCGGACAAGCATTTCGATCCGCACACGCGTTACGCGGAGCTGGGGGGATTTGAACTCGAAGCCAAGGCCAAGACGATCCTGGCCGGGCTCGCCTTTCGCGTGAAGGACTTCGACCGCCCGACGCGTGAGCTGAGCGGCGGCTGGGTGATGCGCGCGCACCTCGCCCGTTTGCTGGTGCAGCAGCCCGATCTGTTGATGCTCGACGAACCGACGAACCACCTCGATCTGTATTCGTTGAACTGGTTTCGCGATTACCTGAAGGGCTATCCGGGCGGCATCCTGATGATTTCGCACGATCGCGATTTTCTCAACCAGCTCATCACTGGCGTGCTGGAGATCCGCCTCGGCCGCGTGTTTTCCTACACCGGCAACTACGACTCGTATCTCGTCCAGCGGGAGGCGAACGAGTTACAGTTGCTGTCCGCCTACAAGAACCAGCAGCGCGAGATCGATCGCCTGCAGACGTTCGCCGACCGGTTTCGCGCCAAGGCCTCGAAGGCCACGCAGGCGCAGAGCAAGCTCAAGCAGATCGAGCGCATGGACAAGATCGAGCTGCCGGAAGAAAGCCGGCGGCAGGTAAAGATCCGTTTCCCGCAACCCGAGCGCAGCGGGCAGCGGGCGATCTCGCTCAAGGGCGTGCATCATTCGTACGGCCCGAACGTGGTGTACGCGGGCATGGAGTTCGAAGCTGAGCGCGGCCAACGAATCGTGCTCGTCGGCCCGAATGGCGCCGGCAAGTCGACGTTGCTCAAGTTGCTGGCGGGGGTGATGCCGTTGCAGGCGGGTGAACGCAAGCTGGGGCACAATGTCCGCGACGCGTATTTCGCCCAGTACCGGACGGACACGATGGACACGTCGCACACGGTGCTGGAAGAGGCGCTCTCCGTGCCGCGGCGTTCGGGCTTCACCGAGGAGCATGTGCGGACGTTGCTCGGGAGTTTTCTATTCAGCGGTGATGACGTGTTCAAACCGATCCCCGTGCTGAGCGGTGGTGAGAAGAGCCGGCTGGGCCTCGCCAAGATGCTCATCAATCCTCCCAACCTGCTGCTGATGGACGAACCGACGACGCATCTGGACATTCCCAGCATCGACTCGTTGATCGAAGCACTCCAGCAGTACGAGGGCACGTTGATCTTCATCAGCCACGACGTTCACTTCATCCGGCACATTGCCAACCACGTGCTCGAAGTGAATGACGGCCGGCTGCGCCCGTTCACCGGCGGCTACCAATACTATCTGGACAAGACGGCGGCCGAGACCCAGCTCGTGGCTCGACCCGGCAACGACCGCGGGCGAACCGGCGGCCAGGCAAATCCCGGCGTGAACCGCAAGGAGCAAAAACGCCTGGAAGCCGACGCGCGCAATCAACGGGCGAAGGAACTGCGCACGCGTCACCAACTGGTCCACGATCTGGAGCACCGGGTGCAAAAGCTCGAAGCCCGCCAGAAGGAACTGGCTGTGCAACTGGAGCTGCCGGAGACCTACCAAAACGGCGGCAAGTCCCGGGAGATCAACCTGGAATTGAGCGCCGTGGCAAAAGAGATCGCCGCCGTGACCCGGCAGTGGGAAGCCGCAGCCGAGAAGCTGACAACCGCCGACGCGTGAGCAGGCTAACCGCCCTTCGCGATCGGAAAGAAAACCGTGAAGGCCGTCCCTTCGCCCACCACGCTGTGAACGTGCAGCGCGCCGGCGTTCTCGTCGACAATCCGCTGGATGACGGTCAGCCCCAGCCCGGTCCCCTGTCCCGGCTGCTTGGTGGTATGGAAGCTTTGAAACACCAGCGGTAGCGAGGCCGGCGGAATGCCCGCGCCATCGTCCTGCACGGTGATGGACACCATGGGCCGACCGGCGACGAGGCGCTCGCCAAAGACAAAAAAGTCATTCGCGCCATCGCTCAGCCCAGTGAGGGCGGCACCCTCGGCCCGATGGCGGCAATACACTTCGACATGGTGCCGTTGTTCCGATGCCTGGAGTGCATTCACCGTCAGATTCAGCAGGACCTGCAGGAGATCAACGCCGTTGATGCCCAGCACCAGGCGCTCGTCCGGCACATGCACCAGCAACCGGTTGAGCTTGGCCGCCGGATGCACGCGCACGAGGTTCTTGAGGTCCAGCAGCACTTCGCCGAGATCCGACGCGGCGGCTTGTCCCGGCGCGCGGCGCATAAAACCGAGGTACCGGTTAATGATGCCGGAACAGAATTTCAATTGCAGGCAGGCGTCGCGCACCTGTTGCTCCGTCTGGGCCGGATCGAAGGGGCGCACTCCCAGATCGAGCCGCAGCAATTCCAGCAAGCCGATGGCGGTCGTCAGCGGGCTGTTCAAGTCATGGATGACCGTGGCGTAAATCTCGGACTTCGCCCGCTCAATTTCCTGTTCCACCTTGCGCCGTTGCAGCTCCAACTCCAGCGCCCGCCAGGCCAGCATCTGGTACCGGCGCGCCAGCGCGGCCTGCATCACCCGCCGGCATTCGGGCGTTTCAAACGGTTTGGTGAGATAGGCGAACGCTCCCAGTTGCAGCGCCTGGCGGGCAGTCTCCAGCGTCGCCTGGCCGGTCAGAATGATCACCTCGATGAGCGGATCGCGCTGCTTCAGCTGTTCCAGCACCTCGATGCCGGTCAGTTCCGGCAAATCGAGATCCAGCGTCACCACGTCCACCTGGCGGCTGCTCAACTTCTCCAGGGCGGCGTGACCGTCGCCGGCCAGCAAGACTTCGAAGTCGTGTTCAAAAATGACGTGCAGTGCGGCCCGCACGCCTTCGTCATCGTCGACGATCAACAGCACCGGCTTCGGCGGCAACACCCGGCCCGGTTCGACCCCGATGCCACTCAGCACTGCGGGCTGTGGTTGGGATGGTTCGAGGGCCATGGTTTGAGTTCAATTGTTCGCCAGCAGCTTCTCCCACAGGCGATCGTTCATCATGACTTTGGAGAGAAATTCGCGGGAATCATTCTCGGCGGCGAGCGGTCGGGGCGAGAGCGGCAGGTGAATATCCAGCGTCAACCCCTTGCCCGTCTCGGTTCCCACGTCGATGCGCCCCCCGTGATGATAGACGATGAAATAACAGCCCATCAGGTTGATACCGAACTCTTGGGGCTCATCGACGCGCAGAAAAAACGGATCAAACAAGGAGGCAACGGCGTCGGGTGGCAGCCCGGGCCCATCATCGGAGACGCGCAGAAGCAGGCCGCTGTTTTCCGAACCGGCATGCTCGACCCGCGCTTCGAAGGTAAGCGTATTGCCCGCAGTGAGATTGATCAGCGCCTCGCGGAAGAGCAGCTCGATCAAGCGCAGGAACTTCGAGTAATCGACGACCAGCGACGGCAGCGACGGCGGGAGCTCGAACTCGACATTGATGCCGGCCTCCGTAAACGCGGCTCGCTGCCCGCTCCAAATGTCGGCCACCACTTCGGGCAAGTGAACGGTCTCTTCAATGGTGATCTCGGAAGCGACCGAGGCAATATCCAGTCCGTCGAGCAATTCCACGACGGATTTTACCTTGTCCTGCACCTTGGAGTAAAACGAGGTCCAGAACTCCGGATGCCGCAATTCATCGATATCCATCTGTTCCCGGTGCAGCATCTCGGGCGCGAGATCGATAAACGTGCGGATGGCGACGAGCGCGTTGCGAATGTGGTGGCCCAGGCCGGCCGCAAGGACGCCCAGGCTGATCACGCGATCGGTGATCACCATCTTGTGCAGCGCGGAAAGCTTCTCCCGCAACAACGCATCCCGGTCATGCTGCACGATGTAGAATTCCACCGCCCGTTTGATCGTGACCTCCAGCATCGGCACATCCCAGGGCTTGGTGATGTACTTGTAGATCGCCCCGGTGTTCACCGCGCCGATCGCGTCATTCAAGTCGGCGAAGGCGGTCACCAGCATGCGGATCGCGCGGGGATGCACCTGCCGGGTCTTTTCGAGAAACTGCACGCCCGTCTCCCCAGGCATGCGTTGATCGGTCAGGATCAGGGCGATTTCACCCCGGTGTACTTCGAGGATCCGCAAGCCTTCCGCCGCGCTGGGCGCGGTGAAGATGCGAAAGGTTTCCCCAAACGCGCGTTGGAAGTATTTAAGCGCCTTCTCCTCGTCGTCCACGTAGAGCAGTGCGAATTTTCGATAATCGTAAAACGCTTGCATGACAGTCCTCGTCCTTCCGCTTGGTTACCTTTGTATCATGGTGCCGGTTCTTCAGGAAATTCCAGCGCAAATTCACAAAACTTGCCGAGCTCGCTCGTGACCTCGATCCGCCCGCCGTGCTCGGCCATGATCTGATAGCAGATGCTTAGCCCCAGGCCAATGCCTTTGCCAACATCCTTCGTGGTGAAAAATGGATCAAAGACCTTGCCCTGGGTTGTGGGATCCATGCCGGGTCCATTGTCCCGCACGCTGATGATCGTCCACCCGGGACGCCCGCGATGTTGGATCTGCAGCACAGGCGATTGACCTTCGGCAAACGACTTTCCGCCGAGCGCGTCGAAGGAGTTCTGCAAGAGGTTCACGAACACCTGCACCAGCTTGTGCCGGTTGCCGGTGATCGCCAGCTCCTCCGGCAGCGCGTTCTCAACCACCACTCGTCCGTTCCTTTCATGGGCGCAAAACCGGAGGGAGGACGCGACGAGTTCGCGAACCTTGAACTCAGCCCGCTCGATCGGGTTGGGGTGCGCGAAGGTGCGCAGGTCAGAGATGATCTGCACCACGCGGGAAACGCCTTCCTCGGTGTCGCGCAAGACTTCCTCGAAGTCGGGCTGCTCCACCGCGGGCAGGTGCCGTTGTTTGCGCTTCAGCTCGTGGAGGGCGGTGAGCACGTAGTTCAAGGGGTTGTTGATTTCATGGATGATGCCCGCGCTGAGGCGTCCCAACGACGCCAGCTTCTCCGACTGCACGAGCTGCGTCTCGGTCTCTTTCAGCTGCTCGAGCGTGGCGGTCAGCTTCTTGTTTTGCCAGGCAAGCTCGCGCTGCAGCTTGTGGGATTCGCAGAGGTTTCGCACCCGGACCCGGAGCTCGACGGTTGAAAATGGCTTGGTCAGAAAATCGCTGGCGCCAGCGGTGAGCGCGGCGATCTTCGTTTCCTCGTCCGCCCGGGCGGTCAACAGCAGGATCGGCACATGCTCGGTCGTGAGCCGTTGGCGAAGTTGCCGGCAGACTTCGAGGCCGTCCACTTCCGGCATCATCATATCGCAGACAATCACATCCGGTTCGTACTGTTGCGCCAGTTCGATCGCCTGCCGGCCGTCCACCGCTTCCAAGACTTGGAATTCGTCATCCAGATGGGATTTCAAATAGCGAAGCATGTCCGGCTCGTCATCCGCCACGAGCAACCGCGGCTGGCCGCTGCTGGTCGGGCCCACTTGCCTGGGCAGGGATGCTTGCACCGGGGTCAGGGCTGGAAACAACTCGGCGCGACGATACAATCGGCTCAGCCACTCATCTTCCTTCGGGGTCGCGGCAGCAATGGTCTCTCCGACTACCGCACGAGCAGCTTTGCTTTCCGTCGCGGTGACCAACTCCAGCGCCGGTTGTCGTTCGAGCGCCGGCAAATCCACGTCAAACCGGGTGCCCACCGCCACCTGGCTTTGCACCTCGACCCGGCCTTGATGGGCCTCGACCAATTCCTTCACCAACGCGAGGCCGATGCCGACGCCTTGATACTTGCGCTGGGCCGAGTTGTCGGCCTGCCAGAAACGAGTGAAGACATGCGGGAGCTGTTCGGGTGGAATGCCCATGCCCGTGTCCTGGACGTAAAAGCGCAGGCCACCAGTGCCGGCGGGTTGAACCCCAAACGTAATCGTCCCGCCGGCGGGGGTGAACTTGATGGCGTTGAAGAGCAGGTTCAGGAAAACTTTTTCCAGCTTGTCGCGATCACCCCAAAAGGAAGCGACTTGAGCGTCAATCTCGGCCACCAGGCGGATGCGCTTGTCCTCCGCCATCTTGTTCACGGCACTGCACAGCCCGCGCAGAAACTCCGCCACGCCGAAGGATTCCGGTCGCAGTTGCAACTGCCCGCTCTCCAGCCGGACCAGATCAAGCAGATCGTTGATCAGCTTGAGCAGGCGCATGCCATTGGCGTGCATGGTATCGAGCCAGTCCCGCGTCTGCGGGCCCAGTTCGGCGGCGCTGCGGGCGCGGATGCTTTCCAGCGGCGCCAGCAGCAGGGTCAACGGCGTGCGCAGCTCGTGGCTGATATTCGCAAAGAACCGGCTCTTGGCTTCGTCGAGCTCGCGCAACCGCGCGTTGGTCGCCTCCAATTCCGCCCGGTTCTGGTCGAGCTGATAGCGCAGTTGGAATTCGGTAAACCGGTTCCGGCTGAAGAAATAGTTGCCAGTGGCAATGAAGACTCCGGTGACAATTAGAAAATAGAGATTGTTGAAGAAAGCGGGACGGATTGAGGGGTCGAACAATGGCAGGGCGCGCGAATCCACCAGCGGGTGCGCGAAGCAAGCCACCAGGTACGAGACCAACGCGATGGCCAGCAGAACCAGGCTATCCACCAACCCCCACCGCAGAACGATGCCCGCGCCCATGAGCACGATGTTGAGGCCGGCGTAGTAGGTCGAGGTCGCGCCATCCGCCAAAGCGATCATCCACGAGATGCACACGACGGGAATCGACACCTCCACCAACCCCAGCGCCCGATACCAGCGGCGGCCGAAGTCCGTGCCCAAGAGAAACCAAACCACCGCGAGCAGCGCCGAGCTCACCAACCGGCCGACGAAGAACACCCGCACCTGAGCTTCATAGACGAACCAATCCAGGCTGATGCCCGCCGGCATGAAAATGATCCCCAGCACACAAGCGACCCGATAATTCTGCACCTGCACCCGTCGCTCGTGGGTGGCGTAGGCTTCGTCAAAGATCGCCTGGCTGTTGGCATTCATGGGCCGGTTCCCAGCGGCTTGCGCACTTCCAGGATGATGTTGACGCCCAGATCTTCCGCGAGCATTTCGCAGTTTTCGCGCGCCACGCCATCGGGCGCCAGGGCGAGCAACTCCTCACGGGAGCGGTAGACCAGATGCCACTCCGTGACGTACTCCATCCAGTTGCGACTTGGGTTCCCCGCCTCGACATTGGTGACCAGCAGCAGCCCGCCCGGCGCCAGGAGATCGTAAAAGATATTCATCAGGCGTTTGCAGATGCGCTCGGAGAGATAATCGAAAAGCCCGGCGCAATACACCATCTGGTAACCGCCCCGCTCCAGCACTCCGCCCGATCGTCCGGATTCCTTGAGGATCTGATGCACGGATTTCAAGACCGTTTCAATGCCGGTGGCGCGGTGGGCCCGAGTTTTCACTTCATTGAGCATGCGCCCGGCATAGTCCACGGTCTGCTGGTTGAAATCGAGCAACGTGAAGTCAGCCTGATCCGAGCCGGGGTCCTCGCGCAGATACTGTTGAATCTCCTGGGCGGGTCCGCAGCCGAGATTGAAGACTTTCAGCCGCCGACCTTCGCGGACACAGCGCTGGGTTTCCTCGCTCAACCGCCGGGCCATGTGCGTGATGCGGTTGCGATGGGCCACGACCGGCGGCGTCTTAAGAAAGAAGCTGTTCAACAATTTCGCGAACATGCTGCTCCCTTCGTACGGATCGCGCACCATCATGTTGACCATTTCGTAATCACCCGCGTAGCCCAACGGCTTCTGCCAGCTGCGGAAGAAGAACGGCGCGCAGGAGACGATCGGATGCAATTGGCGCTTGGCGAACATGCCGTGCGCCGGCCGCAGCTCTTCGCCAATGAGTGCGCTCGTGTGCTCGAAGCGTTGGAAGAGCGGCGCCAGCTCCGGAAACACCGGCGCCTCCAGTTCGTGGATGATCTCGCGTTCGCTCTCCCGCCGGTCGCCCGAGGGCTGCGCACGCACGCCCATCTCCACCTGCTCCATCCATCGCCGCAGATCGACGAGAAATGATTGCAGATCCGACACCACCACTTTGAAGGCCGGCATGACTTGATAGAACTTTTCCCATTCCCGGATGAACTCGGTGACCTCCGCCTTCAGCCGATCCTTCTGCTGCATCGGTGCGAACAGGTCGATATCCAGCCACGCTTCGTCGAGCGAGGCCTCGCAGACGAGCAGGATGCCGGTGTTCAACAGATTGCTGACCACTCCCCGGCCCGAGTACATCAGCTTGTCGCCGATGAAAATCTGGAACTCACTCAACACTTCGGACAACTGGACGATGCTGTACGGGTTGTACACCTCGAACACCACCGCGTGCCGCGTCAACCGCAGTGTCGTGGCGCGCACCTGCGCCCCCTGACTGTTGCGACAGACAATAAAGCTGTCGCGCAGCGCGCCGGTAGTAGAGGCCGGTTTGTTATCCATGCTCGCCAGTCGGGTATATCAAATGCGCTGAGACTTGCCCCGCAGAAATTGTCACCGTTGGAAAAAAATGGGAGCTTGCGTCCTTCGTCTTGTTTCCCACAAATACGTTTCCATGAGCCCAAAAACTTTCCGCGCGCAGGGACCCTTTAACGTTGGCCGCCGTTCGGCAAACCCGGTGGCGATCGGTCTGCTCACCACGATCGCCGTGGGAACTGTCACGGCCGAAGGGTTGCGCAATCCGCCGCCCGGCACTTACGGGCTGGGCCGCTCGGGCGCTCGCGCCGCCCATGTCGAAGACGCCACCGCCGTCACGCATAATCCCGCGAACCTGACGGGCCTCAAAGGGCTCGACGCCTCGGCCTCGCTGATGGCCGTCCGCATCGGCGTTGAATACGAGGGTGCCGGCGGCACCGCCCACACGGTGGATCCCTGGAAGTACCTGCCCGCGTTTTATGCGGCCGCACCGCTCAAGGATGATCGATTCGTGGTTGGTCTGGGGCTTCATTCGCCGTTTGGATTGTCGAACGAGTGGGACCAGAACGGCGCCTTTCGCTACACTGCGGCCTGGTTCACCGAACTCAAGACGATCAACTTGAACCCCACATTCGCCTGGAAAATCAGCGAGCAACTCAGCCTCGGCATGGGCCTCGATGTCATGTGGTCCGAGCTCAGCCTCAAGCAGCTCTATCCCTGGGCGTTGATCACCAGCAATGCCGCCGCGCCGGATGGCGAACTGAGCGCGCGGGGTGATGGCATCGGGGTGGGCGGCAATCTCGGCCTGACGTGGCAGTTCGCCGATCGTCACCGCCTGGCCGCCGTTTATCGCTCGCAGACCACGGTGGACTACGACGGAGATTTTGAAGTGAGCAACTTCCCTGCGGGCTTTCCCGTGGGCGCACCCGAGTCGTCCTTCGGCAGTTCGATCACTTTCCCGGACATCGTGACGCTCGGTTACGGCTTTCAAGTCAACGACCGGGTGCGCGTCGGTGCCGACATCGAGTGGCTCCAATTCTCCAACTTCCAGTCGTTGCCTATCAACGTCGGCGCGCCGCCGCCACTCCTGCCCAGCAGCATCAATCAGGACTGGGATGACACCTTCACGTTTGGCGTCGGCGGCGATTGGCGGATCAACGACGCCTTCACGCTGCGCGCGAGTTACCAGTATTACATGACGCCGATCCCGGATGAAACCCTGTCGCCCACCATCCCGGACTCGGATCAAAACGTAGTGACCACTTCGCTCGAATACGCGTGGGGTCGGAGCCGGGTTGAGCTGGCCTATGGCCTCGTCCTCTACAATGACCGGGACATCACGACCAACCAGAACCCCGCGTTCAACGGTCACTACGAATTCAGCGTCCACCTGATCAGCGCGGGCTATCGATTCTCGTTCTGATCTGACGGCAGGGCGTATTGGCCAAGAGGGCGGGCAACCGCTGGCATCAATCATCGGGCCGACGCTGGCGGGCGATCCGATTCGCCTGTTGAAGCGGGCGGGAAAGAACCTGAACGCCCTCCCCCACGAGCCATCCTTCCGGAGTGGCGGCTGTTCGGAAACAAGTTCGAAAACAAGTTCGGACGAGAGCCGCAGATCAATTCCTCGCTGGAGCAAGCGGGGGGTGCTATTGCGAAAGACACCCAAGGGTGAAACGGCCATTTTGTCCATGCAACATGTCGCCGGGCAGGTTTCAGTGGATACACAGCCAGGCTATCCACTTGGCAAATTCGCGACGGTACAGACCGCAAATCACCACGCCGCCGGACGACGTTTCCACCATGCAGACGCCGTCACGTGCCTGTCCAGAAAATCCCGGATCAACCACCTGCCCGGTTGGCGTCCACGAAATTCTCCACTCGCAAAATTTACAACTCAGCCGCAGCCGTTCCTTGCCGAGCGGCAAGGTGATCAGGTAGGGTCCGCGCACCCATGACACCCGTCACCCGCTCCGGCGATCCCGCGTCCGCTGCCCAGATGAAACCCAGCCGCACCCGGTATTGGGTCATTGCGTTCGCCATCATCCTGGCGGTGATCCAGTACATCGATCGCGTGGCCATCTCCCAAGCCAAGGGCGACATCGCCACGGAGATGAAATTTTCCGACGCGCAGATGGGCGCCATCTTCGCCGCCTTCGGCATGGCCTACGCCTTGTTTGAAATCCCCACCGGCTGGCTGGGCGACCGGATCGGCGCGCGCAAGGTGCTCGTGCGGGTGGTCCTCTGGTGGTCGTTTTTCACCGCGGCGACCGGCTGGGCCTGGAGTTACGGCTCCATGTGGGTGACGCGCTTTCTATTTGGTGCGGGTGAAGCCGGCTGCTTCCCCAACCTGACCAAAGCCTTCAGCACCTGGCTGCCGAAAGACGAACGCACCCGGGCGCAGGCACTCATGTGGATGGGCGCGCGGTGGGGCGGAGCGTTTACGCCGCTGCTCGTGGTGATCGTTCTCGCCTTTGTGAATTGGCGGACGGCATTTCAGATTTTTGCCCTGTTGGGTGTGGTCTGGGCGGTCATCTTCTTTTTCTGGTTCCGCGACAATCCGCGCGATCACAAAGGGGTCAATGCCGCCGAGCTCGAACTGCTGAAAGAGAACGAACACAACGTTCATGGGCACGGCCACGTCCCCTGGCTCACGCTGGTAACGCGCCCAAGCATGTGGTTTCTGTGGGGCCAGTACTTTTGCCTGAGCTACGGCTGGTACTTTTTCGTCACCTGGCTGCCGGATTATCTCAACACCAACGGCCGGCCGATCCTCAACAACCAGTTTCTGAGCTGGCTGGCCACGCAGATGGAAGGCTCCGTCCGACCCGATCTGATCCAGCCGATCCTCAAGGCCGTGCTGGCGGGAGTGCCCCTTTTCTTCGGTGGCTTCGGTTCCCTCTTTGCCGGGGTGGTCGCCAGCCGCTTGATTGCGCGCGGTTGCCGCGTACTGGTCGTCCGCCGCTCCTTTGGCTTCATCGGATTAGCCGGGGCTTCCGCACTGCTCATGACTTCTTTTTACATTCAGGATCCCCTGCTCGCGATGCTGGCCATGGGCATGGCGAGCTTCTGCAACGACCTGACCATGCCGGGCAGTTGGGCTTCCTGCATGGACATCGGCGGCAAATTCGCCGGCACCGTTTCCGGCAGCATGAACATGATGGGCAACTTCGGCGGCATGGCCGGCCCGATGGTCGTGGGCTGGGTCCTGACCGCCACCACCGTGACCACCGCCACCGGCATCACCAAAAACTGGGAGCTCGTGTTCGCCATCTCCTCGGTCATCTATTTCCTCGGCGCTTTTTTCTGGCTCTTCATCGACCCAGTCACGCCGCTTGAGAAGGACGCGGAGCCCAAGACAGTCGAGGCCTGACCGCGACTGAGCGACCCAAGTCATTCCGACACTTCTTCCACCAATGGCTGACCAGGTCGCCGCGCGCGCAGGGTCTTGATCTCCGGCAGGAGCAGCACCGTGGCGAGCACCATCAAGCCGGCGCTGAACCAGCCCATCGCCGCCAGCGAGAAATGTTGCAGCGCATGGAACGCGACCACCGGCGCGAGCACACCACGCACGCCGGTCAGGCAGGTGTGGACCGACATGTAATCGGCCACGCGATCCGGCGGCGCGAGCTTCGTCACCCACAAGCTCCACGCGACGTCGCCGCCCGCGCGCGACATGCCATAAACCACCGCACCGATGACCAGCCCGGTGGTCGAGTTGCCCACAAAGAACGCCACGATACCGATGGTGAAGCCCAGGTTCAGCAACGCGCGCAGGGCGAAGAAGTTCATGTGATCGAACAGCCAGCCCCAGACCGGGCTCAGGCACAGGCGCGCGATGTTGGGCAGCACTTCGCTGTAGATCGTAACAGCCAGCACGCTCAGCACCAGGCCATGCGCGGAGTTGGCCAGATATTCGACGCGCAGCGGCAGCATCATCAGATTGGCGAAACCGAGGATCATCCAACTGATCAACGTCCGTCGAAACAACGCGTCCTCGCGCGCGAAACGCATCGCCCGCAACGGATGCGAGCCGCCGTCGTTGGAGAGCGGCCGCGAAGGAATCCGCGCGACGCACCAGCCACCAGCCGCAAAGCAAACGGCGAACAACCCCAGCAAGACGCGAAACCATTCCAACCAGCGCGACAGGAATTCACCCGCCAGCCAGCTGAACACAACGGCCGTCGCAATCCGGATGATGAACGTCCGCGAGAACAAACGCCCGCGCCGCGCTGCCGGGTAGTTGTCCTGATAAATCTGGGTCAGCAACGGCAACGCGGCGGCGGAACACGTCATCGCCAGGGTGGAGAGCAACACGAACACGGGCAAGGCGGGCAGGACCGCCGCCAAGGCAAAGGCAACCGCTCCCACCCAAAACACTTTGGCCGCAGCTTGCGCCGCCGGCCAGCCCCGGTGCGCCACGAAGGACACCACCAATGGCGAAAGTAAAAGGCCGATGCTCGAACCGGCGGCGAGCATGGACTTCGCCGTCGCGCCCGCCTCGAACCAGCGGACGGCGATCAGCAACAGAAACGTCGTCCCGGCCGTCTCGATGATCCCCGCGGTGACGGCGCGGAAGCGTTCGTAGCGGAAGGTCAGTTCAGTGCGGCCGGCTTCAGACATGGAGCCGCGAGCATAAGGACGCCACTCGCGCTGGCCAAAGAATTCTTCGCTGCTAATCGCCCAAGTCGCGGAAGCCCCTTCCT
The DNA here is from genome assembly GCA_031362805.1 of bacterium. Classification (GTDB taxonomy): domain Bacteria; phylum Verrucomicrobiota; class Verrucomicrobiia; order Limisphaerales; family RI-55; genus RI-55. The sequence goes on from JANLTG010000126.1 coordinate 16,677, forward strand.
CTTCCGGAGCGAAAGAGTTGATCTCGATAGTCGCCTTTCATAGGGTCACTCCGTCACCGGTGGATGAAACATTGCCGCTTCATATTATGAATATTCAACGGTGCCCGCGTGGCTTGTCAGTTCCTGGAGTCAGCCGCCGGTCCGGCCTCATCGCCCGAGCGTTGGTGATATTCTGCGCGCTGGCAGTGGGGCTCCACGGGCTCGTGGGAGTGACCACGGCGGCCGACGCGCCGACGCCCGGCGCTCCGGACAAGCAGGCCAAACTGGCCGCGCTCAAAACGGAAATGGACGAGGCAATTCAGAAGGTGAACGTCATCGTGAACCAACCCGTCGCCGCCGTTCGCCGCACCGCCGCCATGAAGGTGAGCCTCTTCCAGCCCGGCTGGTTTCACGAGGGCGCGACGAAGCCGGACTTCAACAGCGTCGATGTCCGACAGACTCAAGACACGAGCGCGTACGACAATTCACCTTACGTCACCTCGAATTTGAATCCCGGCCTGGCCTGGGTCGGTCGGCAATTGGAGTTCAACCCGATGACCAAGTATTTCTACACCAACCGCGCCCTGCCCAAGAAGCGATTATCTGACGTGGAGATGGTGGAGATCAATCGGCTCTACCGCATCATTGGAAAATGTGAACAGCAGAAAGCTGATCTGGCGAGCTCCGAGATTGCGGAACGCCCGGCAGAAAGCGGAGAGCCGCGGACGCTCCAGCCGATCCCGCGCGCGCGTTACATCAAGGCGGGCATCGCCCTCGCCGTTGTGCTGGGGCTTTACTTCCTCGTGCGGAAGTTCCGGTAGCCGATACGCTAAACCGGCCCCCCGCCCGGCCGCAAACCATTCGAGCGCTGGATTCTTGTCACCCAAACAGGTCCTGCACTTCATCCCAGGTTAGGGCTTCGGTGAGGGCGGTTTCGTCACCGAAGACGGCCTGGATGGCGTCGCGTTTCTTCTGCTGCAATTTCAGGATCTTCTCCTCGACGGTGTCGCGCGTGATGAGCTTGTAGCTGGTCACCACGCGGCGCTGGCCGATGCGGTGCGCGCGGTCGGTGGCCTGATCCTCGACGGCCGGATTCCACCACGGATCGAAATGCACCACGGTGTCGGCGGCGGTCAGGTTGAGGCCCACGCCGCCGGCCTTGAGGCTGATCAGAAACACCGGCGCGCGGCCCGCTTGAAACGCGCGCACCACTTCGCCGCGATCTTTCGTCGAGCCGTCGAGGTAGCAGTAGTCGATGGACTCGGCGGCGAGGCGCTCCTTCAACAGCGCGAGCATCGAGGTGAACTGGCTGAACACGAGCGCGCGATGGCCTCCGTCGATGATCTCCTCCAGTAGCTCGCCGAACAGCTCCAGCTTGCCGGACGGTTCCTTGATCTTCGCGGCGTCGAGCGAGAGCAGGCGCAGGTCGCAGCAAATCTGTCGCAACCGCAGCAGCGCGGTGAAGATGACCATCCGGCTTTTCCCGAAACCTTCCTTGCCGACGGCGGCGAGCACTTCGTTGCGTCCGGCTTCGAGCACTTGTTGATAGACGGCCCGCTGCTCAGAGGTGAGTTCGCAGAAGCTGATCTGCTCGAGCTTCGCCGGCAGCTCCTTCGCCACGTCGCGCTTGAGCCGGCGCAGGAGGAACGGTCGGACGCGGCGGCTGAGGCGATCCTGCAGAACGGGATCGCGGCCCTTGCTGAGCGGCAGCTCGTAGCGCTCGCGGAAGTCCGTCGCTGAGCCGAGATAGCCGGGCATGAGGAAGTCGAAGATCGACCAGAGATCGAGCACGGAGTTTTCCATCGGCGTGCCGGTGAGCACGAGCCGGTGCCGGCAGCGGATGGACTTCACGGCTTGGGCATTTTGCGACTGACGATTCTTGATGTGCTGCGCTTCGTCGAGAATGACGGTGTCGAACTCGACCGCGCGATAGGCTTCCGCATCACGGCGGATCAGGGCATAGCTTGTGATGACTAAGTCGTGTTCCGTGATGCGTGAGAAGTGCGCGTGGCGATGGGGGCCCTGGAGCGCGAGCACACGGAGGTGCGGGGCGAACTTCGCGGCTTCGGCCTGCCAGTTGAAGACGAGGCTCGTGGGGCAGACGACGAGACAGGGTGTGGGGGGCAGCTTGTTCCCCAAGGGAGCGACCGCGCTTTTCAAAGTTCTGCCTTTTGCCGGCAAGCTGCCGGCTAAACTTTGCTCTGCTGGCTGGCAGCCGGCAGCACGTTGGAGGGCGACATGCGCTAGCGCTTGGAGGGTTTTGCCGAGGCCCATTTCATCGGCGAGGATGCCGCCAAAACCGTTCGCGCGGAGTTTGTGCAGCCAGCGCACGCCGTCCATTTGATACGGACGCAACACGTCGGCGAGCGGGCCGAAGTCCAACTTGAGTTCCCCGGCCCCGCCGGTGACGCGTTCCTGCCACGCCGTCGGCGCTGCGACCGGCCAGCCGAGTTTGCCGCCGATGGTTTCGTTGAGATAGGCGGCCTGCTCGTTGCGGAAACGATAGCCGCCGGCTTCCTGTTTGGGAGCGGCGTCGATCAAGATCTCCGACAACTCCTCGACGGCGCCGGTGTCGAGCAGGGCGAACTTGCCGTTGCGCAATTTCGTGTGCGAACGCCCACCGCGCACGAGCGACTGGATGTCCGCGTTGGTGAACTTCTCGCCGCCAGCGGTCTCGAACTGCACGCCGAAGTCGAACCACTGCTCGCCGCTGCCTGACGGCCGCACCTCACAGCGCGGCGCGATGCGTTCGACGTTCTTGTTTAGGCTCCAGTCGAGCCGTTCCTCCAACGTGACCTGCCACTCGCTTTGCAGGCGTGGATAATCGCGGGCGAAGAACGTGAGCACGGCGTCCTGGCCGGACAACTGAAGGAGACCTTCCTTGTCCGGCAGCTCAAAACCGGCGCGCACAAGGCGGGCAAGGGCGTCGCGTTCAGCGGCGGAATCGCGGAGGCGGTAGCGTCGCAAGTTGTGTAAATCCGGCAGCCAATTGGTGGGAGCCGCCGTGACGATGCTCTGTTTCACGGCCGCAGGAGAAGTCAGAGCCTCCTCACGTCGGCTCCTACCTGGATCGGGCAGAGGGAGAATTACATCGGCAACGGTGGTTTCGTTCGCAGCTTTTCGGTAGGGCGCGGCTCCGGCCGAGCTCTGATCAATCGAGAGAATGTGGCTCGGCAGGAGCCTCGCCCTACCACCATCGGTGAAGCGATAAACGGCCGACAACTTTGCACGCAGTTTTGCCAAACCGCCTTCGAGCTCCAGGCGAATCACTGGCGGCTCGACGATGATCTCAAAATCATCGGGCGAGAAATCAGCCGTGATCGATCCGGTGGCGGCCAGCACGGGAAACTCGTTTTGCAGGAAGCCCGGCACTTGATCACGCGACAGCACCTGCGGACCTTGCAACAGCGCAAGTGAGCCGCCGGGCAGGGAGAGTCGGGAGAAGGTCGCGCCCTGCAACACCCAGGTCGTGGCGCCGGGAATGATCACGGGCAGCGAACGGACGGGCGACATTCCTGTCGCCGCGGGGCGTGAATGGGCGACTGGAATGTCGCCCTTCCGGTTCGTGGGGAGCTCCGCTGTTAGCTTGATCTCTCCCGAATCCAGTAACGTCGCCTTCACACTTACCGCGAATGGTTCTTCGCTGATCACGGCCGCTTCCTTGCGCCCGAAGCTTGTTATACCCGCCGGTAGCAGTGCCAAGAGTTCCGCGAGTTGCTCGCAGCTCAGTGTCAGCGTCGCGGGCAACTCGCCCTTCGCCCAGGCCACGATTCGTTCAAGCAGCGGCGTCTGGTCCGACGGGAGCGTGTAAGTTGCCGCGCGATCCAAAGCGGCGAGCGGCAGCCGGCGATTGCCCCGCACGGCTTCGAAGAACACCGACACATTGCCCGACGCCAGGGCCTGGCTGAAGTTCGGCGGCAGGATAACGGCGAGTTGCAGCGACGCGCCATCAGGCGCGAGAGTTAGCGGCGGCGGAATCGCCTTCGGCGTTGGTTCGGAGTTCGGAATTCGGAGTTCGGAATTCGATCCCACCGCCTCCTCACGTCGGCTGCTGCCCGCGGATGGGTTGAGCATTTCGATCCCGACCGCGAGGGCGTGGGCGCAAATTTTCCCCCATTGCCGCGACTCTTTGCACGGGCAGAGGTTCTCGATGCTGAGCGCGTCCTTGATGAGCAGGCCGCTCTTGATCACGCCGGTCCCGCTCTGGACCTCGCCCGTCAGGCGCGGCGGATTCCACGTCGCGGACAGCACGCGGCCCGCGGCGTGCAGGGCGCGCGCTTCCTTCATGGCCTGCCAGCCGCCGGCGTTGGCCAGGAGTTGATCGGTGAGTTGAATGCCGCTCACGGGCGGCGATTGAACGGGAAGACAGGCGAAGGGGGAAGTGTGATTCGATGGCGGCTATCCCGTCCTGGCGAAACCCGCGAGCTTCCCGCAAATCGAAGTCCGCTATTTTCGATGGCGACGACGAGAACGAGGACGATTTCGCGGCGCCGTCAATACTCGCACTCGATCTCGTGCAGGCGGCCGCAATTACAAGTAACACTGATGCGGGTGAGCTTGTCGCCCTGGCGCTTGAGCTCGAGCTTCGGGTCCACGACTCCCTCCGGGTCGAACCCCGGGCCGGCGCTGGCGGCAGCGCCTTTGGCAGCCGGCAAAACGCTCGAGAGCGGCCGGAAGGGCGCGGCGGTTGACTCGGCGGAAACGATCTTCAAGCTGAAGGGCCGCTGCGTGGCGCCCGTTTCAGCAGCCGGTGAGATGAGGGGTTTGAAGCGAGGATTCATGGCGAATTTCCCTGGATGGCATCAAGTGGCGAGGGGATGCGGAGCAAGACGGTGACGCGGCGATTCTCCTCCGCGGCGGGATCCGTGCCGGGGACGGGCTGCGTGTCACCGAAACCGGTCACCCGGGCGATTTGTGAATCGCGCACGCCGTAACGGGCCAGCAAGCGCCGGGCGACTTTGGCGCGGTCCGCGGAGAGCTCCCAAGCGGTGTAGTTGGTCTGACCCGGGCCGAACCCGCGGGGGGTGTGACCGGCCAGTTCGATGCGGGCATCCCGATTCTCGGCGATGGGCCAGGCGAGTGTGGAAAATACCCACCGTCCATACATGGTGAGCTTCTCGGTATCACCGACAAACAACGGCCGCTTGGCGCGGTCGAAAACGCTGATCTCGATTCCCTCGGGCGTGATGTTCAGCTTGACGGGCTGGTTCTCCCCTTCGCTGGGCACGTTGAGCGACTGGAGTTGGTCAATCACCCGGCTCATCACGGCCGCTTCGAGCGGTGAGTCCGAGTTATTCGATTCGCCAACCGCATCCACTTTCCTTTTTTCGGTATCGGTGATCATCGACGACGAGCCGGTGCCGGTCGTGACGTACTGCGAACGGAACGCCCGCTCCACGGCTTCGCGCACGGAGGTGTCCTGCGAGACCAGCCACAGCACGAGAAACAACGCCATCATCGCGGTCACGAAGTCCGCGTAGGCGACTTTCCAAGCTCCACCGCCGCCGGCCATCAGCAGCCCCTCCCGTGATTGACGTGTTGCAAGGTGGGGCTCATCGCAGTTTGAGAATCAACGAAACCCGGCGATTGGCTTCATCCAGAGGTTTGTCGCGGTTCAACGGGCGGGCCGCGCCGAACCCGGTGACATTGCGGACGCGCTCGGCCGGGACATTGTAGTTCACGAGCATGCGCCGCACGGCGTTGGCGCGATCGAGCGAGAGCTCCCACGGTCCTTCCTCGGGGCGGCCCGAGGTTTCCTGGGGCAGCGCGTGCCCTTCGAGCTGCACGAGCAGCTTGTCCGGGAAATGCACGACCTGCCACGCGAGGGTGGAGAAAATGAACTCGCCGAACTTCGTGAGTTGGGCGGTGTTCGCTTCGAAGATCGGATGCGTGGGACGGTCAAAAACATTGATGCGCAGGTTGCTGTCATCAAAATGCACCTGCACCACCGTGGAAATGTCTTCGCTGTGGTTCGAGTTCAGCGCCTCGAAGATTTGCTGGCTCAACCGCTTGAGGACCGAGAGCTCCACGGCAGCAGCCAGCGCGTAGTCCCCCTTCTTTGGATCATTGTCGACCCGAGATTCAGGCGAATCCATCAGTCCGGTCTTGGGTTCGTCGGGCGACGAAAAGGGGCTGGTGAAGGAACGGGCGACCGCCTGCCGGACGTCCGGAGTCTGCGCCGTCAGCCAGAGCACGAGAAACAAAGCCATCATCGCGGTCACGAAATCCGCATAGGCCACCTTCCAGGCTCCACCGCCACCTTTACCAGCCATGGCGGGGCACTCCTTTGATTGCGCGGCCGGCGATGGGGGTTCGGCTCATAGGCAAACCGCTTACTTGGTGTTGAGCGATTTCAACATGGCTTCCAGCTCTTCAGCGGAAGGCTTCACGTCGGTGGGCAGGCCCCGGCGCGCAACCTCCACGGCCATGACCGGCGCCATACCGTTGGCAAACCCGATGACGGAATTGGCGATGCAGCGATTATAGGCGTGCTCCGCCTGCGAAACGAAGTGCATGTTCACGGCGAGCGGGTTGAGGAAGCCGTAGGATATCAAAATGCCCAGGAACGTGCCGACCAGCGCGGCGGCGACCTTGTGCCCGATGATCTCGGGCGGGCCGCTGATCGCGGCCATCGTCAGGATGATGCCCAGCACGGCGGCCACGATCCCGAAGCCCGGCATCGCGTCGGCCGTTTTCGTCAACACATCGATCGGCGAGTGGGATTCATCTTCGACGGTGCGGATCTCCGTCTCGAGCAGCATCTTGAGCTGATCGGGTTTGATCTTGCCGTCAATGATCGGCTTGAGGCCGCTGCACAGGAATTCCACCGCATGGTGGTTGTTGATGAAGGTCGGATATTTCGAGAAGATGTTGCTGGTGCCGGGGTTCATCACGTGCTCTTCCAGCGCGATCATCCCGTTACGCCGGCCGAGCAGGAACAGTTCGTAGAGCGCCTTGAGCAATTCCTCATAGGCCGCCTTGCTGAAGGGGGCGCCCTTAAGGCACATGATGGTCATCTTGACCATGTCCAGCAGCACCTTCTTGGGGGCCATGATCACCAGCGCGCCCGCCGCGGACCCGACGATCACGACCCATTCCGAAAGGTGCAGGAACGCCTTCGGGCTGCCGCCGCCCATCGCGAAGCCGCCGAGGACGGACCCGAGCACGATGATGGCGCCAATGATGATCAGCATGAGCTATTGGAGGTAGGAGCCACTACTCACCGAAAGCCACGTCGAACCGGTTCAGATACGACCGGATCGCGAGGATCGCCTGTGAGTGAATCTGACAAATGCGGGATTCCGTCAGCCCGAAGGCTTCCGCAATTTCCCGCAGCCGCATGTCTTCAAAGTAATAAAGCGCGAGCACCTTGCGCTGCATCTCGGGCAATTGATCCAGCCGCTCGGCGATCAAGCGGGTCATCTCGCGCCGCGAAGTCTGCTCCACCGGATCGACCCAGGCGGGATCCGCGATGGTCTCGTACTGCGCGGGCCCATCGTCCGAATCCGGACCGGACGCGGCGTCGAGGCAGATGAAGGTCGCGGGCCGCACGTCCTTGATCCACTGCTCGTAATCTTCCACGGAGATGTTAAGCGCCTTGGCCATCTCGACATCGGTCGGCGCGCGCCCTTTGGATTGCTCGACCATTACCATGGCCGCCTGAATCTTGCGGGCCTTGTCGTGGATTGAGCGGGGCACCCAGTCCATCTTCCGCAGTTCATCAAAGACGGAGCCGCGGATGCGCAGCCGGGCGTAGGTCTCAAAGCTGGTGCCGTTGCGCTGATCGAAGTTGCGCATGGCGTTGAGCAAGCCGACGAGACCGGCGCTGTAAAGATCTTCAATGTCCACGTGCGAAGGGAGCGTCATCGCCAGCCGGCCAACGACCGTCTTGACGAGCGGCAGGTATTGTTCGACGAGCTGCTCTTCGACGGCGCTGCCGGGGCGGGCTTTGGCGTAGCGTTTCCACAGGGCTTCCCGGGTGGGAACGGGGGCCGGTTTGGGCGGGACGCTACGAATGCTTTCGGGGCTTTCGATGGTTGGAGGTTCGGCAGTGGCTTTCATGGTTCAGGCTAGTGTTTGCTGCTCTTGCGTTCGGCTTCGGTCGCCTTGGCACGGGCGACGGCAAGCCGTTCTTCTCCCACTTCTTTCAGGCCCTGCAGCCACACCTGGCCCCACCAGCGCATCAACCACCCGGTTCCGTAGGCGACGACCGCCGAACGCCAGAGGATCGATGACCAATCACTGTGCTGCAGCAACCCAATCGAAACGCCGATTCCGAATCCCAAAAGTCCACCCAAGATCATCAGCGATTTCATGGTTAAAGAAACGTTTGCAATCGCTTAGCAGCTGGGTTGCCAGCCGGTTTTCGCCGGCTAAAGCACGCGAAACCCCGCTATTTGACCGCAAACTGCCGCGTCAGGATCTCCCCCGCCGTCGCCGCGACGAATGTGCCCGGTATATTTTGCCCGGCGCTCAACCAGCCCACCCTGTAGTTTGTTCCCAACACCAGATTCCACAGCTTGCCCCAGCGCTGTTCCTCGTCGAGATGCGTGAGGATGATGTCCTGGACGGGCAACTGGCGGAAGGCCTGCGCCTGCGCGAGCAGGATCGACGATTCATACGCAGCGTTCAGAACGAGGTGAACTTGCGCCGGCGGCAGATCCGTCAGGCGCCGCGCCAGATCCCGCACCGCCGCCGCATCCCGCCAATCCACCCCCGGCAGGTCGATGAACCCGACGTCCGGCGGTGCGCCCTCACCAAAAGTCAACGAGCGCGCCACCGGCACGCCGAGAATTTCGCCGTAAACGCTCAGTGACTCACCCGTGTTGGCCGTCCCGCCATCCAGCCGCCAGACCCGCGCCGAGTGGCCGGCCAACAGCGTCGCTTGGGTGAGCCATTTGCAAATCACGGTGGTCTTGCCGGCGCCAAACGGACCGACAAAGACATGCACGGACGAACCCGTCGGGGCCAGGGGCTTGCCATCCCAAAACTCGGCCAAGACGGAACAGGCCATCGAGATCTCCTCCCGCAACGACGCCGGGGGGCGCTCGCCATGACGGGTTTGCAGTCGATCGCAAAATTGATGCACGTGGATCGGCGCGAGCCCCATGTCCTGCAAAACACCCGGCAAGCGCCAGCCGGCATCTGAGCCGCTCAGCTTCACCGGTTCCCCGACGGTTGCACGGCTCTGGCGGGCAAACAAATCGGACGCGTTCAACAGCGCTGTCGGCGGCGGCTCCGCGGGCTCAGGCGTCAATCCCCCGGGCCCAATGCTCGCCGGATCATCCTGCACATCGAGCCGATGCCCAGTATTGGCGGCCACGGGTTCAGCGACCGGCAAGACTTCGACCGGCTCCACGCCCGCCAGCACTTCGATGCGGGGCTTGGACCAAAGCCGTGAGAAACCCTCGGCCGGGAGCTGCCGGATATTAAGGACTACGGCGCGCGGGCCCAACTGGCGACGGATCTGTTCCACCGCCTGGGCGGCGTTGTCGGCGATGAATTGATAAATCTTCATGGGCGCTCAGTTCAATTTTCCAGGCCGGTCACCATGCCGGCGTTCTGGATTTCGACGCGGTTGGGAATCTCGGCATAGCTCAACACCGCGAGGTCGGCGAAGGTCGATTCAAAGAAGCGCCGGAAGCCGAGCCGGATCTGCGGCGAACACAGCACGACCGGTTGGATGCCGTTGGAGATCATCTGCTGAATCAGCTTCGAGAGCCGGTCGATGAGATGGCGGGCAATCCGCGGCTCCATCGTCAGCGCGACTTCATTGGCGTTCTGGCGCACACCCTGCGAGAGCGCTTGTTCGAGTTTCGGATCGAGCGTGATGGCTTTGATGGCACCGCTGTCCTGCTGATAAGGCCGGGCAATCTGCGCACCCAAGGCCCGCCGGGCGTGTTCCGAGAGCTCGTCCGGATTCTTGGAAGCGGTCGCGTAATCACTGACCTTCTCCAGGATGCTGGCGAGGTTGCGAATCGAGACGCCCTCGGCGAGCAGGTTCTGCAACACCCGCTGAATCTGGCCGACGGACAGCAAGCCGGGGATCAACTCGTTGATCACCGTGGCGTGCGTCTGCTTAAGATTGTCGAGCAACGTCTGCACATCCTGACGGGTCAGGATCTCGTGCGCGTTGCGTTTGATGGACTCGCTCAAGTGGGTGACGAGCACGGACGGCGCATCGACGACCGTGAAGCCGCTGGCTTCAGCGTTTTTGCGCTCGGCATCGGTGACCCACGTCGCGGGCAACTGAAACACCGGTTCCACCGTCGGCACGCCCTTGAGCACCGTCTTGCTGTTGGTGGCATTCATCGCCAGCCAGTAGCCGGGCAGGATTTCGCTGCGGGCCACCTGGTTGCCCTTGAGCAGGAAACGATATTCGTTGGCACCCAACTGCAAGTTGTCGCGCAAGCGCACGGGCGGGATGATGACCCCCATTTCCTGGGCGAAATTGCGGCGAATGCCGGTGATGCGCTCGAGCAGATCGCCGCCCTTGCGTTGGTCCGCAAGGCTGACGAGGCCGAAACCGAGTTCGATTTGAAGCGTATCGAGTGCGAGCAAGCCATCGAGCTTGTCGCCACCCACGGGGGCGGCTGCACCCGCTGCGCCGGCCGCTCCGGCCGCACCTTCCTTGGCTCCGCCGGCCGCTCCGGCGCGCGCATCCGCCGGCATTGGTGGCCGGAGGTTTTGCTTTTTGATAAAGCGAACAATCGTCCAGGTAATCCCCGCCAGCACGAGGAACGGCATCATCGGCAGGCCGGGCAAAAAGGCCAAGACCAGGAGCATGACCGTCAACACGCTCAGCGCCCGGGGATAAAACAGCAACTGACTGCCGAGCTCCTGGCCGAGATCGTTCTTGGCGGCGGCACGCGTGACCAGAATACCCGCGGCCACGGAGGTGATGAGCGCCGGGATCTGCGACACCAAACCATCGCCGATCGAGAGCAGGGTAAACAGGCTGAGCGATTCGCCGATCGTCATCCCCTTCTGGGCGACGCCAATGGCGAAGCCGCCAATGATGTTGACCATCGTAATCAGGATGGCCGCAATCGCATCGCCGCGCACAAACTTGCTGGCACCGTCCATCGCCCCGTAGAAGTCCGCTTCCTGTTCGACCCGTTTCCGCCGTTCGCGCGCCTCGGCTTCATTGATCACGCCCGCGTTGAGCTCGGCGTCGATGGCCATCTGCTTGCCGGGCATCGCGTCCAGCGTGAAGCGCGCCGCGACTTCCGCGATCCGCCCCGCGCCCTTCGTGATCACGATGAAGTTGATCAGGACGAGGATGAGGAAGACCACCATGCCGACGACGTAATTGCCGCGCACGACGAAGTTGCCGAACGCTTCAATAATCTCACCGGCGTAACCATCCAGCAGGATCAAGCGCGTGGTGGCGACGTTCAACGCCAGTCGAAACAGGGTAATGACCAGCAGCAAGGTCGGGAAACCCGTGAACTCGGAAGGCTCCTTGAGATAAAGAATGACCAGCAACGTCAGCAACGAGAGCGCAATGCTCATCGCCAGCAGGCAATCAAGAAGCGGCGGCGGCACCGGAAAGATCAGCAACAGGATCGTGCCGAACAGCCCGAAGACCAGCCAGAGATCGCCCTGGCCAAGATAGCGTTTCAGACTGGATTCACCTGGTTTTGCAGTGGCCATGTTCAAAGCTGGCAGGAGCGCCGGTCAGCGTTGCGAGGCGGCGGGCAAGTGCGGCCGACTGATGCCGGCCCAACGCCGACCCGGCCGGGCAAAGGCACCGGCCGCAAAGGGAATGAACAGTTGGGGTTCATCAACGATTTTCGTTTTGTTGCCGCCAGTAGCGATACCGGTTCACGCGATAGACATACGCCAGCACTTCGGCGACGGCGGCATACAGCTGAGCAGGTACTTCGCCACCCACTTTGCCGTGCTTGAACATCATCCTCGCCAGCGGCTTGTTCTCAATGATCGGCACCTGGTTCTGGCCGGCGATTTCGCGGATGCGCAGGGCGAACTTGCGCGCGCCCTTGGCCACGATCTTGGGGGCTTTCATCGTCCGGCGATCGTAGCGCAAGGCAATGGCGAGGTGCGTCGGGTTGGTGATGATCACGTCCGCATGCGGCACTTCCGCGAGCATTTTGCGCTGGGTATTGGCCCCCCGGCGGCGGCGCTGCCGGGCTTTGATCTGTTGGTCGCCTTCCGCACTTTTGCTTTCATCGCGGATCTCCTGCCGCGTCATCATCAGGTTTTTATGATGCCGCCAGAACTGCCAGGCGTAGTCAGCCCCGGCGATGAGCACCATCACCAGCACGAGTCGAATGGTGAGCTTCAGCGCGGAGCCGGCGAGGAATTCGGCAACTCTTGCCGGATGAATGGCGGCAAAAAAGATCGGATCGCTCATGATTTCCCGCACCACGCCGTAGGAAAGTCCCACGATCGCCCCCAGCTTCACAAACGCGAGCGCCGCCGGAGCCGCGTTTTGCATCGTGAACACCCGTTTCAATCCAGCCAGGGGATCGACGCGGTCCCAGTTGGGCTCCAAGGCTTCGGAAGCCGTCTGAAACCGGCTCTGGATGCCACCGGCGAGCAAGCCCGCCGCCATCACCGAAAGGACCACCGGGGCCACCAGCTTGGCGAGCATCCACACGCCGCCGGCGAAATAGCCCGGCAGTGAATCCGCAGAAATCGCGATGTCGTCCAGGTGGCCCAAAATGGAAAAATGCGCTTCGGCCAGTCCCCGCCAGATCTCCCCGCCGCCGAACGCCAGCGCGGTCACGCCGGCGATCAACGCGAACACCGTCTGCACCTCGGCGCTGCGCGGGATCTGCCCGCGCTTCTGTGCCTCCTCCAGTTTCTTCGGTGTGGCCTGCTCTGTTTTTTCTCCAAATTCGCTCATGGCATCCCTCCGTTAGCCGGCCAGCAATTCGGTGATCCGCATCACGTCTTCCGGCAAACGCTGCAGATAGGCGGCGATGTGTTGCGCCATCAGGTTGAGGGACAGGCCGAGCATGAACAGCCCGCCGAGCAGGCGGAACGCGAAGCTCTCAAAGAAGGAACTGACCTGCTGCACCGCGCGGCCGATCAACGAGAAGACGAGCATCACGATGAAGGAAACCGCCATCATCGGCGCCGCAATCTGCACGGCCACGACGAAGATCCGGCTGGTGTGGCCGATGATATCGTCGATCACCGCGTTGCCCATCACGCCGGAACCGATCGGCAGCACGCCATAGCCCCGTTCCAGCGCCACCAGGAGGTAGTGATGCAGGTCGAGCGTCAGAAACATGATCGCCGCCAGGTAAAACAGGATCATGCCGGGGAGCTCCGTGCGCACGCCGCTCATCGGGTTCACGTCCGACGCCATGTTCAGGCCCGCCTCCGTGGCAATGATGTTGCCCGCGATGTCGAGGCACATGAAGACCATGCGCGCCACGAAGCCGATGACGAGACCGTTGGTCACTTCCTGGATCATCACGCCCACGATTTGCCAGAGCCCGAATCCGGCGATGGAGAAGGGCGGCAGACCCGGGGCAATCAGGAAGGCGGTCAACGCCCCCAGCGCCACGCGCACGCGGGCGGGGATGTTCTTCGCGGAGAAGACAGGAAAGACCAGCACCACCGCGCTGACGCGGAGGAAAACGAACAGCCAGTTGGCGATGTCGAGGTTCAAGCCATGTGCGGCATCCTTGCGAATTCACCGCCCCATCCTTGGGCGGCAGGTTAAATCATGCTCTTGCTCATCCTCGCGCCCGCCGTCGAAGACCGCTCGACGAGCGGCCAGGGGCCGACTTTGAAATTTTCATCCGCCCACCATCTGCGGCATGCGTTCGAACAACGCGATGGTGAACTCGATCAGCTTGCGGATCATCCACGGCAGGAGCAGCACCAGCAGGCCGGTGATGCCCAGCGCCTTGGGGACAAACGTCAGGGTCTGTTCATGAATCGAGGTCACGGCCTGAAACAGGCCGACGCCCAGGCCGATCACCATCGCGGCCAGCAGGAAGGGCGCGGCCAGCGTGATCGCCAGAAAGATCATGCTCTTCAACGTTTCAGCGGCAAATTCAGGGCTCATAGTGTAAAGACAATCGGTCGCGCTACATGCCGAAGCTGTTGACCAGGCTGCGAATGATCAGGCCCCAGCCGTCCACCAGCACGAACAGCAGAATCTTCAGCGGCAGCGAGATCACCATCGGCGGCATCATCATCATGCCCATGCTCATCAGCACGGTGGCCACCACGAGATCGATCAGGATAAACGGCACGAACAGGAGAAAGCCCATCTGAAACGCCGTCCGCAGCTCGCTGATGATAAAGCCAGGAATCACCACGCGCAGCGGCAGGTTCTCCACTGTCGTCGGGCCCATGCGCGCCATCGCGACGAACAGCTCGACATCTTTGGGCCGCGCCTGCTTGAGCATGAAGGTGCGGATGTGGGTGCTCGCCTTCTCCATCGCCACCTCACTCGTGATCTGCTTGGACGTGTACGGATCCACCGCGTCCTTCTTAATGTTCTCCCAGGTTGGCGCCATGATAAAATACGTCATGAACAGGGAGAGCCCGATGATGATCTGGTTGGAAGGCGAGCCCGGCAGCGAGAGCGCCGTGCGCACAAACGCCAGCACGATCACGATGCGCGTGAAGCAGGTCATCAACAGCAGGATCGACGGCGCGAGCGACAGCAACGTGATCGTGAACAGAATCTTCAAACCGAGATCGAGATCCTCGGGCTTGTTCGCGCCTTCCACGCCGAGATTCACCTTGAAGGGCATGATCGAGTTGCCGGCCTGGGCCAGGGCGTCCCCCGCGAAGAACATCAGCATCAAGCCGGTCAACACGGGCAACAACCAGCGTCGCAGCCGGCCGGGGCCGGTCGCCGGGAGCCGGCGCAGCTCGAAGGTGGCCGGTTGCAAGGCCCGCTCGGGAGCGGCGTGCGTGGACTGGCGGGGCAGCTCGCGAACAAGCCGGCTGCCGGTACGAAATGAAAGGGCGCGCGCACTCATGGCTGGCGGGAGGTGACGGCTTGCAGCGCCTGCATGAAGGAAACCGGGGCCGGCACCGGATTGGTTTCCGCCGTGCCGGGCTCGAGCTCCGGCAGGTGGCTCAGCAAATTGACTCCCGTGGGTGAGGCACTGATCAGAAATCGCTGCTGCTCGTAGGCCAGCACATAGACGCCCTGACGACCGCCAAGCGACTGCGCTTCGAGCAGGCGGAGCTTGGGCGCGCGTCCCTTGCGCAGCGCCAGGCGCTGCCAGTTCTTCACCAGCCAGACGCCGCCAAAGAGCAGCGCAAATACCAGCAACAGCGCGCCCACCACGCGAAACAGGGCCATCCCCGTGTCCGGCAGCGGTGCCGGCGCCAGCGCGTCCGCAGCCGGCGCCGCGAGGGCGAGCGCGAACCAGACGGCCAGCAGGCAGGCAAAACGGAACGTCTTCATCACACCCTCCCGATGATCTCGGTGATCTTGATTCCAAAGCGGTCTTCGACGACGACGACCTCGCCCCGGGCAATCAGGCGGCTGTTCACGTATAGTTCCACCGGCGCATCCGCTTCCTTGTCGAGCGTGATCACCGAGCCTTCGCACAGCTCGAGCACTTCCTTCATCGGCAACTGGGTCGAGCCCAGCTCGACCGAGAGCGACACGGGCACGTCGAGCACCATGTCGAGGTTGGCGGGTGCCATGACGTGGGCGGAGGGCGGGTTGGCGGCAAGCGTTTCACTCATGGCAGGTCAGGTTTTAAGGATGGAAGTAAGTTGTACGGCAAGGCGGTCCCCGGCACTGCCGAGACGACCGGTAAAGCGGGTCACGCGCGCCAGGCGCACTTTCACGTCATTCGATTGGTCGGGCGAAAGCGGGAGCACGTCGCCCGGTTGGAGCTGGGTGAGTTGCCGGGCAGTGAGGCGCAGATTTTGCCATTCGGCCACCACGGGCACGCGCACGTGGGCCAGCGCCGGATTCCAATTTCGTTTGCGCGGGCTGTCCCCGCCCGCCGGTGAATCGTCGCCGCGCTCGCTGATGGCGTTGAGCGCGCTGACCAGCGTTTCGAGCGTTCGGCACGGAAAGGCGAACTGCATCAGCTCCATGCAATCGCCCAGCCGCACTTCGATCGCGACCGCCAGCATCACGGTGTCGTGCGACGAGCTTTGCAGGAAACGGCCGTTGTTCTCGTGCCCGAGCACATGCGGGCGGATGTCCTTGATCTTCCCCCACTGGCCGCACCATTCGGCAAGCACGATGCCCACCGCCTGATTCAGCAGCGCCAGCTCGATCTCGCTCATCTCCCGATCCAGACTGACCGAGTGCGCGGGACCGCCGAGCAGGCGATCCACGATCGTCAGCCCGAGGCGCGGCGGCATGTCCAGGAGACAGATGCCCCGCAACGGCTCGGCCTTGAACAGGGTCAAGTGGGTCGGGCTCGCGAGTTCATCGACAAATTTTTGATACGGCAGCGTGTGCAGCTTGGTCATCTGCACGGAGAAATCGAGGCGCAGGTACAAAGACATGCGTGCCGACAACGACCGGAGAAAGCCTTCATGCAGGATGCGCAACCGGCGCATTTGATTCTGCGAGAGGAAACTTGGCTGGCGAAAATCGTAGGGTTGCGCGTCGACCCGGGCATTCCGGCGGGCAGCCGTGGCCGGCGCACCCCCAACCGCTCCCGTCGCGACGTCGGCGATGGCCGTATCCGCCTCCACCTGGGCGAGCAGGCGCTCAACCTCCGATTGCGAAAGCACCTCGCTCTGTTCTGGATTGCCTGGCTGGTCCATGCCGTTGGTGTCCTGCTATTGAATGACGAACTCGGTAACGTAGATCTCTTTCACCGCCGGTTTGCCCAGCGCGGTGTTGATCGTGGAAATCAGCTCGGACTTGATGATGTTGCGGGCATCCGGCTTTTCCAGTTCCTGAATATTCTTGGTGCTGAGAACGGTGGCGGCCACGTCGCGGATCTGCTCCATGTTGGTTTCAATGGTCGTCTTGAATTCCTCGCCCTTGCCGACCAGTGTGTAGCTCGACATCAGGTAACGGGTCGCCTGCGTGTCCTTCACATTCACGATGACCTTCGCGAGCGGTACGGTGGACTTCTCGCCTTTGGCGATCTTCTTGGGCTCGCCATCCGCCGGCGCACCACCGCGTCCGCCAGGAGCCGCCGGTTCATGCCCCGCACCTGGGGGTGCTGGCTCATGGCCGTCACCTGGGATTTCGACAGCTTCACCCTCCACCGGCGCCTTGGTCGTGGCGCTGGCAGTGATGGCCTGCTGCAGTTTTGGCATCAACACAAACTGGGTCATGACAAACGCCAACACCGGCATGAGTACAACGGTGATGATCAACGGCAGCATGGCTTTGATGCCCCCGCCACCGGCCGGCGCGGGCGCGGCAGCCGTTGCAGCGGCCTTCTTGGCGTCGTCCTTCGCTTCCTTGCTTTTGTCGTCAGCCATAGTTCAGTCCTTCGTTTAACTTAGCGCTTGAGATTGACGAGTTCCTGCAGGATCTCGTCGCTGGTCGTGATGATGCGGGCACTGGCCTGAAAGGCGCGCTGCGTCGTGATCATCGAGGAGAATTCAACCGCGAGGTCCACATTGGACAATTCCAGCGCGCCGGACTGGATGCGCCCGAGGCCGCTGGTGCCCGGTGCTTGCGGCGCACCGCCCAACCCGACCGGTCCGGCATTGGCGATCCCCGAATAGAGATTGCCGCCTTCCTTCATCAAGGCCTGCGGATCACGGAAATTTTGCAGCAAGATCTGGCCGCGAATGTATTGATTGCCGTCAGAAAGGCGCACCTGAACGAGCCCTTCCCGATCGATTGAGAAAGAGGCAATGGTGGCTCCCGGCGCGACGGTGAGCGACGCCGGGGGCGTGCCCATGTCGATCTGAATATCGCCGCGACTGGTCAGGTCGGCGGGAACCACACCGGCATTGTTGAAGCCCTGCACGCGAAACCCGCGGTTGGTGATCAGAAAGCCATTCTCATCGATCCGGAAATCGCCCGCGCGGCTCGCGAAATCGCCACCGGAGATCGGATCGCGCACGATGAAGAAGCCATCGCCCGAGACCGCCAGATCCGTTTGCACGCCGGTGCGGGAGACTGCGCCTTGCGTAAATTGATTGCGGATCGCGCCCACGGAAACGCCGGAGCCGATCTGGATGCCGGCGACGCCGCTGCTGTTGCCCGTGCCGGGGCTCGCCGCCTGGATCGTCTGGCTGAACGAATCCTCGAAATCCACCCGTGCGGATTTGAAGCCCGACGTATTCACGTTCGAGATGTTATTGCCGATGACGTCCAGTCGTTGTTGGAATTGTTGCATCCCGCTAATTCCAGAAGTGAGGGCTCGGATCATGTTTCGTTGGGGTTAAACTCGGACTTGTTAAACGTTTTCGGTGACCTGCGGCTGCTCAAAATCGCGGCGCGACGCCGGTGGTGGGTTCGAGGAAGAAGCGGGGCGCCGCTCCGAGCAGCGGCTCGCTGCCGGCTTTCGGCGGGAGCGTCAACTGCGGTTGCGCGGAAGGATTGGGGGTCGTTGAATCGGTGGGCAACGTGCTGTTGGCGGGCTCACCGTTGTCCACTGCGAACAGCATCGTGGAAATGGCGGAGACCTTGTCCAGGGTGAAGCGCTCTCCGTCCACGACCAGTTGCGGCTCACCATTGAGCATCAATACCTGGTCCACCTGACCCACCATCGGCTTTTCAAACTGGTCCGTGAACTGCACGAAATGGCCGAGCATCGAGTTGGCTTGAATCATCGACATGCTGGCCTGCGTCGCCTTGTTCTGTTCCAGCGCACTGAAACTCGCCAGCTGCGAGAAGGAGCTGAGATCCTCCATCGGCTTCATCGGGTCCTGCGTCGTCATCTGTGTGACGAGCAGCTTGAGAAAATCGTCCTGATCGAGCGTCGTCACCGGCATGCGGCTCTGCTGGTTCAGGTTTTCAAACGATTTGATCTTGGTCGCGGCGGAGATGGAATCGGTGCCCATGTGGATTGGTGGTTGAATATCAGGCCCACGCTTCGAGCGCGGCGCTGGCTTGGGGGACGGCTCTCCGGGCGCGGCCCGCAGTTTTCGCGGCTTCCGGTTTGGAACTCGCCGTCAGTAAATTTTCAAAGGAGCGGGGCGACGCACCTTCATGCTCCTCGCGACCAGGCTGCCGCTGCCGGCCCTGGTTCATCTGACTGTGGCCCCACTCCGAGCTCCCGGAATTTTGCTGCTGCGCCGGCGGTTGGTTGAAACCCTCCTGCAAGCTGCTCAGGCGAACGCCTTGTTGCGACAGCGCCTGCTGAAGCTGCGCCCATTGCCCGTTCAACGCCGTGAAATCCCCGCGCTCGAAGCGCGCCTGGATTTCGACCCGGCCGTTGGTGGTAACCAGGTGGAGGAAAATCTCGGTGTTCGCATCCGGCTTGAGCACGACCGCCATCGACTCGGAGTTGAAGCGTTTGAACTGGGCGACCTCGCGAGTGAGGTTTTGCAGCACCTGCTCGGCAGTCCGCACGGCATTGGCGGTGTTGCTGCCGGCTGAACCTTCGACGCCACCCGTCGCCAGGGCGCTGGTCGCCGTCTGGCCACTGGCTCCGGGAACCGCAAAGCTTTCCGCAAACGCCTTGAGTCCACGATCCGGCCGCTCCAGGACCGCCTCGCGAACCGATTCAATCGCCCGCTCGATCAATGGACGAATCTCGGTCGCGGGAGCGCTCTTGCCGGCCGGCGGCAATTTCTGCTCCGGCGAACCGGCAAATTGATTCTGTTCGAGGCGTTTATCCATGCTGCGTTCTATTTTAGCAGCGACGGTGCCATGGAAGGTCAACGCATTGGCTGGCCGCAGTAACGCGGGTCTGTCGGCAATGTTTTCGTCGGACACGCTGCGAAGCTGTGCGCTCTCGACACCGCGAGTTGAGCGTTCCTCCGTTGCCCGCTGGGCCGCCGGTTTGGAAGATTCAGCCGCAGCGTCATTGGTATGCCTGGCCTCCGGCGGAGTCACCAAAGCCAGCCGGATCGGTGCGGCAGCGCCTTCGGTCGTGGCCTTCTGAATCGCCGGCTGCTCAACTCGACTGGCTTCCGTCGGCGGCGCGGCCTCCGTCAAACGCACTGCCGAGCCACCCGGCGACGGCGCGGGCGTTCGAGGTAGGACAGGCGCCCGGGCAATCGGCGGCTCCGCATTGGGACGCGCCGCAGCGGTCGGGCGTTCCTCCGTCGGGTTTGCATCGCCCGTCAGCAACCGCGGAGCGACCAGAACTTCTCCGCCGTCGTCAGCTTCAATCATGGCTTCGGCCGTGCCCCCGCCTGATCTACGGGTTGGTCCACCAGTCGGTTTCGGCAACGGTTCCCTCACAGGAGCCGGTTGCGAAGTTGCCGCAAGTGTCGCCAAAACCAACAACTCGGTCGCCGCGAGTTGCTCGGAGTCAGTCGTCGTTTCAGTCTCACCTTCGGGCTTACCCGCCAATCGGCTTTCACCACCTTCCCCTTCGGGCGCCTGACCATCCGTCGAAAATTGCAACGGCGCCCGGGTCCAGGCCAGTGCGATCGACGCAAGCTGTACATCGGCGGTCAATCCCAACGTCGGCATGCCGGAGGAATCAATCAGCATGGCCGGCGCAACGACCTCCGCCAACGAGAGCATTGCGTCGCTGCCCGCAGCGGCTGCGGCGCGCGCAGGGCAACCGGCAACCGACTGCTGCATGTGCTGATCAAAGTCAGCAGTCGCAGTCTGGGGTGGGGAAGTGGCCAGATCGGCCGACGAGGCTTCGGCGCCGCTGGCGTTAAGATAGCTGCCAGCGGAAACGGCTTGAGGCGTCTGCATGAAAGGGGATCAGGAACTGCCTGCGTTAAGTTTTTGCAGGAGCAACTCGTGAACCCGAGCCGCCCGCTGCGGCCCCGCCTGGCTGGGCTTGGCCAGCTCGACCAGGAAAGGCCCGGTTTCCTCATCCGTGAATTCCGCCAGGATGGCGGCCATCTGTTCGTCCTGAAGCTGTTTAAGAATATTGACTGATTGCTTTGCGGGCAGCACGGCGTAGCCGCGCGCCAGCTTTTGAAAATCCGCAGGTTTACCCGGCTGTGCCGAGTTGTTGATGGCGGCAAGTTCCTGCGCCGGTGCGGCCCCGCCGGCACCGGCTGCTTTGGGCGGCGTCACGGCCGACGTCTTCTTGCCGGCGGCCGGTGCCTGGACCGAGAGCCGCAGCCGTTCGGAGAGCAGCGCCGCGCGCCGGGCGTTCTCGGGTCCGGGCTTGGCGAGCGTGGCGAGGATCTTCGCCATCTCCTCTTCCTTCATGAACATCAACAGCCGCACGATGCGGTCATCCGGCATCTCCTGCAGCACCCGCGCGGCGTCATCCGGCGACATGGCTGAAAACACCTTGGCCTGCCGGCGCTGAATATCGGCCTCCTGCTGGGTCACATAGGTGACCACTTTGTTGAACTCGGTCTGCAGCCGAAACACTTCCTGGGTTACCGTCACCAACTCCGCCCGCTCGGCGGCGATCCGCGCCGCAAATTCGTTCAACTGAGTCTCCCGGGTCGCCAGTCGCAACTTCTCCTCTTTCACTTCCCGGATCAACCGGTCCACTTCCGGCGCGCTAAAATCCCATTGCGTGCTGGCCAGGGGGCTTTCCTCTTGTTCCGGCTCGTGGGCCGCCACGGGCGCTGCCGTGGGAAACTTCAAGGCCTTCGGGTCGAGTAACACAAAGGTCGTGCCCAAGTAAGCCAACGCGCCCACGATCGGAATGAGCCATCCGGATGTCAGCAGTTTCTTCATCGTTCAATTTGCAGCCAGGCATCAGCCCTGCCCGCCTGTCGGTTGACATCGGCAGGGCCACCCGGCCGAGTTAGGGAAAATTAGTTCCAGGCCAGTGCCGTCGGCTGGGTGGTGATGGCGCCAAACAGGGAGCGCCGGCCCGACATCTCGTCCAGTTGCTTCTGCTCGTCGCAGCGCAATTCGCGTTCGTAGTCTTCCCGCCGCCGCAGATAAAGTTTGTCCACCAGCTCCAGTTCGCAGCGGGTCTCCTGCAATTTATCCCAGGCCTGGTTCGCCGCTTCCTGCGCTTTGACGCAGGCCGACCGGCACCCACCGAGCCGCTGCTCCAGCGCCTGGCAGTGGCCGCGAAGTTGATTCAAATGATAGAGCGGTGCTCCTTCGCCCTGGAGCACGGTCAGTTGATCCAGCCCCGTGCTCAATTGCCGCTCGGCCAGCTTTTGCAGGTCAATCGCCGCCTGGCGGGCGCGCACGCATTCACCGAACGCTTCCAACGCGAGTTGTTCCTGCCGTTGGCGCAAGGTCCGAACGGCTTGCAGGGAGAAGGTGAAGGGTCTCATTGTTTCTGCGGGGTTTGGGGTTCAACGATCTTTTTCGGCGCCGTCGCGGAGGCCTTGTCCAGCAAGGCTTCGCCCAGCGCCGACCAGCTCTGCTCAAACGGAAATCCTTCATGCACGGCCTGGCGGAGGAACCGGTTCATCGGTTCCCGCAGGCGGATGGCTTCATCGATCGCGGCATTGCTGCCCGCCGGATACGCCCCGATGCTGACCAGGTCCTGGTTCCGCCGATAGAGCGCCATCAACTCGCGGGCGCGGGCCACCTGCGCCTGCTGCGTCTCGCTCAACAGGTCCCGGTTCAACCGGCTGATGCTGCCCAGCACGTCGATCGCCGGATAATGATTCTGCGTCGCCAGCTCCCGGTTCAGCACGATGTGCCCGTCCAAAATCGAACGCACGGAGTCGGCGATCGGATCGTTCATGTCATCCGCCTCCACCAGCACGGTGAACAGGCCCGTGATCGCGCCTTGCTCGCCCGTGCCCGCGCGCTCCAGCAACTGGGGCAGCAGGGAAAAAACGGACGGCGTGTAGCCGCGCGTCGCCGGCGGCTCACCGACCGCCAGGCCGATCTCGCGCTGCGCCATCGCAAACCGCGTGACGGAATCCATCATCAACAAGACGTTCTGGCCCTCATCGCGAAAATGTTCGGCAATCGACATCGCGAGGAAGGCGCCCTTCAAACGCGAGAGCGCGGGTTCGTTCGAAGTAGCCACGATGACGACCGATTTGCGCCGGCCCTTTTCATCCAGATCCTTCTCGATGAACTCGCGGACTTCGCGGCCCCGCTCACCGATCAGGGCGATGACATTTACGTCGGCTTCGGACTGGCTGGCCATCATGCCCAGCAACGTCGACTTGCCGACGCCGCTGCCGGCGAAAATGCCCAGACGCTGTCCGCGGCCACAGGGGACAAAGGTGTCGATCGCCTTGATGCCGGTGCGAAAGCTCTGGCGGATGCGCTGGCGCTTGAGCGGATGCGGCGGCTGCATGTTCAGCCCGACTTGCCGTGCGCAAAGGATCGGCCCTTGACCGTCGAGTGGCTGGCCGAGGCCGTTGATGACCCGCCCCTTCAACTCGTCACCCACCGGCACTTGCAAGCTGGTGCCCGTGGCAATCACTTCGCTGCCGGGATGAATGCCATGCACCTCCCCAAGCGGCATCAACAGCAGGTGATGATTCCGAAAGCCGACCACCTCCGCGAGCGTCGTGCCGTCGTGCCGCGCGGACTCGATGCGGCAGACTTCGCCCATCGCTGCGAGCGGCCCTTCGGACTCGATCACCAGGCCGATCAACTGGACCACGCGCCCTTTGTTCTGGAGCACGCGGGCTTCCTTCACCCGCCCCAGCAGATGCTGGAACCGGTTGGTGGACGTGTCGGCGGTGAGGTCGGCGAGTTTCATTCGGTCAACACTTTGCGCATCTGTGCGAGCTTCGTCTCCCGGCGGCCGTCGATGTCGCCAAAGTGGGTACGCACGACACAGCCGCCGCGCGTGACGTCGGGCGAAGGCGCGAGCTTGAGGCGCCCCCGCCCCGATTCCGCGACGAGCTCGGAGCCACCGCTTTTCAATAGGGCCAGATCTTCCGCGTGCAGCAAGACGTGGACATTCGCCGTCTCCTCCACCTGACCGAGCGCCTCGCGAATCGCCGCCTCGACCACTTCCGCGGAAATGGGCAGGCCCGCCACCAACCGCGTCGCCGTGGCGAGCGCGATCTCCACGAGCGTGCGCTCGGTGTCCCGTACGACCTGGCTCACCGCGTCGTTCATCGCCTTCAGCACGCCGTTCTGCATCTGCACCATCTCGTGGCGCTGCGAAACGATCTGCGTGGTCAGGCTTTGTTCCGCCTGCTGGCGGCCGCGTTCGAAACCTTCGTCCTCGCGCTCTTGCAACAACCGGCGGTAGCCGGGATGCAACGGCGGCAGCACGGTGTGCCGCAGGCCGGCGGGCGACTTCGCCAGTTTCAGTCGGTGGGGGATCGGCGGGGGCGTGCTCATTTCTCGCCTCCCATTTCGATTTCGCCTTCGCTTTCGAGCCGACGGACCACCTCGATGATGCGCTGTTGCGCCGCCTCGATGTCTTTCAACTTGAGCGGGCCCATGAAGGCGATTTCTTCCTTCACCGTTTCCGCGGCGCGCTTCGAAATGCTGGCGAGCAGCGCGATCTTGACCACTTCGTTCGCAGTCTTGAGCGAGACGGCGAGGTCGCGCATGTCGACTTCGCGCAGCACCTTTTGCAACGAGGCGGTATCGAGCGCCGCCAAATCCTCGAAGGTGAACATCTTCTGCCGGATCGCCTGGCCCAGCTCGGGGTTGCGTTCCTCGAGCGAGATCAACATCGACTTGCTCAGGTTCTTGTCCATCGCGTTGAGCACTTCCGCGGCGTTCTTGATGCCGCCGGTCTGGTTGAGCGCGCGCGACTGCTTGCCGCCCAGCTTCAAGTTCAACACTTCCACCACCTTTTCCACCACTTCGACCGGGATGGGCGCCATCGAGGCCAGCCGTTCGATCACCGACTCGCGCACTTC
This sequence comes from bacterium, assembly GCA_031362805.1. Lineage (GTDB taxonomy): Bacteria > Verrucomicrobiota > Verrucomicrobiia > Limisphaerales > RI-55 > RI-55. The sequence continues at coordinate 41,448 of JANLTG010000126.1, forward strand.
AGAGCGCAACATGGCCAGCACCTGCGAGGCTTTCTCGCTCGTGAGATAGCTGACGATCAGCGCGATGGTCTGCGCCTGCTCGGCTTTGACGAGGTTGACGATGTTGCGCGGGTCCATGTCGATGACCTGCTGCATCGCCGCCACCGGCGTCCGCATCGGCGAAACGCGGCCCACGATGTCGGTCGCTTTGAACAGCCCGAGCGCCTGCTCCAGCGTCGTGCGCGTGTAATCCATCCCGCCGCGCAAGGCCGTGCTCGCCGACACGGCCACGGCGGAAAACTCCAGCAGGATCCCCTTCTGCACCTCCTGGCTGATCAGCCCCAGCTTGGTCATCTCTGTGGAAACCACCTCGACCTCCGCCGGGTCCATGACCTTGAGCAGTTCCGCGGCACCCTGCGAGCCCATCATGACGAGCAAGGCCGCCAGCTTCTGGTGCTTGGTCATTTTTTCGAGATTGAGCTCGAGCGGTTGGTCAGCGGTTGCGGCCATATTGATCATCTCCCTCTCCCCCCTTCACCCGGTCTGAGACTGAGGGAGAGGGGGAAAGTTTGAAGGGGAGAGAGGGACACATATTGCAGGGGACTAATTGTTCTTGGTCGGCGCACCACTCATCCAGGCCCGGAGGGCGTGGGTGACGTTGCGCGGGTTTTCCTTCACGAGCTGGTTGAGCACCTCGACCGTGACGACCCGCGACTTGCCGTTGCCATTCCAATCGCCCGCCAGCTGGCCGTTCGCATCCAGCTCACCCACGGGCACGCCGATCGGAAAGTTCTCCACGGCGGTGTTCCGGAACGCCCGGAAGAAGACGAACACGATGAACACGGCCAGCGCCGGATAGGCCATCCGCTGCGCGAGCGTCAGCCAGAAATTATACTTCTGCTCCTTCTCCAGCTTCTGGTTCACCTCGAGCAACGGCGCCTCGTTGAAGGCGATCTCTTCAAGCGTGATCTGATCCTTGCGCGCACCGTCGTCCGTGCTCTGGATGCCCAGGGCCGTGCGGACGATGCCTTTCAACTTGTCCAGGTCCTCCGACGTGCGGGGCACCGCCTTGCGCGCCGCGCCTATGCCTTCGTAACGCGTGTTGACGATCACCGACGCGGACATGCGCTTGAGGCTGCCCGCCTGTTGCTGGATCAGGCGCGTGATCTCGCCGAAGTCGTTCACGGTCTCGGTCGTCTTCGTGGTCGTGTTGCTCAGATTCTGCGGCGCCGTGGTCGTCGTCACCACATTGGTCACGGCGGCGGAGTTCACCGCCACGCCGGGAGCCGAGCCGCCACCGCCCGTGGTCGACGAAGTCGTCTCCTCTTTTTCCGTCAGGGACTTGGGCACCTTGCTGGCCGCATCCAAAGTGCGCTCGGTGCTGCTGATCGTGTCCATATCGAGCTCCACGGCGATCGTGATCACCGCCGCGCCCGGGCCCAGCACGGGATTCAGCATCGTGCGGACCTGCTTCGCGTAATAGGCCTCCACTTGTTGCTGGATGCGGAAGCGATTGCCGGCCCGCCCCACCGCGCTGTTCTCGTCATACTCCTCGGTGAGCAACTGGCCGTGATTGTCCGTGACCGCCACGTTGGCCCGGCGTAGAGCCGCGACCGCGTTGGCGACCAGCGCCTGGATCGCCTCGACCGTTTCACGGGAGATGCCGCGCCCGCCTTTGGCTTTCACCATGACCGAGGCCGAAGGATGTTCGTCCGGGGCGATGATCAAGCGGCCCGCCGGCTCCACCACGTGGACCTGGGCGGATTCGATCTCGTCCATCGTCATGATGGCCCGCGCCAGGCCCGCGTCTTTCACGCGGCGAAGATTGGCGCGTTGAATCAAATCGGTTTGCATGGCGGGATTGGAATTCACCAGCTCATTCCAGTCCGGCAGATCGCCGCTGGTGATCTTCGGCGCCAGCTTCATCCGGTAGCTGTCCACCTTGTCGCTCGCCACCTCGATCGCCGATCCGCCCATGCTCAGGCGATAGGGAATTTTGTCCTTCTCCAGCTCCTGCACCACCTTCGCCGCGTCCGCGGGATCGAGCGCCGTGAACAAGGTTTCGTAGCTCACGCGGGAGCCGAAAAACATCAGCGCGCCCAGGCCGATCAACACCGCGCCGCCCGCCAGCACCACGCTCAGCCGCTGGTTCAGCCCGAGCTGCTTCCAGATGTCGACCAGTTGTTGGCCGAGTTGTTTAAGATTTTGATTCATCGCGCCCTGCTGCCCTTCCCATTAAACCGGTTTGATCGACGCGCGCCGCCCGCCCTCGTCCTGGGGGCAGCCGGGTCGCACGCTAAGTGTGGTTGAAAAATCACGACGTGGTTCAAGCGCTTAAAGCTGCATCCGCATGATCTCCTGATAGGACTCCAGGAGCTTGTTGCGCACTTCGACCATGAGTTGAAAGGAAACGCTGGATTCCTCCATCGCAATCATCGCCTGGTGCAGCGAGACCTTGCCGCCGGCCATCATGTCGCGCGAAGCGGCGGCCGCATCGAGCTGTTTCCCGTTCACCTCGCGCACTAGGTTTCCCAGCACGTTGTCGAAGGAGGCGCCCTCCGCCGGCTTCACGCCCTGACCGGAGACCAGCTTCTGGAGGTCCGCCAGCGGAATGGCCTGCACGTCGTCCGTCTCCTTGGGCAACGGCACCATCTGCACATCGCGCGGCATCAGGCGGCCGACAAAGGAAAGCGGGTTCATGCGGGTTTAGTGGCGGCGGCGCGGTTGACTACCGTTTGCCGATGGAAAGGGTCTGCATCGCCAGTGAACGGGCGGTCTTGATCACGGACAAATTGGCTTCGTACGCCCGCGACGAGATCATGTAATCCGCCATCTCCTCGTAGACGTTGATGTTCGGCATCGCGCGCATCCCGGTCTTGGGATCGGCGTCCGGATGGCCCGGCTCATGGATCATGATCGGCGGGCGCTGGTCCGTTTCGATCCGCGCCACCTGCAGCGTGGGGATGTTCATCCCGCCGGATGCCTCGGCCTGCTTGAGCACCGACTCGAAGACCACCTGCTTGCGCTGGAAGGGCTGGCCGTCCGCGCCGCGCGTGTTCACGTTGGCGAGATTGTTACTCACGACCTCCATGCGGATCTTTTCCGCCGTCAACGCTGAGGAGGTGCTTTCAATGCCGTTCAGGAGCGAGATCATAAGGGTCAGGCTTTGCCGGTGATGGCCATGCGGATTTTGAGCAACACGCCGCTGACGAGCTGCGTCTCCAGCGAGTGCTCCATGTGATTAGTGCTCAGCGCCAGCAACTCGTCCTCGATGCGGACCGTGTTGCCATCGCGTTTGCTGGAGACTGCGGTCTGGTCGACTTCCAGCTTCGGCTGGAGGGTGTTCAACGAATTAAAATCTTTGGAACTAATGGCGCGCTCCAGCTCCGTCTCGAACGACTTCGACACTTGCAGCCGCTTGTAGCCGGGCGTCTCGACATTCGCGATGTTCGACGCGATCGCCCGCTGCCGCAGCACCGTGGCGTCGAGCATCGACTTGGCGGCGATGTAGTTGTTTTGACTGAACAGGGCGTCGATCATGGTTCTGAAACGTCGATGGCTTCCAAGCAACGCCGGTGCCAGCGCGATCAAACCCAATAAACACAAGGGTATTACGCGAATCCGCCGTCCCCGGCGGGCAACAACTGCCGGGAATGGAAACCGCCGTCGGGCAAACTTCTCCGCCCGCTCAACCGTAACAATTCAGTTCAACCACGAAGGGACACGAATCCACACGAATAATGGCGGGCGATCCTTGGCCGCACGGCAACCGCGCCAGGGTTCACCAAACAGTGAGTGAGAATTCTGACGCCCACCATTGCTTTGATCGGCGCTGCTTCGTGTCCCTTGGTGTTCATTCGTGGTTCTCTTCCACCTCGTTCCGGCATAAGCACCCGTCCTCGTCCTCGTCCCCATTCTACTCCTCGTCCTCTGCGGTTCGCTGTTCCATGCGTTCCCAGGTGGGGCGCGCTCCTCCGGACGCGCCTGGCCTTGGACGTTCAGTGTTCGATGTTGGTTGTTCGATGTTGAACGTTGAACGTTGAACGTTCGGCGTAGACGTTGGCCTTCCCCTTCCTCCGCTCATGTCGCTTTAGTTCTGCGGCCAGCGGCCCCCGAATTGACACCAGCCCATTGGCAGAACAGGATCGCTCCGGCATGAAAACCTGCACTGTCAGCGAAGCCAAAGGCAAGCTGGGCAAACTCGCCGACGCCGCCATCAAAGGCCGGCCCACCGTGATCGTGCGCGGCGGCAAACTCGTCGTCCTGCAAGCCTACGAATTGCCCGATCATCCAGATGAATTTGACGCGCTCATCCAGGCCGGCAAAGACAGCCCCCATCAGACGCTGACCCCAAAAGTTCTCGCCGCGATCTGGAAACGCGGCCGCGCCCTGGCCACGGAATGAGCGTCCACATCAGCCAGCGGGCTGAGGACGATCTGGCCCGCATCTACGCCTGCCTCGCCGCGCGCAACCCCGATGCGGCCGAACGTTTCAAGCGCGAGGCGGAGAACGCGCTGGCCTTGCTCAGCCAGCACCCGGAGTTGGGGCCGCGACCCGGTTGGCAGACTCGTCACAGCCAGCTTCGGTTCTGGGTCATCAGCCACTTCCACAACTATCTGATTTACTACGAACCGGGGGAAGACGCCGTATCCGTTGAGCGCGTGCTCGACGGCCGCCGCGATATGCAGCGGATCATCGAGCAAGGCATCGAACACCCGACCACAGAAGATTAGCCGCGCTGCCAGCGCCGGAAACACACCCTCCTGCTCCTGCTGGTCCGTTCAAAGTTGGTTGTTGAATGTTGAATGTTCGGCGTTGGAATTTGCATTCCCTTCCTCCGCTCGGCCGCCTCGCAACGTGCTGCCGCGTTGCCAACCGGCAGTCCCTGAGTCGGACGAAGGGAGCATCGAGGCCACCCGTTTTGGATCGTGGCCGCAGTTCGCCGTGGGGAGGAGGGAGGGAAACCAGGTCGGTCGCCGGGGCGTTTGTGGCTCGACAGTCTTGGGGTCGCGGAGTAGTTAGGTCTTCATGGTGTTGGCTCTTCGTTCATTCGTTTTCTGGGGCGCAAGTCCCACACTTGGTGGCTCGGCACCGCTCACGCGGCGCAACCCACGCTCATCCCGGAGAGCAGACCCCGCTCTCGCTCCCAGCAAAAGCCATACTGACTAGGCGTCATCGCATGCGTGCGCTCAAGTTAATCTTCGTGAGTGATGAACATTCCAACGGCGAGCATTGGATCGCGGTTGACGGAGATGAAGAATCCCTCCGTCCTGAAGCATTGATCGCCGCGCTTACCGACCTGCTGCACGATGCGATACGTGATGGCTCAGTTCGCATCGTGGAATCGGAGTATGAGACCCGGATCTTCACCAAAGATGCGAAACTTCATTCCGCGCTGCTCGAACGCTTGAAGTCTGATTTACCGGAGCGATAGGTCACTGATTATGAGAACGGCCACGCCGCCTGAGTAACAGAATGTCCGGGGTGTTATGCCGAAACGATTTTCAGGTTCAGGACGTGCGCTTGGTGGTGGCGGTTCTTGGACCATGAAACGCGCAAGAGAATCTTGAACACCCTGTCCGGACAACGATCGGCGGCGCTCCTCATGGCAGCGGTTGCTTTCTGCACCATGCCGACCGCGTGTACCCCTCAGGCACCAAGCCAGTCGACGAACATTGTCCGGCAGATCGATCACATCCTGATCGCATCCAGCGAGGCCAAGGAACTGTTCGCGCTGCTGTCGGATACGTTTCAACTACCGGTGGCCTGGCCGATGACGAACTACGGCGGCTTTGCAAGCGGCGGCGTCGCGGTGGGGAACGTCAACCTGGAGATCATCCAGGACACTGAACCAGCCTCGGGTGCCGTGAAGTCTCGTTGGACAGGGTTCGCCCTTGAACCTGAGCCGCTGCGGATCAGCCTGGCTGAACTGGACGCCCGGGGCATCCGACATGGCGCACCCGCGCAATTCAAGTCGGGCTGGTTTACGACGCGCTGGACGACGGTCGGATTGCCGGATGTGGCGAGCGATACGGCCCAGGTCTTTCTCTGCCAGTTTGAAGACGACCTGCCCGCGCGGAGACGCCGTTTGGTCGAGCAGTTGCGGTCGCGTGACGGAGGGCCGCTTGCGGTTCACTCGATCAGGGAGATTGTTTACGGCGCCAACGACGTGAACCGAATGCATGAGCATTGGCAGAAGCTCCTCAATCCACTTCAGCCATCATCCCCGGGCGTCTGGCCGATCGGCGCCGGTGCGGCGCTCCGCGTGATACCGGCGGACCAGGACGGAATCCGAGGGTTGGTGATCAACGTCAAGTCGCTCGAGCAGGCCCGGCGTTTTCTCGAGGAGCGTGGTCTGCTCGGCACCGAGCAACCAGCCGCGCTCACGGTGGCCGGTTCACAGCTTCAAGGCTTGAACATCACGCTCGTTGAGCAACCGTCCGACGAGGTTGTAACACGGCCTGAAACCGGCGGCACCGCCGAGACGTCCGCGCCGCGGGCCCGTCCTGAAGTTGGGCGTGAAAACAATTGAGAAATAGTCTCATGAAGATGACCAAACTGATTCCGATGCTGCCGGTCAAGAGCATGCCAGCCAGCGTGAACTTTTACTGCGGGTTGCTGGGGTTTGAGGTCGAGAAGCGAAACGACGATTGGGGCTGGGCCATGCTGCGCTTCGACGAATGCCGTTTGATGTTGGATCAATCGATCAATGCCCATCCGGGCGGTCCGCGCGACCCGATCCTCTATCTCTACCCTGACGATGTCGTCGAGTATCACCGACAGGTTCGGCGGAACGGACTGGCCGTGCCGGAACTGGCCGTCACCTTCTACGGCCTCACGGAGTTTCGCATAAGCGATCCGGACGGGAATCGATTGTGGATCGGTCAAAGCACGGCGACGGAGGGCAATTGCGAAGTCCACTAGAGAATTGATTGAATGGGCGAAGCGCCTCCTCTCCCGCCCTCCGGGCACCCTCTCCTCCACTTTGGGTGGAGGAGAGGGTGGCGCCACGGGCGTTCAGGTTGACCGCCACTCATGATCGCACCCGGACCCTGCCCTCGTGATTGACATCAGGCTGACGACAGGTTGAATGAGGCGCATGGACTGGGATGAATTTTACCGAAAGGGCGAGGTGTTCTGGGACAAGGGCGCGCCGGCACCGGCGATGAAGCAGTACCTGGAACGGAATGCGGTGCGCGGGCGCGCGCTGGTCCCAGGCTGCGGTCGCGGGCATGAGGTGGCACTGGCGGTGGAGCACGGGTTGGATGCGACCGGGCTGGACATCGCACCGACGGGCGTAGCGGAGGCGCGCGTGCGGTATCCGCACCTGGCAGAGCGCTTCGTGACCGGGAGTTTGTTTGAGCCTCCCGATGCGATGCTCAGCGCCTACGATGTGGTGCTCGAGCACACGTGCATGAGCGCGCTGCATCCGACGCTGCGCGCGGACTACCGGCGCGGCATCGACCTGACGCTGCGGCCCGGCGGCCTGCTGATCGGGGTGTGGTTCATCAATCCGGATCTCGAGCCAGGTGAGGAAGGGCCGCCCTACCCGTTCAGCGTGGCCGACCTGACGGCGCTCTTTGCCGACAGCTACGAGATCGTCCACGATTATCTTCCGGAAGCGGCCTTTGCCGGGCGCGAGGGCCGGGAGCGGGTGCGTGTGTTGCGGCGCGTGGCGGGATAGGACGGGACCTTTGAAGTTCACGGTCAGGCGGTGGCAGGGACACACATCGAATCCGCGCGGCCCACAAATGCCCAAGACCCGGTGTCCGGGATTGCTTCGCCCGGCGCGGAGCGGTATGACGTGACGACACCCATTCTAGCAGATTATGACAAAGCGCATTCTAGTTCTCGGCGCCGGCTTCGGCGGGCTCGAACTTTGCACCATGCTCTCGGAGGCGTTCGGCAACGACCTCGACGTGACGCTGATCGACAAGGGCGACGCCTTCACGTTCGGCTTCTCGAAGCTCGACGTGATGTTCGGACACACGACGCCCGAGGCGGTGCGCCTGCCGTATAAGAAATTCCTTAAGCCCGGTGTGCGCTTCCTCCAGGAAACGATCGCGGCGATCGATCCGGTCGCCAAACGCGTCACGACAGATCGCGGAACGCATGAGGCGGACTTTCTGGTCGTCGCGCTCGGTGCCGACTACGACTTCGATGCCACGCCGGGCCTGGCGGAGGCCACGGAGTTCTACACCGTCGCGGGCGCGGCGCGGCTGGGTAAGATTCTTCCCACGTTCACCAAAGGCCGCGTCGTCATTGGCGTTTGCGGAGCACCGTTCAAATGTCCGCCGGCACCCAGCGAAGCGGCGTTGATGATGCACGACTACCTCACGACCCGCGGCATCCGGGACGCCTGCGAGATCACCCTCATCCTTCCCCTTGGAACCCCCGTGCCGCCGTCGCCCGAGACTTCACGCGCCTTGCTCGCCGCGTTCGCGGAGCGGAACATCACCTTCGTCGCCGACCGCGAAGTGCGGTCGATCGACAATCAACGGCGCGTCGCCACGATCGACGACGGCCGGGAGTTTCCCTTCGACCTCTTCCTCGGTGTCCCCGTGAATCGCGCGCCGAAAATCCTCGAGGCCAGCGGCATGACCGAGGATGGCTACGTGCCGGTGAAGTCCAAGACGCTCGAGACGCGTTTCCCCGATGTGTACGCCGTCGGCGATTGCGCGCGCCAGGGCACGCCAAAAGCCGGGGTCTTCGCGGAAGGCGCCGCGCGCGCGGTGGCGACCACGTTGATCGCCCGCCTGCGGAACAACGAGGTGCCGGTGACTCACAAAGGAACGGGCTCGTGCTACATCGAGTTTGGCGCCGGACGGATTGGCCGGGTGGACGTGGACTTCTTCTCCGATCCTGCTGGCCCGAAGGGCACCTATCACGAGCCGTCCGTCGCCCTGCGCGCGGACAAGGAGCACTTCGGTGCGAGCCGCCGCGCCCGCTGGTTTGGACTGTAGCAATGAAGGAGGCCGGCAAGAACACGCATGACGGATTATCTACAACCAGTCGGCAGAGCTTGGCGCGTCACGAGCATCGTCGGCTGCACTTTGACTTCCGTCATCTGTTTGCTTCTCTCCCTCCTGCTTTGGACCGACATGATTCAAAGGCAGACGCTCCACCATGAAGGCAAGCCGCTCTGGGCGGGAGCAGCCGTTGTTGGACTCATTGGTGGTGCGGCCGCGTTCATCGCATGGCGACTTATTCAGCGACACGCTGCTGCCAACGGGTTCACGGTGATGCCCACCTGGTTCATTCAGCTTTTTGGAGTCCTGTTGTTGATCGGCAATTGTCTGGTTGCCTACCACCGAGGTTCCGTCCTGTTCGCCGTCGAGGGAGTATTCACCTGTCTGGCGATGATTTTTGTCGGAAGGCTAATCGACAAGAGGCGGGAAAAGAGAGGATGACGGCGCCTACGGGCCGCGTCTTCGCGAATACTGCGCATCCTCGGCGCCAATCGACTTCGCGTCATGCATCTCGCCACGCCGCGGCACCCCATCTTCCCCGTCCCGACTGAGCGCACTCACTCGTGTTTGCGGGCCTTGAGCAACTTGAGCTGTTTGATCGCCTCACCCTCTTTGTAGTGCCGCTTGAGGCCGACTTCGCTCAGCACTTTGCCCGGCACCTTGGACATGAACTCCGGGAAGGTGCGCTCGGTGCGCTTCCGCAAATGTTGCTGGCCGGCCTTCGATTCCCAGAAAGTGTCCTGCACCTTGGCGAGCGCGATCACCGCCTCGTCGGGCGTCAGACGCTCGTCGCGCGCCAGCAGCCAGACGACTTCCTGGTCGGCGGGCAGGCTGACTGGGAATGGTCCGTACTTCGGCTTCGGCGCGTCGTCGTCTTCCCCGGGTGCTTTCGGTCCGACTTGAATGATGCCCTCAAACGTACCCTTGGGCGTGATGACTTCGACGGTCGCGGCTTTCTTGGCGGCGTGCGGCACCACCGAGACGGTGCCTTTGCCGAAGGACGCCTCGAACTGTTCTTTCACTCCCGCGAGACTGGCCTTTTGCAGGTCGGGCAGCTCAACCTTCTTGCAGAACTTCTCGAAATGAACGACGCGCTCCGTGGCGGCGATCTCCTTTTCAAGCGCGCTGTAAATGGTCTGGGCGAGCTTCGCGTCCGGCACCGCCTTGGGGAGCACGGACTTCAACAGGTTCAACAACTGGGCTTCGTTTTTTGCTTTGGCCATATTAAGGGGCGCCACTTCTCCGTGAACGGGCGCGGCGATGCAACTCTTTAGCGGGGTGGGCAAACAAAAACGCGCGACCCAGCCGGTGCGGGATCGCGCGTTGAAAGTTGATCCGGGGCCGCCCCAGATCAATTGTCGTTAGAGATAGATCATCTCCGCCACGGTCTTGTTGGCGGGGATGAAAGGCAGCACGTGCTCGGTATACGGCACGATGACATCGAGCAGGTAGGGTTCGTCGGCGTCGAGCATCCGCTGGAGTGCGGCCCGCAGATCCTTTTTGAACATCACGCGCTCGCACTTCACGTTGAAGCCTTTCGCGATGGTCAGGTAGTCGGGATAAATGTTCTTCATGTTATCCGGATCACCGAGGTAGGTGTGGCCGCGGTTGCCTTCGTAAAACTTGTCTTCCCACTGCACGACCATGCCGAGGTGCTGGTTGTTCAGGATGATGACCTTGGCGGCAATCTTCTCAATGTGCGCCGTGGCCAACTCCTGCACGTTCATCAGAAACGAGCCGTCGCCATCAATGTCGATGACCTGCTTGTCCGGGCAGGCGACCTTGGCCCCGAGCGCGGCCGGATAGCCAAAGCCCATCGCGCCCAGGCCGGCGCTCGTGATGAACTGCCGCGGAAACTTATACTGGTACCACTGCCCGGCCCACATCTGGTGCTGGCCGACGCCGGTCGTAATGATCGCGTCCCCCTTCGAGACGTCATACAACATCTCGATGACTTCCTGCGGCAAGATCACTTCGCGGGTCTTGCCCGCCATGTGATCCAGCATGTGCTTGGAACGCAGCACTTCGTCGGTAACCCCATAACGGAACGGCGCCTTCTTCTTCCACAGCGCCAACTGCTGATGCCAGGCCGTAAACTTCTTGGCGGTCGTCCGTTTCCGCACCAGGTCGCACAGGCGTTCGAGCGCGTACTTGAGGTCGCTGACGATCGGCAGATGCGCCGGCTTGTTCTTGTTGATCTCCGAGGGATCGATGTCGATGTGAACGATCGTGCCGCGCTCACAGAACTTCTCGACCTTGCCGGTCACGCGGTCATCGAAACGCACGCCAAAAGCCAGCAACAGATCAGCGCCCGGCACGACCAGTTCCGTCACTTCCTGCCCGCCCACCGTGCGCTTGCTGAATTCGCCGCTGACCGCCCAGTTGGCGTAGGCCGCGCCGTGCATGCCCAGCCAGCGGAGTGAAAGCTCGTGGGTCTCGGGGAAGGCGCCGCAACCCATGATGGTCGTGGTCACGGGAATGCCCGTCGCCTCGGCAAACTCGCGGAGCGCTTCGGACGCGTTGCTGCTGATCACGCCGCCGCCGCAGTAGAGCAACGGCCGCTCGGATTTCTCGATCAAGCCGATGATCTCGTTCAACGCGATCTCGCTGGCTTTCTTGTCCGGATTGTAGCCGCGGATGTTCATCTCCTTCGTCCAGACCGGCTGGGCGCGCTGCTGCTGGATGTTCTTCGGCACGTCAATCACCACCGGCCCCGGCCGCCCCGTCTGGGCAATGTAAAAGGCCTCTTTCACAATGCGGGGAATGTCGTGGATGTCCGTGATGAGGAAGCTGTGTTTCACCACCGGCAGCGTCATCCCGAAGAAATCCGTCTCCTGAAACGCGCCCTTGCCAATCATCGCCTGCGGCACCTGGCCGGTGATCGAGACGAGCGGAATTGAATCCATGTAGGCGTCGGCAATGCCGGAGACGAGGTTCGTCGCCCCGGGACCGCTCGTGGCCATGCACACGCCGGCCCGGCCCGTCGCCCGCGCATAGCCGCCGGCCGCGAACACGCCGCCCTGCTCGTGGCGCGGCAGGATGGTGCGGATCTTCTTCGACCGGGTCAGCGCCTGGTGAAACTCCATGCTCGCGCCACCGGGATAGGCGAAAATGGTGTCAACGCCTTCGCGTTCGAGCGCGGCGACCAGGATTTCGCTGCCCTTCATGGCCGGGCCGAGCTCGGACTTGGTTGCGGTTTCGGTGGCGCGCGGTTTGCGCGGCGACTTCTCGTTCGTCTTGCTCATGGTCTGCTTTGGGTTGGCGGCCGGCGGGCCGGGGCAAAATTAAAAAACCCACAGCCGTTTTCAGCCGTGGGTTGTTGTCGAAATTCAGCTCAAGCTCGACCAGCACCCACAGCGTCGTTGGTTACTACCACGACGGCTACAAGTTGAACATGTCGATTAGTGCTGAGCACGGGGCGGAAGCTAATGAGGCCGCCGAAACGGGTCAAGCGGGGTTTTATTTGCGCAACATCCCGATGTCATCCAGCCATTCGACCAAGCGATCCGGCCATTTGCCAACCGCACCTTGGAGCGTGTCGCGGACGCCGAAGCCGTGGCCGGCCTTGGCGTAGATGTGCAGCTCCGCCGGCACACCGGCCTCCTTGTATTTCAAATAGACCTCCGCCATGCCACGCGAAATGTCCGGCCGATCGTTGTAACCGCACACGATGAACACCGGTGACGACGCCTGGCTGGCTTCAAACCGGCGCGAGCTGCCCGGATAGATCAACGCCTGGAAGTCGGGTTTGGAGCCAACCCGCTCGATCGGATCGCCCGCCTGCGCGTCACCGGCGACAAACCGCATGTCCGCCAGGGCCGCGAGTTCGCCGCCCGCTGAGAAACCCATCACACCCACGCGATCCGGCTTCAGATTCCATTCCCCTGCCCGACTGCGCACGAGTTTGATCGCCCGCTGCGTATCGGCCAGCGCTTCGCCATCGATCGTGTAGGTCGAGTTCGTCTCCCGTGCGAGGCGGTAATAGAGCACGAACGCCGCGACCCCGCGTTCGCTCAGCCATTCGGCGAGGTTATGCCCCTCATGACTGGTCCAAAGTTCACGATGACCGCCACCGGGGGCGATAATGACACTGGCGCCGGTCGACTTCCCGGCCGCCGGAAGATACGGAAACAAGGCCGGCTGATGAATTTCGGAAACCACCCGATCGCCGCCATCAGTAACGCGGACCCGCTCGGCACCACCCTTGCCCGGCGAACCCGGAGCCCCCGCCGGCCAGAGGAGAATTCGATCCGGCAGCTCGGCAGCGGAAAGCGACGACGCGGCAATGGCGAAGGCGAGCAGTTGAAACGCGAGGACGCGTGGTGGTTTCATAAGCGTGCGTGGGACGGCCAGTTGGACGAACCAATCCAGTGGATTGTTACAACGAGGGTGCCGGCTTTTTCGCCGGAATCAACGCTGCAAAACAGCCCGACTTTCCACGTTTTTTCCGGTTTAATTCACCGTTTGACTCACTGGCGGGACTCGCTATTCTCGCCGTCCCTTTGGGTCTGGATCATGTCAAAACTGACTGTCAACGAACTGAATGTGCGCGGCAAACGAGTGCTCGCGCGGGTGGATTACAACGTCCCGATGGCCGAACAAAACGGCCAGATGGTGATCAATGACGACACCCGCATCCGCGCCACGCTGCCCACGCTCGAGCTGCTGATCAAGGGCGGTGCCCGAATCATCCTCGCCGCACATCTGGGCCGGCCGGATGGCAAGCGCGAGGCCACGATGTCGTTGCGCCCGGTGGCGGCCAAGCTCGCGGATCTCGTCGGTCGCCCGGTGGCTTTCGTGGACGATTGCATCGGCGACAAAGTCGAGCAGACTGTCGGCGCGCTCAAGGACGGCGACATTCTCCTGCTGGAGAACACCCGGTTCTACGCGGAGGAAGAAGCTAATGACCCCGCGTTCGCCGAGAAGCTGGCCAAGGTGGCGGACCTCTACGTGAACGACGCCTTTGGTGCGGCCCATCGCGCACACGCTTCGACGGAGGGTGTGGCCCGCGTGATCGCCAGGCGCGGCGGCCAGTGCGCCGCCGGTTTGCTCATGGAGCTCGAGCTGAAATTTTTGGGCGCTGAGTTGGAGAATCCTGCCCGGCCGTTCGTGGTCATCCTCGGCGGCGCCAAGGTGTCCGACAAGATCAAGGTCATCGACCGCCTGCTGGAGAAGGCCGACACGATCCTGATCGGTGGCGCGATGGCTTACACCTTCAAGCTGGCGGCCGGGCTCAAGATCGGCAAATCGCTCGTCGAAGCCGACAAGACGGACATTGCGAACGCGGCGGTTGCCAAGGCGAAGGCGAAGAACGTGAAGTTCCTGTTGCCGACGGACAATGTCGTAGCCCGCCCGGTAAAGACCGACAAGCTCAACAAAAAGGGCAAGGCGATCATCGAGTTGCACGACCCGAAGGTGAACACCGAGCCGAACATCCCGGACGATCTCGAAGGCGTGGACATTGGCCCTGCGACCGCGAAGACTTACAGCGAGGTGATCGCCAGCGCGAAGACGATCCTGTGGAACGGACCGATGGGCATCTTTGAAGACAAGCGCTTTGCCGAAGGCACGTTCGGCATGGCAAAGGCCGTGGCGGCCGCGACGAAAAATAGCGGCGCCAAGTCGATCATCGGCGGCGGCGACAGCGTGAAGGCGATCAACAATGCCGGCCTGGGAAACCAGGTCACCTTCATGAGCACCGGCGGCGGCGCGAGTCTGGAATTTCTGGAAGGCGCGGTGCTGCCCGGGGTGGCGGCGCTCAGTGACAAGTAGCTTTCAACTCAATTTTTGGAACCGAGAATACGAGCATGGACAAAGAACGCAGACTGATCATTGCGGGCAACTGGAAGATGAACAAGACCGTCGCCGAGTCGTTGGACTTGGTGGCTGGCCTGAAGCGCGACCTGAATGGCGTGAAGGAAGTGGACATCGTGGTCTGCCCGCCCTTCACCGCGCTGAGCGAAGTTTCCAAGGCGATCATCGAGTCGAACATCCGGCTCGGCGCGCAGAACATGAGCGAGCAGAACTACGGCGCGTTCACCGGTGAGATTGCCGCCGGCATGTTGCGCGACCTGTCCGTGCGCTACGTGATTCTCGGCCACTCCGAGCGCCGTCAATTTCAGAAAGAGACCGACGCCCTGATCGCAAAGAAGGCAGCGTCCGCCCACGCAGCGTCGTTGAAGCCGATCGTTTGTGTCGGCGAAACGCTCGCGGAACGCGAAGCCGGCCAGACCAAGGAGGTCGTGGGCACCCAGACGCGCGGCAGCCTCGCGGGTCTGACGCACCAGCAAATCGAGGAGACCGTGATCGCTTATGAACCCGTCTGGGCCATCGGCACCGGCAAGACCGCCACCGCCGCGCAGGCGCAGGAAGTTCACGCGTTCATCCGCCAGACCGTAGCGCAGCTCACCAGTGACGCGATCGCCCGCAAAGTGCGGATTCAGTATGGCGGCAGCGTGAAGCCCGCGAATGCCCGCGAACTCCTCGGCCTGCCGGACGTGGACGGCGCGCTCGTGGGCGGGGCCGCGCTCGAACCCCGAAGTTTTGCCGACATCATCAAGAACACCATTTAAAGCACCTTTATGTTGATAGCTCTCTACATCCTGACCTTCTTCCTCGTCCTCGACTGCCTGTTCCTCGGGCTGCTCATCTTGATGCAACTGCCCAAGAAAGATGCGGGCATGAGTGGGGCCGCCTTCGGGGGCGGCGCCGTGGACGCGCTCATTGGTTCTGGCTCGGGCAACGTGCTCACCAAAATTACCAAGTACTCGGCCGGCGCGTTCTTCGTGCTGATCATCACCTTGTCCCTCCTCCACTCGAACTACGCGCAACGGAACGTCACCGCCGTGTCCGCGCAGATCGAGGCGCAGAAAAAAAGCTCACCGCAGCCGGTGCCGGCGACCTCGATCCAGTTACCCAACCTCTCGACCTCCACCTCGGCAGCGCCCGTGGCGCCCATCAGCCAGCCGGTGGCAACGCCTGAAGCGCCCGCCAAGCCGCAGCAATAGTAGGTTTCAAAAAATGAAAAGCCCGGGACCAGTTCCCGGGCTTTATCATTTTCAATTCCAAGTGCGCGAAACCTAACCGCGGAACAATCGCCAGAGCAGGCGCCAGCCAAAAGTCTTTCCCGCGTAACCCAGCAAGGTCTTCCACCGGCGGGCAACCAAAAACCCCACGACCGGCACGGCGAGGGGCAGCCAGGGGCGCAACCACTGGACCCACCCGGCACTCCGCTCCATCCAGTTGAGGCTGCTGCGCAGTCGCGCGCATTCTACGCGCAGGATGCCCCGCTGGAGATCGCACTGCGCCACCAGCAATTCCTTGCGGGCCTGTAATTGGGCTAGCTCTTTTTCTGAAACCATTCCCGGTCCTTTCTAAACTCCTCGATGGTGGCGGCGAACGGCGGCGGGCTTTGCGCCACGATCCGCTTGAGCACGGAGACACACCACGCCGCACCGCCGGCGTAGGCCAGCGCCAGTGCGGCGATCACCCAGACACGAGCCGCCGTGTCCCAGGTAAGGGTAATGATCAGGATGGTGCCGGTGAAGAGCGCCATGAGCGCCAGCACCACGATCGCCGCGATCCAGACCACTTGGTTGATCAGCCGATGGCGTTGTTCCTGAAACTCGGTGGCCGCCAGCTCGAGACGCTTCTCCAGCAACGCCCAGAATGACTGGAGCGCGTCGCGAGCGGTGTCCATTGGGCTGGACCGGGGTGAATCTTCCGGTTCGCTCATGAACTAGCGGCGGTTGAGCAGCACACCCAGCAGGACGCCGACGCCAAACGCGACGCCGAGCGATTGGTAGGGATGCTCGCGGATCAATTTATCCGTCGCCTTGGCGCCTTCCGCGGCCTTCTCCTCCCACTTGTGGGTGGAGGCCCGTGCTTTGGTGAGCGCGGCGCCGAGGCGGGTGCGGGCTTCCTTCGCCTTTTCACTTAGGTCGCCCGCGGTCGCTTTGAGCAGGTCTTCGGCGTCGGTCACGAGTGTCTTGAGATCGGCGACGATGCGTTCCCGGGGATTGCTTGTTCCACCGGCTTCATTGAATTCAGCGTTTTCCATAATGTTCCTGTTCTATTTTCAGTTTAGTCCGGCGCACCCGTGGGCGCGCTAGCCGTGATTTATGGGCCGTAGTATGCCGTCGCAACCACTACAATGACACTTCAAATTTGCAGCCATCGACTTGGCGGCGAGATGGAGCGGAAATGTCACCGCGAAACGCCCAGATCAAACTTGCCAAAGTAGGTAGCCGGCGGAAAGGTGCCTGCACATCGACCAATCCGCTCAACCCTGAGAATCGCTATGAAGGCCAAACTGTCTCTGATCATTGCCGGCGCCGCAGCCGTGTCAGTCCCGATGCAGGCGCAAGTCGCATTCGACGGCGACTACTCGCAGAATTTTAACACCCTTGCCAGTTCCGGCTCGAGCAATCCCTGGGCAAATGAGTTGAACCTGGATGGATGGTATTCATCGCGCGCATCGTACATCGCGAACGCAGGCACTTCTACCACAGGAGGGTTACACAGTTATGGGACACTCAATTCATCGGAAAGAGCGCTTGGTTCTCTGGCATCTGGAACTACCGGAGTTGTAGGATTCGGCGTACGCTTGCAAAACACCTCAGGTGTGACCTTGGAGGACATAGCCGTCACCTACACCGGCGAGCAGTGGCGCAATAATGGCAACGCAACTCAGCAGTCATTAACTTTTTGGTATTCTGTAGGAAGCGGTCTAGACAGTTTAGACCTCCAGGTTGACGCGGGCTGGACGGCGTTTGCCGGGCTCAATTTTGCTGGACCCGTTGCCACAGCGACCGCCAGTGCGCTAGATGGCAATGCGTCAGCAAACCAGGCTGAATTGAGTGCCACATTGTCAGGCGTTTCCTTGGCCCCCAATCAGGAACTTTTTCTGCGCTGGAAGGACATAAACGACACCGGCAACGACCACGGTCTAGCCATTGACAATTTCAACGTCACTGGAATTACCGTCGTTCCCGAGCCCTCGACTTGGGTTTTGCTCGGCGGTGGCCTGCTGTTTCTCGCGAACCGGATGCGCCGACGCAACTGAGCCGTTCAACGCGCTTCACATCTCACTTACCAATGCCCTCGCGCTAACCGGCGAGGGTTTTGAGTTTCTGGAGGGCCGCACCGGAATCGATCTGCGTCGCCGCCAGTTCCCAGCCTTCAGCAATCGACCGCGTCCGGCCGGCTACGAAGAAGGCTGCGCCAGCGTTCAGCAGCGAGGCGTCGCGTTTGGGGCCGCGCTCGTTCCCGGCCAGCAACGCGCGAATGATTGCCGCGTTGGCTTCCCGATCACCGCCCGCCAGATCCGCCCGCGTCGCGGGACGAACCGGGAAATCCCGCGGGTCCAGCGTGCTGCGGGCGAACCCGCGATCCTGATAAAACTCGGCGATGTCCGACAGCCCCAAGGTCGAGAGTTCATCCAGTTGTTGGTCACCCACCCGACCGCTGACCACCATGCCGCGGCGCACGCCGAGTTCCTGCAACACCTTCGCCATCGGCTCACACAGCTCGGCGCGGGAGACACCGATCAACTGGCAGGTCGGGCGCACGGGATTGAGGAGCGGTCCCAGGAAGTTGAAGATCGTCCGCTGACCGCGCTCCGCACAGAGCTTGCGCGCCGGGCCGATGTGTTTGAATGCCGGGTGATAGTGCGGCGCGAAGAGAAAGGCGAAGTGCTGTTCCTTTAGCGAGCGGGCTGCCTCGGCGGGCGTGAGGTCAATGCGGATGCCGAGCGCCTCCAGCACATCCGCGCTGCCGGACTTGGAGGTGATCGCGCGGTTGCCATGCTTGGCGACAATGACGCCGGCTGACGCGACGATCAGAGCCACGGTGGTCGAGATGTTGAAGGTGCCCAGGTGATCGCCGCCCGTTCCGCACACATCCAAAATATCCCGCGCCCGCGTCTCGGCGTCGAGCGGCACGGGCAACGCACGGCCCCGCAGTTCAGTTGCGAAAGCGGCGATCTCCTCCGGCGTTTCGCCTTTGCGCGCCAGCTCGACGAGGAAATCCGCCTTCAACGGCGCGGGCAATTTCTCATCGGTCAACGCCTCGACAACGAGCGTGATTTCCGGCGCTGACAACGCTGCGCCTTGGCTGAGTTTCTTGAAAAGCGAATTGAGCATGGCGTCAGCATAGGAAGCGGCGGAGGCGAGCAAAGCCCAAAGTCGAACCATTCACCCCGTCGCCCGGTCAGGTCAGACGATCTTGATTCCCAGCAGGCACACGTCGTCTTCGAACTGCTCGGTGCCGGCAAATTCCCGGACGTCGCTAAGCACTCCGTCGCAAAGCTCGGCCAAGCGCCGAGAGGCGGCGTGGCGCTTGACGGATTCGATCAACTTCCCGCCGTCAAACCATTCGCCGGCGTCGTTCTCGATCTCCACCAGGCCATCGGTGTAGAGCAGCAACATGTCGCCCGGCCGCACGGCCATTTTCGACATCTTGTATTGCGGTTGATCGAACAGCCCGAGGGCCGGCTGCTGGAGCGTTTCAGCACTCTCGAGCGGAACCACGGTGCCATCTTCGCCGCGCACGAGGAGCGGCTTGGGATGGCCGGCGGCACCAAAGCTGATCTCGGCCGTGGCGAGGTCGATGGTGAGGTAGGAAGCCGTGGCATACATCAACGTGCCGCTCTGCCGCAGAATCGTGCGCAAGTCGTGATTGACCTGGGTCAGGAACGCGCCGGGGTCATGCGCGATCGGCCGCAACTCCTCGAGCATCGCCCGCAGCATTGCCGTCACCAGGGCGGACCGCACGCCGTGCCCCATCACATCGCTGATGAAGACGCCCGCAGTGTGGTCGTTCAACGCGGTCACGTTGAAAAAATCGCCACTCACGGAACCGGCCGGCAGATAGCGGTGATAGAACTGAATGGCCGAGTGCTGGGGCAGTGCCGTGGCCGGAAAGACCGGATACTGGGTGGAGAAAAAAGCCTGCTGGATCTCGCGCGCCATCGCGACGTCCTTTTCGAACTGCTCGTTCTTGAGCCGCAGCTCTTCGCGGCTGGCGGCCAGCGCTTCGTTCGCCTTGCGTTCGCGCTCTTCCGCCACGACACGGGCGGTGATGTCCCAAAACATTCCCTGCAACCCAATGATCCGGCCCTCGGCATCGCGCAACGGCGCTTTGACGACGGTGACGTAGTGGACTTCGCCGCCCGGCGTCTGGTTGGCTTCCACCGTTTCAAAAGTTTCGCCCGTTTCCATCACCCGGCGGTCATCGGTCTGGTATTTCTGCGCGAGCTCGGGGGTGAAAAAATCGAAGTCCGTTTTGCCGAGGATCTGATCCAGCGGCCGGCCGAGGGAGGTGCAAAACCGCTGGTTGGCAAACGTGAACCGCTCCATCAGATCTTTGCGGAAGATGTTCTGCGGGATTGTTTCGACCAGCGAATGATAGAGCGTCTCCGAATCCTTCACGCGCAACTCGGCTTCCTTGCGCTCGGTGATGTCCGTGACCGTGCCCTCGTAGTAGAGAAAGTTGCCGTTGCGATCGCGGGCGGCCCGGACATTCTCGGAGATCCAGATGATGCGGCCGTCCTTGCGAAACACCTGCGACTCGAAATTGGTGACGACCTGATGCCAGCGCATCAGCCGGATGAACTCCTCCCGGCGGCCCGGCTTGACGTAAAGATTCGCCCCGATGTCGGTCATGCCCGACATCAATTCCGCGGGCGACTCGTAGCCATAAATGCGGGCGAGACCCGGATTGGCCGTCAGATACTTGCCCTCCATCGTCGTCTGGAAAATGCCTTCGAGGGTATTCTGGTAAATGCTGCGGTAGTTCTCCTGGGCCTGCTGCAATTCGGCGTCCACCCGCCGGCGTTCGAGGGCGTAACGGATCGAGCGCACGATCAACTTGCGTTCGACTTCGCCTTTGACGAGATACTCCTCGGCACCCAGGTGAATGGCCTGCATCTCCAGCGCCGGATCATCGACCCCGCTGAGGACGATGATCGGAATGCCCGCCGCCCGTTTCTGGAGGCGCTTGAGGGTTTCCAGTTCCTGGCTGTCCGGCAGGCCGAGATCGGAAAGGATCAGGTCGATGCCCCCGGCGGCAATGCGAGCCAGGCCCGCCGCCAGGCTGGTGGCCACCTCGAGCTGAAAGCGAAAACCAGACGCGTGCCGATCCAGACACGTCCGCAAGAGCCGGGCGTAAGTCGGATCGTCTTCGATCAGCAGAATATTAGTCAGTCGATCGTTCATGTTGCTCCGGGAGGAACCCGGTTCAGCCGGGGTGCCACCCAAGGTAAAACCCCGCAGCCCGTCGGGAAAGCGGATTGTCCACCGCCGGCGATCATGGGCGGTCAGGGCGTCGCTTTGCCCGTCCCCAGTTGCACCTTGCCGTCTGCGATCGTAAGCCAGTCGATCTTGTCGAGCAGCGCCTTCAGCTTGGGATCCTTCTGCAATTCGTCCCAGGGCAGGTTCTTCTCAATCTCGGCCAGCAGCTCAGGTGGGATAGAATTGCCCTTCACCTGCAAATCCATGAGCTTGGTTTGCAGCGCGCCGTCGGCGAGCGAAACCCGGATGCTGGCGGTCGCATTCAAAAACCGGCCCTTGGCCCCACCCAGAAACCAGCCGACCATCGGCAGCTCCGCCAACTTGTCGAGCGGGATACTGACGAGCCCCTGGACCTGGTCGCCTTCCAGCGCCACGCGCACGGTGTTCTTCATGGCAACGAGGCTGGGCTCGTTGGCGATCGCCGCATTCAAATCCCGGCCGTCGAGGGTGAGCTGGGCGGGTTCATTGGTCTGCTCGAGGGCGCGGGCGAATCCCTGAAGTCGCTCCTGCAGGGCTTTGCTTTCCTCCTCGGGCAGCGCGGCTGATTCGAACTGACGCGGCGTCGCTTCGGTGAACTTCGCGAGGTTCGAGTTGACGAAGTAGCGCACCCCCATCACCAGCACGACGATGGCAAGGATGACCAAAATGATCACTGAGAGGCAGCCGTAGAGAAAACACCCGCGGCCGGAGGATTTCTTGGTTTCAGGGGTCGGGTTCATGATGATAAATTGCGAGGGCAGCGTTGCCCGCGTCCGCCAAGCGCTCAATCAAAATCCACGGGCGGCGGATGCGGTGGGCAGCTTCATGGACGACCCGTCACGCGCAAAGGATACGACATGGGCACCGGCCAGGAATCGCTCAAAGCGCCCCACCGGCATAAAAACGCGGCCGCGGCCCGGATCCCAGAACAGGCCGCCGCGTTGATCGTGTCGCAGCAGAGTGACCGCGTGCTGGTTGTTTTTTAGGAACACCACGGCGGGCGCGCTCACGCCGTCGAGCCCATCAAGATCGGCGCTGCGCGTCGTTTCCTGGTAGCCGAGTCGACGCATGGCCATGACCATTTGCGAGGGAAGAGTGCCGTCTACGTCCGTCCCCATCAACGCGACCAACTCCGCCTCGCTGCGCGAATCACCCAGCGCCGCCAGCAGGCTGGCGGTGGCGGCCGGCACACAAGTCGCCGCGCTCGTTTGGAAGACAAACCCCTCGAACGTAGCCTTGGGCGCGCGCAATACCGGCACCTCCCGCACGGTGGTTCGCCAGTGGAATTGCTGGATCGCCACCATGAGCAACAGCATGGCCGCCCCGAGCAGATAACGCTTCGGATGCCGGGTTTCCAAGAACACCGCGCCGCCAAAGCCGGCAAAATAAGTGAAGCAACCGATCAGCAATCCCCAGGCGAACGGCCCATAGTAATACTGCACGGGATAAGGCAGTCGCCATTCCCATTCCGGCAGGAGCACAAACGCGACGTGATAACCGAGCAGCGCCAACGGCAAGCCGATGATCAACCAAAGATGAGGCGAATGCTTAAGAACGTGGGACGCATCCAAAATGGGCTCACGGCGATGAGCCCGCCGCCCCACCCAAACACCCAACGGGCCCGCCAGCGCGCAAAGGAGGGCATTTATCCAGATGGGCAGGCCGGGCATGGGGCGGAGTATCAATCGAGACTGGCATTTGACAAGCCGGGGCAATTCCGCCGCGCGTTCGCCATCTGCTCGGATTTGCCTTTCCGGCCGTCGACCGATTCCCCACTCTCCGGCGCATGTCAGGAATCATCGCCATTGTCGGACGGCCCAACGTGGGCAAGTCCGCCCTGTTTAATCGCATTGCCGGCCGCCGCATTGCCATCGTCCACGATCAACCGGGCGTAACCCGCGACCGCGTGATGGCCGAGTTGGAATGGCACGGCCGGCCGTACACTTTGATCGACACCGGCGGCATCGGCGTGCTCCGCGGCGAGAAATCGACCGACGTCATCATCAGCGCCGCGTACGATCAGGTGCAGATCGCGATCGAATCGGCAGATGTAATTCTGCTGGTCGTGAACATCCAGGAGGGCGTCGTGCCGCTGGACCTCGAGGTGGCGCTGCGGCTGCGTAAGTCCGGCAAGCGCGTGCTGCTGGTCGTCAACAAGGTCGATCAAGGCAAGATCGAACCCAACGCCGCCGAGTTTACCCGGTTGGGTTTCCCCGATTCGTTCAACGTCAGCGCCATCCACGAACGCGGGATCGAGAATCTGGTCATCGCCGCAATCGCCGCCCTGCCACCAGATGATAAACAGCCCGCACCCGCCAGCGAGGAGGGCGAAGCGGGTGAGGAAGCCGCCGAGAAGCCGCGCAAAGGGCCGCTCAAACTCGCCTTCGTCGGCCGGCCAAACGTGGGCAAGTCGTCGATCGTCAACGCGCTCACCCACTCCGAGCGAGTCATCGTCAGCCCCATTCCCGGCACCACTCGCGATTCCATCGACGTTCCATTCGAGGTCGAGACGGACGGCGTGCGCCAGCAATACCTCTTGATTGACACCGCGGGCATGCGCAAGGCGCGGCGGATTGATGACACGATCGAGTTCTTCAGCGTGCAACGCAGCGCGGAGTCGATTGCCCGGGCCGACATTGTGGTCCTCGTGCTCGACGCCGTGTCCGGCATTTTGGAGCAGGACAAAAAGATCGCGGACGTGATCGTCAATCGGAAGCGCGCCTGCATTGTGGTCGTGAACAAGTGGGATCTCGTGGCCGAAGGCGTTCGCAAAGCACGCGAAGCCGAGATCGAAGCGCGCGAGAAGAAGACCCACCACCGCGACACCGATCGCAAGCGTCTCACCACGCTGTCCGACTTCGGCGAGTGGGTGCAGGAGAAGCTCTTCTTCCTCGACTACGCGCCGGTGATTTTCACCTCGGCCAAGGATGGCTTTCAACTCGAGCGCCTTTTGGAGGCCATCCGTTATGTCGCCGCCCAGTTGCAGCAGAAGATTCCCACGGCGGTGTTGAACCGCACATTGAACGACGCGGTCGAGCGCCGGCAACCGGTGAACAAGCAGGGCCTGCGCTTGAAGTTCTTTTACGCCACGCAAACCGGGCAGGCACCGCCGAGTTTCCTGCTCTTCGTGAGCCGCGACGACATTTTCTCGGACGAATATGCGAAGTATCTGGCGCGGGCGATGCGCGTGGCTTTCGGCTTCGAAGGCTGCCCGATCATTATGCGCCCCAAAGGACGCCCGAAGACGATCGAATCCAAGCGCCGCCGAGCGCCCAAGCCGGGCGCTCCAGAGCGGCCAAGACGGCATGCTTTCCAAGCAAAACGCCGACCGAGCGGCCGACCTGTCAAAGGCAAACCGAACAGCCGCAAAAACGCCCGCCGCGATAAGTGATTTAACAATTGTCACGGTTCGGCGACGTAGGGCCGCTAATAATTCGCGGGGTTAGCAAAAACTTCTTGTCGCTACCACGGGTAGTGCTAGCCTCACCCCCGCTCCACCACTAAATGGGGTGTCTGACTCGGTCCAATCCCAGCCAAACACCCCGAAAACTGGCGGAGTTTTGGGCTAGAGACGTATTTGCCACCTTGTTGTCGAGGCCCGGCATCCAGCCCAAACTGGTGTAACTCAAGCAACCTGTTTTAGCCAAATGATCGATACTCGCGAGCAAGTCGTGTCCTCCCCCGCCGCCGCCGCCAAGCAGCGTTCTGCCGGCCGCACTCCCAAGAACCGCGTCCGCCCCTCCGCCGCCTCCCGCAAGTCACGCAAATCACTGCCCCTCGAACGCGTGTTCAGCGACGCCAAAGTCAGCCCCTACGATCAGATCGAATGGGACAAACGCACCGCCGAGATCACCGATGATTCCGGCAAGGTGATCTTCAAACAGGAGAACGTGGAAGTGCCGAAGTCCTGGTCCGTGCTCGCGACCAAGGTCGTCGTCTCGAAGTATTTTTACGGCGAGCAGAACACCGCCGAGCGCGAGACTTCCGTCCGCCAGTTGATCAACCGCGTGTCGCGGACGATCGCCGACTGGGGCATCAAGGACGGCTATTTCAGCAAGGCGGACGGCGAAGTGTTTTACGACGAGTTGACCTGGCTGTGCTTGAACCAGCATGGCGCGTTTAATTCGCCCGTGTGGTTCAACGTCGGCCTGCACCACCAGTACGGCATCGGCAAGAAGTCGGACAAGGGCAACTGGCATTGGGATCCCACGCTCGGCGAAGCCAAGCGCGCCGACACGCAGTACATGTTTCCGCAGGGCAGCGCGTGCTTCATCCAGTCCGTGGACGACAACATGGAGTCGATCATGAAGCTCGCCTACAGCGAGGCCATGCTCTTCAAGTTCGGTTCCGGCACCGGCACTGATCTTTCACCGATCCGCTCCAGCAAGGAGAAACTCTCTGGCGGTGGGCGCCCGAGCGGCCCGCTTTCGTTCCTCAAAGTTTACGACCAGGTGGCGAACGTCGTGAAATCCGGTGGCAAGACCCGGCGTGCCGCCAAGATGAACACGCTCAAGGACTGGCACGGCGACATCGAGGAGTTCATCGACGCCAAGCAAATCGAGGAAAAGAAAGCCTGGGCTTTGATCGAGCAAGGCTACGACGGTTCGTTTAACGGTCCGGCCTACGGCTCCGTGATGTATCAGAACGAAAACCTCTCCGTGCGCGTGAGCGATGAGTTCATGAAGGCCGCGATCGACGGCAAGGAATGGTGGACCCGCACGGTGACGACCGGCAAGCCGCTGGAGAAGAAGGACGCCCGCACGTTGCTCCACAAGATCGCCGAAGGCACCCACATCTGCGGTGATCCCGGTCTGCAGTACGACGGTGCGATCCAGAAGTGGCACACGTGCAAAGGCACCGATCCAATCCACTCGACCAATCCCTGCTCGGAGTACGTGTTCCTCAACAACACCGCGTGCAATCTGGCCTCGCTGAACTTGATGAAGTTCAAGCGCGCCGACAGCACGTTCGATGTCGAGCGCTTCAAGGCCGCCGTTCGCATTTACATCACCGCGCAGGAAATCTTGGTGGACAACGCCAGTTACCCGACCAAGGACATTGCCGAGAACTCGCACATCTTCCGCACGCTGGGTCTTGGTTATGCCAACCTCGGCTCGTTGATCATGAGCTACGGCTTTGCCTATGACTCCGATGAAGGCCGGGCCCTCGCCGGCGCGATCACCGCGATCATGACCGGTCACGCCTACGAGCAGTCCGCGAAAATCTCCAGCGTCATGGGACCGTTCAAGGGCCTCGAAGACGCCCGTTGCTCGGGCGTGCCCAACCCGCTCAAGAAGGACAACCGCGAGTCGATGCATGGCGTTATCCAGTTGCACCGCGACGCCGTGGAAACCATCCAGCCGAGCCGCGAGTTCAATTATCTCAAAGACGAAGCCCGCAAGACGTGGGATGCGGCCCTCACCCTGGGTGATCAACAAGGCTACCGCAACGCGCAGGTCACCGTCCTCGCGCCGACCGGCACCATCGCGTTCTTCATGGACTGCGACACCACCGGCGTCGAGCCCGACATCGCGCTGGTGAAGTACAAACTGCTGGCAGGCGGGGGCATGCTCAAGATTGTCAACCGCACCGTGCCCGAAGCGCTCGCCCGCCTCGGTTACTCGGCGAACGAAGTCAAAAGCATCATTGAGCACATCGAGAAGTACGACACGATCGAAGACGTGCAGGAAGCGGGCGTCACCCTCGCCAGCGGGCTCCGCGCCGAGCATTTGTCCGTGTTTGATTGCGCGTTCAAGGCCTACCGCGGCAAGCGCAGCATTCATCACATGGCGCACCTCAAGATGATGGGCGCGTCCCAGCCGTTCATCTCCGGCGCCATCTCCAAGACGGTCAACCTCCCGAACGAAGCGACCGTCGCCGACGTGGCGGACTCCTACATCCAAGCCTGGAAAATGGGCCTCAAATGCGTGGCCATCTACCGCGATGGCTCGAAGCGTTCGCAGCCGTTGAACACCAAGCGCTCCAGCGACAAGCCTGAGGCTGCCAAGCTCTCCGTTGAGACCGAACACCGCATCACCGAGCTCGAGACCGAGATCATCCGGTTGCGCGCCGATGCTGGCATGCCCTTGCGCCGTCGCCTGCCGGAGACCCGCAGTGCTGTCACGCACAAGTTCGACATTGCCGGCCACGAGGGCTACCTCACGGTCGGCTTGTTTGAGAACCGCCAGCCCGGCGAACTCTTCATCACCATGGCGAAGGAAGGCTCGACCATTGGTGGCTTGATGGACGCCGTGGGTACCTTGACCTCGATGGCCCTGCAATACGGCGTGCCGCTCGAAGCCCTCGTTAAGAAGTTCGCGCATCAACGGTTTGAACCCTCCGGCTTCACCAAGAATCCGGACATCCGCAACGCGTCGTCGATCATCGACTACGTATTCCGTTGGATGGCGATCCAATTCATCCCCGGCTACCGGGAGAACACGCGGCCGGCGATTGCGCAGCCCGACCTGGCGATCCCCGGTCTGAGCGAGGCTGAAAAAAAAACGGTAAACCGGCCGGTGTCTGACCTGCAACTCTCGGAAGACACCGAGATCATGTTTCGCAGCGAGACCGCGAAGCTGGCCAAGCTCGATCCGCACAGCAAACCCACGACGATCAACATCTTCGTGAACCAGGCGGATGCGCCGAGCTGCCCGAACTGCGGCCACATCACCGTGCGTAACGGTGCCTGCTACAAGTGCAACAACTGCGGCGAAAGCCTCGGTTGCTCGTAGCCAATCTGTCCGATCGATGACTGTCGTGCAAAGCCGGGGCGCCAGCCCCGGCTTTGTTGTTTTGTCAGCAGCCGGCAGCTGCGTCCGTCGCTGCTCACTCCTTCCGCTTGAAACGCACCAGATAGTTCTCCTTCAGGAAGCTGGCGCCGCCGTCGTTCAGTTGTTCAAAGCCCGCCTTTTCGATCTCCTTCATGAACACTTCCTTGCCCGCGCGGACGTGGTTCAGCGTCCAGTCCGAGCTCTTGCCGGGGATGCGTTCGAACTCCACCAGCACCAGGAGACCGCCGGGCTTGAGCGCGCGGTGAATGCTCGCCAGCGTATCCTGGGGGAATTCAAAGTGATGGTAGGTGTCGCAAATAAACACGAGATCAACCGAGTTCGTGGGCAGTTTGGAATCCTTGTCGGTGCCGAGGATGGTTTCGACGTTGAGGTGCTTTTCGGATCTCGCGCGCTCACGAATCTTCGCCAGGAACGGCGCGGCGATGTCGACGGCGAGCACCTTGCCCGCCTCGCCGACGGCCTTGGCGAACAACATCGTGAACAGGCCCGTACCCGCCCC
Organism: bacterium; assembly: GCA_031362805.1. GTDB lineage: Bacteria > Verrucomicrobiota > Verrucomicrobiia > Limisphaerales > RI-55 > RI-55. The sequence continues at coordinate 69,958 of JANLTG010000126.1, forward strand.
GACGTCGGCGACCGTTGCGCCCGGTTTCGCCCCGGCGGCGGCTACAATCTCCAGCCGATGCGCGTAAACCTCACGGCTTTCGGTCTCAAATCGTCCGGCCCATTCCTCGGGTTTGAGGTCCGGGCTTTTGAAGTTTTCATTGATGCCCGGCTTGACGCTTTGCTCCTGCGCCCACAAACCGGGAGCGGTCAGCACACCACACAGGGCAACGGTTCGAATGAACTGGCGTATCGGCAGGGAGAAGAACATGCGGCCAAGCTAGCGAAGGCAGCGGTGGTGTCGAGCGTGGGTAACGGCGCTTGAGAATCAAGCGCACCCGTCGGCCGGCACTTCGGCTAGATATCCGAATAGATGCGCGTGAGCGGTCGGCTCTGAATCACCCGGGCCAATGGAGTTCGGGCATCGGGCTTCAACGATTCCGCAAGGGCACCCGCCTTGCCCGCGCCGGAGGCCATCACCCAGACTTCGCGCGCGGCGGCAATCACTTCGTAGCCAAGGGTGATGCGCCGCGGCGGCGGTTTGGCGGCGGTGACGGGCCGGTAAATGTCAGGCAGCCCGCGCTCGGATTCCGGTTCCTCCGGAAAAAGAGAGGCAACGTGCGCGTCCTCACCCATGCCGAGGAATATCAAGTCGAACACGGGGAGTCCGGCGGCGTTCTTTTCAGAGCAGCGCTGAAGTTCCGCACTCACCCTGGCGGCCGTGCTCCGGCCGTCATCGTCGCAGCAGAGCGGGTGAAGTTGCGACGCCGCCACGCCGAGCGGGTCGCATAAATTCTCTTTCGCCAGCTTGAAGTTGCTGTCGGCGCTGTCAGCGGGGACGCAGCGTTCATCGCCCCAAAAGAATTCCACGTGGCGAAACGATACGCCGGCCGACCGCGCACGCCGGGCCGCGACCGCAAGGAACGTCCCGGCAATTCTGCCGCCGGAAAGCGCGACAAGCTGGCGGCCGCCGGCTTGGGCAACGCCGCGAACCGTTTCCAGCCAGTCGGCGGCGACGCGGTCTGCGAGTTCCGTCGGTGAAGCGACGCGCTGTAGATCGAAGTTTGGCACGGGCGTGATGAGTCAGCTCGCCACGCCCTGCCCTCGACGACGAGAACGAGGACGACGAGGAGGACGATTGAATTACTTCACCGGTTGCGGATGGCGCCACGAGTGGCCGAGCTGGGCGAGCAGTTCATCGGCGGCCACCGGGCCCCACGTGCCGGCGGGATAAAATTCCTTGCCACTCAGCGCCTTGCCGTCCCACACGGTGCGGATCGGATCCACGATCTTCCACGCGGTCTCCACTTCATCGCGGCGGATGAACAGGGTCGCGTCGCCGGACATCGCTTCGAGCAACAAACGCTCATAGGCCTCGGGGGTGTACGCACCGAACTCGGAATCGTAACTGAAATGCATGCGGACGGGGCGCAGCTCCATGCTCGTGCCCGGCACCTTGCCGTTGAAGCGCAGCGAGATGCCCTCGTTCGGCTGGAGGCGGAGGGTGATGGCGTTGGAATCGAGCTTCTGATTGCACTGGGCGGTGTAGAGCACGTTCGGCGTGCTGCGGAACTGCACGCGCACTTCGCTGGCGCTGAGCGGCAGATTCTTGCCGGTGCGCAAATAGAACGGCACGTTGGACCAGCGCCAGTTGTCGATGAAGAGCCGCATGGCGACATACGTTTCCACGGTCGAGTCGGGCGCCACCTTCTTCTCGTGACGATAGGCCGGGCGCGGTTCGCCATCGATGTCCCCGGCGGTGTACTGACCGCGCACCACGCTGTTCGCCACGTCACCGACGGAAAGCGGGCGGATCGACCGCAGCAACTTCACTTTCTCGTCGCGGATGGATTCCGCTTCGAGCGAGACGGGCGGCTCCATCGCAACGAGCGAGAGCACTTGCAGTAAGTGATTCTGCACCATGTCGCGCAGCGCGCCGGATTCCTCGTAATAGCCACCGCGGCTGGCGACGCCGAGCTTCTCGCTGACCGTGATCTGAACCTGCTCGACCGAAGAACGGTTCCAGAGCTGTTCAAAGATCGAATTCGAGAAGCGAAAGGTCAGGATGTTCTGCACCGTCTCTTTGCCGAGGTAGTGATCGATGCGAAAGATTTGTCCCTCATGACAGAACTTCATCAACTCGGTGTTCAACGACTGGGCCGAGCGGAGATCGGTGCCGAACGGCTTTTCAACAATCACGCGATGGGACTCGCCGCCGTTGTCCGGCCGCTGGAGGAGGCCGCACGTGTGCAGATTTTCCACGACATCGGAAAACTGTGAAGGTGAGATCGACAGGTAAAAGAGCAGATTCTTCCGGAGGCTTTCATGGCTGCCTTCACGGATGTCTCGGGACAGTTGCTCGAAATCCTTGGGATTGGTCAGATCGCCCCGGCAGTAATTCACCTGCGCGGCGAACTCAGCCCACTTGGCGTCATCCACGGGTTTGGTGCGCGAAAACTTGTCGAGCGCCTCCCGCAATTCCGTGCGCCACGAATCATCCGTTTTCTCGCGGCGGGCGAAGCCGATGATGCGGCAGGGCTTGGGCAGCGAGCCCTCGATGAACAGGTGATAGAGCGCGGGGATCAGCTTGCGCGAGGTGAGATCGCCGCTGGCGCCGAAGATCACGATCGTGCAGGGCTCGACATTGCGCCGGCCGGAATCGAGGCGGCAGCTGAGCAGTTCATCCAGTTGACTCGCGTTGTTCATGGGCGGCGATCATGGCGGGTCGCAGGTCGAATTCAACCCTGCAAGCGAACGGGCGCGATGAAAGATTTTGAGCCGGCCACGCCAAAGAATTCAGCTTTACGGCTTGGGCGAAAATTCCGCACACTCCCGCACCAACTTGCTCCCGGCCGCTGGTCAGAAAATTGACGCACAGGCATGTGGCCGGGGCATTGGGTGAATGATGGCCGGGGGGTGGTCGTCGGAAGAGCAATCTATGGCAGTAACAACCGGTTGGATCAGGTTTACGTTGATGGCGCTGGCGCTGCTGGCCGCCGCTTCGTGTACCACCCGCCGCCCGCCGAAAACTCAGGAGCCGCCGGCCACTGCCGCAGCGTCCACCAATGCGCCGCCCGCCACTGCGGATGCCACCGGCCCCGGCGCGACTGAAGAGCGACCCAAGATCAAGTATGATGCGGAGCACGACGCTGCGATCACCGAGGTGTTCGAGCTCGCGGACAAAGGCCGCTGGGAGGAAGCCGAACAAAAGTCCGCGGGACTGATCGCGGAGTTTCCGGGAGATGCCGCCCTGACGCGCCTCCACGCGTGGGTCACCGACAATCGCAAACTGGTCCGCGAACGCGCCATCGAGGATCGCATCCGCCAGGTTGATTCAAAGAATTCGCCCTTCAATCCCTCGATCAAGGATCTCCTCACCGAACAAAAGGATCGTGGCTTGACGCCGCGCAAAGATCTGCGCGATGCCGTGCAACAGATTGAAGCGGTGCCGTACGTGCCCGAGAGCTACGGGAAGAAGATCGAGCACCCGGGCTTTCTGACCAGCCCATCCGTGACTGAAGGACCGATGGCCGCGCTGTTGAACCGGCGCATTTCGGTGAAGCTCGACGACGTCACGCTCGAGCAGATCATCTTCACGATCGGCGACAAGGAGAAGATCAACTTCGTGGCCGACAAGACCCTGCCCGCTTTTCAAAAGAAGCTGAGCGTGAATTTCGAACAGGTGAAACTGCGCGAGTTCCTCGAATATGTGGGTCGCAATCTCGAGGTCAGCTTCCAGGTGGGTGAAGATTTGGTCTGGATCGTCGACGGCAAGGATCCCAAGAGCGCGAAGGAAGAGACCCGGCTCTACCGGTTGCGCGAGGGCTTCGTCATGCCGGCTCGCTTTGCGGATGACAACCCCATCCGCACGACGGTGCAGAACAAGGAGGTCACCACGACCACGGTGACCGAGAAGCTCAATCTGTTTGTCCCGGATCTCGCGCCCGAGAAACCCGCGATCGAGCAGGCGATCGTGCAGTTTTTCAAAGGGTCCAAATACCTGATCGACTACGAGCGCAATCTGATCGTCGCCAGCGGGACGCGGGACCAGTTGGAAGTGCTGGAGCGGCTCATCGAAGAGTTCGACCGGCCCATCCAGCAAGTGTTGATCGAAGCGCGCTTCATCACGGTTTCACAGCCGGCGTTCATGCGCCTCGGGGTCGCGTGGGAAACCGGACGCAATTTGCTCAACCAGCAAAAGCTGGAGAACAAGGACTTCACCCGCCTCGCGCCGGACCAGGTGGCATTGCCGATCCAGGAAACCTTCACCAACATTCTGGGCCGCGAAAACCTGACCGCCACGCTGACGGCGCTCGATCAAAGCGGGGAGAGCCAGACGTTGAGCGCCCCGCGCCTGCTGCTGATCAACAACCGCCCGGGCCGCATCGCCGACGGGAAGATTCAGTATTACTACGAACAGTACACGGTCAAACAGTCGACCTATGAACGCGGCACGACATCGAGTTTGGTGCCCGACGGGAAACCCACCAAAGTAACCTCGGGTGTCGACTTGGAAGTCGTGGCCAGCATTGCCGGTGACGGGAAAAGCATCCTGCTGGCGTTGAATCCCAAAGTCAGTCAGGACGTGCAATTGGTGACGTTCGCCACCATCTCCGACGTCGACTCCACAGGCCGGCCCGTCAGCACTTTCGAAATCAAGCTCCCCGAACTGCGCCAGCAGGAACTGGCCACGCGGGTCAGCGTCCGGTCGGGCGAGACGGTGGTGATGGGCGGCGTGCTGGAGCGCAATCAGACCACGCTGGTGGAATCGGTGCCGGTGCTGGGCAACCTACCCTTGATCGGGGCGCTGTTCCGGCGGCGCACGGAGGTGGACGCCCCGCGTTACCTGCTGATCTTTGTGACCGCTTCCATCGTCTCCGAAACGGGCGAATTTGTACTGCCCAAGAAAGAGTCCACGGCAACTCCGTGACCGGCGCTGTGATGAACCGGTTTTCCCTGCCCCCGACCCGCCGATTCCTGGCGGTGGATGTCGGCAGCCGCTGCCTGAAGGCGTTGCTGGTCTCGAATCTTTTCGGGAAGCTGCGCATCCACGGGCATCGGGTGATCGGGCTGGATGAATCGTCGCAACCGGGATCAGCCGGCTGGCCGCGCGTCTTGAAGGAACTTCAGGAGGAACTGGGCTCCCACCCGCTGGCCATCAGCGTGCCGCAGCAGGCGACTGATTCACAAGTACTCGATCTCCCGGGCGCGGATGCGCGGACGATTCGCGAACAGATTCAAAGCGACGTGGTCAAGCTCAGCGGCTTGACCGAGAGCACGATCATCTATGACTACGGGCAGCTCGAACCGTTCGGCCAGTACACGAATCCCTACTGGGTGACCCACGCCCGCGAAAGCGAAGTGCTGGCGGGCGTCCAACACTTTCAAAGTCTGGCGGAGGACATTCTTGAAGTCTCCTCGACCGCCAACGCGCTCGTGGCGGCGTATCGGGAAGCGCAACCAAATCCCACCAATGCGCTGCTGATTGACCTCGGCTCGTCCGGCACCGAAGTGGCGGTGGTTTGCCAGGGGCAAGGCGTATTCGTGACGAGCTTCGCCGTGGGCGGCCGGTTGTTCAGCGAGCAGATTCGCGCCGAACGATGCGGGCCGGTGATGGAGGCGGAGTTCGCCAAGAACACCGAGAACCTGCTGACGGGGGAGGTGCCCATGCCCGCGCTGCGCCAGTTGGTTGATCGCTGGCATGGCGAGCTGGTGCGCATTCTCGAAGACTGGCTGAGCGAGCATCCGGTGTTGAATCTCTCCGCCAGCCATTTCGAAGTGATCCTGTGCGGCGGTGAGTCGGAGATGCCCGGCTTGATCGAGTATCTCCGGGCCAACAGCGTGCTGGCATTTCACCGCTGGGCCGAGCTGCCTGGCTTCCCGCCCATCCAGCCGGCCGGGCAGTTTGCCGTGGCCTTCGGCCTGGCCTGCGAACTTTTCCGACGCGGCGGTCCCTCGGCCTCGCTCGTGCCGGAAGAGTTGCGGATCGCGCGCAAGGAACACGGGACGGTCCAATTGCTGCAGGCGGGCACCTGGCTCGTCCTGGCAATCACGGCGCTCGTCCTGGCGTTTGGCACGTGGCAGAAATACTATTTCATCCGGGAGGCGGAGACGCAGATCGGCCAGGCGCAGGCGGTGCTCCAACTGGCCCGGCAAACCGATCGTTTGAAGCTTCAACTGGCGGCGGACTATGAGGCGATCCGCCCGGTGCTGGCGCGGCAGGCCCAGACGATCGCCGCCATCGAAACACTCGGCATGCTGGTCAATCACCCGCTGCCCACCAACTCCTGGTTCGTGTTGTTCGCCGACGCGGACAGCTACTACACCGAGCGCGTGCTGCCGCCGCCCACCAACGCCCCCGCGTTCACCAATCTGGCCGCCGCCGCCCGCCTCACCAACGCCTTCGTCGCCGAGTTCAGCACCGCGCTCGACGCGGCCAACGCGCGCATGGTCCTCAGTGGCATGATCGATCGTTTCAAAACCAATGCCCTCTTCCGCAAGGTGGACATACTTTCCACCGACCAGCGGCGACGGCTCGTCAAGGACGCGGTGCTGGTGCCCGAAGGCCACTACGCCCTGTCGTTCACGCTGAATGAAAATAATTTCTTAAAGCCTTTCCTGCCGGTTGAGGAATTCCGCCAGCTGACCGCTCAACTGGAACGGGAGCGCACCAACACCAGCCGCGACCTGGGCCCAGCCACGCCCCGCGCTCCGAACCGCTGATGAAGACGGCGTCGAAACAGATCACCCGCCGCCTGAGCGCCACCATCGCGCTGGTGGTGATCGCGCTCTATTACGCGGCCGTGTTTCGGCCTCTCACCGAAAAAGAACAGGCGCAGATCAAGCCCTTTGAACTGGTCCAGGCACAGTTGCGCACCGCCGCGACCAACAACCCCGCCATCGCCGGGCTCTCGCTCGAAGCGCTGGAAAAAGTGAATGCCGCCCTGCGGGTTTCACTGACCAACACGGCCGCCGCCCGCGACCTGATTGCCAGCCGATTCGCCCCGGAGCCGGTGATAGCGACCAACCTGACGCGCATTTTTCAGCTCATCGATTATCAAAACGAACGGCTCAGCCGCGGGGACCGGCTCATCAATCTGGCCGGTGAACGAAAGGTGAAGATCACGCCGGCCGTGACGGCGGGTTTGCCGGAATTCACGATCGAGAATCCAATGCCGGAACTGTTATGGGGACAACTCGCCCTCATGGATGGCGTGCTGCGCGCCGCCGTGTTGTCGGGAGTGCAGGCGATCGAAGGCGTGCGCATGCCGCCGCCGGTGAACCATACCGCGTCCACCAATTCGCCCAATCGTTTGATGGAGCTGCCGCTGCGCGTCGAAGTAGTCGGCACCGCCGAGGCGCTCAGCCGGTGGCTGGGCTTGGTTCTTTTGGACCCGGCCGGCCGCGAGGGTTTCAAACTGGCGAAAGTCGAGGGATTGCCCGGCGCCTGCCTGCGCCATATTCTGGCCCGCAAAGAATCCACCGAACAGCCGGGCCTGGTGCGGGTCACGGCGGAGTTCAGCGGTTTTCTCAACCTCCGAAAGCCGGCCAGCGAACCGGTGGATCGGAGCAAAAACTGATGCCGGCAACACTTGAACAAACCAAGTTCTATGCGCTCGCCCTGCTGGCGGTCGCGCTGGTGCTGCTGGCGTTGAGCACCGCCGGCCTCGAAGGCCGGCTGCTTTCGTTGGCGAAAGCCAACCCCGCCGCTCAACTTCAAAGAGACACCGCGGTGGATCGTTATGCAGCGCTCTTCGCCGCCGAGCCCTTCGCCGGATTGCTGCGTTCCGAGAACCGCCGGGATGTTTTTACCACCATGCACTTCAACCAACCGCCGGTCGTGCCCGTAGCGCCGGAGAAGCCGAAGACCCGGCTGGCTGCGCTGACCTACCTGGGCACCCTCCGCAATAGCAGCGGCGAGACATCGGCGTTTGTGCGCGTGGACGAGAGCGTGATGAAACTCCCCGCCGGCGGCAAGGTGATCCAAGATTGGACGGTGGCCACCATTACCGGCACGGTGCTCGTGCTGACCAACGGCGTGCAAACGAACCAGATTGCCTTTCGGCAAACCCTGCAACTGACGGTCCCGATTCCCTGAAGCCATGCCCAAGACCGCCCCGTTGATCGAACCCGCAATGCTCCTGTACCAACGGGGCAAACTCGGCGCGCGCGAACTGGAGCAGGTGCGCCGTCGCCAAGAACGCCTGGGCGTGCCCCAACACCGGGCGATCGTCGATCTCAATTACGCCACTGAAGAGGACACGTGGCGGGTGCTCGCGGAGATTCACAACGTCGAGTTTGTGGAACTCTCAACCCGCCCGCCCGCCGAAGACGCTCTGAAAGCCGTGCCGGTCAAGTTCGTGTTTCACTATCACATGGTCCCTTGCAAACTGGATGGCGAGCAATTGACCATCGCGTTCAGTGAGCTGCCACGGCCCATGGAGCTGGGCAATCTCCGCTTGCTCCTCAGCAAACGCATCAAGATCGCCCTCGCGACACCGAGCAGCATCCATGCGTATCTAAAAGGCAAGTTCGGGCTGGGGGCGGAGACGATCCAGAAACTGCGCGAAGACCGGACCCTGGCCGACGGCAGCGATGAGGTGGTGTTCGATGTCACGGCGGGCGACGACGGCTCCACGGTGGACGCCACGATCGCGCGCTTCGTTGATCAGATTCTCGTCGAAGCGCTGCGCCTGTCGGCGACGGACATTCACCTCGAGCCATACTACTCGTCGATCCGGCTGCGCTATCGCATCGATGGCATCATGCACAACGTGCCCGTGCCAGAAGGCGTCCGCGCCTTGCATGGCGCGATCGTGTCGCGGCTGAAAATCATGGGCGGCTTGAACATCGCCGAGAAACGGCTGCCACACGACGGCCGGATCGCGATGAAGACCGGCGGCGAGGATTACGACCTGCGCGTATCCATCATTCCGACCAAACACGGCGAGACGGTCTGCCTGCGCATCCTGGGCCGGCAAAGCCTGTTCCTCGACCTGGGACAATTGGGCATGGAGCCGGCCCACGAACGCCTGTTTGCTGAAATCACGAAGCTGCCGCAGGGCTTGGTCCTGATCACGGGGCCCACGGGCAGCGGCAAAACCACGACCTTGTACGCCGCGCTGGCGCATGCCAACGACGCCACTCGCAAGATCATTACCATCGAAGACCCGGTGGAGTATCAGCTCGAGGGCGTTTCGCAGATTCAGGTGCGCGAGGACATCGGGCTGGGGTTTGCGAACGGGCTGCGGTCCGTGCTCCGGCACGACCCGGACGTGGTTTTGATCGGCGAGATCCGCGACAACACCACCGCCGAGATCGCCATCCGCACCGCGCAGACCGGTCACCTGGTGTTTTCCACCCTGCACACGAACGACAGCATCAGTGCGGTGACCCGCTTGATCGACATGAAGATCGAGCCCTTTCTCGTCGGCTCGTCGCTCGTATGCAGCGTGGCCCAGCGCCTGACGCAACGGATCTGCCTCCATTGCCGGCAGCCGGATCACGCGATCCCAACCGAGCTGCGCCGGGAAATGGCGGCCGCCCTCGGACTGCCCGAGACGGAGGTGCTGGCCTTCAAAGGCACCGGCTGCGTCGAGTGCGGCCAGCGCGGCTACCGCGGGCGGGTGGCGATCTATGAATTCTTTTTGCTGACCGATGAAATCGGTGACTTGATCGAGCCAGGCGTACGCACCGGTGCCCTCCGGCGAAAGGCACGCGAGGAAGGCTGGCGCAGCCTCCGCGAGTATGCCTGGACCAAGGTCCAGGCCGGCCTGATCCCCATCACCGAACAACAGCGCCTGACCCGCCAGCTGAATCTACAGGACTGGATCAAGGCAAATGGCTGACCCCCTTTGACCGGCACCCCGGAAACCATTCAACCGGAACCGGGCGAACAACGCCGAATGCGGCCCAAAGCCCTACAAAATCGTTGCGCCGGCAGGGCCGGTTGTGGCCTCCTCTTGCCGAGCTTGTTTCCCGGGGGCTGCCAGTGCGACCGATCGCGCCGGCACGGGCCGCAGGCTGAGTCACGCAGATGTCGAAAATGTGTATGGCGCGCCGCCGATTGCACGCGTACTTTACGGGCCGGGTGCAGGGCGTCGGGTTCCGCTATACGGTCAAGTCGCTGGCAGCGGGCTTCGAGGCTACGGGCGTGGTCCGCAACCTGCCGGACGGCCGGGTCGAATTCGCCGCTGAAGGTGAACCGGCTGAACTGGAGGCTTTCCTTCAGGCCATTCGCGAGTCCGAAGTCGGACGTTTTATCCGGCACGAGCAGGTCTCGTGGGCGGATGCGGCGGGACAGTTTCGTGGATTTGAAATCGTCCACTAGAGTTTGAAATAGCAAGACATGAAGTACGCGATCGTTGCTGATATACACGCAAACCTGGAAGCCTTCGAAGTTGTTCTCGAAGACATCAAAGCCCAGCAATGCACTCATGTTGCGTGCCTCGGCGATGTCGTCGGCTACGGCGCCAATCCCAAGGAGTGCCTTGATATCGTCCGCGAGATGAACATCCCGGTCGTCAAGGGCAACCACGACGAATACTGCTCCATCGACGGCCACCTCGAAGGTTTCAACCCCCACGCGGCCCAGGCCGTTGAGTGGACCCGCCAGCAACTCGCCGAAACCGACCGCAACTGGCTGCGTGACTTGAAGTATCTGCGGCTCGTCAACAATTTCACCATCGTTCACGCCACCCTGGACGGACCGCAGCGCTGGGGTTACGTCTTTGACAAGCTGGCCGCCGCCGCCAGCTTCACCTACCAGAACACCAGCGTCTGCTTCTTCGGCCATACGCACGTGCCGGTGGCATTCATCCGCGACACGGTGGTTCGCGGTGGCACGTATTCGAAGTTCAAGATCGACGCCGGCCGCAAATACTTCGTCAACGTCGGCAGCGTGGGCCAGTCTCGCGACGGCGTGGCCAAGGCCACCTACGTTGTCTATGACATGATCGAGGGCACCATTGAACTGCGCCGGCTCGACTACGACATTCCCAAAGCGCAGGCGAAGATCCGGGCCGCCGGCCTGCCCGATCGCCTGGCCGACCGCCTGGCGGTTGGCAAATAGCGGTCACCTTGACATTTAAAAAGCGGCGCACGGTGCGCCGCTTTTTTGTTTTTCCGTACCGGCCCCAAACGGGCAAGCTCGCGCCGTGCGCGCCGTCATCCAACGAGTCACCCAAGCCAGCGTCACCATCGATCGCCAAGTTCGCGACCAGATTGGTCTCGGCCTGCTGGTGCTGCTGGCGGCGGAGGAGTCCGACACCGCCGAGGACATCGAATGGCTCAGCGGCAAGATAGTGCGCCTGCGGATTTTTAACGATGCCGCCGGCCTGATGAACCGGTCGCTGCTCGAAGTCGGCGGCGAGGTCATGGTGATCAGCCAGTTCACCCTTTTCGCCAGCACGCGGAAGGGCAATCGGCCGTCGTTCATGCGCGCCGCGAAACCCGAACTCGCGATCCCGCTCTACGAACAATTCTTGAAGCGCCTGGAGCTGGACCTCGGCCGGCCGGTGGCCCGCGGTGAGTTCGGAGCGGACATGCAAGTCAGCCTGCTTAACGCTGGTCCCGTCACCCTCATCATCGACTCCCGGCAACGCGAGTGAACTCTTCAGATTCACCGCCGCGAGCGCACCCGACTGCTCCCGGACAACCGCGCATTGCCACCATGCGCCTTTTCGTCTGGTCTGACCTGCATGTCGATTATCCCGCCAATTTTCAATTGGTGGAACAATTGTCCCGGCAGGACTTTCGGCAGGACACCTTGCTCGTGGCGGGCGACGTCAGCAGCAGTTCGTCAAGAGTGCGCCAGGCGCTGGAATTGCTGAAGGCACGTTTCGCCGAGGTGGCCTTAGTTCCAGGAAACCACGACCTCTGGGTGACCGGCTCAACCCGCATCAACTCCCTTGAAAAACTCCACGAACTGCGCGCGAGCTGTCGGACCATCGGCGTTCGTGTCGATCCCTTCACGTGCTCGATTGCCGATCGCCCGGTTCGCATCGTCCCGCTCCTTGCTTGGTATCTGAAACCCGAGGAAGGTCCGGGAAGTTTGTTTCTGCCCAAGCCCGGCGAGGATCCGGAGCTTCGGATGTGGGCGGACAACCATCGCATCAAATGGCCGCGGCTGCCGCCAGGTCAGTCGCCCGCAGAACACCTGCTGAATCTCAATCCGGCCTGCGCCCCGGCCGCTGATCACACCACAATTTCCTTCAGCCACTTCCTGCCCCGCGTGGAGCTGGTGTTCAGTGATTGGGAAAAGTTCAAGACCGGCGGTACCGTCACCGGCAACGATCGGGCTCCCGAGTTCAACTTCACGCGAGTCGCCGGCTGCGAACAGTTGGACCGGCGGCTGCGGGAACTCGGCTCAGCCATTCACCTTTACGGGCATCAACACCGCAACCGGGATCGCGTCATCGAGGGCGTACGTTACGTCGCGCATTGTCTGGGTTATCCCTCGGAGTGGCTCGAAGATTCTGGGCCCACGCCGCGCCGGCTGCCGCTGGAGATCCAGTTGAACGAGTAGCGCCGGCCCCTGCCTGTTGCCCTCATCGATCATTCGGCTCGCCACCGCTGGCGGCGGACGCTATCAACTGCTCCCGTGCAATTCCTCTACCTCGACGCTTCCCGGCAATCGCAGGGCCCCTGCACGCGCGAGGAATTGGAAGCGCTTTACCGCAGCGGAGCGATCCGTCTGACCACCCCCATCCGCCACGTTGACGACGCCGAATGGCTTCCTTTCAGCCACTGGCTGGTGCCTCGCCGCGCGCCCGATGTTTCCCCGCCGCCGCTCACGGACAAGCCGCCGGTCCGCAGTTTCGACGGTCAGACCAATGACGACTGGCGGTCTCTCAAACGGCACATCCTGGTTCCGTGGAACGAGGTTCGGGACATGCGTTGGCTGGACAATCGCCGGCTGCTGGGCGTCGCGGCCATCGGCCTTTTTCCCCTGCTGATCATCGCGCTCTTCACCAACTCAGGGAAGATCGCGGGCGCCTATTGGGCCATGGCGTTTTACTTTTCCGCCATGTGGGCGGTGTTCTTCTTCTATGTGTTTCCGGCACCCAGCGTGACCATGCGCAATTGCCTGATCTGCTTTTTTGGCACCGGACTGTTCTCGGTTTCGCTGCTTCAGATTCTTTACTACGGTCTCAACCTGGGCGTCGGCCTGGCCTTCGATTATGATCCTGCGGTGGATCCGCGGCCGGCGCTTGAACGCCTGACGTTGAACCCCAACGGTCTCACTCGCTGGGCTGGCTGGGTGTTGTGCGTCGGCCTGCCGGAGGAACTGTGCAAGGCGCTCGCCTTGATTTATCTGGCGCGCAACAACGCTCCCTTTCAGCCGCAGACGATGCTTTACTACGGACTGATGGCCGGCCTGGGATTCGGCATTTACGAAGGCGTGGCCTACCAGCAGCGAGCCAACTTCGACATCGCGCGCGCGGTGGGCGAGTACTACATTCTGAACGTGGTCCGACTCACGGCGCTGCCGTTCATCCACGCGATCTGGACCGCCATTGCCGGCTATTTCATCGGGTTCGCCTACCAGTATCCGGAGCGCAAACGGGGCTTGCTGGTCATCGCGGTGGCGCTGCCCGCGTTCCTTCACGGCACCTACAACGCCGTCACGCTCACCTCCGTGCTCTCCAGCCTGGGCGTGGCTTTGATCAGCGTGTTCGCACTCAACCTCTATCTCGCCAAGAGCCGCGACTTCGAACGAGTGCTTCAACGTCGATGACGACCGGCCGCCAGGCAAAAGTTCTCCGTGAACTCCAGGAAATCCCCGGCGTCGGTCAAGCCATCGCCCGCGACCTCTGGAATCTCCGCATTCGGAAGGTTGCCGATCTGCGGGGTCGCTCTCCGCAGAAGCTTTACGACGAACTTTGCCGACTACAGGGCCAGCCCGTTGATCGCTGCATGCTCTACGTCCTGCGCTGCGCCGTTTACTTCGCCTCCCGGAAAAGCCACGCTCCAGAATTGTTGAAATGGTGGAACTGGAAAGACTCCGCCGACAATTCAACCGGTCGCTCCCATGAAAAAACCACCCGCCCTACCACTCCTCGTCGCCGCAGTCTTAATCCTCGGTCCCGCCGGCTGCGCGCATCGCCCTGAGCCAAAGTTCTCGGCGCTGTTCACGCAGGACGGGCCGCCGACCGGCTGGCTCGTGCGGAATTGGGACGACGTGAAGAATCCCCCGCCGCAACCCGTGGTCTGGGAGGTGCGCGACGGCATCCTGCACGGCGGCGAACCGCGCGGAACGTGGCTGATCAGCGAGCGCGAGTATGCCGACTTCATCATCGAGTTTGATTTCAAACTGGGTGAACGCGGCAACAGCGGCCTGGCTTTGCGCACGCCCCTGGCCGGCGATCCGGCCTTCGACGCGATCGAGCTTCAAATGGCCGACTTCCGCTACAACCCGGAGGCGAAGGACTCGGAACTGACCGGTGGCATTTACCGCGCGATCGCGCCGAAGAAGCAAGTCTACCGACCGACGGGGTGGAACCACTATCGGGTGGAACTTCGCGGCCCAGTGATCAAGGCGTGGCTCAACGGGGAGTTGATTCAAGACGTGAACCTCGACCAGGCCACGGCCGAGGTGAAGCGACACAATGGCAAGGACGCCGTGCCGCTCAACCAGCGACCGCGCCGGGGCCACATTGGTTTTCAAGAACTCAGTCGCGACGGTGCGCCCGCCATGATTCGCAACGCGCGCATCGCAACGCTTGACTGAGGAAGCATCGCTGTTGAGCCGATGGAAGCGGCGACCATAGCCCTGGCAGGGAGTGCCCGCCGGGTCAGAAATCTTTGAACCCCGTCGCCGGACTGCCGCCGCCAGAGATCTTGATATCCTGCCCGCCGCGCGCGGGGAACGCCGGCATCGGCAGTCGATCTTGCGTCTTGCGAACGAGCGGTTTGACCGCAGCTTTCCTGCCCGAATCTCCCGGCCGGGCGACTGATTGGACAGGCGCGACCGGGATGGCGGCGCCACCCGCCTGCGCTATGAGGTGATGCCCGCCGCCGCTCACCAGGCCGGCGAGCTCCACGACCACCTCGTTCAAAGTCTTCGCTTGCGAGTCCATTTCGCGTGCCGCAGCGGCGGTTTCCTCCGCGTTGGCGGCATTGGATTGCGTCACTTTGTCCATTTGCGTCACCGCAAGATTGATTTGGTTCACCCCTTCGCTTTGTTCGCGGGAGGCGGTGGCAATGCCGACCAACAGCTCATCCACCTGCCGGGCTTTGGCGACAATCTCCTCCAGCCGGCGCGCGATCTGACCGCTGAACTGGACTCCCTGCTGGCTTTTCTGAATCGAGTCTTCGATCTTGTCGGCGGTTTCCCGTGCGGCTTTCGCGCTGCGTTGGGCGAGATTGCGAACTTCCTCGGCCACCACCGCGAAGCCCATGCCCGCTTCGCCGGCGCGGGCCGCTTCCACGGCCGCGTTGAGCGCGAGGATGTTGGTTTGGAACGCAATCTCGTCAATCGTCTTGATGATCTTGGCGATATTGTCGCTCGAGGCTTTGATCGCGTCCATCGCCTGGCTCATGGAACTCATCTCCTCGGAGCCGGCTTCGGCGGCGGTGCGGGTCTGGTTCGCGAGTTCCTTGGCCTGGCCTGCGTGCTGGGCGTTAAGCTTGGTCATGCTCGACATCTCTTCCAATGACGCGCTCGTTTCCTCCAGCGAAGCGGCCTGCTCGCTGGCGCCCTCGGCCAGCGACTGGCTGGCGTCGTTAATCTGAGCGGCGGCACCGAAGGCCTGGTCACCGACCTGCCTCAGGGTTTGAAGACCCGCCTGCACGGGTCGCGCAATCGAGCGGCCCAGGACCCAGGCGGCGAGTCCCAGCACCAGCAACGAGACGACCAACACCAGGATCACCTGCCGGCGGATGCCCAGGGCGATCGCGTTAGCTTCTTGCTCATCCATCCGCACGAGCACGCCCCATCCCAGACCCGCATAGCCCAGCGCCCCGCGCGATGCGGCGTAACCGCAGCTCTGCCAGATCTTCTTGCGCGCATGCAGCGCCCGCACACCGCCCGATTCACCAGCCACGACCCGGCGCGCGGCCTCTACTCCGGCTTCGGCGAGGTTGAGTTTGAAGAGTACGTCCGGGTTATGCCGGACCTCCGGCCGGCCCCCTTCCCTCGTCGGATCGTAGTCGATCAAGACCCGACCGGTCCGATCCAACAGGGTGATTTCAGCCGAACCCAGCCCCTGCGCTTTGAAGTCCTGATAGGTGGTCTTGATGATCTCTTCCACCAGCGAGAAAGCGGCGCGATTGTTCCACACGCCGATGAGCTTGCCCGCCGCGTCCTTGATGGGCGCGGAAAAGCTCACCACCAAACCGTCATTGCCATAGACCTTCCGGACGAGTTCGTCGGTGTGAACATCCTCGACGTACGTGCCGTCGAGGATGGGGCTCTTGAGAAAGTTCCCGGCCAGCGCTTCTTTGAACCAGGCCGCGTCCTTGAAGTTCTGCTGGTATATCCAAGCGGTGTCGATGGCCTTGCCGGGGGCGTCCTTGTCATTGACGGCGATGACCCGGCCCTCCAGATCCACGACGATTGAAATGAGATAAAGGCCGTAAAGGTTGACGTAACGGTTGGCCGTGGCAGCGATCGCATTCTGGTCGGCACCGACTTGGTACCAGGCGTTTGTATCCAGCACGGCGGAGTTCACACCGAAAGCTTGGACGTCGCCGTACCGCTCGAAGAGGTTGCGGTCAATCTTGTCATTGATCGACTCGGCGACGGATTTATAAGATCCGGTCACGCGGTCGGACATGCGACGCGCCGCATTGAGGGTGATCCAGGCCACGACGGCCAGGGGCAGCATCCCGAGAATCAGGAACGCCCAGATGAGTTTGGCCTGAAGACCGACCTTTCGAATGTGTTTCATGTTGTCGCTGGCAGATAGAAGTACGGGCAGGAGACCCCACCCAATTCTTTCATCGGCAGCGACCAGGCAAACTAAAGAAATATCCCCGGTCTTACCGAGCCGGCCCAAGCTTTTGCATCGCCGCGCAGTGGTTGGGGCGACTTCGCGGTGAGCCCATGAATCAACCGCCAGCCGCCCTCCCCATCGCTTGAGGCTTGATCCGCTTCGCCTCCCGGCGCGTGGTCAGTCTCGCGAGAGCGCGCAAATACTGGGCGGCCAGGGCCATGAAAACGGGCGCGGAGGATCCTCCGCGCCCTGGAATTTTTCGCGCTTTGCGTTCGCGGTTAGAAGTCCTTGAAGTCACCCATCGGCAAGGCCGCTTCCTTCTCGTCGCGGGTCAATGGCGTGATCGTTCGAACGGTCGCAGCCGGGCTATGCTCGCGGTGCGAAGCCTGAACAGTTTGCCCGCCTGATTTCTTGGGCTGGCCCGGCAGCGGCGGCGACTTGGTCGCGGGCTGGTGTGCCTCGGGGGCGCGGCTCTGGCTGCCCCCCACCACAGCGAGCAACTCGCCGACGGCGGCCTTCTGAATCGCCGCCTGGGAGTTCAATTCCTGCGCGGCGCTGGCCGACTCCTCGGCGGTGGCGGCGTTCGACTGGGTCACCTTGTCCATCGCCGTGACGGCGAGGTTCACCTGGCTGATGCCCTGTGCCTGCTCGCGTGACGCCACGGCGATCTGGCCCACCAGATCATCCACCAAACGAGCTTTCTCAATGATCTCCTTCAAACTCTTCGCCACCTTGCCACTGACCTCGACGCCCTGTCCGGTCTTGGTGATGGCGTCTTCGATGCGGGTGGCGGTTTCCCGCGCGGCTTGGGCGCTGCGTTGGGCGAGATTGCGCACTTCTTCAGCGACGACTGCGAAACCCGCGCCCGCCTCGCCGGCCCGAGCGGCTTCGACGGCGGCGTTCAACGCGAGGATGTTCGTCTGGAAAGCGATCTCGTCGATGTTCTTGACGATCTTGGCGACCTCGTCGCTGGACGACTTGATGGCCGCCATCGACGCCCGCATGTGTTCCATGTCATGGGCACCGGTGTCGGCGGCGGCGCGAGTCTGGCCGGAAATTTCCTTGGCTTGCTGGGCGGAGTCAGCATTGCGCCGGACCATGCTCGTCATTTCCTCCAGCGAAGCGCTGGTCTCTTCGAGCGAGGCCGCCTGGCTGCTGGCGCCTTCGGCGAGGGTCTGGCTGGCACTGGCCACGGCGTTGGCGGAATCGGTGGTGTTCTCCGAGCCCTCGGCGAGCCGGCCGGCAAGTTCCGTCAGGGCGCGCCGGATGCGGTGCGAACTGATCGTCACCAGGAGCAAGACCATGGCGGCAAAGCCCGCGCTGGAAGTGCCGAGCGCGAGCACCACCTTCTTGGTGTCGGCGAAAGCTTTCACGGTCTGCTGGGTACGGACCGCTGCAAAATCGGTGCAATGTTCCTTGACCAGCTTCGCGCCAAGATCCAGCTCCTTTACCCGCTGTGGCACTTCTTTGTCGAGGATCTCCATGGCGCCTTGGAAATCCTTGTCAATCGCTCCTCGCACTCGGGCCATGACGGCCACGTAGTTAGTCAAGCCGGTTTCAAGTTTCTGCAGATCCGAGCGACCATCGGGATCGGTGATCAGCAGTTGCAGCTTGGCGAGCAATTCAAGCTGCGTCTGATGCAATGCATCAGCCTGTGCCGCTTTGGCGGGGCGTTGCTCCTCCGCGACGAACATCAACTCGTAGCTGCGCAACCGGTAAAGATTCAGATTGGATTCCAGCGCCGCGACGCTCGCCAGGCTGGGCAACCCTTCATTCTCCAGGCCACTCACCGCAACGACGCCCTCGCGGCTGACGCGCCATTGGATGGCCCCTTGCACCCCGAGGAACACCAGCAGCAGGGCGACCAGCAACTGGATGATCTGGAAGGTTCGACGGACGGAACTGACGCGCTTCTTCTTCATAACGGCAGGCAGGGTATTGAAGTTGGACCGCGGGCGGCGCGAAGCCGCCCGCGGATTAGGCTACTTGATTTCGATCTTCTTGACGCCCGCCAGGGCGGCGTCGCTGGTGACAATGGCAATGGCGCCCTTGGTCGAGGCCACGGCCGCCACCGCGCCCGCCACGTCGTCCGCCTTCTTCGGCGGTTTGGCGCGGCCGGAGAATGCGAGGCGCTGCCAGAACGTTTTGAAGGCGCTGCTTTCCATGCCGCAGGCTTCTTTGAGCGCGGCGTCGGTCTTGTCACCGACGTAGACGATCACGATCGCTTCGCCCCCTTCCCAATACATTGTCTTGCCGGTGAGGATGTCCTTGAGGGCATCCGCCGACAGGCTGGCGGCCGGCGCGCTTTCGTGGGCGATGACCACACCATCCAGCGCCACCGCTTGATGCAGACCGGCGAACAGCGCGAGGCTGAGCACGGCAGTTTGGAGGACCCGAGTTTTCATAAGTTGAGAATGTTGGAGGTTTCGGGTTGGGGTTTAGAAGCTGAAGGTCGTCTTCAACGCGAGCATGAACCACGCATCATCCGTGCGCTGGGCGTTGGGGTTGTTGGCCTGGTCGCGGAGCAGCGCCGTGCCTTCGATCATGTGCCCTTCCAGCTTGAGGATCCACCAGTCGGTGGGGTCGAAGCGGAACGACAGCGCCAGGTCGTTCTGGAACGAGTTCGGCGAGTCGGTCTGGCCATCGCCCACGTCCGCCGTGTACTGCGTGTAGTAAGTGCCGGCCTCGAACCAGTTGTTGAAGCGATAGGCGGCACTGACATACCAGGCAGCCGGGTTGACCTTCACGGGGCCAACGGACGTGGGTGCAATCGGAACGGTTCCAGATTGGACATCAGTCGCGTTGGTGCCTTCAAAGTTCCACGTGTAGTACTCCGCTTGGAAGGTCCACGCGTTCCACAGATACTCGAGCGAGTATTGCTGGAAGAAGACGTCCCCAACGCCGTGGGTGTAGGCGTTGATCGGTCCAAACGGGCCGACCGGGCTGACCGGCGTCGTGAGGTTGTAACCGAACTCAAACATGTTGCCGATGCCGACGCCACCGCGCAAGCCGTTGACAGGCGTGTTGTACCACACCTGGCCGCCGACGTAGAGCGGTTGCTCGAAGCTCGTGATCTCGGCGCCGGGGCTGCCGTCCACGATCCACGCGGCGACGCCACCTTCGTCCTTGTCCATGTTGGTCACTCCGCCGTAAGCCTCGTAGGAAAGGCTGCCGGCCTTGCCCAGCGAGACGCTGCCGAACAACAACCCGCCATCGATGGACGACGAGAAATCGCGCCAACGCGCATCATAAACACCCTGCGGCAACAGCACCGCGGTGCGCGCCAGGTCCACGTCCTGAATGTGGTTGTAAAGGCCACCGGGACGGCGCACCCGGCCCCCGCGGATACCGATCGCATCGTTGAACGTGTATTCCAGCGAGGCGTAGTCGAGGAAAGGAATCAGGTTGCCAACATCACCCACGTCAAACGCGAAGCCCTGGATCGCGATGCGGGTCTTGTTGAACGGATTCACCGTAAGATTAACACCCACCTCGGTAAACTCGAACGAACCGTCGGTCGATTCTCCCAGATAATCATAGTCGCTCGAGGAGAGATATCCCTGGCTCAGAAAACCGTGAAACGAGATGGCGGGCGCCTTGCCAATGTGCAGGTCGGTGCCCTCGAAATAGAGGCCAGACTTGGCTTCCGGAGCAGCCGCTTCGGCGGCTATCGTGGTGGCCGGTTGAAACAGGGCAGCGGCGAGCGCGGCGTGCGCACCCAACGCGGCCAGTCGGCCCGGGATGTTCCTGTGGCAGCAGGCGCCCAGAACAGCACGGCAGGCTTCCTTGATTTCGTTGCGTCTGACGGACTGAACGTCGGTTTTCGCTTTCATCTCGTTTGGTTTGTTTTGTAGCGAGTCGCTGAGGCTGGCCCGGATTCGATTACCCGTTGACGCACAGTTCGCAAGCACGACTCGGGTAACTTATCGGCACGCGAATGGCGGACTTTAGAGGGGACGTCGACCTATCTGGCCAGGAAGCGCTGCCAGTCGGCAGCGGTATCCACATCTGCCAGGGTCCGTAGAAGTTCAACCGTTAGGCCGGCCGCGCGCGCGCGTTCCAAGGTCACGGCCAGCACCTGATCGGTACCCCACGGGATGCTGCGGAATAGTTCCGCGTGGCACCTCCGCATTCCAATCAACCAATAGCCGCCATCTTCCGCCGGGCCCAGCACGAGGTCGTTCGATGACAACGCCTCACGCGCCTCGCGAAGATCCGCCAGCGTCAGATCGGGGCAATCCGTTCCGATGATCAGCGTCCGGGCAAAACCAGCCGCCCCACTTTGCAGGACCGCTCGTTCGAGACGCGCCCCGAGATCGCCCTCCCCTTGCGCGGCCAACTCCCAGCTCGCCGCCGCCCACGGCGACACCTCGGCCGCTGCGTCGTCGGGTGTGTGCCGAAGCTCGACTGCCATGTCGGCCAGCCGGAGGCCGGGCAGCAGGCGATCCAACAATTGCCGGTAAGCATCGCAGGCCGCGTCGACGCCGAGCTCTGCCGCCAGCCGGGTTTTGACCGAACCCGGACGCGGGGCGCGCATGAAGATGATGAGTCGTGTGGGACGCAACGACTTCACTTAGAGCGGGCGCCGGGAGTGTTCAATCCTCAAGTTGCGCCGCCACCGGGCGCGCGATTGCGGGGCCTGATTGCATGCTGGATTGCGATGTGCTTTCCTCCCAGTCGTCCACCGACGGCCAGTGCGTGGCGGTCGTTGCTTAAGTGCTGGTTGCCCCAGCTAATCGCGGTGGAGCGGCGGTCGCGCAGTAGCGCGGTGGTTCCGCAAACTCCCAGCATGAAAGATTGGCCCCTGATGAACGCCTTCAACGCTTCGTTACCCTTGCGTTACGCAAGACTCGCCCACCTGCTCCTCGCCCTCACCGCCATCGGCACACCTTGTCTCGTTCGAGGACAGAACGTCGTGGGCATCTACCGCGAAGTGTTCACCGGCATCGGGGGCAGCGCGGTAAGTGACCTGACGAACTCGGTCTACTTCCCGAATGGCGCGACGTCGAGCAACCTCCTGACAACCGCCTTCGAAACGCCGGTCGACTTCGCGGACGGCTACGGCCAACGACTCCGCGCCGTGCTGGTCGCACCGTTCACGGGCAGCTACACCTTCTATATCTGTAGCGACGACCAAAGCTTTCTTTACCTGAGCCAGACCGAGAATCCCGCCGGCAAAACGCTCGTGGCCGCTGAGAACCAGTGGAACGGCTCGCGTCAATGGACAACCGCCGAACGCCGCACCAACGCGACGGCGTTGTTCCCGGCAATGGATCCCAATCTGCCGGCCAATCGATCGGACTACGCCTACGGAACCATCAACCTGACCGCCGGCCAGCGCTACTTCATCGAGGCGTTGCAGAAGGAAGGCGGCGGCGGCGACAATCTGAGCCTGGCGTGGATGCGACCGGACGGCGCGGGCGGATTCGTTTTCGAAGGGCCGGTGCCCGCCTCGCATTTCCGCGCGACCGGGGTGCCCTTTCCGCTCCCGCCGACGATAAACCAGCAACCGGCGAACATCACGGTGGTGGAACGTGAGCCCGCGTCGTTCAGCGTCGTGGCCTCCAGCCTCGCGCCGATGAACTACCAGTGGCAATTGAATGGAGGAAACATTGGCGGAGCGAACGCCGCGACCTACAACATCCAGGCCGTGCTGCTCGCGCAGCACAATCAGCGCTACCGCTGCATTGTTTTCAATGACCTCGGCACCAACACCACAGCCGAAGCGGTACTTAATGTGACGCAGGACAACCAACCGCCGGCCATTCTTCGTGTCGCTAATGAAGGTTTGAACAGGATAGTTGTATTTTTCAGCGAACCGGTTGAAAGCACGAGCGCCTTCGCGATACTTAACTACGCTCTATGGGTGAACGGTACTCCGCAGCCCGTCACCCTGTTTGGGCCTCCTACCTTCGTTGACAGCCAACAAAGGATCGTGTCGATACAATCCGCTCCGTTGACCTCGGGTGGTGCTTATCGTCTTGAAGTAAACAATGTCCGCGATACCGCTGCATCACCAAACACAATTCCAAACTTTTCCACTTACGTTTTTGTTGCGTCCCCTTACACCCCGTGGTCAGTAGGCGACGCGACCCAGAGCGGCACGGTTACTCCCGTCAGTGGCGGCTACAACCTCAGCGTCACCAGTTCGGGCATCAGCGGCACTGCGGATCAATTCCTGTTCAACTACCAGCTTCGTACCGGCGACTTTGACCTGAGTACGCGCGTCGAGTCGGTCGGCAATTCGGACGCCTGGGCGCGCGGTGGCCTGATGGCCCGCGGCACTCTCTCAACGAACAGCCTGTTCGCCGGCGTTTTCGGCACACCCTCGATCAGCGGCATTGTGTTCGCCTCACGAGCCACGGATGGCGCGACTGCCACGGACACCGGCACGTTTCCGGTAAATTATCCCTACACGTGGGTGCGACTGAAACGCGTGGGCAATGCCTTCACCGGCTACGCCAGCTACGATGGCACGACCTGGTATCAAATCGGCAACGCAACATTCACCGCGCCGGCCACGCTTTACGTGGGCATGGCGGCCAGCAGTCGCAACCCCGCCGCCAGCACACTCGCCGCGTTTCGCGAGGTGGCCAACGTGGTGGGCGGCACAATCTCGACGGTGCCGCCGCGGCTCGAACCGCCAGGGCCCTCGACCCGCCGCTCCGGCCTGACGATCTCCGAGTTCATGTATCATCCGGCGGATCGCTTGGACCTTCGCGACACCGAGTTTGTCGAGGTGTTCAACTCCCAGCCTTTCGAGGAAGACCTGAGCGGTTACCGGCTCTCGGGCGACATCGCCTACACGTTTCCGAACGGCACGATCATTCCGGCCGGCGGTTATCTGGTGGTGGCCCATGTGCCGGCCGATGTGACTGCGGTGTATGGACTGGTCGGCGTGCTGGGTCCGTACACGAGCAAGCTGCCGAATGACCAGGGCTCCGTGCGCTTGCGCCATCGCAATGGCGAAGTGCTGATCGACATCAACTATCGCTCGGAACTGCCCTGGCCCGTGGCAGCCGATGGTGCCGGTCCTTCGCTGGTGTTGCGCCGCCCCAGCTACGGCGAGACCCAGTTCGAAGCTTGGGATGCGAGCACGCTCAAGGGCGGCTCACCCGGTCGGATGGATGGAGTGCTCGTCGATGCCTGGCGGAACGTGGTGATCAACGAATGGCTGGCGCACACGGATCTGCCGCAGGTGGATTTCGTCGAGCTCTACAATCACAGCAATCAGGCGATCAACATCGGCGGCGCTTACCTCACGGACGATGCCGCGACGAACAAGTTTCGCATCCCGGCCAATACGCCGCCGCTGGCCGCTCGCGGGTTCATTCACTTCACGCAAGCCACGCTGGGTTTTGCGCTCAGCTCCGGTGGCGAATCGCTTTACCTGATCAGCCCGGACAACCAGCGGGTCATCGACGCGGTGCGCTTCGACGGGCAGGAGAACGGCTTGAGCACCGGCCGCAGCGGGGACGGCGCGAACGAATTCTCCGAGTTGCAGGCACCCACTCCTGGCACCGCCAACACGGCACCCTTGATCCGCAACGTGGTGATCAACGAAATCATGTTCCACTCCCTCACCGATGAAGCGCTCGAATATGTCGAGCTGCATAATCGCGCGACGCAACCCGTGAACCTTTCCGGCTGGCGCTTCGTGGACGGGATCGATTTTGAATTCCCGGCCGGCTCCGCCATTCCCGCCGGTGGCTACCTCACCGTGGGACGCGACATCCTCGCCTTGCGCACGAATTACCCGACGTTGAACGCGGTCAACTCGATCGGCAATTACGGCGGCTCGCTGGCGAATTCCTCGGATCATCTCGCGCTCGCTGCCTGGGACACAGTGGTCACCACCAACCTCGATCTCTCGCTCTCGACTAACACCATCTACATCACCGTCGATAAGGCTCGCTACCTCGACGGCGGGCGCTGGGGCAAGTGGACCGACGGCGACGGCAGCAGCCTCGAATTGCGCGACCCCCACAGCGACAATCGCCGGCCTTCGAACTGGGCTTCCAGCATCGAGACTGCGAAAGCGCCCTGGGTAAACATTGAGCACACCGGCGTGCTGGATCTCGGCCAGGTCGGTGGCGGCCGCACGATCGATGAAGTGCAAGTCATGCTGCTCGGCGCCGGCGAATGCCTCGTGGACGACATCGAGGTGTTCCGTCAGGGCGGGCCCAATCTGGTGCCAGACGGCGGCTTCAGCGTCGGCATCGCCGGCTGGTCCATCCAGGGCAATCACGTGGCGTCGGGATGGAATGCCGCGGAAGGCTTTACCGCAAATGGCAGCCTGCACCTTCGCGCCAGTGGCGGCGGCGACAACGGCGCCAACCGGCTCAAGGTCAAGCTGACCGAATCGCCAGCCCCTGGTGAGATCGTCACGATCCGCGCCAAAGCCCGCTGGCTGGCGGGCAGCACCAACCTGTTGCTGCGACTGTACGGCAATTATCTCGAAGCCTCCGGCACGCTTGCCGCGTCGCCAACCCCGGGCACTCCCGGCCAGCAAAACAGCGTCTTCGTCGCCAACACCGGGCCGGCGATCTGGGACGTGACGCACGATCCCATTCTGCCCACGGCCAATCAACCGGTGGTTGTCACTGCCCGCGCGGCTGACCCGGACGGCCTCAATCTTCTCAACCTCCGCTACCGCGTTGATCCGGCAGCCACGCAGACCGCAGTGGCCATGCTCGATAACGGAACGGGCGGCGACGCCATCGCTGGGGACGGCGTGTTCAGCGCCACCATTCCCGGCCAGGCCGCAAATATACTGGTGGCGTTCCACGTCGAGGCCACCGATTCGTTGGCGACCGTTTCCCGTTTCCCAGCTGATGCGCCCGTTCATGAAGCGTTGGTTCGCTTCGGGGAGTCCGATCCGTTCGGCGCGTTCAGCACCTATCGTTTTTGGATGACCGCCGCCAACATCGCGACGTGGCAAGGCCGTGAGAACCTGAGCAACGAGCGGCTCGACATGACCTTCGTCGCCGGCCAATCGCGGGTGATCTACAACGGCGGCATGCGCTATCGCGGCAGCCCGTTTCTCCGACCGGGCTACAGCGGACCGACCGCCAGCCTGTGCGCTTATGTTTTCAAAGTGCCCGCCGACGATCCGTACATCGGCTTCGAGGAGTTTAACCTCGACTGGCTTGAGCAACCCGGCCGCGACCCGACGCTGCAACGCGAGAAGATGTCGTTCTGGATCGCGCAACAGATGGGCGTGCCGTTCAGCCATCAACGCTACGTCTACATCTTCGTGAACGGCGTGCGGCGCGGCCTCGTCTACACCGATTCGCAGGAACCCACTTCGGGCGACTACGTGACGGCGTGGTTCGATGGCGAGGACGACGGCGAGATCTACAAGATCGACGACTGGTTCGAGTTTAACGACACCCCCAACCGGGAGTTCAACGTGGACGGCACGCTCCAGAACTTCACGACGGGCAACGGCACGAAGAAACAGGCGCGCTATCGCTGGAGCTGGGAAAAGAAATCCAACGGCGGGCTCAACGACGACTACCGCTCGCTCTTCAGTCTCGTCGATGCGCTGAACGAACCCGACCCGGTCGCCCACACGCAATCGGTCAGTTCGTTGATCGATCTCGAACAATGGCTCCGCGTGTTTTTTGTCCGCCACATGGTCGGCGACTGGGACGGCTACAGCTACAGCCGGGGCAAGAACATGACGACCTACCGCGTGCCCGATGGGCTGTTCCACATGCTCATGTGGGACATGGATTTTTCGCTCGGCGGCGGCAGCCACGCGCCCAACACGAGTATGTATGTGGCGGGTGACCCCACCATGAGCCGTTTCCTGAATCATCCGCCGTTCAATCGGCTCTACCTGCAGATCATGAAGGAAGGCGCGAATGGCCCGCTGCAAGCCGCGAAGATCGAGCCGGTGATGGACGACATCTATCGCGCCTTCCAGGAAAGCTTCGTCGGCGTGGCTAATCCGTCACCGATCAAGACCTGGGTGCAGCAACGACGCGACTTCATCGCCGCCACCGCGGCCAACGCCGAAGCGAACTTCGCGATCACCAGCAACAACGGCAATAATTTCAGCGTCGGCCAGAACCTGTTGCAACTCGACGGCACCGCGCCCCTCGACGTCCGCACGATCACGGTCAACGGCAACGCCATCCCGGTTACGTGGATCACGGTCAATCAATGGCGCGCGGGGATTCCGTTGGCGGCGGGCGCCAACAACCTCACGATCGGCGGGCTGGATCGCAATGGCCTGCCCGTCGGCGGCGCAAGCGATACCATCACGGTGACCTTCACCGGCACGGCCGATTCCGCTGTGGGAAATTTGATCATCAGCGAGATTATGTACAATCCCGCCACGCCGGCGTCTTCGTTCGTCGAACTGCTCAACCGCTCGACCACCACCGCGTTCAATCTGACCGGCCACCGCATGAACGGCGTCGACTTTGTGTTTCCGTCGGGAACGGTGATCGCCCCGGGCGCACACCTGTTGCTGGCGAAAAACCTCACCGTGTTCTCCACAACCTACGGCTACGATATTCCCGTGGCGGGAGTTTATGGCGGCGAGTTGGACAACGGCGGCGAGACGATCAGCCTCGTCAGGACTAACGCGAACCCCGTGCTGGATCTGGTGATCGACACCGCCCGCTATGACAACCAATTGCCGTGGCCGCTGGCGGCGAATGGGCTGGGTTCCTCACTCCAATTGCGCGACCTCGCACGCGACAACAACCGCATCGGCAACTGGGCCGCTGCGCCGGTCATTCCGGAGACGAACGACGTCGAGGTCGTGAGCTTCACCAATGTGTGGCGCTACAACCAGGCCGGGGTCGATCTCGGCACCACGTGGAAGGACACCGGCTTCAATGACACCGCCTGGCCCGCCGGCCGCGCGTTGCTCTACAACGAAACATCGCCCATGCCGGTGCCCACGAACACGCTGCTGGCGCTTGGACCAAACACGTTCTATTTCCGCACCAAGTTTACCAACGACCTGCCTGCGAACACCGCGAAGTCGCTGGTATTGCGGGCGGTCATCGACGACGGCGTCGTGATCTACCTGAACGGCAGCGAGCTTCACCGGCTGCGCCTGACCGGCAATCCGGTGCTGTTCACCGAGCCGGCGTCGCCGTCCGTGACGGAGGCCATCATCGAAGGTGCGTTCGAGTTTCCAGCAACCTTGTTGTTGCCGGGCGAGAACGTCCTTGCCGCCGAAGTCCACCAGCCCGGCGCGCCAAGTTCCGACATCGTCTTCGGGCTCGAGCTAAAAATCCGCGAAGTGCAATCCGGCCCCTACACCCCTGGCGCCGCCAACTACACCACGCTGACGTTGCCGGAGTTCCCGTTGGTATGGATCAACGAAGTCCAACCGAGCAACACCACCGGCCCGCTCGATAACGCCGGCGAGCGCGAGCCCTGGCTGGAACTCTACAACTCGGGTGCCTCCGTTGTGGATCTCGCCGGTCTGTTTCTCTCCGACGATTATCTGAACCTGACCAAGTGGACTTTCCCCGCCGGTGCCTCGATCAATCCCGGACAGTGGAAAATGGTCTGGCTCGACGGCGAACCGGGCGAAACGTCCGGGCAAACTTTTCACACCGGCTTCCGACTTGCCGCGAGCGTGTCCGGTGGCCTTGCGCTCACGCGGGTTGTCGGCGGCCGCAACATCGTGCTCGACTACCTCGACTTCTACAACGTGACGGCGAACCGCGCTTACGGCTTGTTCCCCGACGGCGCACAATATCAGGGCACCGGGCTTTTCAACGCAACGCCCGGCTCCGCCAACAACGCGACCTTCCCGTTGGTCAACGTCGTCATCAACGAGTGGATGGCCGATAACAAACGACTGCCCAACCCAATCGGTGGAACGTTCGACGACTGGTTCGAGCTCTACAACGCCGGCGCGTCGATCGTGAATCTTTCGGGCTATTTCCTGACCGACAATCTCGCTGACACCGACAAATGGGCGATTCCGGCGGGCACGACGATCCCGGCCGGTGGCTACTTGCTGGTCTGGGCCGACGGCAAGGACACGCTGGACACCGCGCCGCTGCACACCGCCTTCAGCCTCAACGCCAACGGCGAGGCGATCGGCCTCTTCGCCCCGGACGGCAGCGAAGTGGACTCCGTGGTTTTTGGAGCGCAAGCCGAAGACATCTCGCAGGGCAATTTTCCCAACGGCCCGACCGGCGGAGTTTCGTTCCTGAGCAAGGCCACGCCCGCCGCCGCCAATCTGCATCAACCGCCCGTGTTCGTTCCCGACAGCGTCGTGCGCCAGCCCAACGGCTGGACCACCGTCGAATGGAATGCCGAGGTGAACCGCACCTACAAGGTTCGTTACAAGGACGACCTCAACGCCACGAGTTGGCTGCTGCTCGGCCAGGTGGTGGCGACGAGCCCGCTCAAGTCGGTGACGGACACCACGTCCGCCGGCGTGCCGAAGCGCTTTTACCTGATCGAACTGGTGCCGTAAGTAGGCGGAGTGCCGGCCTGCGGCCCGGCGTGTCTTGAGCGCGTGGCGGCTGCCGTTTTGGAAATCGGCACTCCCGCGTGTTCTCTTCCTCCTCTTCCCACCCGATGCTTGCCGGTTGCTCCCGATTCCGGGTAGTGTGCGGGCACAAAGATGAACGCGGAGAACTCGCAGCCCACACAACTTGTCCCGGCCGAGCACGTCGAGCAACTGATCCATCTGGTGCGCGGCGAGAAGGTGCTGCTGGATGCCGACCTGGCGAGGCTTTATGGCGTTACTACTGGGAATTTGAACAAAGCCGCCAGACGAAACCACGACAGATTCCCTCCGGACTTCATGTTCCAGCTTTCGGATGAAGAGGCCGGAGCTTTGATATTCCAATCTGGAAGATCAAAGCGACGCGGTGGCAGCCGTCACAATCCCTACGCCTTCACCGAGCAGGGCGTGGCGATGCTCTCCAGCGTATTGCGCAGCGACCGGGCCGTGCAGGTGAACATCGCCATTATGCGGGCGTTCGTGAGTCTACGCCGGATCCTCGCCTCCAACGAAACCCTCGCCCGCAAGCTCGCCGAAATGGAGCGCCAGCTTGAAGGTCACGATCAAGCCATCAAGTCCCTCTTCGCTGCGATTCGCGAATTGATGACGCCGCCCACCACGCCCGACCGCGAGATCGGCTTCCACGTCAAAGAGGACAAGGCCGCCTATCGGACGAAACGGAAGTGAACGAACTCTGAACCGCCCAGGTTCGTCCTGTGTCGCCCCTTCCATCGCCAGAATAGTTGGCTCTCTGCCTGCCGGTTCGCTCACGCTGCGGATCAAACATCAGGCGACCACGTCGGCCGGTAATCGATCATGTCCAGGACGTCGCCGGTCAGGCGACACCGCAGAAGCAACCGCGTCCCGCCGCCCCGGAGATCGCGTTGATCCAGCATTTGATCGGCGCCGATCAACAGTTCCGCCTCACCCAATCGCTCCTCGTATTCGGCCTGCGTG
Organism: bacterium; assembly: GCA_031362805.1. GTDB lineage: Bacteria > Verrucomicrobiota > Verrucomicrobiia > Limisphaerales > RI-55 > RI-55. The sequence continues at coordinate 100,323 of JANLTG010000126.1, forward strand.
AGCAGACCGCGCTCGCGATCAGCGAGGAGCGTGTACAGCGTTTCACGAAGTTCAGCGCGATTCGTCCGCGTCGGTTGCATTTCATGCGAGGTCATAGCTTGTTCTCCAGTCGGGTTGGTTATTCTGGGTACCATTCTTGGCAACCTCGCGCTGCAAGTTGGTGACGAATTCCGGAAAACTCTGTGACTTCCGCGGAGGTGAAAGGCCGCAACGTGAAACAGCTACGGGCACGACCTGCTCAGCCAGCGGACGGCGACGGGCACGGTGCATTTCTACGGGTAAGACGGGCAGGGAAGCGTGCGGACGCTGTTCGATTCGACCGGCGCGGTGACGGACACGTATGTGTACGACGCGTGGGGCAAACTGGTGACGACGGAAAGCACGACGCCCACGGCCAACCACTACCGCTACACCGGCGAGCAATGGGACAACGACCTGGGGATGTATTACCTGCGGGCGCGGTATTACCGGGCGGAGAACGGCCGGTTCTGGACGATGGATAGCTTCGAGGGCAGCCAGAGCGATCCGTTGAGCCTGCACAAATACCTCTATGCGCATGCCAACCCGGTGAACGGAGTCGATCCGACCGGGCATGAGTTCAACTTAGTGAGTACGCTTACAACCGCAGGGAAGATTGGTTACCTCAGCGGACGAACCGCGTTCACGGTTCTAAACGCTTATAGCCGTGCCTCCTCGACGCTTGGTGCGATTCAAGATCTGGCCATGGTGACCGAACTGGTCGCCGATGGGGTTGACGATGAGGATTCAGAAATTTTGGCTGAACTTATATTCGGTTTTGCGCAGGAGCGGGTAGTCTCGGCCGGCATTGCAATCGTTGTGGGTGTAGGTGGTAAGGTGATCGCCACCACCGCTTCACGGTTGAGCGGAACGGTGTCTCGTGAAGCCATTAGGCGAACCCGTGACTGGTATCGGAGCCACAAGGCCAATTGGGCAGGCAAGACCAGAAGAACTAGCGCGGGCGACGTGCCATACGATCAACACGGTTGGCCGGATTTCTCACAATACTTGCGGCAGGGCGGAATCAACACCGTGAAGATACGGCTCGCGGGCAGCAGGGCTAAGGACTTTGAGCTGGCAGACCAGGCGGCAAACGTTAGCGAGGCATGGAGGAAGGCAAATGGATACGTTTGGCATCATCATCAGAAACTTGGTACCATGCAGCTCGTGAAGAAGAGCGCTCACAATGTTGCGGATGGCGGTGCGCCGCACGCAGGTGGCGTTGCGATCTTCAAGCGACTATACGGTTATGGCTACGACGATTAATCTGCACAGCATGTGTTACGAGGAATTCGGCCGACTGAGGTTCCTCGACTTTTTCCCAAGAACATCGACGTACGAAGAGGATGACGTCGGCGGGATTGACTACGGAACCGGGTACGCCTGCAAAGCAGGTTACCAGTCAACGCTCTTTGCAAGACGTGAGAAACGCAACGAGACAACTGTGATACTGCTTGAGTTTGGCGATGACTGCCCGGAGGCGGAAGGTCACGCGCTCCTCGACGCGCTCGGACTAAACTTGCGGGAAGGGATGCGACACGAGCAGCTCGTAGCCCGGTTGGGCGTTCCAGAACGGGATGATCGGCAGTTCATCAGGTTCATTGTCGGCGACCATTGGCCCTATTACGTGGGTTGCAGCATTGACGATCAGGCTGGCTTGTTCCGTGTCTGGATTGCACGTAAAGACTTGGTGGATGAGAACGAGGCCACTATGTGACTCAAGGCCGTCCACAAGGCCACTCACCCAGCGGAACAGGGTTGGAACCCTGACCCGCTCGCCGCTCACGGAACGATCGCGATCACTGCTCCGGAGATTGCCGCGCTGCGGGGTGGACTGGCCATGGACCTCCGGGCCTTTGCCCGGTTGCTAAATCTTTCGGTGCGGGCGATCATCTACGTCTCCACTTCCACCCGCCGATCCTCCGTCAACAGGGGCGTGGTCTGACGCTTACGGTTGCGTCGCCGCCGCCGGAGTAGAACCATCAGGGTTGGTATTCATAGGGGCAGACATTGTGGAGCGCTCGTGAGCCCCGTGTCTGCCCTCATGTTTTCCTTACATTCAGCAAGGCATCGAGACTCCCCTGGAACAGTTCACTCGGTCGCGGCGGCAAACGCTGTCCGGCACCAATCGTTCCAACGCTGTTCACTGTCTCGCGTCCGATTGATTTTAGCGAGAGAACGAGACCGCTGGATGGTGAACGCACCAATTCAAAATGCTTGAACCAAGCGTTGCGCTCCCAAAGCTCGTCGATGTCTAAGAACTCAGTTGTGACGACGTGCGGATCGTAAAGCCACTGGCCCCACAAAACGAGAAGCTCGTTCTGCCCGAGTTCAAAAAACAGGATCGGCCCTTCGTCGTTACACTCCTCGCCGACTGCGAATCGGTTTCCTTCGACAGTTAGAACCTCGACGGTTCCAGCGTGATGGTCAGATTCAAGGTGGTGGCGGCCTTCCACTACAGTCTTGTCACGAACGACCACCTGAATGATACGACCCAACCAGCGAGGCTCTGGATTCAAATGCAGTAACACCGTTTTCCTCTCCGCCTCAGTCATCGTTCTTGTTGTTCGCGAGAGCCCCATCACACACCTACTTTCTACCGTTCTTAAATGGGTTTACGAAAGCATGGATGATCTCAATGAGCCCTGCCACAGCGAAGATAAGTGGAGGCACTCGGCGGCGCGTTGTCTGGTAAATAAGCGCAGCCAGGGCAAGCGAAACAATAGCGAGACAGAGATGTGTCCAGAAGTGGGTGCGGCGTGCTCGTTCCACCCGATCGGGCTGAGGTGTATGTTGGTCTTCTCCAGTTTTCATTTCACTGTGGCTATGGGTTTAGCGGACCGGGACCAAGCGTTGGCAGGTCGTCCATTTCGCCCTCGGTGAGTTCCCGCAGATCCTCAAATCCTCGATCATTCTCCCAATCGGAAGGCGTCAACTCAAACTGCTCAATCACAGGTTCAGCGTTGTTGCTATCGTTGCCAATAGTTGCCGCCTCGTGGATGGCCAAGGGTATCGCAATCCTAATTCCCCACTCGACGGTGTAGGCGATAACCATGCGGTAGCCACCCCAGTTGACCGCGAAGCCAATCCACTGGTTCAGCCCCAAGTTGCCCGACAAAACATGCGGCATTTCTAACAGATTGAAACCTGCGTTGCGTAAGCCTTGCGGAACACGTGACCACTTCTGCGCAATGAGCCAATGATGCAGACTCCTGCCATTGGCAGGCCCGTTTGCTTTCCAATACGCACGGCTGACAGCTTGAAACCGCTGATTGTTCCAGAAGAACTGTCTGGCCTTGGTTAATGCTCGTCCGGCTCGAACGCCAACCTGGGTCGCTATTCGCAGTCCAGTCGCGATGCTGCTGTTCAGGCTCGTGAGGTTGAACTCGTGCCCCGACGGGTCCACGCCGTTCACAGGGTCAGCGTGCGCATAGAGGTATATGCGGGAATGCGGTGCGGTGGCGGCCTCACCCCACGGCCGCGCAGAGAGAGCGAATGCCGAAGGGACGAATGAAAGCCCGCCGAGGATCAGGCTGAGAAAGAACACCATGCTTCGGGCGAGCGCGACTTGCCGCATGACATGTTCATGCTGTCGAACAGTGGCACCGGCGACAAGTTTTCCGCGTCGAATTGCCGGCCTCACAATGCGGTTCAGTCGACATTGAGCTGAGTGGCCCGCAGCGGACGGAGGGAACGCGATGTCATTTTGCGGGCGAAAACCAGCGACTTATTTGCGGGTCAAAATCACCTACCCCGAGGTGGGTCCAGTTCATATCAGGTTGGGCGGAATTTCAACCAGTCAATTGTTCCAAATCTAGTCCTTCGAGCAGTGCCGGAAAGAGATCGAACATGCGTTGGCAGTGGTCTGTTATCATCGTGCAGACGGCTTCAACGTTTTCCATAGCAATGTTGTCCCAACCGGATCCGATTCCCAACTCGTTTCCATAATTTAATCCCATGCTAAGGCTGTTGAATGGTAGAATTGCTGGCTCTTGCTTAGTGATCCATTTGCCATTCCAAACATCATGCTGATAGCTTATCTCTGGCTCCCACCTACCAAAATCAAAATACGTCTTGACGATCCATCCACGACATTTCATCTGATATTGTAAGCCAGCCTTGTCAGCGAAGATATCTGGAGGTATGCATTGATCTCCAAAGACCATCAAGAAGTGGTCCTTTACTGCCTTTTTTAGCTGTCGGCGCGTCGCTAGTATTGGTTTGCTGGCCGCGTTCGCTGGCATGAACATTCCTTCCCAAGTTCCAGGGCTCGTTCTGAGGCGGAAGCCTTCCTCTCGCCGCATTAACACACCCGCCTCTTCTGAGGTCTCTAAACTCAATGCCTTAGCAGCAATCGGATGCCTGGCAACGAGCAGCGCTTGGGCGAGCACTGCTCGTGAATTCGCAGCCAAGCTTGCAATAAACTTGCATCTTCTGGATGGCCATTCTTTGCAAAACTGAAAACTCGGAAACGACTCCTCTGTCTCTAGCTTCTGAGCGGCCGCGGCCCAGTGGTAGAGCCGAATGCAAAACTCAGTTTGAGCTTCAACGTAGGTCATGAATGGACGCATTTGTCAGGTTCAAAACTTTCCAATCATAGAGAGAATGGTGGCTATTCCCACATGCTGCTGAAGGCGAGCTTGGTCGGACACACGAGCACTTCTCACTCCCTTTTTAGCAATGTCTTGGATAGTTTGGATTTCGTAGAAAATCATCCCTCCGACAGGAGGACTCACGAACGCAATTCCCAAACTAAGGTTCACGACCCTTGGTGGATCCCACGTACTCCCAGGGTGCCATCCCCCGCTTGGATCCAACTCATTAAAGGCCCATATATAGCCCCACAACTGAAAGATGCCCGCAAGTCCATAAGCCGACATGGGTTTGATTTCATATATTTCTTTTGTGTATCCATCAACAAGATCGGGTAACAAACTTTCAATTCGTCTTGGTAGCGGAATCCTCAATCGATCAGCGATCGTCGAGATTGCTCTTGAAGAGAATCGAAGCTGACCTGGGGGTGGGGGATTGCCGACGAACATTTCGCCTAGTTTCTTGTGCAGCTCCTTTCCTAGCTTGGTCTTCAAAGTTTCATGGCCGCTGGGATCCGCGCCATTCACCGGGTCGGCATGCGCATAGAGGTATATGCGGGAATGCGGTGCTCCCGAGTAGAAAGCCGACGAGCACACCGCAGGATGGAACGTGGCTACGGCGATCAGGAGGGCCAGCAGGAAGTGGAGGAGACGGTTCACGATGACAGAAGTGACGCTTGAATCGCTCGCCCCAGACTGGGGTTGCTCCGCAGGATTTGCAACAATCGCAGCAGCGGTCCGCCGGCCTGTGAGCGGCCTGATTCCAGGCGGGTGAGTGCCCGCTCCGGGAGATTCAGCAACCGGGCAAAGGCCCGGAGATCCATTCCCAGTCCACCCCGCAGCACGGCGATCTCCGGAGCTGTGATGGTGGACATTCCGTGGGAGGCGAGTTGGTCGGGGTTCCAACCCTGTTCAGCCGGGTGGGTGGCCCGGTGAACGGCCTTGAGCTTCTCGATGCTCACGTGGGCACCGAGCTAGATCCGAGCAAATCCCGCCATCTCGTTACGGTGCCGGCGGCAACCCATCGGCCGGCGCCGAAGGTTCTTCATCCACCTTCTCCTCTGCGATCACGGGGGCAATGGCCTGAAGCTTGTCGCCGGCGTCGAGGTTGACGAGCTTCACGCCCATCGTGTTGCGACCGGCTTCACGGATGTCGGCCACGCCGGTGCGCACCATCTGGCCGCCCGTCGTGATCAACATGATCTCGTCCTCGTTATGCACGGTCAACGCACCCACGACACTGCCGGTCTTGTCGGTCGTTTTCATGGTGATGATGCCTTTGCCGCCGCGTGATTGAACGCGGTACTCGCTGAAGTCCGTCCGCTTGCCAATGCCGTTCTCACCGGCCACCAGCAACGTCGCGCCTTGAATCACGATCGCCGCAGCCACCACCGCGTCATCCGCCTCGAGACTGATGCCGCGCACACCGGTGGCGTTGCGGCCCATCGAGCGGACATCGGATTCGCTGAACCGGATGCTCATGCCGGTGCGGGTGATGAGCACCACGTCGTCACCGGCGTCCTTCACGGCTTCGCCTTCCAGCACGGCGCCGCGTGTCAGCTTCACCTCGATCAACGTGTCGCCCGGCTCGATGCTGATGGCGATGATGCCGCCCTTGCGCACATTGCCGAACTCGTTCAACGACGTCTTCTTCACCGTGCCCTGGCGCGTGGCGAAGAACAGCTCACCGGACTGCTGCCAGGTGGTGTCCTCGCCCGCGTCGTTCTGGCTGGCGCCAATCCGGATCAGGGCGGCGATCTTTTCGTCGGTCCGCAACTCGAGGAGGTTCGCGATGCTGCGGCCTTTCGAGGTGCGCGCGGCGTCCGGCACTTCGTGGACGCGCTCGACGTACGCGCGACCGGTGTTCGTGAAGAACATCAGGTAATCGTGCGTGCTGGCCGTGAACAGGTGCTCGATGAAGTCCGCGTCCTGCCCTTCGACGACGGAGTCTTCCCGCGTGCCCATGCCGATGACGCCTTTGCCGCCACGCTTCTGCGCGCGATACTCGCTGGCGTTGGTGCGCTTGATCAAACCGGCGTGTGAGAGGGTGATGATCACGCCTTCGTTGGCGATCAGATCCTCGATCGCGATCTCGCCCTCGTCGGGCACCAGTTCGGTCGAGCGCGGCGAGGCGTGCTTGGCCTGGATGGCGCGCAGCTCGGCCTTGATGATCTCGAGCACGCGCGATTCGCGGGCCAGAATATCGAGCAGATCCTTGATCTTCGCGATCAACTCGCCGTACTCGGCGCGCACCTTGTCGATCTCCAGGCCGGTCAATTGATATAACCGCAGCTCAAGGATCGAGTTCGCCTGCGCTTCGCTGAACTCGTATCGGCCGTTGGTCAGCCGCGCCTCGCTCCGAATTAAGATGCCCAGCGTCTCGACCTGTTCGCGGCTGAACTCGTAGGCCAGCAACTTGATTCGCGCCTCGTCGCGATTCGCCGACTTGCGGATGATCTGGATGAACTCGTCGAGGTTCGACAGCGCGATGATGTAGCCCTCGAGCACCTCGGCGCGCTCCTCGGCTTTGCGCAGCTCGAAGCGCGTGCGCCGCAACACGACTTCGCGGCGGTGCTCGATGTAGCAATTGATCAGCTCCTTCAGGTTGAGGACTTTCGGCCGGCCATGATCGATCGCCAGGACGTTCGACGCGAACGTCGTCTCCAGCTGGCTGTGTTTGTAGAGATTGTTGATGACCACCTGCGCGATCGCGTCGCGCTTGAGCTCGATGACAATGCGGGTGTTTTCGTCCGACTCGTTCCGCATCGCCGAGATGTCGGTGATGATCTTCTCGTTCACCAATTCAGCGATGCGTTCCTCGAGTGCGGCGCGATTCACATTGTAAGGAATCTGCGTGATCACGAGCTGCTCGCGCCCGCCCTTCATCGGCTCCACACTAATCCGGCCGCGTACTTTCACGCTGCCGCGGCCGGTGTGGAAATACTGCTTGATGCCTTCGATGCCGCAAACCATGCCGCCCGTGGGGAAATCCGGCCCCTTGATGTGCGTCATCAGTTCAAGAATAGAGATGGCCGGATTGTCGATCTGCGCGCAGACGCCGTTGATCACCTCGCCCAGATTGTGCGGCGGAATGTTCGTCGCCATGCCAACCGCGATGCCCGTGCCACCGTTGACCAGCAGGTTGGGAATCGCCGCCGGGAACACGGTCGGCTCCGTCATGCGCTCGTCGTAGTTCGGCACGAAATCGACGGTGTCCCGGTCCATGTCCTGCATCATGGCGGCGCCGAGATGCGTCAGCCGGGCCTCGGTATAACGCATGGCCGCCGGCGGGTCGTTTTCGATGGAGCCGAAGTTGCCCTTGCCGTCGACGAGCTTCTCGCGCATCGCCCAGGACTGGGCCATGTGTACCAGCGTGGGATAAATCACCGCTTCACCGTGCGGGTGATAGTTACCGCTAGTGTCACCGCAGATCTTGGCGCACTTGTAGGGCTTGCGACCCGGAAACAGCGAGAGCTCGTGCATCGCGTAGAGAATGCGCCGCTGCGAGGGCTTCAATCCGTCACGCACGTCGGGCAGCGCGCGCGAAATGATGACCGACATCGAGTAGTCGAGGAACGAGTTCTTGATCTCGTCGGCGACGTTGATCTTCTGCACCTTTTCGTTGGGCGCGTAGATCGAACCGGTGTTCGGTGCGGGCGGAATGGTATCGTCTGGCATGTTGGAAAATGGTGGTGGCCGTCACTGCGGCGATTCTATGGGCGGAAATACGGGCAGGCCCAGGCGGGTGGCTGCCTCCCGCATCCGTTTGTCGGTGGTTAACAGCGGAAACTGCTGGCAGAGATCAGCACTGGCGACATGAATCGCGTCCAGCGTGCGCACCGGAATGTCCGGGTGACATTGCTTGAGCACGCCGTTCGCCTTGTTTAATGCCACCCGGTTCATCGGGATCAGATGAATCGTGCCGCGGCTGACGAGCGCCTGCAGCCGCTCCAGCGCGCGCTCGCGCAAGTCGCGGGGAATGACGCCATTTCGCTCCTTGGCGAGCAACGCGGCAAACACTTCGGTCAGTGCCAGTTCCGAAGTGTGCAGCACCTGCCCGGCGCAGTACTGGGAAAACATCACGCTGTCGGGTTCAGGCGACAGCAGCTTCACGAGGATGCAGGAATCCAGATACATCGCGTCACCACCCTCGCCCGTCCCGATCAGCACGGATCAGCTCTTCGGCGAACGGCCCCGCCGTCTGCGTAGGCACCGCTTGGAGAAGGTCCCACGCCGGCTCGAAACCGATCTGCTCCGCAGACGCGGCGACCGGCCGCAACACGGCCTTCGGTTTCCCATCCGAGGTGATGGTGATCGTCGTGCCCGCTGCGACCAACTCCAACAGCGCCGAAAGCTTTGCCTTGGCCGCCCGCACAGGAATTGTCATTCCGTGCCCCGGCAGCGCCACGGCTTCCTTGAGCATCATTGCCCCGGAGTTCGGCTGGGGGTAAACCACCCCCGCTTTCTTTGTTTTCTTCTTCACGGCTTCAATGTGGTCACGTGTGACCACATTCGTCAATTCTTTTTCTCAAACGTCGAGATTCCGCACATTCAGCGCGTTGTCTTCGATGAACTGTCGGCGCGGTTCAACCTCATCGCCCATGAGCTTGGTGAACATTTCCTCAGCCTCGACCGCGTCCGAAAGCTCGACCCGCAACAACTTGCGCTTGGTGGGGTTCATCGTGGTTTCGAAAAGTTCCTTCGCGTCCATTTCACCCAGCCCCTTGAAGCGCGTGATCTGGATGCCCTTCTTCCCGACCGCTTTCACAGAGGCGAGGATTTCCGGAATGGCAAACAGTGGGGTGACCGTCGCCTTCTCGCCTTCGCCCTCGATCAACTCGAAGAGCGGTTTATCCTGGGCCGCGTAATGTTCAACGCTCAGCCCCTTCTGGCTGAGGCGACCAAGCAATTCCGCGATCGCCTTGCTCTCGTGGTGAAGATCGGAATAGGTCGCCCGCCGCGTCGCTCCATCTTTGCGCCGGAACTCGGTCTCGCTGCCAAACAAGTCGGCATTGGCCGCCTTGAAAGCTTCCAGCTCGTCCCCCGTGATGAAGTAATTCACAATCTCTTCATTGCCCTCGCGAACCTTGACGAGGTGCGCCGGAAACTCACCGTTCGGCCCGCGCTTCTCGATGTATTCCGCAAAGTCGCCGCCCTGCCGTTTGATATAGGTCGCATGTTTGTCGAGCGTTTCGAGCAACGTGAGAATCTCCGCCAGTTGCTCGCTCGCGACCAGCCGGTCATTGGCGAGATTCTTCAGCTTCACTTCCTCGGTGCCAATCTGCAGCAGGATGCGATTCAACTGATTGTCATCATCAACATATTCGGTGCGCTTCTTCCGCGTGATCGAATAGAGCGGCGGCTGCGCGATGTAGATGTAGCCGGGCATGTCCTTGCCGGGCGAAATCAACTTCGGCATCTGCCGGTAGAAAAACGTAAGCAACAGCGTCCGGATGTGCGAGCCGTCCACATCGGCGTCGGTCATGATGATGATCTTGTGGTAGCGCAACCGCTCGATGCTGAAGGCGCCTTCGCCTTCGCCGTCACCGATGCCCGTGCCAACGGCGGTGATCATCGTCCGGATTTCATTGTTCTGAAGCACCTTGTCCAAGCGCGCCTTCTCGACGTTGATGAGCTTGCCGCGGATCGGGAGGATCGCCTGGAACTTGCGATCCCGGCCCTGCTTCGCCGAGCCACCAGCGGAGTCGCCCTCGACGATGTAAAGCTCGGTGTTCTGCGGATCGCGATCCGAACAATCCGCCAGCTTGCCGGGCAGGCCACCGCCAGTGAGGGCGGTCTTGCGCACCGCCTCGCGGGCTTTGCGCGCGGCTTCGCGGGCGCGGGCCGCGTTGAGCGACTTATCCACGAGCTTCCGGGCCACCGCCGGGGTCGCGTCGAAGTAACTCATCAGCCCTTCATAAGCCACCGACCCGGTGATGCTTTCGACCTCGGGCGACAGCAGCTTCACCTTCGTCTGCGATTCGAATTTCGGATCGCTGTGCTTGATGGAGATCACCGCCGTCAGCCCTTCGCGCACGTCATCGCCGGTGATCTGCGGATCCTTGTCCTTCAGCAAGTTGTTGGACTTGGCGTATTGATTGATCGCCCGCGTCAGCGCGCTGCGGAAGCCCGACAAGTGAGTGCCGCCGTCCGGGTTGTGAATCGTGTTGGTGTAACACAGCACCTGATCGTTGTAGCTCTCGTTGTACTGCAGCACGACCTCCACGTGGACTTCGACTTCCTTGTCGTCGATTGGGACCTTCGATTGCTTGATGAAGCTGATCGGATCCTGATGCACCACAACCTTGCTCTTGTTGAGCTGCCGGACGAACTCCACCACGCCGTCCTTGTAGAAGAATGTCTCGGCCTTTGCCTCGGGATTGCGTTCATCGAGGAAAGTGATCTGCAGTCCCGAGTTCAGGAATGCCAGCTCGCGCAACCGCTGCGTAATCCGGTCGGCTTTGAACTCGACCGTCTCCCGGAATATCTCCGGGTCCGGCATGAACGTGATCAACGTTCCGGTGCCGCTCCCCTTACCGATCACTTCCAGCTTTTTCGTCGTCTTGCCGCGGGCGAACTCCATGCGATGCACCTGGCCGCCGCGAATCACCTCGACCTCAAACCACACCGACACCGCGTTGACGCACTTGGCACCGACGCCGTGGGTGCCGCCGGAAAACTTGTAGCCGCCCTGCCCATACTTGCCGCCAGAGTGCAGCGTGGTCAGCACCATCTCGACGCCGGGCAGCCCATACTGCGGATGAATGTCCACGGGAATTCCCCGGCCGTTGTCCCGGGTGGAGATCGAGCCATCAACATGAATTGCCACCTCGATGCGGTTGCAATATCCCGCCAGATGTTCGTCCACGGAGTTGTCGAGCACCTCGGAGACGCAATGGTGCAGCGCCCGCTCGTCGGTGCCGCCGATGTACATGCCGGGCTTTTTGCGGACCGCTTCAAGCCCTTCGAGCTTGCCCAGCTTTGACGCGTCATAGACACCACCATCCGGCTCGCTGATCGAGGTTGCCGACGGCGTGAACTCTTCAAGTTTTTGATCCATAAGGTGACACTGACCCCCCGCTCGGAGACCCGAAAAAGGAGTGGCAAAATAATAGAAAAACCACCCCCTGCACTCAACAGCTATTTCGGTGAATTATCGTGGAAAACTCCTGATTTAATCGGCGTTTAAGTTGGACAAGCAGTTAACTGTTAGAAGCGCCCTGGCTGTGCCCCTTCGCCCCCGGCTCTAGGCAGGTCAACCGCTCACCGCTCCCATCACGGACGCGCCTTCACCTGCCGCATCAACGCCTTGGCCCGGCTGATCCAGACCCGGTCACGGCGGCGCTGAAACACCGGCGAATGCTGCTCGTCGGCCAGCGTGTCGGCGAGAATTCCCCGCGCACGCTCCACGTCGTTACGTTGGATGAGCAACTCGGCCAACTGCACCCGCGCCCGCGGATAGGAGTGATTCTCCAGCACGCGCTCCCAAAGCTGAATGGCGGAGTCCATCGACCCCAGCTTCATGTGCGTCTCAGCCAGCGCCATGAGCGTGAACCCGTAGTCGTGCTTGGGATCCTGCCGGGCCACCTGTTGCAATAGTTCGAGCGCTTCGTCCGCCTTGCTGAGCCGCAACAGGCATTGGCCAAGGTGCGCGCGGATGTCGGGATCGTCGCCATCCCGCTTCAATGCCTCGCGATACGACTGCTCGGCCTTGGCGTACTTGCCTTGTTGGAAGTAAACGTCGCCGAGCTGAAGGTGGTGTTGCGCGTTGTCCAGGTGATGAATCTTCGCCTCCAGCTCGCGGATGCGCCGGCGGTCCACCATGCCCGGCAATTCAAACCCGGACAGCGACGGCCCCGAGGAATGCAGGCGATAAACGAGGAAGTAATAGAGGATCGCGCTCAGGCCAAAGCTGTTCCAGTAGAACACCGCCAACCCGATGAACACCGCCCAAAGCCATTCCTCCCGGCGGACGGCGTCGACCAGCATCCACACCTGAAAGGCCAACATCGCCCAACGCACTATGTCGACGGATGAATCCATTCGGAATGCGCGGACGCTAGAGATTCACCAGAATCCCGGCAAACATTCTTTGCCGCCAATGATCAAGCAACTACCCTGCTTCAGTGCAGACCACGCGCGCTCTCCGAAAGGCCTACGAACTCATGCGGCGGCACCACGGTCATCTGGCTTGGTGGCCCGGCGACACGCCCTTTGAAGTCGCGGTGGGAGCGGTCCTCACGCAGAACACCGCCTGGTCGAACGTGGAAAAAGCCATCGCGAATCTAAAACGCGCGAACTCGCTTGAGCCGCGCCAGATGTTCGCCTTGCCCGAGCCGGAGCTCGCCGCACTCATCAGACCTGCGGGTTACTTCAACGTGAAGGCCCGCCGGCTCCGCAACTTCCTCCGCGTGCTCGTGGGCGATTACGACGCCAACCTCGAACATCTGCTCGCCGGAGAAACGGCCGCGGTTCGGGCGCGCCTGCTGGCGATCAACGGCATTGGTCGCGAGACCGCCGACAGCATCCTGCTTTATGCGGGCACGCATCACAGCTTCGTGATCGATGCCTACACCAAACGCATCTTTGAGCGACATGGCTGGTGGCGGGAAGAGCCGGAGTCAAAACATTCAACGTCCAACGCTCAACGCCCAACGTCCAAAGGGAACACGCCGGAGACCTACGAGTCGCTCAAGGCGCTGTGTGAAAATTCCTTGAAACACCAACCGCCCGCCGCGCGCCTTGATTACTGGCGCGATTACCACGCGCAACTGGTGATGATCGGCAAACACTTCTGCCGCCCGCGCGAGCCAAAGTGTGAGCAATGCCCGTTGCAATGCCTGCTTCCAGCAGCGCGCCCCAGCACCTGAACGTCACGCCGCTGACTTGGCTCACGGCTTTACCACAATCTTCCCTGCGATCGCGCCCGACTTCTTGATCGTCGCGTCTTCCTGGAGTTGATGCGCCTGGGCGGCTTCGCTCAACGGAAGCACGCGATCGATCTTAGCCTTGAGCTTGCCCGCCACCAACCAGCGGTTGAGATCTTCCGCGCAATGGCGCTGTTCCTCGGGCGTGGCCAGGAACATCACGAAGCCGTGCAGCGCGCAACCCTTCACGTAAAACGGCCCGACGGGAAACGGCGGACGCGCCTCGCGCCCAGCCATCACAATCATTCGCCCGCGCGCCGCCAAGGCCGCGACTGCCACTTCGAAGTCCGGCTCGCGCGTGGTCTCCCACCAGACATTCACGCCGGCGGGCGCGACCTTCTTCAGCTCGTCGCCAATCTTCTGCGTCCGATAATTGAACGCCGCATCCGCACCCAGCGCCTTGCAAGCCGCCACTTTTTCGTCCGATCCAGCGCAGGCAAATACCTTTGCGCCGATCGCTTTCGCCATCTGGATCACCGTGGACCCCACGCCGCCGCTGCCACCGTTGACGAAGATGGTTTCGTGCGGTTTGAGCTTCGCCTCACGCACCAACCCGAGGTGCGCCGTGATGCCCACAAGCGCGAGGGCTGCGACCTGTTCGTCACTCACGCCGGCTGGCGTCGGATAGAGGAAGCACTCATCTACGGCGGCGAATTCTGCGAAGGTTCCCTGCCGGCCGAGCAGGCCCTGGTTGCTGCCCCACACGCAATCGCCCGGCTTGAAACGAGTGACGTCCGTGCCCACGGACTCGACCACACCCGCCAGATCGCACCCGACCACGAACGGTTTCGGCAGTTCCATCGGCACGAGTCCGGAGCGGATGTAAGTGTCGATTGGATTGACGGAGGCCGCAGTGACCCGGACGAGCGCCTGGTTGTGTCGCGGTTCGGGCCGAGGCAGTTCCCCGAACTGAATGTTGGAAGCGGGACCGGTGGCATTGATGAAGGCGGCTTTCATGCGCCGAGCTTTGTCTGGCGCGGGCTGAACGTCAACGCGGCGAGTTGCTCTTCGCTTGCTCCGACCGCAACTTACTCCGCCAACGCCAGCGGCATCCGGCCTTCGAACTTGTCGGCGACGTAGAACACCAACTGCAGCGCGCCGCTTTCGTCCTTCTTCACCTCGATCTCGATCGGCGTTTCCTGCGGCACTTTCATCGACTTCAACATGACCTCAAGCAACGGCTCCTTGCCCTTGCCGAACACCTGGAGTTTGCCGCCGTCACCATAGCGCTCGTACGCCAGATGAAACATGCTGACCTCAATCTCGCCCTCGTCGGCCTTCACCTTGATCAGGCGGAGCGCCTCTTTCGGCACCGCCTTGCCGTTCACCGTCGGCACAACTTTGTGCAGCCACAGCTGGCCGGCCGGAATCACCGTCTTGCGGCGGGCGTCATGGATGCGGTCGCTGAGCGAATAAACCGGCACTACGAGCGCCGCCGCCTTGCCGTCGCCCTTGATCGCGCACGGCTTGAAGGCGTTGACTTCGAGCCTGAACGGCGCGTCCTTCAATTCGCCCAGCGCATTGTTCAAGTGCAGGACCGCCTTCTGCGCCTCTTCGAGCGGCGCGCGCTCGACCTGTGAGTGGGCGACGGTGGCAACGAATGTGAGCAGAATGAACAACGGTGTCTTCATGAGTCAGCGCGGGCGACGCTAGCTGTAACCCCGCCAATATCCATCAATAAAATGTCGCTCCCGTTGGCAGGGCCAAACCGGCGTCACAGACTCGTTGGCCCGCCCTCAGTGCGCTTGTGTTCGAGCCGGTACCGGACGTAGTCGCGGGAAACTCCGAGCAATCGCGCCGCAGCCGAAACGTTGTGGTCGGATTGCTTGAGCGCGTGCTGGATCAGACGATTGATCGCCTGTTCAAGCGAGAAGCCGTCAGTTGAAAAACGGAATTGCTCATTGAACCATTGATCCGGCGGCAACCCGCCGGAAGTTGCACCGGCGCCGACCGCGCTGCCGAGGTGCTCCAATTCGAGTTGGTTGCTGTGCTCAAACAAAATTGCGAGCTCCAGCTCGTGCGCGAGCTCCCGGACATTGCCGGGAAACGGATGGCTCAACAGCCGCTCGCGACCGGCCTCACTGACCTTGCGCAGCGGCACGCGGTGCTTGCGGCAAAGTTGCGCTATCAAATGTTCCGCGAGCTTGATGAGATCACCCCGACGCGCGCGCAGCGGTGGGAGGCTAAGATGAAACAGATCGAGTCGTTGGTAGAGATCCGCGCGCAATTCACCGGCCGCAATCGCCGCGCGCACGTTGCGGATGGACGCCGCGATGATGCGCACATTCACGCCCACCGGTTTGTCGCTCCCGACCCGATGCACCTGCCCTTCTTCAATGGCCGACAGCACTTTGGACTGCAAGGCCAGCGACAAACTCGGCAGTTCATCGAGAAACAGCGTCCCGCCGTCCGCCGCCTCGAACAGTCCCATGTGCGCCGTCTTCGCGTCTGAGAACGCGCCGCGCTCGTGTCCAAACAACTCGGACTCGGCCAGCGACTCGGGCAGCGCCGAGCAGTTCACCTCGATCAATGGCGCCTTCGCCCGTGGTCCATGCTGATGAATCCACCGGGCAATGGACGTCTTGCCGGTGCCGGACTCGCCTTCGATCAATACCGGGGACGCTGGCGCTTCTGTCCCCATGCGCACCTCGGCGGCGATGATCTTGTTGATGCGCTCCTGCAACGCAGCGAGGGCCCCGCCAAAGAAAAACGTGGGCTCGTTGCGCGCCAGCTCCGAGTGCCGATGCTGCTCCCCGCGATCCGTCTGACGCGCGCGACGCACCCGCCGAATCACGAGCGGTAACTCCGCCGCCTCAAAGGGCTTGGTCAGGAAATCCGCCGCTCCGAAGCGCAGCGCCTCGACCGCGGCACTCACTTCGGCCCCCGCGGTCATCACGATCACGGCAGTGGTGTAGCTCAACGCGCCCGCCTTCAACAATTCCGTGCCCCGACCGTCCGGCAGATTCACGTCCAGCAACACGAAGTCGAAGCTCAACGTTTCCGCCAGGCCGCGCGCCGTCGCGAGGTCACCCGCCTGCGATGTGTCCGCGCCCAACCGCTCGAGCTGGGCGGCGAGCTGTTTACGGAACAGCGCCTCGTGATCAACGATCAGAATACTCACACCCGCGAGTTCCAAGGAAGGCATACGCGAAGGTTGCCGGTAACCAGCCGTCATGAAAACCGAAAACAACCACAACCTTCCAGGGCCGAAGCCCAGGCAGCTTTTATGCGAATCACCAAAGCAGCGCAAAATCCCACTCATTCTCTACACTTGTAGATTTTAGGGTTGACGCCTCTACATCTGTAGATTTACAACCGGACATTCACTCCAAGCACATCATGCCTGACCAACCTGTCGAACTCACCGAGGCCGAGTGGGCCATCATCAAAGCCGTCTGGGAACACGAGCCTACGACGGCGCCTGTCATTCAGGAAAAACTCAGCAAGGCCACCGGCTGGACCTATAGCACTGTGCGCACGTTCATGGATCGCATGGTCGCCAAGGGTCTGCTGCGCGCGAAGAAGGACGGCAAGTCCACCACGTTCACCTCGGCGGTCACCCGCGACGAAGCGCAGCGCGGCGAACTGCTCTACGCGCTCAAGCACGCGTTCAACGGCGCGCTCACCCCGATGGTCCAGTGCCTCCTCGAATCGCAGAAGTTCAGCGACGCCGACATCGCCGAACTTGAATCACTCATCCGCGCGCGGAAACGGAGGGCGAAATGAAGACACCCACGAACGGTAGGGCAAGGCTCCTGCCGAGCCCCATATTCTACGGAAGGGCGACATTCCTGTCGCCCCGTCGAGCCCATCAGCGACAGGAATGTCGCCGTTCCATTTTCAACCCGCCAAGGACATGAACTCGTTCATCGAACAACTGAACCGCTGGGGAGAAGCGGCGATCCCATTCGCCGCGCAAGTGCTCTGGCAAACCAGCCTGCTCATCATCGTGCTGCTTGCGCTCGATCTGCTCCTGCGCCACCGCATCCGCGCGGGCTTCCGTTACGCGCTGTGGATGCTGTTGCTCGTGAAGCTTGTCCTCCCACCATCGTTCGCACTCCCGACGGGTGCCGGCTATTGGATCGACCGCACGGCGAAGGTCCAACCGCTGCCACAACCGCCGGCCGCCCGGCAGCCCGTCGAGGTGATCTACTCCGACGCCACGCCGGAGCCGATCGACTTTGATCTCCTGCAATCCACCGAACTATCTCCGGCGCCTTCTGTTAAGCCTGTTCAAACCCCCAGGCTAACGCGGGCGGGCGGGTTGCTGGCCGCCTGGGCTGGCGGAACCTTGCTGTTGTTCGCGTGGATGCTCTGGCGCTGGTGGTGGGTGATCCGGCTCGTACGAGCGAGCGAGCCAGCGCCGGATGAGTTGCGAGCACTGGAAGTTGGAGTTCACGCTTTAGCGTGCTCAGGTGACCCGCTCCAAACTCAGCCCGTCACAGCCGGCAAGCTGAAGCTTGGACTCCAGCCAGGCTTGCGCCTCACCGACACTGCCATGTCGCCGGCGGTGTGCGGTTTGTTCCAGCCGGTGATCCTGCTGCCACGCAAGCTGGTTGATAAACTCTCTATCGAACAACTCCGCACGGTGTTGCTGCACGAGTTGATTCATCTGCGCCGGCGCGATCTGTGGGTGAACTGCGCGCAGACGCTCCTGCAAATCGCCGCGTGGTGGCATCCGCTGTTGTGGGTGGCGAACGCCCGCATTCGCCGCGTGCGCGAGGAAGCCGTCGATGAAGCCGTGGCCTGCGCCCTGCGCGCCGACGCCGACACCTATCCCGCCACGTTGCTGGAAGTCGCCAAGCTCACGTTCACACGCCCGCTTCTGACGCTCGGGCTGGTGGGCATCCTCGAATCGAAGAATGCGCTCAAGCAACGCATCCGCCGTCTGCTCGAACTGCCGCCGCTGGAAAGCACGCGGCTCAAGTGGTGGCAATGGGTGGCCGTTGCGGCGCTTGCGCTGACTGCCCTGCCGATGGCGCAGGGGCAACAAGCAACCGATCGGGCCAACGACAGTTCAGTCGATGTCCCGGCAAACGCGGAGTCCAAGCCGACCGTTCTGGTTCAAATGGAGACGCGGGTGTTCCAGCTCCATCCCGTAACTTTCTATCAGTCACTGGAGCGCATCTCTGAGAGCTTGCCTCCTTATACGAACTCCAGTGGTGCGATTCTAAAGGGGTCGCTGGCGTTTCGGTCCGCGGCCGAAGCAGACGGCGTGACCCTGGCTCACCACTTTGTTCGCGGCTACTTCGAGCAGTTCGGTGTTAAACTGGAGCCGCCCAAAGCGGTCATCTTCAATGTTCGGAAAGGAAGCCTACTGGTTCGAGCGACCATCAAGGAACTGGAGATCGTTCAACGCGCCATCGAGGCATTGAATACAGAACCGCCGCAGATAACCCTCACTGTGCAAGTCGTCGAAGTCAGACCTGAGGATGTCGCGGCACTCAGCAATGAAGTCCCCCAACTCAAGCCGTTGACGGAGGTCAACAGAAGTGAGGTTGCAACTCTGTCCGACTCCGAGCTGAACATCGCCACCAACCTGGTCGGGAATCGGGGTCTTGAACTCAAACACTTGATTCGAATTACCACATTGAGCAGCCACAACACCGAACTCAAACTGAGGGACACTCCATTGATTGTCGCACCCAAGTTTGGCCCCCAGTTCGACAAGCTTGAAGTCAACGCTTACGCGTTGGTGGACCGCGAGAACCTTCAACTGACGATCATCGCGACCATCCGCGCGCGCACGGTTGACGACCTGGGTAGAGGCTCGCCCCACGCCTACTTCGTCAGCCAGAAGGCCTCGACTGCCGCGATGAAGAACGGCGAGACGATTGCATTGGCAGTTTCCGCGGGACTGGAAGACTTGGAGAAAAACGACGGCAACCATAAAACCCTCGTCTTCATCACGCCGACGATCATTGATCCGGCCGGGAATGCGGTCCACAGCCCGGAGCAGATGCCGTTTGCGAAAGACGCGATTCCGCCTCAGCCGAAGGAAAAGTAGCTACCCCAGACCGCCGCTACAATTTGGCAGCGGTGGGCGGGCGCGGTATGCAGGCACTGAGCTTTACGCGAATTCCGCGAAGGGAATGATGGAAGAGGCGCGGATAAGTCTCGGCGCTATTGGCCCTCCCCGACCAGCGCGGAACGAAGGTTCCTAGCTTGCCTTCCCCCAAGTTGACAACTTGACAAGTTTGGAAGCGGACGGTTTCCTGCCCTCATGAAGACGATGACGGTGGCGGAATTCAAGGCGGGCTTCTCGTCCGTGCTCGACGAGATCACGCGCGGCAAGTCGGTGGCCATCGGCTACGGGCGAAACCGCGAGAAGGTGGCGGTGGTGATTCCGTGGAAGGAATACCAGGCCGGCACCCGGCCGAAGCTCGGCGTGCTCAAGGGACGCGCCACGTTTCGGATCAAACCGGGCTTCAAGCTGTCCGACGAGGAGCTGCTGACATCGTGAAGCTGCTGCTCGATACGCACGCCTTTCTCTGGGCCTGCATGGAACCGCGCAAGCTCGGCGCCCGGGCCCGGGCGGCGATCAACGATCCGGCGAGCGAAGTGTTCGTGAGCGCGATCACTTTCTGGGAGATCTCGCTGAAGTATGCGCTCGGCAAGCTGGATTTGCAGGGCGTGACGCCCGACGCGCTGCCGGCCGCGGCCGGGGAATCCGGTTTCAACGTGTTGCGGCTCGAACCGGAGCACGCCGCTTCTTTTCACCAATTGACGCGCACCAGCCACAAAGATCAGTTCGACCGGATGCTGGTGTGGCAGGCCATTGGCGCGGACCTGACCTTGATCTCGAAGGAAAAGTTTCCGGCCGAGTACCTGAAGCTGGGGCTGCGGGTGGTCTGGTGAGGATCGTTATCTTCCGGCGGCCCGCCAATCGCTACTTCGCGGGAACCATGCAGTTGGATTGGGGAGGGCACGCGTCTCGCGTGCCACGGAGCCGTCCCGTCGACGCCTGCCGGCGGCCACGTCTGGGCAAACCAAACGGTGCGGGTCGGGACGGGAGACAAACCGTGTTCGGCGCGACGCCGAACACGGCACGCGAGACGCGCGCGCTCCCCGGAATGGAATCGTAGGCTGAGAGATCGGATTCAACTAGCGCGTCTCAATTCTGGCGCAACTGCGGCGGCTGATCCCGCGCCGCGCCGGACACAGCCGCGCCTCAGGGACAGATACCGCATTTGCCTCCCTGCTTGCGTTGGGGCGGGGTCTTCCTAGACTCTTGGCCCATCGCGCATGATCCGCTCGCTTGTATTCACCACCCAGGGCCGGCTGCACAGCAAGGACATCGATGTGTTCCTGATGCCCACGCTGCTGGCGGACACGAACCTTTTCCTGTGGGTCGATCTGGAAGCCGCCACGCCGGAGGAAAGCAAGGCCCTGCTCGAAGGCGTGTTTCACTTTCATCCGTTGTCCATCGAGGACTGCATCCAGGTGAGCTCGTCGCCGAAGGTCGAGGAATACACCCCGAAGGAAGGCGACTTTTTTTCGCCCTATCTCTTCATGGTGATCCATGCGGTGAACTACAACCGCAAGGATGGCGTGTTCGCGACCACCGAGCTGAACTTCTTTCTGGGGAAGAACTACCTCGTCACGTATCACGATCTGCCGATTCGCGCGGTGACGCAGACGGAGGATCGCGCGGTCCATTCAAAGATCCACATTGCGCGCGCGCCGGACCGGGTCGCGCACACGTTGCTCGATGAGATCGTGGACAACTACAAGCCGGCCTTGGAGGAACTCTCCGTTGAGATCGCCGAACTGGAGCAGGAAGTGTTGACGCGCCCGGACAAGTCGGTGCTGAACAAGTTGATCGCCATCAAGAAGGAGGTGCTGCATCTCCGGCAGATCATCGGGCCGCAACGCGAGGTGCTGGCGCGGTTTGCGCATGGCGAGTTCAAGCTGATCCGCGCCCATCTGGTGCCGTATTATCGCAACGTGTATGACGGGTTGTTCAAGATCTACGAGATGGCGCAGGGCTACACCGACTCGCTCACCGCGATCCTGCACGTGTATCTCAGCATGACGTCAAACCAGACGGGCGAGGTGGTCAAGCTACTGACCTTGATCACGATTATTACCACCCCGATCATGATCGTGGGAACCTGGTACGGCATGAACTTTCCCGACATGCCGGAGATACATCAGCCGCATTCCTACCGCATCGCCGTCGCGGTGACGGTGGTGGCAACGGCCATCACCTACTGGTATTTCAAGCGGAAGAAGTGGTTCTAACACTCCGGGCCGCGCGACGTTTTCATGAGCACCGCCAAGAGCAGCTTTCTGGATCGCGTGCTGGGCCGCATTGGCCGGCTCGACCAGCAAGGCCTGCAAACCGTCATCGAACGGCTGGCGCGCGAGCGGAGCTTTCTTGAGACGTTGTTCAACGCCATCGAGGACGGCGTGCTGGTGATTGATGAGGCGGGAAAAATTCTCTACTTCAACCAGGCGGTCACCGATCTCATCGGTCTGCAATCGCGCGAGGCCGAAGGTGAAAACATCCGTCGATATCTGCCGGAGCTCGACTGGGCGGCGCTGGTGAAACGCAAGAAGACCGGCGGCACGCGCATCCTGCGGCAGGAGTTCGAGGTGTTTTATCCGCGGCAACGGTTTGTCCGGCTTTACGCCGCGCCGTTGAGCAGCGATGGCGAAGGCTCCGGCCTGGTGTTGATCGTCCACGACGCCACGGAGGCGCGGCAGCAGACCTTCGAGGCGATCGAGAGCGAGCGCATTGAAGCGTTGACGCTGCTGGCCGCGAGCGTTGCCCACGAGATTGGCAACCCGCTCAACGCGCTCCACATTCACCTCCAGTTGATGGAACGCGAGGTGAAGAAGCTGCGCAGTGCGAGCACCACAGTGGTCAAGAAGGCGTCCGCCGCCGGTTTAAAAAAGGATCTGTCCGAGATCAACGAACGGTTGGACAAGTATCTGGACGTTTGCAAGGGCGAGATCGGCCGGCTGGATTACATCGTGACGCAGTTCTTGCAGGCGATCCGCCCGACGAAACCGGAGCTACAGGCGGCGTCTTTGAACGACGTGGTGTTGGGAACCCTTTCCCTGCTCCAGCCGGAGTTGGACAATCGCGGCCTCGCGGTGAAGCAGGAACTCGCCGCTCACCTGCCGCAGGCGCCGATCGACTCCGCGCAGATCAAGCAGGTGCTGGTGAACCTCATCAAGAACGCCATGCACGCGATGACCCGCGACGGGCGGTTGACCCTCGCCACCGGTGTCGCGGGCGAAGGCGTCTGGGTCAGCGTGGCGGACACCGGCGGCGGTATTCCACAGGAGAAGATCAACCAGATCTTTCAGCCCTTCTTCACCACCAAGAAGAAAGGCACCGGCCTCGGTCTGATGATTGTGCAGCGCATCGTCCGCGAGCACGGCGGCCGCATCGAGGTCGAGAGCAATGTGGGCGCGGGCACGACTTTCCGCGTCTGGCTGCCGCTGCACGAACGCCAGCCAAGGTTGTTGAAGGGCTAAAAAGCAACGGCCGGCCGTGGGTCACTCGCGTTTCCCGACCGGCCGGCTGCCGCCCCCAATTCAACCCTAAATTCCGGTTACCTCACGGCGTGAGCGCCGCGGCCGCGCGATAATATTTTTGCGGACTCGCCGTCGGGTTCGTTCGGGCGAGCGAGGTATCCGTCATCAGCGTGAATCCCGAACCGTCATCGTCCGTGAAGCCCACGTTGAGGTCCGTGGTGGACTGAAGTTTGTAGTGCAGGCCGCGCAGCGTGTTCAACCGCACTTCGTGGTCTCCGCCGGGGAGTTGACGGAACGCGACGTTGACCGGCGTGTTCACCACCGAACCGTCGAAGTATTTTTGCGCAAGCGCCCAGACCGCCTGGCCCGCTTGCGAGCCCGCGATACGACCGCCGAAGTCATCGGCCGGCGGGTGGATGCCGCCCCAAATGCGGGAGAGGCCAGCCTGGTCAGCGGCATCGTAGTAGGTGCCCCATTGTAGAGTAATCGACTGGCTGGGGCCCTGCTCGAAGCCCAAGCCTGTGTTTGCCGGAGCGGTGTAAGTCGCCACGCCTCCCGGAAAGAATGGCGAGCCGGTTATTCCGGCAAGCACTTCCGCGGCGGAGCGACTGAACGAGCTGTGTCCGGAAACATATCCGGGGAAGGCGGGTGTCACGAAGTTTGTCCGCTGATAGGGAACCCATTCGTTGGCCTGTAGCCACTTCACGCCGCGATAGGTTGTTGTGGAATTTGCCGGCTGACCCGGCCAGGCCAGCACCGCCAGACTATTGGCCACCAAGCCGGCATGACGGCCGGAGCCGATCGTCGCCGGCGTCACCAGCTCGATCAGCCCAGGAATGAGCGGCAGGCCGTTGGCGTTGTAGCGGGCTCCAGCTGGGTTGCTTGATTGCCCGAGGTCGGCCAGATAGCGGACCGCTGTGATTGGGCGCCAACCGTCGTAATAGCGCTTGATGGACCAAGCGGCGCAGGCCGCTTCATGGACGCCAGCATTCAGACTGAAGTAGAGCTTCACATCCCATTCGAGATCGTCCACGACCGGGCCCACGCCCCCGATGCGCTTCACAAACAGAGGATGATCGCTGACGCCATTGGCAACTGTATTCCAATGGCCGGGAGGCGTCTCGGAGTTGGGACCATCGGCCCAGAATTCGGCGAGCACACGGGTGTAGTCGCCGCGCTTCACAACGTTTGCCGCGTACGGCTGGCCCGTGGCAGGGTTCAGGGCGTGCCCCATGCCGTCATTGGCGCCGAGGGTGTTGTTTCCGAAAGCGCCGGGCGAAATATCCATCGTCACGCCGTCATCCGGCGTTAACTGACTGCTGGCCCGAATCACGGCGACCACGTTCTCGACAAACGCGGCATGACTCGCACCACCGAAGAGCGGCGGCGGTCCGGGATCAGCCCAGGGCTTGGTCGCATCGGCCCGCGTCAGTGCAAAAGGACGGACGCCCAGCCATTGCGCGCCCAGATAATTTTGGATCGGCGTCGCGGTGAAGCCATTCTGATCCTGCGCGTTGAAAACAATGTGCAACCGCTGCCAACGATTCACGTCGGCCAGGCTGGGATTAAACTCGTTGTCCGTGATGCCCGGCAACTCGGGAACCAGCGGCCCGTTGATGTAAACGTAGCCACCTTGGTTGGCCGGATAGTCCGGATAGGCAATGGGGTTGACCGTCGGAGTGGCGGGGTTGTAGGGCGTGCCGTTCGCCTGCCGCGCACCATCGAACATGAACCAGGCGGAGACGGCATCGAAGATCTTGTTGCCCACACCGGCGGGAGTGGCCGTGTCCCGGGAGTTGTTACTCGCGTTGTAACCCAGCGTCACCATCAGCGCGTCGTCCGCAGCAAGCGTATTCGCCGCGGTTCGCGAATACACGTGGCGTTCCTTCATAATCCGGTAAGCCGCAAAGCTGATCGCCTCGCGCCGGGCCAACGCAATATCCGGCGCCGTGTGTTTGCCGCGATACACGTAGCCGACGGCCGTGGGGTCGTACGCTGCCCACGCGTCATACATGGCCACCGACAGACTGAAGAGATTGCGCGCCTGCGCCGGCGGATGAGGCGTATCCACCCGGATGGACGCGAGGGCCCGTTCATCCCAAGTGCGGGCAATGCTGTGTTCGGCGGCGCTTACGGAAAGGGCGCCAGCAGCGAACCCCAACAGGGCGCAGCCGCACGATGAAATGGAGGTCCGGAATCGCGACCAGACAGAATCCGGCCGCAACAAAAGGTTAGGGAGTGGGTTGATGGCTTTCATGGGCTAGTGGTGATTACGATGGCTAACTGAACCTATCTTGCGCGCGTTGCCGACAGTTTTGGGGGAGGCTGCTGCCACTATGGGACGAACTGCGGGGAAGGTGGGGTGAGTTGCGATCAGCGAGGTCAGGGGATCAGGCGGACAAGAACTGTTTGAGTCGATCGCGATAACTGCGGCTGCACGTCAGCTTTGCGCCGTTACGCAAACGCACCGTGTATTCACCGTGAAACAGCGGCTCGAAATCGCGAATCTGGTCCGCGTTGACGATCGTGGAGCGGCTGATGCGCAGAAAGCGCTCCGGGTTGAGGCGCGTTTCCAGCGAGTTCATCGTCTCGCGGAGGACGTGCCGTTCCTTGCCGACGTGCAGCACCGCGTAATTGTCCGCCGCTTCGATCCAGTCCAGCTCGTCCATCTTGATCAGCAGGATGCGGCCGTCGGACTTCACGGCGATGCGTCCGCCCGCCAACGGCCGTTGGGCGGCTTCCGCGAGCAGGCCAGCCAAAGGGGATGAACTTACTTTGCTCGCCGATCCCTGGCGCAGGAGCGTCCGCGCGCGGTCAAGCGCCTTGCTGAAGCGTTCGCGGCCGAACGGCTTCAACAAGTACTCGGCCGCATGCGCCTCAAATGCCTGGAGGGCAAACTTGTCATGCGCGGTGACGAAGATCACGCAAGGCGGCCGGTCGTGCCCCAGTCCGGCCAGGACGCCGAAGCCATCCAGTTCGGGCATCTGCACGTCGAGGAACAGGAGGTCGGGCGATTCCTCGAGGATCAATTCCATGGCGCGCTTGCCGTCCGCGGCCTCGCCGACGATCTCCACATCGGACTCCGACGCCAACAACTGCCGCAGCTTGGCGCGGGCGAGCGCCTCGTCATCCACGATCAATGTTCGAATCTTGCCGGTCATGCCTGCCACCTCCGACGGCAAGCAGGCGGTCCGGAGCCCGGTTGTTCTCAACGGAACAATTCCAAGCCTGACCGCCTTGCAAAGGCATACCGCGCTGGTGGAGGCGGGAAGATGCGGAAGCGTGAACCGACGAGACACCCAAATGGGGCGAACCGCAGCCGGGCACGGGTGAACTGGAGAATTCACGTGATGCACGGCGAGGAACAGTCTCCCGCCGCCGCCGCCGCCGCGAAATTCTCAATCGAATTCCCGCCCCGTGGCTTCTCGCGGTTACAGCTCCGGCGGTTTGGGCGCGAAGTATTTGAGCGTGAACGCTTCCTTGCTCAAGGCGCCGGCATAGACCGAGTAGTGAAAATACTTCTGCACTTTTTCAAACGGCGGCAGCAGCGAAACATCGATCCATTCGGTCACGCCGCCCCCGTCACCGGACGCCGCCGAAGCCGCAAGCAACTGCTGAAAAAGGAGGGCGCTCGGATTTGTCCCGGCACCCGCGGGCGCGGTGAGCGCATCCCACACGGAGCGCATGGTTTCGCGATCGTTGGAAAAGCCAAACATGCCCGTGCCCACGCCCCCGACCTTGTCCGCCGCAGCGCGGAATCCTGACCGGGCCAGCAGCGAAGTCGTGTCCGCAGGCTTGGCCGCGAGGTGGTTCTTAAGAAGTTCAAGGTCCGTGGCCACGGCGAGGTAGCCGTTGGCGCCGGCAAACGCAATCGTCTGCACGGGCGGCGCGGCTTGACCTGCGGCGGGCAGGCCCATTGGGATGCCCATCGACCAGACCTTGACGCCAGCGACATCGCTTTCCTCAAGTTTCGCAACATCGGGCGGCACCATGCCCATCAAGAGCTTCAACGCGCCGGCGAGCTGCTCCGGTTTTGGCGAACTGATCAGCGCCACCTGCGGCGGGCCGGCCATCGAAGCTTCCCCAGACTTGGCGGCCGTCTGCCAGGTGATGACATCATCGCCCAGGTTCGCGACGAACTGTTTGCGGAAGTCGAAGCCGGGATCCTTATCCTTGCCGATGGCGTCCACCGTCATTTTGACAATGCCCCCAATCGGCGGCGCGATCTCACCCACCATCGACTCCAGGGTGTTCCACGATTTCTGCAAGTCGATGCGCGTGCGCGAAAACGTGAGCGCGTCCGCCGGCACAAAGGCCGCCGGGCCGGAATCCTTGGCGGCAAACGCCAGCATGCGGAACAAGCCCCGGCGTTCGCCGTCGGGGATGCGCACTTTCATTTCACTGGAGGCACCGTCACTCCGAATCGCGGCGGCAAACGAGAGCGTTTTTAATCCGCTCAAGCCCAGCGCGGAGAGCATCCGCGCGGGACTCAGCCCCATTGGCAGGCCCGCTTCCGCTCCGGGGAGCAATTGCCGCGCGGCTTCAAGGATCGGTTCCAGATTCAGCCAGCCGTAGATCGTGGCCCCACGCAGCGTCGACGCGTAGTCCGGCATGAAGTCCACGGATTCACCCAACGCCATGACCGCGCCGCCGCTCTTGAGGGTCATGATCTTTTCGAGATCAACGCGGCTGCTGCTCACGATCAGCAACGAGCCGGCCTGGCCGATGAACAATTCCTGGGCTGGCCCCGGCGTGGCCGCCTCGCCCGTCGCCGCATTCTCGTCGGGCGCTTTCGCCTTGTCGGTGGCATCGGCGTCTTTCGCTTCATCGGCATCGTCCGCCTGGGGTGCTTTGAGCGCCGGCGGTTGCACCGTCAGCACCAGAAACTCCGTGCCGCCGATGCGTTGAGTTTTCATCGGCTCACCCTTGGCGGCCAGCTTGGTGCGGCCCTCCGCCAGCACTTGCGTCAAGCGCTCCGCCTGGTCCCGCGCGTCGATCAGGATCGCCAATCCCGGCGTGGCGCCCGCCTCCGCCGGCCAGCCGTTGCGCGTCACCGCGAGCGTGAGCTGCCCCTGCGCGAGCCCGAGATAATTGGTAAGGCTCGTGCCCATTTCCTGTTCGAGCGGCTGTAGCAACTGCGTCTCAAGCTTCGACCAAAACTTGTTCACGAACGGCGCCAGGGCCGGATCGCGCCAGGGCTGCATCTGGGGTGATTGATTGAAAAGCCGGCGCGCTGCGGCCATGTCCGGCACCGTGATCACGCCCAGCGTGTCCGCGGGAAGAAGTTTCTCCGCAGGCGGCACGGACTGTCCGAAGCCCGTGGCATACAGGCCGACAGCGGCGACGAAGATCAAGGCAACTTGTTTCATAGATTGGAAATAGGACACCGCTCGCTGGCGTTTCGTTTCATGGATCGTGCAGCGAAGGGGGGAAACGAGGCGATTACAAACTTGTTTCAAGATCACGCTCCCCGCGCCTCCAACGACCTTTGCAACCTGCTCAAGTCAGCGGGCAGGTTGGCGTTCATCAGTTCATGCTGGCGGTTGCCGGACAGTTCCAGACCGACGACCCGCAGTTGCTTTGCGAGGCGTTGGAGCGAGGGAACTCCCGAATCGATCACCCGCTGCACGTTCGCCAGCGCCGCGGTCGGCAGGGCGAGCGGAAACCCAAACCCGCGAGCGGTGCGGAGGAACACCGGCCGGCCGCTGGCCTTGACGCGCTTCATCACTTCTCCCAGCAGTCTTGGCGTGATCAACGGCATGTCGCAAGGAAGGAAGAGGCACCAGCCGGAGCGCGCCCGTTGCAAGCCGGTGAAGATCCCGCTCAATGGGCCGCAGCTTGGAATGGCGTCCTGGCGAACGATCCGCACGGGCAAACCCGTGGCTGCCGCGCTCGCTCGCACGTGTCGGAGCAGCGGCTTGCCAGCGATCACGATTCGCGCCTTGTCCCGCCCCATGCGCGAACTTTTGCCACCGGCAAGAATCCAGATCGTCCAACGCACCGGCGACGCCCGCGCTTCCATCGTTCGACGTGGAACCACCACGGGCCGAGCGATGCTCGGCGCTCCCCTGATGACGCGATGCTTCGAGATCTTCATGCCCACTTTTGCAGACATGCGGCCAGCACTTCGGCGGGTGAAATCGCGGACAGCCCGGAGGGATGGCAAAGCAGATCGAATTGCAGGCTGGGCGGCCGCCAGATCTCCGCCTTCGTCTCACCCCACAGCACCAGGCCCGACAGACCCACCGCCGCGGCCAGATGCGAGATGCCGGAGTCGTGGCCCACGAATCCCCGGGCCAACGCCAGCAACTGCGCGACATCGGCCAACGGCAGACTCCGGGCGATCGCCACGCGGTTCGCGGGCAGGTCCACGATCAGACGCTCCAGTCGATCGCCCTCCGACTCACCGCCGATGAGCAGCAGATTCAAACTGGATTCCGCGATCAGTTGGGCGATCAATTGCCGCCAGCCGGCCTCCGGCCAGTTCTTCTTTTCGCTGCCGCTGCCCGGATGCAACGCCAGCCACGGACCGGTCGCCATGGAAATTTTCAAGTGCGACGCCGGGCCATTCTCCGTTCGCTCGATGCCCAGTCGGGGAAAGCTTTCCGCGTCATAGATGGCCAGCCGTTCGAGCGGTTTGAGAAAGCACGCCGCGGCATGCACGCTCAGAGATTCATCGGGACGATGCGGCCCGGCGATGAACTGCGCCCGAGTGCAACGCTTGACGTTCTCCTGAAAAATTTCGTCCGGGTCGTACAGGAATGAGATGATCAGATCGAAGTCGCTGAAATAGTCGCGCAACGCTTCGTCCAACTGGCCGTGGCGCGCGAAGAAGCCGGCCAGAGCGCGTGATTCGATCGACTGCACCCGCGCCGCGAGCCCGCCGGCCACCGCCAGTTGGGCAATGCGCGGATAACCCAGCACCTCGATGTCGTTGGCCGGGAGGTTCGCCTTGATCGCCTGTAACACGGGCAGCGTGAGGATGAAATCCCCGATGGCACCGCCGCGAATGATCAGAATCTTGCCCATTAAAAACTGGCCTTTAGTTTCGGCAGAATCCGGCCGGCGGTCTACTCGAAATAAAATTTCGAAATAAAATTTGGCGAGGGCGTTTGACAAGTTTTCAAGTGCCTTGATTGGTTTCTCGAAGCTCACACTAAACTCTAATTACTTGAACGTATGAACGCTATTGCAACCCGCCTCACGTCCTGGCTGGGACTCGCCACCATCGCCCTCGGGGTTTTCACGCCGGTCACTCACTCGCAGGCAAACTGGAACTGGTGGAAACGGCCGCGGCCGGAACCAAACCTGGTTCAGAAACTTGAACAGGCGGGCCACTACAAGACGCTGCTAACCGCCCTCGAGCTCACCCAACTCAAGGACACCGTCGCCCAGGCGGAAGCGCTGACGATCTTCGCGCCGACTGACGCGGCATTTGCGGCCCTGCCCGCAGGAACGCTGGCAGCCCTGGTCAATGATACTGCGGCGCTCAAGAACATTCTGCTCTATCACGTGCTCGCCGGAAAGATCACGAGCCAGGAACTGCTGCGCCGATCAACCGCCACCAGCCTGCAGGGCAATCCCGTCCTGGTGACCCAGGAAAACTGGCGGCCCGTGGTGAATGGAGTCGCGATTCATCCCGCCAACATTCGGGCCAGCAATGGCTACATCCACTCGATCGGCCAGGTGCTGTTGCCTCCCACCGAGGACATCACCATCACCAGCCTGCTGGATGTGCTCAAGCTGGACGGCCGGTTCAACATCCTGCTGGCCGCGTTGCAGGCGACCGGTCTCGAAGACGCCGTGGCGTCCAGCCCGGCCCTGACCATTTTCGCGCCCACCGACGACGCCTTCAACGCGCTGCCCGCTGGCACCATCCCCGCCCTCCTCAATGATCTCCCCACCTTGACCGACATCCTCCTCTATCACGTGCTCGGCCAGAAGACGGATGCGGTGGCGCTGCTCAAGGCTCAGCACGCCACCACCCTCCAAGGCGACAATGTGGCGATCAAGTTCAACAACTGGAAAATTCTCATCAACGAAGCCACGTTAATCACCCCGAACGTGAACGGACCCAACGGCTACTTGCAGGTCATCGACTCCGTGCTGCTGCCGCCGACCAAGGAAACAACCCTGCTCGACCTGCTTAAGGGAGACGGCCGGTTCACCACGCTCGTGGCGGCTTTGGAAGCGACCGATCTTGATGCGGCCCTCACGGGAGTTGATCCCCTGACAATCTTCGCCCCCACGGACGAGGCGTTCAGCAAGCTGCCGGCCGGCACGGTGGAAGGGCTCCTCAATAACCCGACCGCCCTCAGCAATATCCTGCTTTACCACGTGGTCAGCGGCGACCGAGATTTGCCCGGACTCGCGGCCGACCGCAGCGTGGCCACGCTCAATGGCCAGAAGGTGCAGGTCTGGAACTGGCTCCACCACTACTTCGTGAACCGCTCGTATGTTCAAGAGAAGGATCTCCTGGCAGACAACGGCCGGGTGCATGTCATTAACCGGGTCCTGTTGCCTCCGCAATAAACCAATCGCCATTACGAAACGAGGCAGCCCACACCCGGCTGCCTCGTTTGCTTTTCCGCCCTCCCGCCATCCGACCGCCAAAAGAATCTTGGACATCGAGACAATCGACAGGGCCCGGCTTGATGGGCACCATCGCCGCGTGGCATCGCAAGCCAATCAATCGACCCAGGACGAAAAGTTCATGCGCGAGGCGCTGGCGCTCGCGGCCCGAGCCTCGGGGTTTACTTCACCCAACCCGGCCGTCGGTGCGGTGATCGTCAAAGGCGGTCGTGTCATTGGCCGGGGTTATCACAAACGAGCCGGCAAACCACACGCCGAAGTGGAAGCACTGCGTGACGCCGCGCGCCAGCAGCACTCCGTCAAGGGCGCCACGGTCTACGTCACCTTGGAACCCTGCTGCACCCACGGGCGAACGCCGCCCTGCACCGATGCCATTCTCGCCGCCGGCATCCGGCGCGTCGTGGTTGGCGCTACTGATCCGAATCCCAACCATGCGGGTCGCGGGCTGCGCTTGCTGAAGCGCGGCGGCATCGAGGTGCAGGCCGGCGTGCTGAAGCGCGAAGCCGCGCGTCTGAACGAGTCCTTCAATCACTGGATCGTTCACCGCACGCCGTTCGTCACCATCAAGTCGGCGGTGACGATGGATGGCCGGATTGCCACGGCCGCAGGCGATTCCAAGTGGATCACGGGCCCGGCGGCGCGTCGCCACGCGATGAATGAACTGCGGCGCAACGCGGATGCCCTGCTGGTCGGCATCAACACGATCCTCGCGGATGATCCCAGCCTCACCTATCGCGGCCGGGGAGCGAGTCGCAAGACATGGCGGCGGATCGTCCTCGATTCACAGGCCCGCACGCCGCTCACCGCCAGGATCGTGACGGACGAGGCGGCCAGTCAGACCCTGGTGGTGGTCGGCACGGAAGCGCCCGGCGAACGCGTCGCCGCGCTTCGCCAGCGCGCGACCGTGGTTGCAGCCCCACTTGCTCACGGACGGACTGACCTCGCCTGGTTGCTCGGCCAACTCGGCGGCGAAGGCATCACAAGTTTGCTCGTGGAGGGCGGCGGCGAGGTCAACGCGGCGTTCCTTGAAGCCGGACTCGCCCACCGGATCGCCTTCTACTACGCACCCAAGATCTTGGGTGGACGTGATTCACGGCCGGCGGTTGCCGGCCAGGGCCCGGCATCACTTCAGGCCGCTGCGGAACTGGAAGACGTGGAGTTCCTCCCGATGGGCCGCGACTGGCTGATCACAGGATTGATTCGTCGCAAGCGCAGAAGCGGTCTTTGACTCTCCCGGCCGCGCGTGAGACGCTTCAACCGTAACTTCATTATGAATGTAACTCTGCCACCCGCCCTCGAATCGCTCGTGCAACAGAAGCTCGCTTCGGGAAAATACCATGATCCGGGCGACGTCATCCGCGAGGCGCTACGGCGCATGCTGGAAAGTGACGAACGGCTGGAGGCGCTTCGCGAGGAATTCCGATCCGCAGTGGTGCTGGGTTTCGACGCCCTCAATCAGGGCGGTTACTCGGTCAAGTCAGTCGAGCAAATTGCCGACGAGGCGCTGGCCCGGCATCAGTTGCGAAAATCTGCCACGGCATGAAACGGCCGCTCCGGCTGTCGATCCATGCGGAGCGGGATCTGGCCAACATCTTCGAATACACCCTGGAGCGCTGGGGTGAGCGACAGTTCGAGCGCTACCGGCAATTGCTCGCGGCAGCACTGGATCAACTTACGCTGGATCCCCAGCCGCCACATTCCCGGTCCAGGGAGGATTTGTTTCCTGGCTGCCGTTCGGTGCATGTCGGGCGACATGTGGCGCTCTATCGAGTTGGCGAGCCGGCGATCGAAGTTGCGCGAATCCTCCATCAAAGCATGGACTGGCTCCGGCACATCCCGCCGGAGTTCGTCGAGGACGAACCCGAAGGGTCATGAATTTGCCAACTGCCTGAAGGCTGGCGGTTCCAGCGCATAACCGTTAAAATCTCCTCAACATGTTTACCGGCATCGTGGAAGAGACGGGCAAAGTCACCGCCATTCGCCAGACGAAAGCAGGCATCCGGCTGGTCGTCGCCGCGAAGGTTTGCGCGCGCGGCGTGGCGGCCGGCGACAGCATTGCCGTGAACGGCTGCTGCCTGACGGTCGTGAAACAGGAACGCAAGGGCGCCCGCGTCGGGCTGCACTTCGATCTGCTCGTCGAGACTTGGGAGCGGACCAACCTAAAGTGCACCAAGCTGGGCGCACTCGTGAATCTCGAACGCGGCCTCGCGGCGAACGGCCGGTTCGGCGGCCACTTCGTCACTGGACACATCGACGGCGTGGGCCGGATCGTGAAATGGGAACGAGCCGGCGCTGATCACATCCTCGAGATCACCGCGCCGCGGGAAGTGCTCCGTTACGTCGTCTTCAAGGGTTCCGTCACGGTTGATGGCATCAGCCTCACCGTGGCCAAGGTCTTGAAGGGCCGATTCCGCATCTGGATCATCCCCCACACGTTTGCGGTGACCGCGCTGCAGGAACGCCAGGTCGGTGCCGAGGTCAATCTCGAGGCCGACATCCTGGGAAAGTACGTCGAGCAATTCGTCGCCCGCCGACGTCAGTGACCCGATGATTTGAAAGTGGATTCGGCATCGTCGGAGGCCGGCTCAATCGAAACCACTCTTCCGCGCGAAACATACTGGTCCTGGCCGCCCGACTTGTAGTGGTAGATGTTCTGTTCCTTGTCCAGCTTCGGCTTGCCCAGCACGGTGAACGACTGGCCGTTGGTCAGGGTCACCCGGTACTTCACGCAACCGGCAAGGATCGTACAGGTCGCCAACAGCACCAGGAGGGACAGTCGTTTCATACGCGAGTGCTTACAGAACCCGCCCGCACCCGTCAATCTCGCGAATGTACCCGGGGCCGACCTAAGCCGGGCAACGCGGCGGGGCGGACGCACTTCCTCCCAAGGGTTTGCCGGGCGCTACGCCGGATCGATTCAGTTCAGGAGCGCGCGCGTCCCGCAGGCCGGGTTTGGCGCCGCGCCGAACACTGTTTGGACTCCGCATCTGCCAACACCGTATGGTTTGCCAACACGCGACCGGCTGAGCACGTCGCCGGGACGGCTCCGCTGCACGCGAGACGCGTGCGCTCCCCAATCTAATTGCATGGTGCGCTAAGGATTGGTGGGTGGCACGATCCGATAGTACCGCGTGCGCTCGCCGGCGGCTTCGCCATCGAAGAACTCGATCCGGCCGCTGACACTGGTGAGCTCACCGAGCGTGCGCCAGTTCACCATATTCGCGCTCGTCTGCAACGCGAACACCGCTCCGGGATCGCTGATCACGCTGATGATCGTGCCCTGACCTTCAAAGAACTCGATGCCGTCAAACAACACCGGCCGCGGCACGGAATTGGGCGTGGGCCCGCCGGGCAACGGCGGCAAGACCGGCTTGTCCCCAACGATCAGTACGAGCGAGTTGCGCCCGTCGGAAAGATAGCAGCCCTCGGCCGAGCCAAGACCTACTTGGCAGCCGGGATTCAGCAACGTCACCACCACTCGTTCATAGGGTTCCGCTACAAAATCCTCGATGGCGGAAAGCGTGATGATCGTGCGATCCGCGCCGGCGGGAATCACCGCGACGCCGGAGAGCGGCAGGTAATCGACGCCGTTTTCAGCGACCCCACCCAGGGAATAGGTGACCGGCAGCTCCTCGACAAACGAACCGTAGCGGCGCACCTCAAGGCGCACGACATTGGTCGTGCCCTCCCGGGCGATCGGGCTGGTCAGCAAGGTCATCGCGACGAACGGCAGGTAGGCATCGCCCGGCTTCAGGTAATCCACGATGAAGACCGGCGCGGTGTTGGGTGAGCCGATGCGATAACATCCGCTGCCCGGTTCGGCGGTAGCCGGATCACAGCCCGGATTGAGGATCGTCAAGTTGACCTCCTCCGTGTCTTCGTCCGCGAAGTCCGGCCGGGCGATCACCGGAATCCTCACCTCGGCCGCGCCCGCTGGAATGACGGCGCTCCGCGGCAGTGCCGGGTAATCGGTGCCTTCCGTCGCGGTGCCGTGAATATCAAAGAGGACCGTCAGCGGCACGTCCGCAATGCCTTGGCGGCTGATGATGAAGTAACCGGGGAAGCCGTAGCCTTCCGCCGTTCCGCTCGGGATGTTCCACACTTTGACGACCGGGTAGCGGCCAGGGTCATCCACGTGGAGGGGGATGCTCGTGGAGACACCCGATAGACCCGTATCGTCCCACGCGCGAGCCGTGAGCTGGTGCTCGCCCGGATGCGGCACGAACACGTCCGCCACAAACGCCTTGCGCGTGGGGTCAAATTCGGCGACCGCCGCAACTTCGCCGTCGATCAGGAATTCGACGCGATCAATCAAGCCATCGGGATCAAAGGCCCGGGCCAGCGCGGTAAAACTGGAGGGGCCACCGAGAAAGATTTCCGCGTCCATGTCATGGAATCGGGCGAAGGGCGGCAGCGCAAGATTGACCACCGGAAACTCAGTGCCGGGATCGTTGACCCCCACAAAGACCGGCAAGGGGCGCGGCGCCTCCGCCGCCTGAACGTCGCCGTCGCCCAGTTGCCCCAGCGCATTGTCGCCCCATGCATAGACGCGGCCGTCATTGCCGACCGCGAGGAAATGTTTCTTACCCGCCGCCAGCGAAACCCAGCGCGTGACGCCTTCGGGAAAAGGAATCAACGAGCTGGCTCCCGCCGGTGGCAACGAATAAGCCGAGCCGTCCACCGCGAGGGCCAGCACGCCCAGCTCGTTGCCCAGCAAGCGGGCAACCACCCGCCCATCCGGCAACGCCGGCAGCGCTTCGGTGGAATAGCTCAATCGCGACCGACCCAAAGCAGGATCGTATTGATAAGTTCCCGCCTGAACCCGGAACAGCCGCCGCAACTCGTCCATCGCGACGAGGAGCTCTCCGGACGACGCGGCATCCAGCCAGTAGCCGGCGCCGGGGGCGAGTGGATACCGATCCGCATACAGGCCGGCCCAGTCGCTCGCGTCGTGGAAATAACCATCCTCCAAAAGCACACGCAACTGGGGCGTCACGCGGAGCGCCGGCAGCCCTTCCGGGCCGACGGGATACAACACATGGTTCATGTAGGTTGTAAGGCGATAGCGCTGCAGCCGCCCCGTGCCCAGCCGCTCGACCAACTCGCCGTCCTTGATGTAGAACGGCTCAACCTCAGCCCCGTTGGGTACCACCCATCGCGGCGACGGGACTTGAAACGACTGACCGCTCGTCGCGAAGCCCGCGCCCCACGCGTAATGATTCCCCGTTGCCGAAGTGCCGAACGCCTGGGTCGGGCCGAGAATGATGTCCCACCATTTCTCGCCGTCCGGCAGCAAGCGCACCCGTCGCGGCCAGGGCACCTGTCCGGCAAGTTCCGCGGGCAAATCACCAAGGCCCAGGCTGCCGCCCAGATTTTCACCCCACGCATACAACTGACCGGAAGCCGTGCGGAGATAGGACGCATTGGAAAAGGGACTCGCCACCACTTGAGCATCAGCAGTAGCAGCAACCTCAAGCGGGTCATCATCGCGAACGATCACCCGCAACGCCGAACCGGTGGCCGCGACGACACAGCCAGGCAGCTGGGTACACGTTCGTTGCGCGGCTGACACTTCGATCAACTCATTCAGCTCCGCCCGGGAATCATCATGAAGGCGCAGGACAAACTGCACATAGCCGGCGTTGGCGGGAATGGTGACCGTCGTCGGGAAGGCATCGTAGTCGCTGCCACTCAGCGCCGTGCCACGGACGTTCAAGTCCACCGACATCGACGCGGCCAACGAACCATCACGCGATACGGTCACGACCAACTGTGATTGATCCGCCTCCACCACTTCATGATTCTCCGCCACCACCCGGACGGTGGGCAAACCGTTACGGTCCCAGACGCGCAATTCGACGGGAGCCGAGTCCCGGTATCGCCCATAGCCGAACCGCCAACCGTCGCCCACACGGGCACGCACGGAGTGCAGCCCGACATCGAGGTTTTGGACCGTAAAGTGGAACAACCAGCGATCCGCCAGATCCTCCACAAAGCCGGGCGCATACTGGAGGTATTGGTATTGATCCGAAATCAATTGGACAGCCGGCTGATCCGTCAACGACTTGGGCACGCTGACCGTGAGCGGCACCGGATCACCTTGGAAACTGAAACGGGCGGCATCATCGGCCAGAATCTCAACCAGGCTCGGCCCGTCCGTCGGGGTCGCATCCTCGATCCAAAGATAGAGATCGTTGCCCGGCGGAATATAATCTTTCGACTTCGACCAGTCGTAGGCCGGCGTGAAATAGAGGCTTTGATTCGAGTCCGTAAATTCATCCTCCAGGGCGGTGATCAGGACACTCTTGGTCTTCTGACCAGCGGCAAACAAGACCTCCCAATTCCCGGAGCCATCGTTCAAAGGCGTCGCCCCCGTGATTGTGAAGTCCTTGCCCACCAACTCGAGCGGCGTCATGCGAAACTGGTAGCTGAACGGATGGTAGGCGGGATAGGGCAGCTCGGTGCGCGTGAGCTGAAGTTCGGTGGTGGTGCCCAAGCCTTCGCCCGCCGCCTCACGGATGCGATTGGTGGAAAACTGCCAATGCACCGCGTGCCGCGCTTGGATCGTGACGGCTTGCGATAGTGTGACGCGGCCGGCCGAGTCCGTGGCTCGGACCGCCACGGCAAATTCGCCAGGTACCGCCGTTTGCCAGGTGCTGGTCGCCACGCTGCCTTGAACCTGCACCACCCCGGGGACCACGAAGCGATTCACCAGAAACTCCACGGAAGCAATCGTGCCCTCGAGCGGGAAGACTTCCGCCGTGAGGGGCAGCGACTCGCCAATCCCAATGCGACTAAAACTGGCGGGGCTGAGCACGCGCGCCGCCGGGGAACGCCGGTCCGGCAGGCCCGTGATCGTTGGGGGCACCGCCAGCACGCTGGGCGGCATGCTGCCCGGAAACCAATAGTTTTCGAGCCGCATGAACTGGCCCCAGCGCACGTCTGTCCCATCGCTCTTGCGCGCGATCACGTAGTCCACCCCGCATTGGACCGAATCAAACGGCCCTTGAAGCAACGGATTGAAGGCAAGCGTCGCGACCGTAAACGGCGGCGATAAACCGGGACTCAACGGCTCCTGCAAGAATTCGTAGGCGCTGCCAAAGCCGTATAGGTCACCCTCCTGGCTGACGAGCAACATGAGCCCACCCGTCACGTCCATCGATTTCCATCCACTGACGCCGACCGGTTTCGGGATTGCCACCGGGATGCGACTATCCGACCCGAAGTCTGCCGTCGGGCTGCCGGGAACACGCTGGCCCCAATAATAAACATCGCCGTCATCACCCATCGCCACGGCCGCGCTTTCCGACGCCTTGAAACTCAACCACGCGTTGACGCCCGGCGGGCGGGCCACTCGTTGCCAGGCACCATCGACCGTGGGTTCGCTTCCGGTCAGGCCGCTATAGCTGTTGCCTCGGCCGTAAATCTCACCTTGCGTCGTTCGCGTCAGGAAAAAGCCTTGAATGGCCACCGCTTCCAGGGACGGGCCAAACGTGGCCGGTCGCCCGATCTGGGCCAGCCAGGGATTGGGCGCGGGCAACAGCTCGCCCGGGTGCCCGCGCACAAAATAGGCGAGGTCGCTGAGCTTCAATTCGTAAAGTCCGCCCGCATCATCCACGAGCGCCGCCAGCCAGCCGCCGCTGGAGATCTGGCGCCACTTGCGGTTTGGCTCGGGATGCTCAATCGCCAGCAAGCGCGTCGACTGCGTCAGCGACATCCAATTGAAATAGGCTTTGCCGGCTTCATCCAAAAATAGTTCGCTCGCATCGCTGCCCGTCGCCTGCTTCCACCGCGCCCCGGAGGGGGACGGTGCCACGGTGAGATTAGTTTCGTAGTACGGAACCACCGCCGGCGCAGGCGTGCTGAAATTATCGCCGTAGCGAGCTTGTCCCCAGCGAAACAGATTCCCGTCCTCGTTCAACAGGTAGAGATTGTGCCCGGCGGCATGGCTGAAATAGGCGACTCCCGGCGTCGCGGCTCGCGCTGAGCCAAGCGCGCTCAGGAACGCGCTGATCGAAACGATGATCAAGGCGCAGCGCCGTCCCGGTTTGTGCCCGCCCTGGGTGCCCATGATTCTCCCGAACACTTGGCGCGTCGCTTGAAGTGCCACTCCCGTGATGGTCCTCATAATTCCAGTTCTTTCTGACAACCTGCGTTTACAGCGATCTGTGCATTTCCTGGCCCCTGTTCCCTGCCTGAAATGCCTGACTCTAAATCCTCGCGGCGCTGGTCCATCAACGAAAACTCCAAGACCTTGTTTCCCGTGAAGCGCAAAATAGTTAACACACCAGGCCACTCACCGCAACCACGCCTTTCAATCAAGTTGCGATCAGGAGTGGCGGTCAACGTGAACGCCCGTGGCGTCCCTCGCTCCCCGCGAGCCACGAATGGGAAGCGAGCCGGCGAGCGGGGCAGCGCTACCGGCGAATTAAGCGGGAACAGCCCCGGAGCTTCGATGACCCCGCGCCACGCTCCCGAAACCTGCTCTGCGCGAACTTGAATCGGCACCAAAAATTCTTCCACCCGCCAGTCGCTCCACGCGAGCCGGCGCGCGCCCGCCCTTGGTCGAGCGGACCGGAACTTCGGTGACATTTGAAGGGCCATGTACTGGGTTCAGTTTGCCTACCCCAACCTTGTGCTGCTTACCTTTGGCCGCTTGGCCTCGGCTGGCGAGGTCTCCACCAAAGTTGTCGCACTCACACGGCTGGTCGGGAACATCTCTGCGCCTCCCACAAGTCGCCTGGTTGGGTCCGTCTTGTGGTTGCATGGTAGGTAATCACCTCCGGCGAGCCGCCGCCATGTGCCTTTATCCGCACAGGGGTGTGCGTCTGACCGCACAGCAGGGCAACGTACAACCCGGCACGGCGCGCCATCGATGGCGCTCCTTTCCGCGATCCGTGTTCCCCCTTGAGGAGAGTGGGTTTCGGCGAAGCTGTAAGCCGAATTTTGTCTGCCCCGTTGCCGGGGGAGAGAATCATTTATCTGTGCGACCGTACCCGGAACCTGCCGCGCTTGCGCGCGACGCGGAGCGGGCCGCTCCTCGATTCCCTATTTGGTCTTGCACCGGATGGGGTTTTCCGTGCCGCTCCGCTTACGCTCGGCGCGGTGGGCTCTTACCCCACCTTTTCACCCTTACCCCGGCTGCCCGGGGCGGTATATTCTCTGTGGCACTGTCCGTCGGGAAGTCTCGCGACCTCACCTCCCGCGTGTATCCCGGCCGGATGACCGGGTTACGCGGCATCCCGCCCTGCGGTGTTCGGACTTTCCTCCCCGGCGCGAACGCCGGAGCGATTCTCCGCTCCGCCGAAACCCAGCGTGACGCTAGGGCGATCCTACTCGGTGTTCAAGCGTTGTAATCGACAACGTTCGACGGAGGCCTGGCGTCCGAACCAGCCGACTTTCCAAGCAAAGTGAAGAGGCACCCTCCACCAAGATCGTCGGTGGCTCCGCCGATGTGACGGTGGTCAGTTCCCTTCCGCTCGAAAAAACGTCGGTGACCCGAACTGCGCGGGAGCCACCGGAATCACCAATTCGCCGGTTGGATTGAACACGGATTGAACGAACTCCCAAACTGCAAAATCCGAAGACCGCCGAATGGTAACGCTCGCTCCGGGCAGGCTCTGAACTTTGAGATTGAGGCTCGCGGGCCCCCCACCTTGGCCGATGACTAGCCGACTCCCATTGGCGGCGGAAGTCGTCACCACGAGGTTGTCGATACCCCACCCCGTTTCGTACGTGTTTGATATGGCGCTGGTGAACTGAAGCACGGCTTGGGCGTGGCATGGGGCCTTGTGACCGTAACGCGGTAGCGGACATCTTCCAACATGCTGACTTGCGAGAGAACCAGCTCATAGCCGAGCGTGTTTCGCTCCAGGGAACCCGTTGCCGCCGGGTAGGAGGCTTGAAAATAATTACCTGGATACGACTGCGTGGCGTACGTGCTGAAGGTGGTTTGCAGCGCCGTAAAACTGTCGACCCGCATGCTCCAAGCCTCCGCTGCGGCATTGCCGCGCCAGAAGCCGCGCAGGATCAGATCGAATGATACCGTGATTTGGTCATGGACGGGCAGGTTGCTCAGATTGAGCGAAACGGTCTCTTGGCCAAACTCGCCGAGAAACCGCCTGTCCCCTGATGGTGTTCTGGCCGTAACCGGCGTGGACCAGCCAGGAAGCGGCCCCGCTTCGAATTCTTCGAGCCGAACTAACCGGCTATTGGGTTTCATAACCACCAACTCAGCCGGGATTGACCGGACCAAGCCGTTGGCGTTGGACACATCCACACTGTAGCTACCTTGGTTGCCGGTGGCGGCAGTGGGTACCGTAAGCGTCGCTCCTTCCCCGCCTGGGACCGGGTTTCCATTTCGG
The DNA here is from genome assembly GCA_031362805.1 of bacterium. Lineage (GTDB taxonomy): Bacteria > Verrucomicrobiota > Verrucomicrobiia > Limisphaerales > RI-55 > RI-55. The sequence goes on from JANLTG010000126.1 coordinate 142,305, forward strand.
TACCATTGATAGGTAAATGGACCGGGGCCGGCAACTTCCACGGCAAATGTCGCCGCGTCACCCTGATAAACCACCGTGGTTCGAGGTGATTCGACGAAAACGGGGGTGAGGAGGATTTCCACCGTGCTGCTTACGACCAGTGAATTGCCATCACCGATTTCTACACGGGCCAAGCCGCCTGCCGGAAGGACTTTGCTCAAGGGTAGTGCGTTACCGGTCACGTCGGGAACGAGGGTGCCGTTCAGGTACCAGGTGTAGGTGATCGCCGACTTGCTGGCCGCGCCGGCGCGAGCGGCCACGGCCTCGTAGCCGCCCACGATCGTATTGGTGAGATCGTTATAGAGCGAGAGTTGGGTAGGGTATTCGAGCACATATCCCCGGGAGCCGCCATGAATGTCGATCCAGAGGCCGGTGTCCAAGATGCCCACTAGGTTCTCCTGTCCCCGCGGATTCAAACCGTTGCCGCCGTTGTTCGGCTCATTGAGATTCCAACGTGAGTACGTGAAGGGCTCTCCGCTCATCCAACGCCATCCGCCCGCCGGTTCGAACGAACCCGGCGGCTGAATCAAGCCAATCAACCGGGTTGCCTGCGCCGGCGGTACGATCGCGTTGACAAAGTTTTCCTCGGCCAGCGAGTGATAAGAAACGAGGTAACTTCCCGAGGCGAATGCGTCCCGGAACATTTGCGCCCAGTCATTTTCCAAATCGCCGATCTGTACCATTTCATAACCGTGGCCGTTGGCCCCCGCGCCTCCAGTCCACTCGGCGTAAGTGCCTACCCGTACCAAGACGGCGTCGGAGCCGGTCGCGCCGTCCGCGTTGCTGACCTTCACCCAGTACCAACCTGCGTGAGCCGCCAATACCGGCGAGAGCGTCAGCGAATCCGCCGGGCCGGATCCGAGTACCGTGCGACCTCGGTACCAGGTGTAAGTGAGAGGTTCCGTGCCGGTGGCAGCGGCGCTTAGGTTGAGCGTGCCCCCAACCCGGACCTTGGTGGCAAGCGGATGCTGGATCACGACCGGGCTGCTGCCGGTCGCGTGTTCGCTCCCAGCCAAGTGCAAAGCCAGAGCCAGCAACACATGACTCCACGGAGAACAGGACCGCTGGGTAGATTTCATAGATGGGGCAAGCGAAAGTTTTGTTAGGTTTTCCGCTGGTGCCGTCCTACCGCGACCCATGCCCCTCCGAACCAGCGCTCCATCACGGCCAGACGGCTACTTCCGATCTTTCCGGCAAGCTGCCTCATGCGGTTCGGGAATCAAAGCCCAAAAACACATACGCACCACCCAACTTCACGGGCCGCTCACGACCTCGTCTTCCTCCGGTTCCCAGGCGCCTTTGGCCACCACGTCCACGGACACGCTCAGCGCCTGCCCCTGCCCACCCATGATCACGCCTTTCAATGGGCTGATGTCGCCGTAGTCGCGCCCCCACCCGACGGTGATGTGGCGCATGGACGGGATGCAATTGTTCGTCGGGTCCACGTCAATCCAGCCGATGCCCGGGCAGTAGAATGCGATCCAGGCGTGCGACGCATCAACACCCCGCAGCTTGGGCTGGCCCGGCGGCGGGTCCGTTTCCAGGTAGCCACTCACGTAGCGCGCGGGCAGGCCGAGCGATCGCAGGCAGGCGATTTCAAACTGCGCAAAGTCCTGGCACACACCGCGGCGGTTGCGAAAGAAATCACTCACGGGCGTCGCGACGTTCGTGGCCGTCGCATCAAAAGCGAACTCCGTGTTGATGCGCCGCGTGAGATCCAGCACACCATCGAGCAACGGCCGGTGGTGGGTGAACGAAACGGCCGCGTACTCGGCGAAATCACCCTGTACCGGCGCCAGCGGTGAGCCGTACGTGAACTCATGCGCTTCGAGACCCGGCCCGGCGTGATCCGCCTGGCAACGCAGGCGCACGGATTCCCAGGGCGCGGTCTCCGTGGGATCCGGCACAAACACCGGGCCGACCGCCACGCCCGCCTTCGAGCGAATGACCAGTCGCGCATGAGCGCCCTCCACGGTCAGGAACTGCGTGCGATTCCCAAAATAGTCGGTGTGCTCGCTCATCACGGCGGGCAGCGGCTGAACGGACAATTCATGCGCCAGCACATGCTGGTGGGGGAGCCGGCGCGGAGCGAGCCGCACCAGATGATGCGAGATCGCCACGCTGCCCACGTAATCGTAGGTGGTGTCGTGCGAAATCTCGTAGAGCAGTTTGCGCATGATCAACTGAGCCGGGCGATAGTGTGACTAAAGTAATGGTGCGTCAGGTTCTCCGAAGTCTCGGTCAGCCCCTGCACGCAATCGCCCAACAACCGCATCAAAGGCTCGGCGTGCCCTTCCCGCCAGAGCCGGCCGGCCTGCGCGAGGTCCGCCCCCTGAATCCGGGCGGCCACGTGTTTGACGAGCAAATGTTCCGGGGACGCACCCGCCGCCTCGCGTTGCGGCAACGCCCGGGTGTGCTCCGCGACCTCGTGCAACTGAAAGGCGACGGACCGAGGATTGGAGTCATCGCGGAGCAACAGATCGATCGCCTCCAACGGGCGCACCTCGGCCACATAAAGCCGGCGGTAGGTCATCGTGGAATCGGCTATCTCCAGCAACAGCTCGAAGGTTGCGCTCGGATGTCCCGCCGCCAGGACGCCGCCCCGGAGAAAGCCCGACATGCAGATGCCGCGCTCCACTCGCCGGCCCAGGTCCAGAAAGCGCCAGCCGTGGCCGCGGGTCATGTTCTCCATTTCGAGCCCGCTGAACGCCGCGAGGTCGAGCACCAACCGGTGAATCAACGACAGCGCATTGTTCAGCGGCAGCTTGCCCATCCCACCGCGGGCATTGCGATCCATCCGGCCGAGAATGCGCCAGATGTCGCCGGAGAAGCGGTCGCGCACACTGGCGGCGATGCCGTGAATGCGGCGCAACAGCTCACGGACGCTGCCCAACAGGTCCTCGCGATGGACCAGCGCCAGCGCGTGTTCCCGCAGGGCCGGGCTGGAGGACAGATCCAGCCCCGCTGGCAACGGCTGACCGAGCGCCTCGAACAAATGAGGCAGGACCGCCCGCTCCGGCAACCGCTCGCGTTCACCATCATCCACGAAACGACTCAGCAGACAACGCAGCAAGCGCGCGGTGTTTTCGAGGCGCTCGGTGTAGCGGCCAAGCCAGAACAAATTGTCGGCGGCGCGACTCGGCACGGTGTTCGATCCGCGCACCAGCGGCCGCAGTTCTCGCGGCGCCTCGGAAGCGGGCGCGGCACCACCGCCGTTGGCCAGCACCCAGATGTCCTTGCTGCCGCCCCCGCTCTGCATGGACACCACCGGCTCCTCGGTGGTAGGTGAGACGCGGGCCAGGCCGCCCGGCAGCACGTTGTACGATTCGCCATCGCTGGCGACGAACGCGCGGACCATCATGGACCGCGATTCGAAGACGCCTTCGTGCCAGACCGGCGCACGGGACAACACCACGCGCTCCTGGCCGAGAAAATTCTGCGGCGCGGCCTTGATCGCGCGAATCAGGTTGGCCTTCTCGTGCTTGCTCAGGCTGCCGCCAAACCACGGTGGCCGGCGCGAAGTTCCGAAAGCCGGCTTGATCACCAGCTGATCAAGATTATCGAGGACGTAACGAAGCTCCCGGGCCTGGCCGCACCACCAGGTGGCCGCGGAGGGAATCAGCAGTTCCTCGCCCAAGAGATGCCGGCAAAGGATCGGCAGGAACGCGAGCACCGCCGGACTTTCCAGGAGCCCGGTGCCCAGCGCATTGGAAATGATGACATTGCCGGCGCGCGCAGCTTCCACCAATCCCGGCACGCCCAGGAAGGAATCCCCGCGCAACTCGAGCGGATCACAAAACGTGTCGTCCACGCGGCGGATGATCAGGTCCACCGGCTGCAAACCCTCGACGGTTTTCAAGAACACCCGCCGATCGCGCACCGTCAGATCGGCCCCTTCGACCAGCGGCAGCCCCTTGTGCCGCGCCAGGAAGGCGTGCTCGAAATAAGTCTCGTTGAGCGGGCCGGGCGTGAGTAGCACGCCCCGGGGTTCGGCCTTGGCCTTCGAAGCCAGATTGGCGAGCAGTCGGTAGCGGCTCCGGAAAAAGGATCCCAATCGGCGTACGTTGCCGTCGCGCAGTTCGTCGGGAAGAATGCGCGAGATCACCGCACGATTCTCCAGCGCGTAACCGGCGCCGCTCGGCGCTTGCGTGCGGTCAGCCAGCACCCACCACTGCCCGGCCCCCGAACGCACCAAGTCACTGGCGTGAAGGGTCAGGTAGGAGTTCTTCGGCGGAACGAACCCGCGGCAGGACCGCAGAAATCCCGGATTGGCGTAGATCAATTCGGGCGGCAGAAAGCCGTCCCGCAAGAGGTGCTGACTCCCGCCGTAAATGTCCGCGAGGATCAGGTTCAACAATCGCACCCGCTGGATCAGGCCCCGCTCGATCGCCGCCCAATCCTCCGCCGAGATGATGAACGGCACCAGATCCAGCGCCCACGGCCGCTCGGAACCTTGCGCGTCGCCGTAGACGTTGTAGGTGACGCCGTGCTCGCGAATGATCCGTAGGCCATGCTCCCAGCGCGCCGCCAGTTCGTGCTGGGTCAGCTTGGTGAGCGAATCGGAAAGTGGCCGCCAAGGCGGACGCGTCTCGCCCGTCGCCGACTGCATCTCATCGAAGATGCCCGGGGCCGGCGCATAGTTCTCCAAGGGATGCTCGGCGGTCTTCGTGGTCTCCGGTTCTGAAGCTGACATCGTTCGATTCGTGCGGCTCGTAGTGGACGGCAAAAAGGCTAGCCATCACGCCAGACGCAAGTCGAGCGTGAAGGGAAACTCGGATTCGTCGCCGGCCGCCGGCACCTCAAACCGCCCCTGCGTCGCCCCGTGCGTGAAGAAGCGCGCCAGTCGCCGCGACTCCGCTTCGTAGCTGTTCACAGGAAATGTGTCGTAGCTGCGGCCGCCCGGGTGGGTGACATGATACTGGCAACCGCCCAGCGAGCGCTTGTTCCAGGTGTCGTAAAGGTCAAACACCAGCGGCGCGTGAACGCCGATCGTGGGTTGCAGGCATTCGGGTGGCTGCCACGCGCGATAGCGTACACCCGCCACGCCTTCGCCATTGGTGCCCGTAGGATGCAACGGCACGCGCCGGCCGTTGACGACCAGTGCAAACCGATCGCCCACGAGGCCGCGCGCCTTCACCTGCAAGCGTTCGAGCGAGCTGTCCACATAGCGCACGGTCGTCCCGCCGCCGGGTTCCTCGCCCAGCACGTGCCAGGGCTCGAGCGCCGTGCGGAGTTCGACCCGGACATCGCGCTGGGCAAAGTCGCCAATGCGCGGGAACCGGAATTCAAAATGCGGCGTGAACCAGTCGAACTCGAACGGATAGCCAGCCGCGCGCAGATCATCGATGACATCTTTGAAATCATTCTCGCAGAAGTGGGGCAACATCCAGCGGTCGTGAATATCAGAGCCCCAGCGCACCAGCCCATTGTCGTACGGCTCACGCCAGAACTTGCTGACGAGCCCGCGCAGGAGCAGGTGCTGCGCGAGACTCATGCGCGCATGCGGCGGCATCTCGAAGGCGCGCATCTCGACCAGTCCCAACCGGCCCGTGCTGCTCTCGGGCGCGTACAGCTTGTCGACGCTGAACTCCGCGCGATGCGTGTTGCCGGTCGCATCGACGAGCAGGTTGCGAAAAATGCGATCCACCATCCACGGCGGGACAGTGGGAAAGCTCCGGGGGCCTGACTCACTCGCGGCACTTTTCCTCAACCCGGCCAGGGATTTCTCCACACCCAGTTGACGGTCGAGCTCCTTGAAGGCGACTTCCAGCTCGTACAGCGCATCGTTGCGCGCCTCGTCCACGCGCGGCGCCTGCGATGTCGGACCAATGAACAGGCCACTGAAAATCCAGCTCAACGACGGATGATTCTGCCAGTAGGCAATCAGCGAACGCAGCAGGTCGGGCCGGCGCAGGACCGGCGAATCGATCGTCGTTTCACCGCCGATGATGATGTGATTGCCACCGCCGGTACCGGTGTGCCGCCCATCCACCATGAACTTCTCGGTTCCCAGCCGCGCCAACCGCGCTTCCTCGTAAAGCACGGTCGTGCGCTCGACGAGTTCGTCCCACGACTTGCTCGGGTGCAGGTTGACTTCAATGACTCCCGGATCAGGCGTGACGGCCAGCTTGTTCAAGCGCGGATCCTTCGGCGGCGTGTCACCTTCGATAACAAGCGGCAGCCCGAGCTCCTTGGCGGCGGTTTCGATGCCGGCGATGAGGTCAAGATAGTCTTCCGCTTTCACCACGGGGGGCATGAAAACGTGCAACCGGCCCTCGCGGGGTTCCACGCACATGGCCGTGCGCACGATCCACGGCGCGCTCTCACCCGACACGGGCCGGCGGTTCGGATCAACCTCCGGCGGCAGTTTCGGCAACTCCCTTTCCGGCTCCAAGTCGCCGAGCTGTTGCGCCCGTTGACCGGGTCCCTGGCCCACGGGCAGCGGCTCGCCGCGTCCGCGCAGGAACCGCAGACCACTCGTTTCCGGGCGCACCCGATAGGGAAATTCCTTCGGCAGCGCCGGTAGTTTTTGCGACGGGTCCTGCTGCGTCGTCCACGGATAATCCTTCTCCGCCACCCAGGGAATCGAGTCGAGCGGCAGGCGCAGACCCATCGCTGAATCGCCGGGGATCAGCCACAGCGTGTCGTCGTCGCGCAGGAACCACGCGCCGGACATCCAGCCGGGTTGCTGGCCATACAGTGCGCGCTTGATGGGCAACGCATAGCCGACGACTTCGCCGAGGCCCCGTTGGAACAGCCGCGCGATGCGTTCGCGTTCGAGCTTGTTCTTAAGGTTGGATTTGTCGGGCGTGACGTTGGTCGGCAGGCGACGCTCTTTCCACGTGTAGTAGAAGGCGTCCTCGAAGGCCGGCACCATGTTCTTCGAATCGACGCCGATCACGCGCGAGATGCGTTCGAGGAGGGCCTTCGCGTCCTTCGCGCCCAAGCCGTAGTTCTTTGCTTCATCGGCGATGAGCGAATCATCCTTCCAGATCGGCACGCCGTCCTTGCGCCAGTAGGCGGCGAGTGCGTAACGGGGCAGTTGTTCGCCGGGATACCACTTGCCCTGGCCGTAATGCAGCAGCGCACCGGGCGCGAACTTGGTGCGGAGACGCTTGATAAGCTCGCCCGAGAGCACGCGCTTCTTGTGCGAAACCGCGGTGAAGTTCCATTCCGGACCATCCGGATCGTCGACGGAAATGAAGGTCGGTTCGCCGCCCATCGTGAGGCGCACGTCATTCGCCTTCAGGTCGGCGTCGATGTCGTGGCCGAGTTTCTCGATCTCCGCCCATTGCTCTTCCGAGTACGGCTTGGTGACCCGCGGCGATTCATAAACGCGCGTGAGCTTCATCTCGTGGTGCAGCTTCGACTCGCACTTGTCCACCGCGCCGCTGACCGGGGCCGCACTGGCCGGCTCCGGCGTGCAGGAAAGGGGAATGTGCCCTTCGCCCGCAAGCAGCCCCGACGTCGGGTCCAGACCAATCCAGCCGCCGCCCGGGAGATAAACTTCGCACCACGCGTGCAAATCCGTGAAGTCGATCTCCGTCCCACTCGGGCCATCGAGTGATTTCACGTCGGCTTTGAGCTGGATGAGATAGCCGCTCACAAACCGGGCGGCCAGCCCGCAATGCCGCATGAGGTGGCAGAGCAGCCACGCGGAGTCACGGCAGGATCCGCTGCCCTTCGTCAGCGTTTCCTCTGGCGTCTGCACGCCGGGCTCGAGCCGGATGCCGTAGGCAATGTCCTTCCACAGGCGCTGATTGACGGCGACCAGAAAATCGTTTGTGCGCAACTTCTTCTCCAAGACGGTCGGTGGCTCGTCGGCCAGCCGGGACCGGCGGGAGCGCGGCGTCTTCTCGCCCAGCAGTTCCAGGCGGAGGGCGGACAGGTATTTGTTAAAGGCGGGCGTCAGCCAGCACTTCCGTTGAAACGGCTCGAGCTCCCTGTCGAGCGCCGGCTGGTAGTCGAACGGAAACTGCTCGGCGTCCGGTTCGAGAAAGAAGTCGAAGGGATTGTGGACCGCCATTTCCGCGACGAGTTCCACTTCGACACCGAGTTCCTTCATCGGTTCCGGGAAGACCAGGCGCGCGTTCCAGTTGGCGAAAGGATCCTGCTGCCAGTTGATGAAATGCTCACCGCCGGTGATACGCAGCGAGTAGCTCAGGATCTTCGTCCGGCAGTGCGGTGCCGGACGCAAGCGCACGACATGCGGCCCGTGCCCGACCGACCGGTCGTACGTGTAGTGAGTCTTGTGATACAGCGCAACGTGAATGGACATGATGATTAGGTCCGAAGGTCCAGATCCGAATTCCGAATCAATTCTGAAGTCCGAAATGTAAAGGCCCGAGGCCACCACACCGGACGACGATTCGGTTTTCGGCTTTCTTTCGGCATTCCAATTTCAGGCTTCGGCTTCAACTCAGGCAGCCGCAACTGAAAGCTCCGCGGTGTGGCTGGCTATCCTTTTCATGAAGAAGCGGATTGCATCTGCCACTCCTTGCCGCCGCGCACCCGATGCCGCGTCGTGGTCGGGGTCTTGCGGGTGAAAAACGTTTCGTAAATGCCCGAGCCGACGAGGTTCATTTTCTCCTGCAAGACATCCAGGTATTCGTGCAGCCCCTGGGCGTTGATCTCGTCCACGTTGGTGAAGGCGAGATCCGAGCACAGCTGCCCGAACAGGCGCTCGGGATTGTTTTGAAAACTGCCCAACGGAGTTCCCGTAATGGCATGCAGGGAATTCCGCGCGCGATCCAGACAACAGCGCACTGCCCGCGGAAACTGATCATCGAGCAGGAGGAAGTTCGTGATGCCGGCCGGGGCCAGGCGGCCATGGCGCTTGCGATACATCTCGAACGCACTGGCCGAACGCAGCACCGCCGCCCATTGGAGTTCGTCAAACGGACTGCCGACCTCGGCCACCGAACGGAGGAGGAAGTAATACTTGACGTCGAGAATGCGCGATGTCTTGTCCGCCCGCTCGATCATCCGGCCCATTTCCAGGAAGTGCCACGCCTCGTTACGCGTGAGGGTGGAATCGGTCGCTCCCTGGAACAGATGGCTGCCGCGCTTCACCTCGGGGTAGAACTGATAGGCGCGATCCGAGCCGTCGAAGGTTCCCGCCGCCGCTTTTACCTTCAGATAGAACGTGTTCAACTCCTCCCACATCGTCGTCGAGATGATCTCCCGCACCGAACGCGCGTTCTCGCGGGCGGAATGCAGGCAGGAGAGGATCGAATTCGGGTTCTCCTGATCAAAGGTCAGGAACCAGATCACCTTTTCCTGGTCGGGCTTGCCGAACCGCTTCTCAAAGAGCTCGTGGTCGCCCGTGGTGATGACCAGCGGATCCCACTGCTGAACGTAACCTTCGGGCAGATCCAGCAGCAGGTTCAAATTGACGTCGATGAAACGAGCCACGTTGTCCGCCCGCTCGACGTTGCGGCTCATCCAGTAGATTGAATCGGCGACGCGGCTAAGCATGGCTGTTGCTCCTTGGCACCCCGGGAATCGGCGGGAGGTCCGTGTGGGTCTGGCGCCCGGGCTTCTCGGTTTCCACGTGCGCCGAATCCGCGAGCACCCAGGTGTCTTTGGTGCCCCCGCCTTGCGACGAATTGACCACCAGCGAGCCCTTGCGCAAGGCCACGCGGGTCAAGCCGCCAGGCAGCACGAAGATCTCACGCCCGGAGAGAATGTACGGCCGCAAGTCAACGTGCCGGCCTTCGAGGTGATCGCCGCAAACGGTCGGCACCCGTGACAAGGAAAGCGTCGGTTGCGCGATGTAGTTGCGGGGGTTCGCCCGCACGTGGCCCCGGAACTCTGCCACCTGCTCCGCCGTGGCATGCGGCCCGACCAGCATGCCGTAGCCGCCGGACTCATTGGCCGCCTTGATCACCAGTTCGCTGGCATGCTCGAGCACATAATCGAGATCCGCCGGTTCCGCGCAGATGTAGGTCGGGACATTCGGAATGATCGCCTCCTCGCCGAGGTAGTATTTAATCAGGCGCGGCACGTAGGCATACACCACCTTGTCGTCGGCCACGCCCGTGCCGGGCGCATTGGCCAGCGCGACATTGCCCGCCCGGTAAACGTCCATCAACCCGGGCACCCCCAGCATGGAATCCGCCCGAAATACTTTCGGATCGAGAAAGTCATCGTCCAGCCGCCGGTAGATCACGTCCACCCGTTCGAAACCGTTCGTGGTGCGCATCCAGACAAACTCCTCATGGACGACCAGGTCACTGCCCTCCACCAGTTCCACGCCCATCTGTTGGGCGAGGAAAGAGTGCTCGAAGTAGGCCGAGTTGTAGCGTCCCGGAGTCAGCACCACGACACGCGGACTGGAGGTGCCATCGGGCGCCAGAAACTCGAGCACATCGCGCAGCTTGAGCGGATAATCGGAAACGGGCCGGATCTTCGCGGCCGAGAACACCTCGGGAAACAGGCTCTTCATCAAGCGTCGGTTCTCCAGCACGTAGGAGACGCCCGAGGGACAGCGCAAGTTGTCTTCCAACACATAGACCTGCCCATCGCGATGGCGCACCAGGTCGGTGCCGACAATGTGACACCACACGTCGCGCGGCGGATTGAGCCCCATGCACTCGAGTCGAAAACCCTTGGATGACTCGATGATCTCCCGCGGCACGATGCCGTCCTTGATCACTTTTTGCCGGTGATACACATCGGCAATGAACATGTTCAGCGCCTGGATTCGTTGCCGCAACCCCCGCTCGAGGCGGCTCCACTCGCCGCTGGAAACGATGCGCGGAATGAGATCGAAGGGCAGGACTTTCTCCACCCCCTGATTGTCACTGTAAACATTGAAAGTGATCCCAGCCTGCACCAGCGCCCGTTCCGCCGCCTGCTGGCGGAGCTGCAACTCGCCGTTGCGAAGCGAGGCGACTTCCTGCGCCAGCAAACGGGCAGCCGCACGCGGCTGGCCGTCCTCGCCAATCATCTCGTCGAAGAATCCCTCCGACTCGTAGCCGTTGAAAAGGGTTCCAGCATTCATACGTTCACGCCCCCCCGCCGGTCTGACGCCGGCAGGAACGCCCAGGCGTCGGCGATTGGGAAACTGGCGCCGCACGCGGCGACCACCGCGCCCAGAATGAATTGTTGTTTGACGATGATCATCGCTTCGCAACCCAAATGCCATGAATGCAACTGACGCCGCAGAACTTGTGAAAAAGCGGCAACTGCTTCCGATTGCCGCCATCGAACCCACACATCTTACGACACTTACACACGCTGTTCGGCAGCGACATCTCATCGCAATCAGCCACCACCACGGCGGGCTACCGCATGCGGGCACTCACCTGCAACCTGTCAACAAGCCGTCAACCTGAACAAAATCAACCAGCGACAAATTCACATCGACCCGCTCCCAAAACATGGGGCTACGCCAGTTGCTGGCCCTGGCTTGGCGTCTCACTCCCGCCTTCCACGCTGGTTCCGCTCCGATAACTGGCGACCACCCATTCACTCAACGTCTTTTCCGGCTCCCGTGCGGTGGCCTCGTCGATTTCGAATTCTTTACGCCCGGTGTTCTGCTCGATCAGACGCAGGCCGAACTGAAAATCTTTGAAGCGGACCGCACACAGATCCCGGATCGAACGTGACGTGCGGCAGGATTCGTCAACCAGCCATTGCACGGCGGCTGGCGTGTACTTCAGCTTCAAGCCATGCTGTTCCTCAAACCGGACGGCGAACTCCGCCACCAACCCGGCGAGTACCCCCTGCTCTTCTTTGGCGACTTCAGCAACCAGCTGTTCGAGCGCCGCCGCCGGGTGATCGACCAGTTTGCGATTCACGGTGAACTGCCGCACCGGCGTCGACGGCAGTTCGAATTTCAACCCCCGAAAAACCCGCTCACAGACAGTCATCAAACCGCGCGCGCCGGTCTTCTCATCCACCGCCAGCTCCGCGATCCGCCGCAAGCCCTCGTCCTGGAACACGGCGTCAATGTTGTAGGCGGCGAACGAGTTCTCGTACTGGCGGACGATGCTCCCCTCCGACGACTTAAGGATCGCGTACAAATCATCCACGGCCAACGGATGACACCACACGCGCACCGGGAGGCGGCCGATGAACTCGGGCTCGAAACCGTAGTCGATGAAATCGCGGGTGGTGGCCTGCTCCACGAGGCGATCAGTCAACAGCGTCTTGTCGGGACGCGGCGAAAAACCAATGGCCGATTCGCGCAGCCGCTTGCGAACGAGGTCTTCCAAGCCATCGAAAGCGCCACTGACCACGAAGAGAATGTGGCGCGTGTTGATCATGGCCGGCGCCGGTTTACCCCGCTGCGACATGTCCATCATCGCCTGGATCTGCCCGGCGATGTCATGCGGCGCGCGGGCCGGCACCTCGGTTTCCTCCATCAGCTTCAACAGGTTGGTTTGCACACCGCGCCCGCTCACATCCCGCCCTTGCGCGCTGCTCGCGCCGGCGATCTTGTCGATCTCGTCGATGTAAATGATCCCGTACTGCGCCCGCACCACGTCGTTGTCGGCGCGGCGCAACAAGTCACGCACCAGATCTTCCACGTCGCCCCCCACGTAGCCGGTCTCGGAAAATTTGGTGGCATCGGCCTTCACGAAGGGCACGCCAATCAGCTCGGCGATGCTGCGAATCAGATAGGTCTTGCCCACCCCGGTGGGTCCGAGCAGCAGCACGTTCTGCTTGGCGTAGTTGGCCGACCCGCGCCCCTGCAACGCCTGTTGGACATGGTGGTAATGATCGCACAGCGCCACGCTCAACACCTTCTTCGCCTCTTCCTGCTGGATGACAAAGCGGTCGAGGTGGTTCTTAACGTCGCGCGGCCGGTAATCGAATTTGAAGTCCTCGCTGGTCGGCGGCTTCGCTTCCACCGCACCTCCGCCCATGTGCGACAACGGCGGTGCCGGTGGTGGCGGCGGATTGCCCGCATTCACTCCGCGAAAATTCTGGCGCATGAACTCCTGCATCTGCCGTTGGAATTCCTCGAAGCCGGGCGGCAGCGCGCTGTGGGGTGATTCCTTCATACAAGTGCTGGTTGCGACCGTCAGGCAGGAGGTTTGTTCAATGAACCGCTCAAACTTTGCGGCGGAAGGCGACCACGCCCAGCGGCGGCAAAGTAAACTCCGCCGAGAACTCATGCCCGTGGGAAACAATTGCGGTGGCCTGCACTCCGCCGAGATTTCCCACGCCGCTGCCGCCATAGTTGCTCGCGTCCGAATTAAGGATCTCCTGCCACTGCCCGCCGGCCGGCAATCCCAGCCGATAGCCGGGGCGGGCGCTCGGGGTGAGGTTGAGAATCACCAGGATCACGTCCGAGGCATCCCGGTTGCGACGCAGAAAGCTCAAAACGCTGTGCTCGGTGTCCGAACAATCCACCCAGGAAAAACCGCCGGGCTCAAAATCCGCGTCGTGCAACGCCGGCATGTCGCGACAGGCCGCATTCAAATCCGCCACCAGGCGCTGCACCCCGATGTGATACGGCCCCGCGTCCAGCAACCACCAATCGAGGGCCGCGTTGCAGTTCCATTCGCTGCTCTGGCCGAATTCGCCGCCCATGAACATGAGCTTCTTCCCCGGAAACAACCATTGGTAGGCGAGCAAGGCGCGCAGATTGGCGAAGCGCTGCCATTCATCACCGGGCATGCGCCGGAGCAGCGAGCCCTTGCCATGCACCACTTCGTCATGGGAGAGCGGCATCACGAAATTTTCGTGGTAGTGATAGAGCATCGCGAACGTCAGCTCGTGCTGATGATACTTGCGATGCACCGGCTCGCGCATGAAATAGTGCAGCGTGTCGTGCATCCAGCCCATGTTCCACTTCAGCGTAAAGCCCAGACCGCCGACGTAGGGTGGCCGCGAAACCTGGGGCCAGGCGGTCGATTCCTCGGCGATGGTGATGACGCCGGGATGATTCGTGTGTACGAAATGGTTGAACTCCCGGATGAAATCAACGGCTTCGAGGTTCTCGCGGCCGCCAAACTGGTTGGGAATCCATTCGCCTTCCTTGCGCGAGTAATCGAGATAAAGCATCGAAGCCACGGCATCAACCCGCAAGCCATCGATGTGATGGCGCTCGCACCAAAAGAGCGCGTTGGCGGTCAGGAAATTTCGCACCTCATGCCGGCCGTAGTTGAAGATCAACGTGCCCCAGTCCTGATGCGCGCCTTTCTTCGGATCGGCATGCTCGTAGAGCGCCGTGCCGTCGAACTGCGCCAGCGCCCAGTCGTCGCGCGGGAAATGCGCCGGCACCCAGTCGATGATCACGCCGATGCCCGCCTCGTGCAGCGCGTTGACGAGATATTGGAAATCGTCCGGATTGCCATAGCGGCTGGAGGGCGCGTAAAAGCCCGTCACCTGATAACCCCACGAAGGATAAAACGCGTGCTCGGCCACCGGCAAAAACTCGACATGCGTGAAGCCCAGCTTGTGCAGGTAAGCGATGAGGTGACCGGCCACTTCGCGGTAGCTGTATGACTCATGGGCATTCGGCCGCATCCAGGAGCCGAGGTGGACTTCGTAAATATTGAACGGCGCGTGCATCGGCTGCAGCTTGCTCCGCCGTTCCAGCCAGGCGCCGTCAGTCCACTTGAATTCATCCACCGGCCAGACGATGGCCGCGTTCTTCGGCGCGATCTCGAAGAATGTTCCGTACGGATCGGTCTTCAAAACGACGTGACCGTGGGCGTTGAGCAGTTCAAACTTGTAGTGCGTCCCGCGGCCGATTCCAGGAACGAACACTTCCCAAATGCCTGAGGCTCCCAATCGGCGCATCATGTGCCGGCGGCCATCCCAGAGGTTGAAATCACCGACGACGCTCACCCGTCGCGCATTGGGCGCCCACACTGCGAAGCTCACGCCGGCCACGCCGTCCAGCACGCGCAGGTGCGCTCCAAGTTTTTCAAAAATGCGCTGCTCGGTGCCCTGGTTGAACAGGTAGACATCCTGTTCGCCGAGCGTCGGCAGGAATGAATAGGGATCACGCGAAATGACTTCCGCGCCGTCCGGATAGCGCACGATCAAATCATAGGCGTAGCCCCGGCTGGCCTTCTTGGAGATCCCCTCGAACAAGCCATCGTCGTGAATCCGTTTCAGCTCGATCGACGGCTGCCCGGGTTCATGCACTGGCCGGATGGAAACCTTGCTGGCGCCGGGCATCAGGGCGCGGACGACGATCCCTTTTCCGTCACCCAGGGTGTGCATGCCCAACAGGCTGTGCGGTTCCGAATGCCGGCAGCCGATCAAGCTTTCAAGTTCTTCCACCGTAAGTTGCATGTGCCGGCGACCATGGCACAAACCCGAAATGATGGAACGGAAATTGGGCCACCGAAGCGGGGAAACTTTTCACCGCTGGCAGGCGCACCTCACCCCGGGTCAGGCGCGGGCGGCGCGGGTTTCGTTTAATCGCCCCAGCACCGTGTCAAGCTGCGCCTCGGTGACCGCCATTGTTCCCTCGGTCCAGACCACAAAATCCGCCCGCTCCAACTTGGTCTTCAACGGAAGCTGCGCCGCCAGACGCCCGTCGATTTGCGCGTCGCTCCAGGCCCGCTGGCGCAGGCGCGTGCGTTGCGTCGCCGCGCTGCAACCGGCGCAGATCACCCGGTCGAACTCGCCTTCACACTGAGTTTCATAGAGCAACGGAATGATCACCACACCGATCGGCTTCCCGACCTGCTGCCACTCCCCGAGTTGGCGCAGCCAGGCTTCACGAATTGGGGGATGCAGGAGTTGCTCAAGCTTCTTGCGCTCGTCGGGATCGGCAAAGACTCGCGCGGCCAGGGCTCCGCGCCGCAATGCCCCCTGCTCGTCGAGCAACTCAGCGCCAAACATCTCGGCGATCTGACCCAGCATCAGCTGTCCAGGCTGCGTGAATCGCCGGGCCAGCTCATCCGTGTCGAGCACCGGCAGCCCCTTCTTCACCAACAACTCGGCCAAAGCAGATTTGCCCGTGCCCAGCCCGCCCGTGATGCCAAGTTTCAACATGCTCAATCCCGTCTCCTCAAGGGACCTGTCGCACCCGGTAGTAGCGCCGGGTCGGTGGCGGCACGGGATCGGTCAACTGGGTGGCATTCGCGACTGCGGTGTTGGTCACGATGCCCGCCCAGGTGGCCAGATTGTCCGAGCCGTCGAGCGCGTATTTGTTGCCGGTCCGGCCTTCGAAGTGAACGGTGACCGGCCCGCCCGTAATGTCCCCGCGCGTAAGCGGCACGATCACGGGCTGGAAGAGGTCGACATTGGGTGAAATCCGCACCCGCGCCACGCGCGACCGCGGCAGCCCGGCGAAATTGGCAAACTCACCGCCCACGATCGCGTATTTGCCGGGGTCAATGGCCAGCGCGTAAACAATGGCATCGGCGCCGGCCCCGGTCTGGAAGCTGGCATCCACGCTCCCGTTTGGATTCAACCGGGCGACGCGCCCCTGGGCTTGTCCGGCGATCGATGTGAAGTCGCCCCCAATGAGAATCTGTTGATCCGGCTGCACCGCTATGGCGCGGACGAAGCCATCCGGACGCGCGACGACATTGAAGCCGGTGTCCGTGGTGCCATTGGTGTTCAGGCGCGCCAGATAGCTGTAGCCCCAGTTATTCGCCGTGGCGAATTCCCCACCAACCAACACGCCGCCATCCGCCATGATCGCCAACGCCCGCACCGCGTCGTCCATGGACGCGGCAAACCCGGTGTCGAGTCCGCCGGTATTGTTCAGGCGGGCGATGTAGCGCCGGAGAGTGGCTCCCATGAAGGTAAACTCACCGCCCATGATCACTTTGTCATCGGATTGCACGGCGACGGCGCGCACCGGCAGATTGGGATAAGCAGACGGCGCGAAGGTTGAATCCAATGCGCCCGTCGAGTTCACGCGGGCGATATAGATCCGGGTCTGCCCGGCGTAGCTGGTGAAGAATCCACCGATAACAACCCTGTCATTCGCGGCGAGCGCCAGCGTTCGCACCGTGTCGTTCGGGCCGAGCCCCGGATTGAATGACAGGTCGAGGGTGCCATCCACGTTCAGTTGGGCGAGATTAGCTCGGGTGACTCCATTCACCGCTGTGAATGCCCCGCCGATAATCAACCGCCCGTCGGGCCGCAGCGCCACTGCGTAAACGGTGCCCGACACGCCAATGCCGGGATCAAAGCCGGAATTGATCGAGCCATCCGCCTTGAACTCCGCGATGCCCGCCCGGATCAGGCCCCCAAGCTGCGAAAAACCGCCGCCTACAACCACGTTGCCATTGGGGCGCGCGGCGGCGGCAAAGACATTATCGTTGGGTCCCAACCCCGTATTAAACGCGATGTCGTGGGCTCCCGGACGGTCATCATCCAGCAGCAATACATTGACCTGCGATGGTTGCGTGGCGGCATATCCAGCCGTTGGATTCACCAGACTCACCGTGAACGTCTGGTCAGTCTCCCCGACAAAATCGTTGATGAATTGCACGGTGGCCGTCTTCTCGAACTCGCCACCGGCGAATGAAACGAGCAAGTCGGTGCCCACGAAATCCGTCCCGGCAGTGGCCGTCCCGGCCACGGGTCGCACCGTCACCGCAGCGGCACCCGCACCGCTCCCCTCCCGGATCACCTTGAGCGTGAAACCGGGTTCAGCTTCACTGCGAACCGCATCGGTCAGCTCAAAGTGGAACCCATTTTCATTGTCCTTGATGACGACCTGCGCCTGGTAATCCAGCCCCAGTCCGGAAAAACCAAGCGGTTGCGGATCACTCAAAGTAACCCTGAAAGATTCAGGCGATTCCGCCAGCATGTCGTTCGTCAGCGGCACGTTAAACGACGCCTCGGTCTGGCCGGAGACGAAGGTCAACGTGCCCGCGGTGGTCGTATAATCCTGACCCGCCTGCGCGCTGCCATTGCTGGTCGCATACTTCACCGACATGTTGCTGGTCGATGTGCCGACGCGCTTGACGGTGATTGTCGCCTGTGGCGTGCCTTCGTTCACATTGAACGTTGTTTGCGTAAAGGAGTAGCGACGCGAAGCGCTCCGATAGGCGCTCACCACGGGTGCCGTCTGATTGATGGCCAACGCATTGTCGGCCGAACTGGGATTGGATGACGGGAGCCCGCTTGGCACTCCGTTGTAACTGACAAACGGGTTCGAAAAATAGGGAATCCGCACGCCGGGCGGATACGTCATGACGGTGGCGTAGGTGATCCCCAAGGCATTGAACCGATGACCGTAGGCATAGGGGAAAGCCCCGGCCACGCTGGAATTGGCGCGATCATGCGCGCAGCCCAGGTTATGTCCCACTTCATGCGCAAAGGTATAGTCGCCCACCGCATAGGCCCGCCGCACCACACTGAACGCCGGCACCGTCGCATTGCCGCCCGGATCCTGGAGGACATAGGCAATCCCCGCAATGTAACCGGAATCTTCCCGCTCGGTAATCAGGCAGACCAGGTCCGCCTTGAACTGCAGCGTGCGCAAATTTTCCACCTCATCCAAACCGCCGCCGTCAAACGCGAGATTCTCCAAGTCGAGCGCCATGTCGCCGGTCTCCGTGTAAACCAGCTCCTGCGTATGCACCAGCTTCAACTGCAGATTAATCAGGCTGTTGGCGAAACAGTCGTTGGCTTCGAGGACGGCCAGCTCGATCAACGTCTCCATGGCCGCCTGGCCTCCCGCCCCGGTTCGCGACGCGGCCGTATAGATCACCATCATGTCGATCGTCACGGACGGCGCGTCCAATGGACGAATCTCGCCCGCCGCCAATTCTTCCGGGCCAACGGCCAACGGCCCACCGTCCCCCAAAGCTTCATCGACCGCCTGCTGCTGACTGGCCGTCTGTTTCATCGCTTGGTATCGCTTCATCGCCTCGCTCTGGAGATTCAGGTCAGTAACACCACAGCGCGGCATCTTCAGCGGATCAAGCTTCCGCACCTGACACTCGCCATCCACGAGACCCTGCAATACATAAACCCCTTCGCCGGCAACCCGCACCGTTCCGGCAAATTGCCGATCACGAACCACGAACAGGGCCCGGCTCCCAAAGACGCCTTCCACCTCGCCTCTCGCGGACCAGTTCCCATCGCCCGCAGACTTAAACTCCTGCAGTCGGAGCCAGCGCTGGCTGGCGGCTTCGATGTTGAATTGAATTCGCTGGCCCTTCCCGTCGACTCCCTTGGCGGCGGTCTGTAAAGAATCCAAGTCCACCATCCACTTGCGCTGCCAGACGATCCCTCGCTCCAAAATTGTCTCCCCGCCTCGTGTCTGCGGCATGACCTTGAACAATCCCTTTGCTCCCCCACTGGTGAAATCCGCCGCAACCACCAGCCCCGGCAGTGCTAGCCAGAGCGCCAGCAAGACCCCATACCGAAGCCCCAGTTGCTTCAATCGATTCCCGCGATCCCAATAGTTGTGCTTCATGCGTCGCTCCGTTCTCCATTCTCCCAGTTGCTACCCGGCACGCTTTCACCTGCCAAACGTGAGCGGCCAGATTAAGCCACCGGGCGGGACCGCTGATCTCTTCACGGCGGTCCTTTCCGTAGACGAAAATGGCGGCCTCAGAGAGGGCCGCCATTCTCGAAAGTCTCCAAAGAACTCCGTCCCGCTTACGGCACGTAGATGATCCGATAGTATCGATGTCCGCCTTCCGCCGCGGGATCAGTCACGACCACCCGGCGCAGGTCCGAGAAAGTGGTGCGCCGATCCAGTTCCTGCCACTCCGCATCGGCCACGTCATTCTTGTATTGCAGAATGTATTCGGTGCGGGGCGCGGCATCCCATGAGATCAGCGCCGCCGGCGCGGGCTCATTAACATACTCGACAGTGATCTTCGCTTCATCAAACGGCGTGGCGTCCTGACTGTTCGCAATACCATCCCGATCGGAGTCCAGGGTGGAGCTGAAGAGCAGGTTGTTCTTCGCCACAAAGGTTTGACCACTCGCCAGCGTGACGGCCGTGGTGGCACCTGCTGTTGAAATCGGCAGATACCTCAACCGGCCGTCAAACTTGCCATTCAGTTGGTTGATCGGAACATTTGCGCGGGAGAAGTAAACCTTCATCCCCGGCTTGATATCGAGCGCCTCGTTTACGTTGGTCGCAAAATTTCTAAGCTCCAAGTATTCTACATACAAGGCGTCATTCCCATCGACCGTTTCAAAGGTGAACAGGCTCAAGATGTCACCGTCAAGGGTGAGCCGACCGATGGCAGCGTTATCCTGGTAACCCTCAACGGACAAGCCATGATCATCGCCCGCCCATTTGTGTACTACTTCCCCAAACGCAGGCCCAAAGGAGGTTATCGCGGTACCGTGGAAATCACCAAACATGGGCTTCGACAGCATCTCGAAGCCGTCGGTGCCATACCACGTGTTCAACGTTGCACCCTGGAACTCACCGCCATCGTTGATGGCCTCGGTAATGTTCACATGAATCTTACCCGGAATGTTCAGGCCACTAGCGGAGAAGTAGCCGCCCGCGCCGACCGAAGAGAAGCCTGCGTCCAGCACATCAAAATTGAGGTAAACGTCACCAATGGCCACCACCGAACCCAGGTTGATATTGCCGCTCGGTGCCGTCAGATAGATTGGCCCACTCGCAGCGTAGATGGAACCATCATTGACGATCTCATCCACGTCGATCTCGTGCCAGATGGAATACCAGAGACCCCCATTGTAATAGGTCGAAAGTGGATCACCGGGCTGGGTTCCAAGCACCGTTCCACCAAAATTGCGAACTGAACCCAGGTTCGACAGGTTGATCGTGCCCACAAAATTGGTCGGGCCGAGGTTGTTCACTTTGTCGTAAACTTCGAAATACTCCGCATCCAGCGTCACGTTCTCGCCGGCCAGGCGCAGTCCAGTCGAGATGAACATCGAATCCCGGATCGTGATATTGGTGGCGGTGATGAAGTTCTGCGCCACCGTTACGTCCACCGACTTCTCGATGTTCCCGTTATCGACAATGAAGATATGTTGATTGATGAACGTGACATTGCTGGAGGGCGGATCAACCGAAAAATCAAACTCTACGAGCTGATTAGTCCAGGTGGCACTGTAGCAATTGATTTGCCCCGAAATCCGATCGACGGTGCGCGGGATGAGGTTGTCCAGCATGACCGAGCCCGTGGCGCTGCCGATGTCCAGACTGATAAAGGGCGAGTCCAAGGTTGTATTGGCGTCCATGGCCACATTGGGCGACTTGATTTGGGCGTATTGGTCCGCCCGGATACGCGTCCGCGAGAGATCCAGTGACTCCGTTACGTCGATTTCAACCCGCCCCTGCCGGTTGGTGGGGTCATAAAAGTCAGGAGTGAACGGATTTCCAACGAAAAACCCCCGACTCGGGAGGCCGACAAACTGGTTCAGGAACGGATCGCTGGCCTGCCGGTTAACCAAGAACGAGTAGGCCGAGTAGGAATTGGTGACGATGGAATATGTCCAGGCGAAATTGAAAATGTCCTCATCGAAGCGGAATGGCTTGTTGCTGGGAATACCGGTAAACCAGCCAATCGGAGGAGCCGTCCCCACCCGGTAGTTGACCGGCCGACCGGCCTGTTGCGCCAAATTGAGCGAAAGGAAGACGTTTGACCGGGTGCCCATGTCATCCGAGATGTAGACATAGTTCTCGGTATCTCGGTAGAGGACCGTGTCAAAGGCCCTCGCGCCAATGCGCACGATAGGAACCCGTGCGCCACTCCCACCGGGGCCCCAAAGCACGGTTGCCCTCACGTCACCGTTGTTGAGATTGGTGGAGACATAGGCCACCTGAATGACGATGCTGGTCGAGTTGATGATGTTGGTATAGACGAAGGCGGAATACTTGTTCGCCGTCTGCAAGGTCGGTATGATAACCGTGTTAAAGACGTTGGAATTGAGCAGCTGTCGCTGAACTTCATGGGGGGGCGAAACCGGATGCGGCACATTGAATTGGAAATCCCCATTGACCGTATTCAGCAAATCCAGCGGAGCCCCCCGCGTAGTCACCAGCGCCTGGTTGATTCCCAAGCCCCAATAGTTGTCAAGAATCTCAGGGGCATTGATGTAGTTGGTTCCCTGACCTATCACGAAATCAGAATTCCCCGACTGCCCCCCGGGAGACGTTCCGCTGCGTACGCCCGATCGGTTTAACTTGGCGGTTTTGGCCTGCACTTTTAGCAAGCCGCCGGTGCCGACGGTCAACAGGCCACTACTAGTGACGTTTGTGGCGCTCAGCAACATGTACGAGACACTGGCGCTACCGTTGCCGATGACTTGATTCAGCCCCGAGTCGCCGATGATGACAGTAAAGCCGGTTCTATCCAGACTTTCCATCAAGCCGGTGTTCACGAAGCTGTTCATGGGCTGCCGCTGTCCCGGCCCCGCATAGTCCAGGCGCCACCCCGGGCTGCCAAACATGGAACCCCGGTTCGTGAAGTTGACCGTGTTCAGCGTCGAAAAGGGCAGGCTCGTGAAAATGTCAAAAATGCCATCATTGAAGAAGGCCGCCGCATCAATCTGCGGCGCTTCATTGATCTCACCATGATTGACGTAAAGGGGCGTCGTGGCGGCCATGGCGGCCATGCTGGACAGCAGAACCGCTGCAATGGTCTTTAAACCTGTTTTGATCATACACATTACTAGGCGACTAACGACCCAACACACTCCGCTCAAGTTCTTTGATGCTGGCACCAGACGGATAGAGGACCGGCTCGTTGGTCGTTCCATCGAAGGAGCCCCAACGCCACACGGGTGCCAGCGAAGCTTCACTAAGAAATGACGGACTCGAAGCTCGGAAAAATGGGCCGACCTTTTGAAACCGGATGTCGATGGATCCACGCGAATTCCCAATCACGAGGCTTCCTGGTCCGTTAACGGTCCCGCCCGCATTAATGGATTGTGTCTGCGGATCGGTGGAGGTCAAAACAGTAAAACCGCCACCGACATCTATCGGTTCAAACCCGGCGGAAAATATCATGTCGGGTTGCAGCACCGCGCGGCTGAACGACTGGTTGACGACCCCACTGTTTGTAACGACCTGGACCGTGAAATTATTGGTCAGACCTTGAAAGAATGTTCCCATAAGGGAATCGTAATCGTGCCTGACAAATTTCAGTTGGTCGATCCCGGAGCGCAGAGCAGTCGTGTCGCCGGCTCCAATGCCGGTATTGGTCGAAACTACCGGCAGCCACGGGCTGCCTCCGCTCCCGCCGAGCCCGGCAAAAACGTCCGGTGGCAGTTGCTCGCGATTGTAATTGTCAGGGCGATAAATATACCGGAGCCCGCCAATATCATCCCGTGTCAGTCCCGTAAGGTAAAAGCCATCCACGGCGTTTGCTCCCGCAACGGATCGATAGGTATACGCGAGAGGATCAACCGGAACCGGATCAACATAGCTGAAATCCGGAGTACAACTAATGAGCCAGCTCAGCGTATAGAGCGTGCCGTTGACATAGCTGGTAGGCTCCCAAGTGACGGGATCGAAGTTTCTTTTGATCACGTAGAAGTTATAAACCGGGCAAGCAGCCCCATTGGGAATCACCCGACTCTGCACATCCCAAACATGAACTTCAGGAGAGACCAGGCCCAACTGCGCCATGATGGCGTACATCGCGTATGACTTGAGATCCGTCAACTGAAGGGCTCCAGCCTTGAAGTTTTCACGGGTAGCGTCCTCAGGAATCTCACCCAGGTTGGCGCTCATCGATGAATAGGGTGGAATCTCATTAAAGTAAGCTACCGCTTTATCAATCTCCTGAACCCCTTTTGCGCCGAAGTAGTCGAGGAAGGAATTGTCGTAGGTGTAATAGATTGTGGGAACGTTGATCCGATACTCCTCACCCAGATTCTGTGCGTTGTAGGTGAGTGCTCCCACCCTGACCAGCGAAAGCCCCAGTCGTCCGTAGCCAAAATTTCCACTTTGAAAGCCCAAGGCTGGCCCGCCCAAGGAAAATGCCGAACAGGTTTGGGCACCAAGACCCAATAGGCCAATGACCGCAATCGTCGAGGCTAGTTTACGAATAGACATAGATCTGATTATCGAATGCGAATTACCCGGTAGTACGCCATGCCGTCGGCCGCGTCAACGAAGGCTGAATCGGTGGCGCCAGGGGCAAATCGGTAGCCACCCAAATTGTTCCAAGTGGAAAAGTCGGTGGACTTCTGGAGCCGATACACCAGCCCCGGGATGGATCCCCAACTGAGTTGCCAGCCCTGCGGCGTGGCACCCAGCGCCATTCGCAGCACACTGGCTGCATCTTTGGGGTTGGTTCCGGCCAGAAACTCCGTCCGATTGTCCACGCCGTCGCCGTCGGAATCGGCCAGCGGTTGCCCCCAGTTGGCGGCTACTTGACCGAAAAATGTTCGCTGCCAGTCATCGGGCAGACCATCGAAGTTATTGTCAGCGCCCCAAGTGCTCCCAGAAACGGAGTCCGACAGCGGCGAGATGCGGCCATCAGCGAGCTCATAAGCGAGCCGGAAGGAGTGCGTAGTCCCGGGAAAGAGATTGCCCACCCGCTGATAGATATCTTCCACCACCAGAGGTTCGGATTGCCCATCGACATAAAGACGATAGGCAGCCACGTCGAAACCCAACATTTCCGGCCAGGCGATCATGAGTTCGTAGGAGCTAAGACTGTTGATCACCGGCGTCCCCGGCTTCGGCAACGTCGTCGCAAAGCGCTGGGCAAACAGGTCCACACTGGCGGCATCCCCCACAAAGCTGGACCAAACCACGGTGAAGCTATTGTCGCTCTGGGCCGCCACTGCCGGATAGATCTGCCGGGAGGCAGTTTGCGAATTGATCTGAAGCTCAGCCCCCGCAACCTGGCCCAGGCTGATGAAACGACCGAAAACACCTTCTCGGCTCCCATCCTGACCCAGGCTGGTCCAGACAACGGCCTGCTGCGAGCCGTTACCGCGGATCGACGGGCGGTATTGATCACCGTAGGTGTAGGAATTGATCTTGAATTGGGCCAGCGAGGATACATTTGACGGCGCTGGGAAGTGTCGTCCCGCAATGTCCCAAGATCCCTCGGCGTCAGTTAGTTCCTTCTCCGACCACACGACCGTGAACCCACCATCCTCGGTTCCAACCACACTCGGATTTGCACAAATGCTGGGGCCGGTATTGATCTGAAATTCAGCGGACAGCGCCTGTCCTGTGCCGCCATCAAAGATTCTTCCGAAGATGCTCACCGCATCCACGGTTTCGCTCTCGGCGTAACCGCTCAGGCGCTCCGAGACCCAGGTTACCAGAAAGTTTCCATTCTTGAGCGCGGCGACGGCGGGTGAGCGCTGGCTGAAAATCAAAGTCTGGTTGACGAGCGTCTCCGCACCGAGCACCGCTCCTTCGGCGGTCACGCGGCGGAAATAGACACCCTGCAGCCCTCGCCGGAACACGCTCTGGTTGGCGACGTCATCCTGCCCCAGACTGCTCCATACGACGACGCCAGTTCCGTTGGCCAGTCCAGCCACCGCTGGGGTCAGCTTGCCCGTGCCCGTGTGGCTGTTCAGTTTCAATTCGCTTGCCGCGGCGAATTGGCCGTCCGATTTGATCAACCGGCTGTAAATGGACTGCTGCGAAAGGCCCCCGCCCTGCCAGACAATGAGGTGCGCACCATTCGCCATGCGGGCAACCCGCGGGTTCTCCTGATTATTCAGCCCGATCGCATTGACGCGGAAGGCCTCAAATGGTGTTGTGCCCGCTCCATTGAGGCGGCCCGCCTTGATTCCTGTTCCCGAGCCATCGGTGTAGCTGTCCTGCCAGACAATGTAACCACCATCGTTTGCCTGGGCGATGTCCGCATAAACCTGATCGCCCAGCAATTCGCCGGTGATCCGATATTCGCCGCCTTGCGGTCCGAAGGCCGACTGCCCCAGCAGTGAAACCGTGGTTGCGCCTACGGCTACCGCTATGGGCAGGGCGACACTTAGGTTTTTTCTAAACGCCATATTCTTAATCTATTGTCTGCTGGTGGCAGAATCTTACAGGAGAACTTGTAAATTCGGGACTTTTAAATGATTGAACTCAAGCATCGCAGCGCTTGCCCCGGATCACTTGGTTTCCACCGGCAACTTCTGCTGGGCGAAGGGCATGTCCTCGTCGGAATGCATTCGATTGCCGGCAGGGTCGATAATGGTCGGCGTAACGAAGATCATGAGATTTCGTTTCAAACTTTTGAGCGACTCGCTCCGGAACATGCGACCAACCCACGGCAAGTCACCCAAGACGGGTACCTTGTCCTTGATTTTGGTAACCGTCTCGCTGAGCAGTCCACCAATTACGACCGTTTGCCCATCCCAAACATTGACACTGGTTGCGACCTGACGAAGCCGAAAGCGTGGCAAAGGCGTGCTGGCAGTCAGCGGGGTTCCAACCGTATTTCCCGTGGCGGATTGAATCGAGGAAGTGAACTCACTGCCATCATCATAACCCATGAACTGTGTCAGAGTGGGAATGATCGTCATCTGAATGGTGAAGCCATCCGCAGAGACGTACGGAATCACGTCCAACACCGGCCCAAACTCAAAGGCCTGCACCAAGTAGGTTTGTTGGGTGAAGCCGGGTTGGGTGACCCCTCCCGCAACCGTCGGAGCTGTGCCACCACCGCCGCCACCACCGCCGCCGCCTTGTTGCAGGCCGGTGACAATGGATTGAATTTCAACCGCCTTTATCTGTGTCTGCCGACCGCTCAAAGTCGTGACGCGCGGGGCGAACATGATATCAACACCTTTCCGCTGCTCAAGGGCCTTGATCGCCACCCGGAACTGGGGTTCGGTCAGGATGCCGGTGATTGTTGCGAGGGCGGGCGCGCCAAGCTCATTGCGCAAGCCGGCCGTCAGCAACTGGTCAGTGCCACTCGGCGGGGTCGGGATGGATGCATTGGGAAAGGCACCGAGCGGATTCCCTTCGGACGGAACGCCTGCAAAAGTCGGTTGAGTGCCCGCGCTGACGGCCGTGTTCCCGTTGATGAGGGTGTTCCCAAGGAACCAATCGAAGCCGAGTGCTCGCGCATCTTCCTGGGTCACTTCGACGAAGCGGCTCTCGATCGTAATCTGTGGCGGCTCATAGTTGAGCATTTCAACCGCTCGTTGGATGGTTTCGAGATCTTCCAGCGTAGCCTTGACCATCAGCATTCCCGTGCGGTCGTTAAAGTAGAGCATCTTCGGGGCGAGCAGACTGACGCCCGCCGCTTCAAAATAGTCCCGCGCGGCGATGTTCACAGTGGACATTGTGTTCGTGCTGGTAAGGAAGCGAATGCCCCCACCGCCCTGTCCACCACCGCCACCACCGCCACCAAAGCCACCACCGCCACCACCGCCACCACTCTGGCCGCCGCCTTGCGAGCCACCGGGGGCAATGGAAACCTGCGCGAAGATCGAGCCACCTTGGCTCTGGCCGCCGCCCTGGCCGCCGCCGCTCTGACCACCACCACCACCGCCACCGCCACCACCGCCACCACCGCCACCCTGGCCACCGCCCTGGCCACCACCGCCGGCTCCAAGCGAACTGGAGAACACGCCTTCCATACCTTGATAGAAGGTGTTGGGGTTGACGCGGAACGTGCGCGTCTCGAGATGTTCCGGCTCCTGGCTCTTCTGCGTGAAGACCACCGCAAAGGACTCAACCGTGAATTTGATTCGCTTGTCTGCCGACATCACGATGGCATTAAGGGCATCCAGCAGGCTCAGGTTTCGGAGGGGCGGGTTGATATCAATGATCGTATTGCCCAACTCGGGTGATTCGCCGCCACCCGAAGCGACTGCGATCGGCGCCCCCGTGGTCGGGTCCGTCGCGAATGCGGCGCCGCCGGCACCACCGTCAAGATGCGGCGTCAGCATGAAATTGATCCCCTGTTCATCGGGATCCCTCCGCCGGGCTTCATCGTTTAGGTTCTTAATAACCTCCGTAAGCGGCAATCCCTCATAGACCAGTTCGTTGATAATGATCTTGTTCAACTTCTCCATGATGTTGTGCCGGCCAGCACTGGTGTGAACTTGCGGTGCGCGCGCGGCATAGGGATTGGGCTGAGGCAAGCCCTCGCGCTTGATCGGCTGAATCCAGGCCTTTTCAACGTCGACCAATCGGCGGCGTGAATCATACTCGCGGACCCGGGCACCGACTTGATAGCGATCCTGTTGCAGGAGATCGAGGTAGTAAAAAATCTCCTGATTGGTCGGATCCTCCATGGCGGCCTCCCGCAACATGACTTCCGCTTCTTCGATCTTGCCCATCTCGCGCAGCAGCTTTGCGTTCTGCACCTTCACCGAGTTTTCCTGCCGCTGCTTTGATATCTCTTGCGCGTCGCGCACAGCGGCGTCGTCCGGGAGACGGCCTTTGGTCTCGATCAAATCGCGGTCGTTGATCTTCTTCAGCGCCAGCAAATCGGGATTCTTCGGATCCGCTTTCAAAGCGGAGGCGAGTTGGTCATCGGCCAGCGAGAAGTCAGAGACTTTGCGCGCTTCGTGGGTGATCGCAATCCGGACGGTCACCAAGCCGGCGACCACCTCGGCGCGCTCGACCTCGATGCCCTGTCCAATCTTGTTCGCGAGCGCGAATCCATCCTGGTACAGCCGCGCCGCCTCCAGCAGATCGCCCTTGGCTTGCGCAACCTTGGCGTCGGCGAGTTTTTGCCGGAGTTGCATGCGGTCCGCCTCGCGGCGAACAGCCTCATCCACGGCGGTGGTGTTCTCGGTATTTTGGGCAACCGCGGCCATTCCTCCGAATACGAATACCGCTGAGCAGATGGCAGAATAGACTACTTTGGTCATGGGCTTTTGAAGGGGGAGAACCGAAAACATAAGCTTCCTATGCGTCAAGGTACAGCGTTGAACGGAATGGTTGTGGTTTTTTCGTTAGAGACGGCTCGTAATATCACTTCGCTCGGATTGATGTCTACCACAATGTTGGTATCATTCGCGAACACAAGTGGTTGCTTAATACGCACGTCTTTCCAGTTCTTTTTTTCCAACGAATAGCTGAGATCGGCGGAGAAGCCATTGGTGGCCGAGTACGATTTGGTACGGCTCAATACGATGTTCTCGCCTGTGTCGTTGATCTGGATTTCGAACGTCACCGGTTCGTTCTCTGGACCGTTCACTTTGGTCAACGTGAAGACGTCATTCTTGGCGGCCTGCGTTGAGGCATAGTACTTCTTGGGGCGCCGGTCGGCTGTTCGCTCGGCGGCTTCGTGGGTGACGCGGAAGTTGTAACCGCCTCCGGACAATTGATCGAACTCAACGACGAATGCGAGCGGTTTGATGGTCTCCACCTTCACTCGCCGGGCTCCGTAGCCGGCCTGGTCCGCGTGTTTCTCAAGCGTTCCATCGGGTGTCTTGATCCAGCGAACGGAATTGAAGAGATTATGCTTGCCGCTGAAATCAGCATTGGGTGGCTCCTTGGTCTGCTGGCGAATCTGTTCGACCTTGGTGAGATCGACGGGCTCGAGTTTTTTCACGGGCGGTAACGCGTCGTACTTGCCGGCCGTGGCCAGAACCTCTGCCTGGTCGGCCTTGATTTTCATCGGCAGCCAGACGGCCACGCCAGCGAGTGCGAGCAATACCACGCCCAGCACTACCTTTTCGTAATGATTCTTGAGGAACTCCATGAAGTTGTCAGTTGGTGGCGGGCTTGGTTGGCTTGGCTGCCGGAGTTGCCGGCACTGCCTGGGCTTCGGGCATGCGAATAACCGCAAGACCCAAGGTGACCTTCAACGGCTCCTCCGAGAGAATGACTTCCGGACCAGCGGGCTGCGCCGGCACGAGCTGCCCGGGTCCAGGGCCGGTGCCCGGGGGTCCATTCGGGACCGGTGCCGCAGGACCGCCTGGACGTGCCCCACCAGCACCGCCATAGACTGAAGACATTCTGGGATCACTGCGGGCAGCGCCTCGCGCAGTCCCCCCTGGACCACCCCCTCCATAGGGGCTGTCCTTTCCACCTGCGCCGCCCGGACCACCTCTTCCATACGGGCTGCCACCGCCACCCGGTCCACCCCCACCATAAGGGCTTCTGGCACCTGGAGGGCCACCGGGGAGGCTTCCCCCAAATACGGACTCGGCGGATGCAAACAAGGGTTTGATATTGCGCACGGTGCCGGGCTCAACCGACACGGTCTTAAGTATAATCGAATACGGCGAGTGGGAAATTTCTTCGAGCACATTACCCAACTCCTCGCTGAAACACCGGAAGACCACCTCGTAAGGATGCATGATGGCACCCGTGAACTCATTGGTGGTGATTTTCAAGTTCTTAATGTAATCCTCTTCCAGCGCGTTTTGCCCCGCATCATCGGCGGAAACGGCCACCCGCCGGTAGGCTTCGATCGTGTTTACCCGTGCATCGACCAGAATCCGCGTGACTTCACGCAGATCAGCCAACTGCACCCGCAAAGCCGGGAGGCTGTTGCTGGCGAATCGAAAACTAACTTTCTGCGCCGTAAACGAGAGCGCAAAGTTGGAATGCGTGGTCAGGCCCGCCCGCTTTCCTTCTTTCTGAATGTAAGCCAAGGTCTCGGCCAGTTCGGCCTTGAAAGCCTGCTCAGTCACTCCGCCCAGCGGTGTCGATTTGAATGTCCCCGTCAGGTCTTTCTTGAACTGCTCGAGGCGTTGAATGTCGTCCTTGGCCGCCTTGATGTTGTCAACGTTGCCTGCGCCGGGGTGAGGATTCTTGGTGACCAGTCCACCGATCGCCGTATCAATGCTTGCGAGATCGGTACCAGCCGCATTGTACTTGGCCATCTGGACCGACAAATAGTAGCCCGCGGCCCCAATGGCGACCAGTGCAACGGCGCAGCTGACCACGAACACCATGTTTTTCTTGATCCATTCCATAAGGCTTACAGGGAAAGGGGCGATTTCAGTTTGATGTTCAACGGGAAACTGACCGTGGCGCTATCCTTGTCTTCATTGACAGCGCCAGCCAGGTCCGTGCCTTTGGGATCAACCATGGCGCTGGCCCGAATTGCCTCAAGTAAGCCGTAGGCAACTTTCTCGTTCGCCGCGGGATCGCCCGCCTGCTCTTTGATGTTCACCGCCCGGATCACGGTAACTACCGTCGAGATGTTGTTTGTATCACCCGTATCCTCGATGAAAAAGTCGGCCGCGTTCTTCCTTACCGCTTTTTTCTTCTTGGCTCCGTCGGAGTTTAGGCTGCCATAGCGGGCGAGGAACCGCTCGTCCACTTCGATTTCCGGCGCCGCATCGTCTTCGACCGGACCGTTTCGATCCATCAACGGGTGCATGGTCCGCACCTTGTCGATCCAGATGCCGACCGGCACGCCGAGTTGCTTCTGAAACTTGTCCTCCGTCTGCAGCAGCACGGTGCGCAGCTCGTTGTAGAACTCGATCCACGCAAACCGCTCGCGCATCCACGCGCTTAGCTGCCCAATCTCTTTGTTCTTCTTCTCCCGCTCGGCCCGTAGCTTGGTCAATTCCCCGTCCTTCATCTTCATCGGCGCTGCTTTCTGATCCAGTTTGGCAAAGGCTTCAGCCTTTACTCCCGCGAGGCTGGAATAAAGAAACCCGAAGGCCAGCACCACGAGCACCAGGCTGAACACGGCCGCGATCAAGTAGGGCTTCTTCTGGCCAATCTGCTGCCGCTGCAGCAGGCTCTTCGGCATCAGGTTCATTTCCACCGGGCACTCGGCAAGATTGCGCAAGGCCACACCCACGACTTCCCCGTAGACGTGCGCCACTTTCGCAAGTTCCTCAAGGTTCACCGAAGGATCCAACGTAATGGTGCGGAAGGGATTGAAATACTCGACCGGGATGTTGAGCTTCTCCGAGAAAAACTGCGCCGTGTACGGCATGATTGAACCGCCACCCGACAGGAACAGCCGCACCGGCGCGGCGCCGCCCTGTTGT
The DNA here is from genome assembly GCA_031362805.1 of bacterium. GTDB lineage: Bacteria > Verrucomicrobiota > Verrucomicrobiia > Limisphaerales > RI-55 > RI-55. The sequence goes on from JANLTG010000126.1 coordinate 174,120, forward strand.
TGCCGATAGAATTGCAGTGTCTGGTTGACCTGAATATGCAACCGAGTCATGACCTGCCGGGAAATTTTGGAAATGGCGGCCTGATGCGGATTCTCCGGCTCTTCGTAGGCGCCGCCCAAGCCGACAAACCCTTCGGCAATCTTGATCTCCTCGGCGCGCGCAAACGGCAGCTTGGCTTCCGCCCCAAACTCCTGCGTGATGGAATTGGCTCCGATGTTGATGCTGCGGGCGTATACCTTGTTCCCTTCGAAAAACAACAGATTGCTCGTCTTCGCTCCAATATCGAGCAGCATCGTGCAGCCCTCGAGGTCGGCGTAGCTGAAGCGAAAGGCGTTGCACAGCGCCGCCGGCGACACGTCTACGAGTTGCAATTTCAAGCCCGCCGCATCACCGCTCCGGAACAAGCCCTCAATGATGTCCGCCTTGACCGCCACCAAAAGGACTTCCAACTCGCCGGAGGCCGTCGTCCCCAGAATCTGGTAGTCCCAAACCACTTCCTCCAGCGGGAAGGGCACGTTCTGCTGCGCCTCGTACTGGATGATCTGGGTGACTTTCGATGCGTCTACCGGTGGCAGCTTGACGAACTTGGAGAAGACATGAAACCCCGGCGCACAAACGCTGATGTTCTTCGACGAAAAGCCCCGCTCCGAGATCAACTTCTGGAGCGCCTTGACCACGACTCCTTCGCGGGCGGCATCCTGGCTGCCGGCCAGCCCCAAGGGCTCGATGCCGTAATTGAGGAGCGCGAGGGAACCGTCCGGTGTGATGTCGAACTCCGCGATCTTGAGCGTGCTCGCTCCAAAATCGACGGACAGGAATGATTTATTGCTCATACTTTCAACTGCCTTTCCACCCCGCTAGGGGTACACGCAAACTCACCGGCGACGTTTGACGTGCGCACTCGCAGGAAGTGCGTGCTGGTTACTGGAAATCACCGGGAGGGTCAAACGAAAAAGACCTCGCTGACAACAATCTCGGCAATCTCACACCAGTCTTTGTCGGGAATCTAAAAAACTTTGCTCCCGAAATACTCGATTGTTCTTTGCAAACCTTCCGCGAGCTCAATTCGCGGTGACCATTTCAATAATCGCTTCGCACGCGCGATGTCCGGCCGCCGTTGTTTCGGGTCATCTTGCGGCAACGGCTTGAAGACCAGCTTCGACTTGGACCGGGTCGCCGCTTGAATGGCCCGCGCAAATTCCAACATCGTCATTTCGTGAGGATTCCCGATGTTCACCGGCAACACCTCTTGGCTCATCATCAGCCGGAAAATCCCCTCGATCAGATCCGAGCAGTAACAGAAGCTGCGCGTCTGGCGGCCGTCGCCAAAGACGGTCATCGGCTCGCCGCGCAAGGCCTGACTGATGAACGCCGGCACGACCCGCCCATCTTTCAACCGCATCCGCGGGCCATACGTGTTGAAGATGCGCACGATCCGCGTCGCCACACCATGCTCGCGGTGATACGCCATCGTCAGCGCCTCGGCGAAGCGTTTGGATTCATCGTAGCAACCCCGCGGGCCAATGGTGTTGACGTTGCCCCAATAATCCTCCGTTTGCGGATGCACCAGCGGATCGCCGTAAATCTCGGAGGTTGAAGCCAACAGAAAGCGCGCGCCCTTGGCCATCGCCAGGCCCAGCGCCTTGTGCGTACCAAGCGAGCCCACCTTGAGCGTTTGAATGGGCAGCTCAAGATAGTCAATCGGGCTGGCCGGCGAGGCAAAATGCCAGACGTAATCCACCGGACCGTGCAGGAACAAAAACTCCGTCACATCTTGCTGGATGAATCGAAACCGCTGCTCGCCCGCCAGGTGATCGATGTTCTCCACCGAACCGGTGACGAGATTGTCGATCGCGACCACTTGGTGTCCCTCCGCGAGCAATCGATCCACCAGATGCGAGCCCAGGAAACCGGCACCGCCAGTAACGACCGAGACGGGCGAAGTGGGAGGCTTGGTGCGTTTGGCGGATCTAGCCTTTCGTGTGGTGGCATGCTTAAGTTTCATTGCTAGGAAACGGGTTCAGCCTGGGACTTGGTTCGGTCGGTTGCCCGCGGATAGTTTGATCGCGAGCAGTGAATGATCTGCAGTTACCGAGCTCCGGCGCCGGTCAGCACCACCGGCACGGTGCGCGCCAGGATCTTTAGATCGAGCCAGATCGTCCAGTTGTCGATGTACTCGAGATCGAGCCGGACCCAGTCTTTGAAATCCTTCACCTCGTTGCGCCCGCTGACCTGCCACAGGCTGGTCAGCCCCGGCTTCACGCTCAGCCGCCGCCGATGCGCGAGATCATCAAATCGCGCCACTTCATCAACCGGCAACGGCCGCGGGCCTACCAGGCTCATGTCGCCCTTCACCACGTTCCAGAGCTGCGGCAATTCATCGATGCTCCACTTCCGGATGAACCGCCCGAACGGCGTGATGCGCGGATCGTTGGTGACCTTGAACACCGGACCGCTCATCTCATTTAGTTGCGCCAGCTCCTGCTTCAACTGCTCGGCGTTGTTCACCATCGAGCGGAACTTGTACATGTTGAACGGCCGGCCATTCAGTCCGGCCCGCTGTTGCTTGAAAAACACCGGGCCCGGTGATGTGATGCGGATGATGATCGCCGCTGGGAGCATGAATACGGGCCCCACGATTGAGAGTGCCAGACCCGCCGCGACGAAATCGAGGACCTGCTTGGCCACCGCCTGCCACGAAGCCTCGGGCGCTGAGCGGAACACGAGTATCGGCCGCCCGTAGAACTCATCAAGGGATGCCTGGCTGATCTCGGTCTTGAAGAAGTCGGCCATCAACCAGACCTCCACCCCTTCGAGTTC
>JANLTG010000087.1:0-2681 GCA_031362805.1 bacterium
CTTCTTATTGCCATTGGACCCACGAGCCGGCGGATTGGATTTTTTGGCCGGTGCCTTCTTCGCCGGCGCTTTCACTGCCGGCGCGACCTTCGGCGGAGGGCTTTTGGCAAAGCTTCCGGGCGAGGCGGAAAGACTGACTGCGATCGCGGCGATGAGCGCGGTGAATTGGGGGAGGTTCATTTCGAATGTCTGGTGGCGAGGAAGTTACTTTCGCGCCCGCTGCGCCGGCAAGCGTTAGCGCGGGGAATGGCGCACGGTTGTTTCGGAGCATGGCCGTCCGTTCCGTTTTGCCAAGCAGTTTTTTCAGCAGCGGTTTTTTGAGGGGTGCTGATCCGCGGCCTCAATCGGGATCGAGGACGAGGATGGAACCATCTTCGCGGGGGGGTTGCGCCTCGCTTGCGGGATTCCGTGCGCTGGTCGAGCAGGCCGAAACTGGGTTCCGTATCGTCGTCTGGAATCCATGAGCGGATGGCCTGCCAGGGCGGTTCGATGGGCTCGAAGGTTTCGATGTCGAAGGGCGGTTCTGGTGGCGGCGGTGAGTTTGATGGTGGCGATGACGTCGATGAGTTCGCCGAGGCGCTGGTTATCCTTCGCTGTGCTCAGGCTCTGCGGTGTGGCTTCGCGTGGGGAGAGGGCGCTGTCGCGCCGGGCAGTGTCGAGGCCGGGGCGGGCGTAGTCCTTGGGGAGGACGCCTTTGAGGCGCGGGTTGTCGCGCTCGATGGCGACCATGGCGTCGTCCACGGTCTTGCCGATAAAACTGAAAAACTGAAAAGACGGAGGACGGAGGACGGAGGGCGGAGGACAGAGGACGGAGGGCGGTGGATGGTGGACGGAGGACAGAGGGCATAGGGCAGATGCGGAAGGCGGGGCATCCTTGGGGCGGCGGGAAAGGTTCACTGTTCCAGGTTCCCAGTTCACCGGCTTTTCCCAACGGACACGGATCAGATGCGGCGGGACCGTGGCGTCTCGGCCGGGAGCAGTTGCGGAACGGAACAAAGCGGTGGGCCAACGGCGCGGCGCGGTGGCTCTTTGGGATTGGCTCGTGGCGTTGGCTGGTTGGCTCGCGGTCATCTGGGGTTTTGCATCGGGGAATTTCAATTGGGTGACGGCGATTTTCCATTTGGTCACTGCTTTTTTGGATTTCGCAGCCGCTTTTTCGGAAAGAGCCATGGCTTTTCCAAAATCGCTGCCGGGGGTGTCTGGGTGATTTTCAGTCAGGCGTCCCGCATCAGGGCAGTGGGGCGATTCAGGAAGTGATCGGTTTTCCGGGGCCAGCGCGCGGCGGGAAGGACAGGTTGTCAGTCGGCGGACAGGTTGTCGTCTGGCACCGGCGCTGCGAATTCCCCCCCCGTATGGCAACGATGTTGTTTCGCGCCTGGGGAACAGGGAATTGGGATTCCGGTTCCTGGGACGAGTTGCTGCCAGCAAACCAAGAGAAAGGTAAAAATATGCCAAGAGTTAAAACTGGAATGAGCCGGATGTCGGATGAAGACGTCCTGCAGCTCGTCGAGAACATCATAGCCGGCGCGACCGGCAAAGTGGAACTGGCCACCAGCCCGGTGACGTTGGCGCAGTTGGGCACCTTGAAAACAGCCTGTACGACCGCGCTGGATGCGGAGTCCATGGCCGTGGATGAACTGTCCACGTTCCGCACGCAGCGGGCGGACAAATTCGCCGAGACGCGGCTGGCGGTGGACGGGTTCGCCCGTCATGCCGGCACGGTGTACAGCCACAACAAGGCGCTGCTCCAGGCCATCAGCCTGGACGTGACGAATCCGCCGCAGCCGCCGGGGCCGCTGGCCGCACCGAGCAATCTGCAATCGTACACGGGCGATCTGGAGGGGACGATCTTCCTGCAATGGGAACGGGTGCCGCGCCGGGATTACTACATCGTGGAATGTGGGGCGGGCGCAAACGGGCCGTGGACGCAGGTCTATGGCGGGAAGAAAACGCGCACGACGTGCGGCGCGCTGACGCCGGGGGCGGAATACTTTTTCCGCGTGCGGGCGGTGGGCGGCACGACGGGCTTCAGCCCGTGGAGCGATATTACAAGGAAGCGGGCGGCGTGAACCCAGCGGTTGAGGGTTGAGAGTTGAGGGTCGAAAAGACCAGCGACTCCGCCCTCGACCCTGACTTCCGCCTCTCAACTCTCAACTCTCAACTTACTCATGTCTTTCAATCCTGATTTGCCGTCCGACCACGCGCCGCTGGATGCGGGCGAGATGCGGACGCAACTGAACGGCCTGGCGGCGCTGGTGCCGATTGGGGTGGTGCTGCCGTGGTTTAAGGACATCCCCGGCGTGCCGGCGCTCGGGGCGAACTTCGTGGAGTGCAATGGGCAGTTTCTGAACGACGCAGACTCGCCGCTGGATGGGCAGTTGATGCCGGACATCAACACGGGCGCGCAGCGGTTTCTGCGCGGCGGATTGAACAGCGGTGCGCTGGGCGGAATTGATTCGTTTGCCACGGCGCAGGCGGATAACTCCGGCACCCAGCCGGTCAACAATTTTGTGACCGTGGATTTCAGTCCGGGCGCGCAGCCGTTTCCGCCCTACGTCACGGCGGTGTTTGTCATCAGGGTGAAATAGAAAAAGCTGAAACGCTGAAAACTGAAATGCTGAAATCGGACGGAGCGTGTGGCGGTTTGGAGCTTCTTTTCAATTTCAGCTTTTAGCTTTCTG
>JANLTG010000088.1:0-45696 GCA_031362805.1 bacterium
CGTTGTCGAAGCTGCCGGCGTCGGCCAGCGTGCCGCCGACTATCTGCTTTACCTGGCCGTCATGGAGATCGATGCAGGGGCGGAACATGTGGTGACACGATTTGCGCGCAGACTTTCGAGCTTTTGCCACTTGCCAGTCAAGGGCGGGTCATTAGATTCACAGGTATGTTGAAATCCTCGTTGGCCATCGGCCTGTTCCTTGCGACCGTCGGGGCGACCGTGGCGCAGGTAAAGGTCGAGCTGCTGCTCGATCAAAAGCAGTATCTCCTCAAGGAGTCGCTGATGGTCGGGGTGCGCGTGGTAAACCACGCGGGGCAGACCTTGAACCTCGCGGGCACCAACTGGCTGTCGCTCACCGTCGAGGATCGTGAAAAGTTCGTGGTGAACCGCATCGAGGACGTACCGGCGCCCCAGCCTTTGGCGCTTGAATCCACCTACCGGGCGACCCAGTGGCTGGAGATTGGCCGGGCGTTTGAGTTTAAGGAGAACAGCAGCTACACCCTGCGTGCGCGCGTGCAAATCGATCAATGGAGCGAAGAGATTTTCAGCGAACCCGTGATGTTTGAGATCATGAAGGGCACCAAGTTGTGGGAACAGCGGTTCGGGGTGCCGGCCGCCACCGGCGCCCAACCGGAGATGCGCAAGTATATTCTCCAACAGGCCAACTATTTGAACGAGCTCCAGCTTTATGTCCGCGTTACGGATGATTCCGAAAGCTTCGTTTACAAAGTACTGCGCCTGGCGCCAATGCTTTTGATAAGTCAGCCCGAAGCCCAGATTGACACGCTAAATCGGCTTCATGTCTTAACGCAAACCGGCATGCGGCAATTCATGCACGTCTGTATCGACCCGGGTGGTGAGGTTGTGTTGCGGAACACTTATGCCGCTAACAACGGCCGGCCGAAATTGAAGGAATCGCCCTCGGGTGGGGTATACGTGAATAGCGGGACCCGCTTGCTGCGCCAGGACGACGTGCCCGGTTCGGCTTTGCTGAATCGTCCTTTGCCAGCCAGACCGGTGCCGGCCACCAATCCTCCGGCGATAACTGAGCCCGCACCGGCTGATTCCGCAAAACCAGCGGAATAGTTAGCTGCCGACTGACTCCAGCGGGCTTGGTTCCAAGGAAAGAATTCGATCCACCGCGGCCCCCAGCGTGGTTACATCGGAATCGTGTCGGACCGGTCGCTCATGGATCATTCCGATATTAAGGGGAGTGCACCCAGTCAGCCCGGCGGCGGAAATCTCGTCACTCCTGCCAATGATGAACGACCGGTCCAAATCCAAAAGCCATTTGCCCGCCGCCTGAATCAACGCGCTGGAACAGCGTTCCGGGCGACCGCGGTGGTGAGAAATGATGACATCGTCGAGCTCGGTAGCCGCCAGGAACTCGCGGCAGGAACTGGAGCTGGCGAAGCCCTGAAAGATCTCCTCACCGGCAATCCCGATGATCATGAAACCCGCGTCCTTGAGGCGGCGAAGCGCTTTGACCGCCTGCGCCGCGAGCCGGAAGACCGGCATACCGGAGTGCGCATCGTTCGACCTGCTAGGCCGCTGCCGGCTGAACAGGGTTTCAGGCGTGATGAATACGGCTGATCTCACTCCCGCGAATAAAGCATAACTTTGGCCGGGGGCTGGATGATTCTTGGATAAACTCGCGAACGTTTGTGAAACGTCACTCGAAGAGGCCGTCGGCGGTGAACACACTGCTCTGAATGTGTGAGACCACCGGCTGAGCGCGGATGATGGCGTTCTTCTGGGTCTGCCCGGCGAAGCGGTTCATGGTGACCCGCACCGCAGCGATGATCTCCCCATTCCGGTCCCGCAGCGGTAGCGTTACCGTGACGTCGTCTTTCTTTGCCAGGTACATCATTTCGCCCTTGGCGATCACCAGGCGTTCTTCCGGGATGCCGGCCTGATCGATCTCCGCCAGATCAGTGCTGGCGATGATTCGGGTGGCGTTGGTTTCGGCGCCGGTCACCACCACCCGCAAGCCGATGAGCCGGTCAAATTTCTCCATCGCAGTTTTCACCAATCGCTGCGCGTGAATCTCCCGCGGTTTGTATGAGATTCGCGTGTCCACGAAATGGCTGACCGAGTCGGACTTTGTCCAGTATGCGATCTTCCCGCGGCGGAAGTTTGGGTTGTCCAACGGCGGCATTGCTTCCTTGCCATTCAAGCGAAACTTAAACTGTGTCGCCTTGGCCTCAATCTCCAAGGTGTGCCAGACATTCGAGGGAATGGCGATGTTCATACCGATGGGCTGCGTGCGCTCACCGTTGATGAAGGAATAGAAGAGCAGGGTGCCTCGCTTGGAACTCGCCCGGATCACATGATAGTTCTCTTCATCCACCACGCGGAAGGCAATGCCGGCCATTTGCTCGGCTTCGCCCGAGACGATCTTGAACTTGGTCGACAGCGTGAAATCACCAAACTCTTCTTCATCGCAAATCAACAATGGGAACCGCTCGTCCGTTTTGTCCTGGCTCAACTGCGCGATCACCGGCCGTAGATTTACGGCTGGCGCCAGCTGCGAGAAACGCTCGATCTCGGTCGGCACCTCGTCCTGCACCACCGCCCACTTGGGCGGCCCGCCGCTGCCGGTGACGGCCATTCGCCAGCCGGGTGGCAGCGCACCTTCCTTGAGGGAAGATAAATCAAAGACCTTTTCGGCCGCGGTCAGGACGGCGGTCGCGAATTGCAGGCTGAGGCAGATCAGAATCAAACGCATTGCGCGGCGATGATAGCGAAAGCAACCTTGACGACAAGCTACGTGTGCCCGGTGGTGGATGATGAACGGATGACAGCGGTTCATTGCGGGTATTTCGACCACGCATGTCAGCGCAACATTCATTCGATACGATCATCATCGGGGGCGGCGCCATGGGCAGCGCGGTGGCCTGGCAGCTGTCTGCTCGCGGTCAGCGTGTGCTGGCGCTGGATCGTTTCCGACCGCCCCACCCATTCGGCTCCACGTACGGGGAAACGCGGGTCATTCGCGAAGCCTATTTCGAACACCCGGCCTACGTGCCGTTGGTGCAACGCGCGTACGAGCTTTGGCGGCAGCTCGAGGAGTTGTCGGGGGAATCGCTTCTCAAGATTACCGGCGGGTTGATGATTGGTCCCACCGATGGAGTTGTCTTCAGCGGTGCTCTCGCCAGCGCGCGGGCGCACAACTTGCCGCATGAAACTCTGGACACCTCAGCGGTCAGCAGGCGGTTTCCCGCACTGCGAGTACCGGCCGAGTTCATGGCGGTTTTCGAGCCGCGTGCCGGGATGTTGTATGTGGAGCGGTGTGTGGCGGCATTTCTAAAATTGGCGGCTGCGAACGGCGCGGTGCTCAAATTTGGCGAACGCGTCACCCGTTGGCGGAGCAATGATGCCACCGTCGAGGTTGTTACTGATCAGGTCGTCTATTCGGCGAAAACGCTCGTCGTCGCGGCGGGCGCGTGGCTCCCAAAGCTGCTGCCGGAACTTGCCGGCCTGCTGAAAGTCGAACGGCAAGTGTTGCATTGGTTCCGGCCGGTCGCTGACGCAGGCGATTGTCTTCCCGATCGCTTGCCCGTTCACGTCTGCGAGTACGAGCGCGGGCGGTTTTATTACGCGCTTCCCGATGTCGGTGCGGGTGTGAAGGCGGCGCTGCATCATCAAGGTGAAACCGTGTCGGCGGATGATCCCCGCCGCGAAGCGAGCGATGCGGAGCGGGCTCAAATGTCCGCGTTGGTGAGCCGCTTCCTGCCAGCACTGCGCGGGCTGCCGCATCAGAGCACGACCTGCCTCTATACGAACACGCCGGACGAACATTTCCTGATCGATCACCACCCCGCTCACTCGAATGTCCTGATCGTGAGTCCGTGCAGCGGCCACGGCTTCAAGTTCGCCAGCGCGATTGGTGAACTTGTCGCCGACCTCGCCACCAGCCAGAGCAGTCGCTTGGACCTTTCGCTTTTCAAGCTCGCGCGTTTTGACTGTCGTTGAATCCATCGCCCGACTAACTTCCCAACCATGAACCGTCGCCAATTCCTTCAATCCACTGGAGCCGGTGCTCTCGTGGCAGCAGCGGGCTGCGCGCGGAAGCCCTTCATTTGCTTGCCCCCTTCGTTGGTGATCATCGATTGCCACACGCACTTCTACGATCCGACCCGGCCGGAAGGCGTGCCGTGGCCCGGCAAGAACGACGCGTTTCTGTATCGCCCGATCAAGCCGGCTGATTATCTGGCCGAGAAGGTGCCCGCGCCCGTGTCCGGAACGGTCGTGGTGGAGGCCAGTTCCTGGGTTGAGGACAACCAATGGATTCTTAATCTCGCCCGTGACGAGAAGTTCATCGTCGGCTTTTGCGGCAACCTGGACCCAGCCAGGGAATCGTTCGCCACCGACCTGGCGCGCTTCTCTGTGAACCCGCTTTATCGCGGCATTCGGGTGAGCGGCGGGAGTTTCGGCAGCGGGATGCGTGATCGTGAGTTTGTCCGCAGGCTCGGACTGCTGGCCGATCGCGACTTGCAGCTCGATGTCAATGTTGGTGTGGAAAGCCTCCCTGAAGTGGCCCGACTCGCGCGGGAGATTCCGAACCTGCGGATCGTCGTCGATCACGTCGCGAATACCGCCATCGATGGCAAAGCACCCGATCCAACGTGGCGTCGAGCCATGGGTGAAGCGGCGCGGCACAAGAATGTTTACGCCAAGGTGAGCGGCTTGGTGGAAGGGGCGGGACGATTCGCCAAGCCCGCTCCCACGGATACGGCCTACTATGCGCCGTGGCTGGAGGCGATCTGGAATGACTTCGGCGAGGATCGATTAATCTACGGCAGCAACTGGCCAGTCAGCGCGTTGTTCGCACCGCTCTTCGATGTCCAGCGAATCGTCGCTGAATATTTCGCCGCAAAAGGGGACGGGGGCGATGCTTCGCGGAAAGTTTTCTCGGTGAACGCCGGCAAAGCCTATCGGTGGGTGGCTCGCTGACTCGCGGTCCACGAGCGCCATTCCTGTGTGCCTTGCTCGACTTCTACTTGTGGCAGATTGCCGGCTGTGAGCTCCGCATTAGCATAGAGTCGCAATCGCGCGTAGAAGGATTCGCCAAGTTCTCCCAGCCAGTCGGAGTAACCCAGCGTGTCGCGCAGTTCGAACAGGACATCTTCCGCAGCGGCGAACTGGCCGCTGTGCTCGTGGTGGCACATCAACAGCACACCCACCCGCGCCGGCAGTTCGCCGACGCGAATGGGTTCCAGGAGGTCCCCAAGCTTCGGTGCAAACTCGGGCAACTCGGGGGCAACGCCAAGAATGTGAGCGCGCAACAACAAGCAGGCCGCGGTGGCGCGCAACTCTTGAGCTGGCCCCACCTCGCCCGCCAGGGTCAGTCGGTCGGCCTCGAGTTGCAGCAGGCGGATGGCGACACCGAGCCGGACCGCAAATTCCAGCAAGGGTCCAGTGCGGCGCAGGTGTTCGATGATCTCCTCATCGGTCATGGCCTGCAGTTGAGCTGTTTCCAAGCCCAGCCATTCCGTGGTCGCCTCGCGGCCGGCGACTTCCGCCGCCACGCTGTTCGCCCCGCGCAGCCGCAACAATCGCGCGAGCATCTGCGCGGCTTGCTCGATCATCCTCAGCAGATAGTCCTGTCGTATCACGGGGTGAAAGCGTTCCTCATCCCAGCCGTTTGAGCAACCTCAGGCTCGACATCATTCGCGGGGATTTGCAGATTGTTGCGCCACACCCGCGCAAACATGAAACGGCGACTCCTCGGCATTCTATTCTTCGCTGCCTCCCTGACGCTGATGCCGGGCGCGGACTGGCCGGGTTGGCGGGGGCCGCAAGCCCATGGGGTTTCCACCGAAACCAGCCTGCCGATCGCCTGGAGTCCGCGCTCGAACCTGGTCTGGCAGATGGAGCCTCCGGGCAAAGGCGCTTCTTCGCCCGTGGTCGTGGCGCGCCGCCTCTATCTGACGACGCAAAAGGAGGGCGATTCCCTCAACGTGCTCGCGTACGATCCGGAGAAGGGTTCTTTGCTCTGGGACCAGAAGATCGGTGCGGGCAACGTGAAGACGCACGAATCAATCAACATGGCGACGCCCACGCCGGCCGCCGACGAGAAGCGGGTCTGGGCGCTGTTCGGAACCGGGCAGATGGTGTGTCTGGATCGCGATGGGAAGATGGTGTGGGAGCGCGATCTCAAGAAGGTTCATGGCGAGTTCAACACCATGTGGGGCATGGGCACCTCGCCGATTCTCCACGATGGCAAACTCTATCTGGCCATCATGCACCAAGGGCCATCCTACGTGCTCGCGATGAATGCCGACTCCGGCATGGACCTGTGGAAAACGCTGCGCAATCACGGCGCCACCAAGGAAGCCAAGGATTCTTACTCCAGCCCGACGCTGGCCACCGTGGATGGCCAGACGCAGATCATCGTCTCCGGCGCTGATCACTTGGACGCCTACGATCCGGTTTCCGGAGATCGCCTGTGGGTCAGCGGTGGGCTGGACGTGCCGCATCCTTACGGCCGCACGATTGCCAGTCCGACCGCGGCGGGTGACTTCGTGCTGACGGCCGCATCCGGGTTTCAGAATCGTGGACGCCTCATGGCCATCCGGGCGCGTGGCAAGGGTGCCAAGGCGGGGACGGCATTCGAGCAGCGGCTCTGGATGAATTCGCGTTACTCGCCGGACTGCCCGAGCCCAGTCATCTATTATGGCCTCGCCTTCACGATCCGGGATGATGGCATCGCGCAATGCATCGACTTGCGGACCGGCCAGGCTTACTGGGAGGAACGTCTCTTCACGGAGGGCACCAAAGTGTCGCCCGTCGCCGCCGATGGGCGCGTCTATTTCCTCAGCGGCCGCGGCAACTGCACGGTCGTGAAAGCGGACAAGGCTTTTCAAGTGCTGGCGCAAAACAACTTCGATGAAGATACGCTCGCCGCGATGGCGATTGCCGATGGCCGGCTGTTTCTGCGCACGAGCAAGCAACTCTACGCCATCGGCCCGGTGCCGGCCCCCTGATTTATTGCTCGCGCCGGATCGCCAGCAGCCGCAGCGCGCCAAACATGTTAAGGGACTCGGTGACGATCCAATCGCGATCACTTAGCCCCAGCCATTCCGGCAGCTCGCCCACGACGAATCCCGCAGCCAGACTGATCTCCATGTCGTGCCGCGTCACTTCGCCGAGCAGCGGATTCAGCCAGCCACTGCGCCGCATGACGTTCGGATCACGATGGCCTTCGCCGACCAGCAGCATCCGGACGCCTTCGAGCCGGCGACCGATGGCCTGGAGTTGTTCGACGGTGAAGTGATGGAGAAACAAATTGGCCACGATCACGGTGCCCGGCCACGGCCCTTCGTGTTGAAAGACATTTCCAGAACGCCACGCAACATCGCTGGGCAAGTCAGCAGGCCGCGGCGCGTGGTCGAAGCCGGCCAGGCGAAGGTTGGGATGGCGGCGGTGTAGCCGGTGAAGGAATGTGCCATCGCCGGCTCCGAGTTCCACCACACCGCCAGCAAGTTGCTTGAAGTTGCTGTGCAGCGCTTGTAGCAGCCAACGATGATTGCCCAGCAGCCAGTTGATCAGCTTCAGGTCGCGACGGCAGCGCACGGCCCGCGGGTCAGCGGGCGGCAGGATGTCGAGCATCTCGGGTTGGAGACGACGCGCAAAGGGAGCAGGCACACCGAGACTTTGTCAGGCGGCCCAAGGCAACACAACGGCGCAGTGCAACTGCGGGGAAATCGGGAAGCCATACCAAGTCCAACCGGGAAGCGGCTCAATGGACGAGGTGCCTCCTCTCCCGCCCTGCGGGCACCCTCTCCTCCACTTCGGGTGGAGGAGAGATACGTATCAGGGACGGGGGGAGAGGTGGAGCCTTAATCGAGTCCACCGGCTTTCGCAGAGAAGTGATATCAGTCCATCTGCCAATGCAGGGCGTGCCGGGTGGCTTTCGATCTCGCGGCCACCAAATTCTTTACCCGGAGGCGATGGATTCGCATACTCCCGCCGCATGAAATTCCTCCCGCAAGACGTCCGTCGCGCGACCTTGGATGACCTGCCGCAACTCGTCGAGCTGTGGCGGATGGAAAAGCTTCCCGTCGAAGCGCTCCAGGAGCGCTTCACTGAGTTCCAGGTCGTGGCGGATACCGAGGGTCGAATTGTCGGCGCGGTGGGTTTGCAGATGGCGGCGAAACAAGGACGCCTGCACAGCGAGTTGTTTCCCAGCTATGACCTGGCCGACACGTTGCGCCCGCTGTTGTGGGAACGGCACAAGAAGGTGGCGCAAAACCACGGCATCGTGCGGGTATGGTCGCAATTGACCGCACCGTTCTGGCAGACGGGCGAGTTCCACGACGCATCCGGCGAAGAGCTGGCCATGTTGCCCGCCAACTTCGCGGGTCAAGCCGGTGCGTGGGTGACGGTGCCGCTGCGCGATCAGGTCGCCGCCCTCGACACCATCGAGAAGGAGTTGGCGATGTTCCGGGAGGTCGAAAAGGCGAAGACCGAGCAGATCTTCAAGCAGGCCAAGATATTGAAGGGAGTTGCGGCGGTGGTCGGGTTGATCGTCCTGGCGTGGATTGGCTGGTGGCTTTTCCGGATCTTGCCGATCTTTTCGCAGCCCCGCTGATCAGCATCATCGCCGGACGGTGAACAGTGGTCCGGCGCCGTGGATGACGTAACCCGTCGAAGCTGGGAATATCGTAAGCGGCTTCTCGGTGGCCGGATCGATTGGAACCTCGCGGAAGTAAACCGGCACGAGTTCGCTCAAGGAGCTGGGAATCCTGCCCGAGTTGTCAGCGCGAAAGGCTTCCAGGGCGAGTGCCGCGTCTGCGGCGGCGATGGCCGTCAGGCAGTCGGCTTCTTTGAGCAATGCCTTGTTCAATGCCGGCAACAGCATCGAGGAGAGAATGTAGAATTTTTTATGGGAACCGGGGTCGAACGTGGCCGGATCATTCGCCAACGCGACTCGCTTTGGAATGCTGTTGGTCGCGACCGTCACGACCGTGTTCATTTTTCTGAGATAGAACGCCATATCTCGGTCGGCTAAGCCGGACATGCGATAGAGTTGCATCATCGCCCTGGCCGCCACACCAGAGGACGTCGGTTCGTTAAATTGTGAATTGATGGTGAAAAAGTTGGTTGACCCTGCCTGCATCGCTTCCAACCCCATGCAGCGCTCGCCCTGCATGCCGATGTGCATTGCCCGATCTGGGCGCGAAGCATTCAGTTCTCCGCGCAATTTTCCAGCTTGTTCCTGTGTAAGTGAGTGAAACGCAAGCAGCCGTTCGACGGAGTTGAGGGCAGTCCGAAGCATGGCAAGCCGCACGAGCTGGGAGATCAGGGTTGGCTCGGACTCCAAAGTGCGCGAGAGCCGAAAGCCGTCGATGATGGCACCGATGGCTGGCTCGGCATTGCCGCTATCCAGTTCATAGGCTGACCGCAGGGAAAGCCACTGCCAGGTCCTTTTCAAGGGAGAAAGATGCGGCATGAGCATGAGCATCCCGTTTGTCATTGCGAGCGAATGACGAAAGGCGTGATCGCTCTGGCCTATGACCTCGCTCAATTTATCCAGGGCTGGACCAAGTTCAGTTAGTGCGCGTGCCAGCGCATTGCGGATCTCAGGCGGCAGGGCTTGACCCGCAACCAGGGTCTTGGTCTTGCCGGCACCAAACAACGGCAAGTCCTGGATCGTAACGGAGGTGCCAGGAATGCCATTGGTCTCGAAGCGTTGGTAGATCGCGGTGACTTCGGTGATCGCCAGATGCAACTCCTTGCTGTGATCGGGTCGGCCGCCGAGATCGCGAAATTGTTGATCCAGCTCGATGAGCGTCACCGGTTGCCCAGCGGCGCGGATGCGGTCCAGTTCAGCGTTGAGCTGGCGCCGCAGGTTGTAGCGCGCACCCGCGAAGAGCAGCAACAAGACGATGACGAACGCTGCCAACCCGCGCCGGATGAGTTTGCCAAGACCGAGCGGCGGGCGATTCGTTGTGGGCGATTGCATTGCTTAGCTTGGACCGCGGCCCGCCCGAAAGATCACGCCACTTCGTAGTGCGGCATGCGTATTCTATTCCCACTCGATCGTGCCGGGTGGCTTGCTGGTCAAGTCGAGCACGGTGCGGTTGATGCCGCGCACTTCGTTGGTGATGCGCAGCGAGACTTTTTCCAGCAGCTCGTAAGGCAGCCGGACCCAGTCGGCCGTCATGCCGTCCTGCGAATCCACAGCGCGGATGGCGATGGTCCAGTCGTAGGTGCGCACGTCGCCCTGCACGCCGACGCTGCGCACGGGCAGCAGCACCGCGAAGCTCTGCCACGTCTTGTAATACAGATCGCTCGCCTTCATCTCCTCGACGACAATGGCGTCCGCGCGCCGGAGGATGCGCAGCTTGTCGGGCGTCACTTCACCCAGGCAACGCACGGCCAGGCCGGGGCCTGGGAAGGGCTGGCGGTAAACGATCTCGCGCGGTAGGCCGAGCTCGAGTCCGAGCAGGCGCACCTCGTCTTTGAACAGGCACTTCAACGGCTCGACGAGTTTGAACTTCATGTTCTTGGGCAGGCCACCGACGTTGTGATGGCTCTTGATCAACGCGGCGGGATTGCCGGCGATCGGCACGGATTCGATCACGTCGGGATACAGCGTGCCTTGCGCGAGAAACTTCGCCTTGCCCGCACGCTGGGTCGCTTTCTGGAACACCTCGATGAACGCCCGGCCGATGATCTTGCGCTTGCGCTCGGGATCCGTCACACCCTTGAGGCGCTTGAGAAATTCCCGGGAGGCATCGACATACTCCAGCTTGAGTTTGAAGTTGCGACCAAAGACCTCCCGAACGACTTCGGCTTCGCGCGCGCGGAGCAGGCCGTTGTTCACGAAGATGCAGGTGAGCTGTTTGCCAATGGCCTTGTGGATCAGCGCCGCGGCCACGCTCGAATCCACGCCGCCGCTGAGCCCGAGAATGACGTGCTCCTTGCCGACTTGGGCGCGAATCTCCTCCACCGCCTGGTCGATGTAGCTGCGCATCGTCCAGCTCTTGCCGCAGCCGCAAACGCGGTGGACGAAGTTGGAAATGATGTCCTTGCCGCGCAGCGTGTGCGCGACTTCCGGGTGAAACTGCAGCCCAAAGAATTTCTTCTTGCGATGCTCGATCACCGCGTAATCCGAATTCTCGGTGGCGGCGACGGTGGCGAAATTGCGCGGCGTCCGGGTAAGTTTGTCGCCATGTGAATTCCACACCTGGGAGGTGGTGGGCAGGCCTTCGAGCAGCGCGCAGGTTGGGTCGAGCACGGTCAGCGTGCCTTTGCCGAACTCGCGCTTCTGGCCGGGCTCGACTTTGCCGCCGAGGAAATGCGCGAGCAATTGCACGCCGTAGCAAATCCCCAGCACGGGGACACCGAGCGCGAACACCCCGCGATCGGGCAGCGGCGCCTTCTTGTCGTAAACACTGTTGGGGCCGCCGGACAGTATGATGCCGCTGGGATTGAGCGCCTTGATCTTGGCGGCGGGCGTCTTGTAACTGAGGATGGTCGAGTAAACGTTGCACTCGCGGATGCGCCGGGCGATGACCTGAGTGTATTGGGACCCGAAATCGAGAATGACGATCTGTTCGTTCATGGAAACAAAGGCCGAGTGTTTGCCCTCCAGCAAAGAATTTGGCGAGAGAAAAGTAGGGATATTTCTGCGCGCGCTGCCGATCGCGCCAGGCGGCGGGATTACTTGCCGGAAACGCCTTTGAGATAAGCGAGAATCAGTTCCGGCAATTCGTCGCTGTAGCCACCTTCCAACACGCTGAAGAACGGCACGCCGGACTTGCGCAGTTCGCCGCCGATCCAGTGAAAATCCTCTGCCTCGAGTGTCTGCTGGGCGATCTTGTCCTTCACATAGGCATCAAAGCCCGCCGACACCGCGATGACCTGGGGATCCCCGCTGAGGACGCGGGCGAGCGCTTCGCTGAGGTTGCCGCGATATGGTTCGCGCTGCGTGAATGGCCGCACTGGAAAGTTGTAACAGTTCTTGCCCACATGGGCGCCGCCGGTGCCGGGGTAGCAGGGCAATTGGTGAACCGAGGCGAACGTGACACCGGGTTGATTCACGAGAATGTCCTCAGTGCCGTTGCCGTGGTGGACATCAAAGTCGAGCACGCCGACGCGTTCAATGCCACGGGCCTTGGCTTCGAGGACCGCAATGGCGATCGAATTGAAGTAACAGAAACCCATTGCCCGGTCTTTGGTGGCGTGGTGCCCCGGCGGGCGCAGTAAACTGAATACCGACTTGCCGGCCAGCGCTTCCTGCATCGCGAACACGGCGCCGCCGGTACTGCGTAACGCGTGGTAATAGATTCCCGGGTGCGCGGCCGTGTCGGCATCAAACGGCAGGTGCGCATGCTTCACCCGCTCGATATGGGCGGGGGTGTGCGCCCGGGTCAGCATGGTTTGGGTGGGCTCCGCCGGCTCCGCCCAGGCAATTTCAACAGCTGATTGCGCACGCAGCAGCGCCAACGAATTGGTGATGCGAGCGGGCTTCTCGGGATGCCCCTCCGAGTGGTAGCCGGTGCAACGTTCGTCCGTGATGATAACCATCAGCGGAGCATGGTCGACGAGAGAAGCCGAGAGAAGCGCGAAACGCGGCGCTGACAATTGCCGCGTGCGGGAAGCGCGTCAGGCCTGAAATTGGAAGGGCGAGACTCTTGTCGCCCAGCCGCCATTCGGGGCAACATCGGTTGTGACTTCCGATTCTTCCCCAATCAGTGGGCAAGATTCGGGAACGACCCAATCACGTCAAGGCAAGCGGGTGAGGAACCGATTCCAGCGTGGGAGGTAGTAGTGCTCCGGATCGAACGACATCGCCACATGCGTCGCCTCACCCAGGATACGGCTGCGTTCCACGGTGCCGAAATAGCGGGAATCAAAGCTGTCATCGCGACTGTCGCCCATCACGAAGACTTGCCCTTCCGGAACTTCGGTGGGCCCGAAGCTGCGTCGTGCGTTAACGTCGGGCTTGCCCATGGCCGGGTGAGCGTGACCCGGTAGGCGTTCGACCGCGACCGGCCAGGCGGGAGGCATCGTCGGTGCGATCTCATGACGCGCAGAGGCGGTGGCGAGTTCGTAAGCGAGGGGCTCCCCATTCAACCACAGCCGGTTGCTCCGCAGTTCCACGCGATCACCCGCCACGCCGATCACGCGCTTGACCAGGCGTTTGCCGTCGTGCGGTGAAATGAACACCACCACATCGCCTCGTTGTGGTCCCTCGAACTCCGCGAGATGCCAGCGCGTCATTGGGAAACGGACGCTGTAAGCAAGCTTGTTGATGAACACGCGATCGCCCTCGAGAATCGAGGGATTCATCGAACCGGAGGGCACGTCGTTCCAGTCGGCCACCGCAGAGCGGACGACCGTAAGCAACAATAGCACCGGCAGCACCGGCCGAATCCATTCGCGAACCAACCACTGCCAGCCGCGACGCAACGAGTCCTTTTTCATGGAGGCTTCGACCGGCCAATCTGCGTACTGTTCAATTGTTCGGGCGGCGAACCCAAGCCGGTCAGAGCCTGTTTGAAACCGACGGAGCGCGGCTGTGTGGTCCCCGACCCGCCGCAGCAAGTTCCCCAAATTCCGGTGCCTTGGAGTGTTCTCGCCATGCTGCGGCTGGTCTTCGACACAGCCGCGCTCCTTTTTCAGACCAGCGCTAAGCGATACCGTCGGCAGCGCGAACAAACGCGCGACACCGCTCCTCCAACCAGCTCCAGTCACCGGCGGCGATTCGCTGCGGGTCGAACAGCGGGCTGCCGACACCAAAGCCATCGGCCCCGGCGCTGATGAAGGCCGGCAGGGTTGCCAGCGACACGCCGCCGGTGGGCAGCAAGCGGATGTGCGGGAGCGGTGCCTTGACGTTGCGAATGTAGCCCGGTCCCAGTTGATCGGCCGGGAATACCTTCACCATCGTGGCACCTAGATCCCAGGCGCGAACGATCTCGGTCGGGCTGTACGCGCCCGGAAACACCGGCACCTTCGCGGCCACGCAGTGGCGGATGATCGTCTCCTTGACGACCGGCGTGACGATGAACCCGGCCCCGGCCGCCAGCGCGTCATCAAGGTCGCGTTCACTCAGGACGGTGCCGGCACCGATGCGCATCGCGGCACCCGCCAGTTCGCTGGCGATGCGGATCAGCTCGCTGGCCTGCGGTGAGTTCATGGTGATCTCGAGCTCGCGCAAGCCGCCACGCAGACACACGGGAACGATCTGTTCGATGGCGCCTTGGTCAAAGCCGCGAAGAATGCCGATCAACAGGCGCCGGGCTGGTTCAGGTGGGTCGGACTTCATTCGCTGCATGGGGCGTTATCAATTCAAGAGACCGCTGAAGCGATCGAGCAGTGTCGACTGGCCCCGAACGACGATTTGATCGAGCCAGCCGTGGTTCACCGCTTCGCAGCGTTCGGCGATGCCAATGACCCTAGCCGCGTTCATGTAGTAATCGGACATTGGCTGGTTCATCGCGAGTAGGATTGGTGAATCACCCGGCATTGCAGCCAGCGCCGCCATTTCGTCGCCGATCAACAAGCCGGCCAGGTAATCTCGATTCTGCTCATTGGATTTCCCCGCCAGCACGCCCCGGCTTCGCACTTGAAACAGCGTCCGGCTCAGCCCGCGATCAAGCACGGCCCGAACGCCGTCGGCAAAGGGCGCCTCGTCGAGCAGCGTGTTTGCGGTACTCGTGGTGAACCGCAGGACGCTATGGTGCATGAGCACCTGAAACAGTTCACCGGTCATGAAGGTTTGAAACCCGATCACCTGCCGGTCGCGCACGCGAATATGTTTGGAATGCGTGCCGGGCAGAACGACGACACTGTCCGCGCCACACTTTGCAAAGTGTGGCATCCCCAGCAGCCCGATCAACTGTGTCTCTTCTCCGCGCATCATCTCGTCGCTGCCGGCTACGCCGGAGATCAGCAGTACAGGTTGGGCTCGCCCGGGTGCCAGTTCCAGGTTCAACCGCTCGACGCGAGCCCCGGCGCCGTCGATCGCAAACGGCAGCGGCGCATACGGCAACTCCTGCCAGCCGATGCTCGAGGACGCCATGCCCGACACCACGATTGGGACCAGCGTGTCCGCCTGCCCGCCGTCACTCAACAAGCGTGCGGCGGCTTGCTGAAGATGTTCGGCGAAGGCCTCCGCCCGCGCTGTCGGCCATTTGGGCTCGCCCAGTTTCGTGTTGATCGCTTTCACGCCCTCGTCGGTTTCAACGCTGGCAACGATCTGGCCTCCAGCCAGTGCAACGAGTCGCAACCGGAACGCGGTCGTGCCCCAGTCGCAACTTAAGAAATGTGTGAAGTTGGCCGGCATCACCAGTCCACGACGGAGCCGTCTTCGAAGTAAGTCTCCGCATTCCGCCAGTCATGACCGATCTTGTCCGCCAGCGCGTTCTCGTCGATCTCGATGCCTAGCCCCGGGCCTTCCGGGAGCGCCACGTGTCCGTTCTCGACCTTGAACGGCGTCTTCAAGATGCCTTCACCCAGACTGACTTGTTCCTGGCAAAGGAAATTGGGAATGGAGGCGGCGAGTTGCAGGCCGCAGGCGAGCGAGATCGGGCCCAAGGGATTGTGCGGCGCCATCGTGGCGTAGTACGACTCGGCGAGGCCGGCGATCAAGCGCGCTTCCATGATGCCACCGCAGTGACAAAGATCCGGCTGGAGAATGGTGGCCGCGCGTTTCTCCAGCACCTCGCGAAAGGCCCACTTCGTGAACAGCCGTTCGCCCGTCGCGATCGGCAGATGCGTGCCGCGCGCGATCTCCGCCATGCCCTCGACGTCCTGACACTGGATCGGTTCCTCGATGAACATCGGCTGCATGGGTTCGAGCACCTTGATCAGCAGCTTGGCGTTCTGCGGACTGATCGCGCCGTGAAAGTCGATGCCGATGTCCACGTTGTTTCCGCCCGCCTCGCGCAATGCCGCGAACGCCGCCGCCGCTTCGTCAATGAACTGCTTCGAGGCAACCACGCCGGACTTCGTGCTGTTCTTCACGCCCGTCTTGAATGCGGTGAAGCCTTCTTCCTTGCGTCGCTTGAGTTGCTCCGGGTTGTTGCCGACATGCGCGTAAACGCGGATGCGATCGCGCGTCGGACCGCCGAGCAATTCATACACGGGCACGCCCATGAATTTGCCTTTAATGTCCCAGAGCGCCTGTTCGATGCCGCTCAGCGCGCTGGTGAGGATCGGACCGCCGCGATAGAAGGCGTGACGATAGATCGCCTGCCAGTGATGCACGATGTTGCGCGGATCTTTGCCGATGAGATACGGCGCGATCTCCGCAACCGCTTCGGCGCAAGTCTTGGCGCGCCCTTCGGTAATGGGCTCGCCCCAGCCGACGATGCCTTCGTCGGTGTGGATCTTGAGGAAGAGCCAGCGCGGTTTCACGAGCATCGTCTCCAGCTTGGTGATCCGCAGCTTGGTCTTGAGGCGCGGGGGATTTCCATCGCGGTCTCGCTGGCCACCGGCGTAAGGCACCGGCACCGGCGTCTGCTCGGCGGCGCCCGCCCCGGCGGCTGCCGCGGCGAGGCCGGCGCCCGTCATAATCTTTTGGATAAAGCGGCGCCGCGAAGCGGTGGCGCCACGGACGGGTGCGGGGAGACGGATGGTTGGCATGATCTTCATTTGTCTGTGCTGGGGTGGAGTGTTTGTAAACGAAGCGACTGGCCGGGAGCAAAGCCAAAGTCGTCGTCCCTGAATTCAACGCCCACGAGGCGCGCCTCCCGGCCACGAAACATTTGCACGGCGGCTCGATTGCCGGTTTCCTTGCGTCGCATGCATGCACTGACCGCGCAGCCGACCACCGATCCGACTTCAATCTACCGGCATCGCGACGCCCTTTATGCCAGCGAGATGCTGATCGCGGCGCTCAAGGAACTCGACTTCTTCAGTTGGCTTGCGGCTGGACCGCAGACGAATGATTCCATCTGCCGGCACTTCGGTTTTCGCGCCCGCCCCGTGGACGTGATGACCACGTTGTTTGTCGCCAATGGCTGGCTGCAACGCGCTGGCGAAAGTCTTTCGCTGACCGATTCCGCGCGGGAACACCTCGTCCGCAATTCGCCGTGGTTTATCGGTCCCTATTTTCCGCCCGTTAAAGACCGGCCGGTCGCTGGCCAGTTGCTCGAATGCCTGAAGACGGGCAAGCCGGCGAGTTTCGCGGGTCGCAAGGATCACGAGGACTGGCACAAGGCCATGGAGACCGAAGCGTTTGCGAAAGAGTTCACCGCGATGATGGATTGTCGCGGGGTCCTGCTCGCGCAGGCGCTCGCGAAGAATGTGGATTTGAGCGGGCGCAAGCGATTGCTCGACGTCGCGGGTGGCTCGGGCGTTTACGCCTGTTCGCTGTGCGCGCATTTCCCGGGGCTGCGCGCCACCGTGCTGGACAAGGCGCCGGTGGATCGCATCGCCGCCAATGCGATTCGCGAACGCGGCCTGGCCGATCGGGTGGACGTAATCGCGCAGGACATGCTGACCAGTCGCTTCCCGGAAGGTCATGATGTTCATCTGCTATCCAACGTCCTGCACGACTGGGATCTGATCCTGGTCCGCAAGCTGTTGCAGTCGTCAGCGGTTGCGCTGGAGCCGGGCGGTCTGCTGATCGTTCACGACACGTTTCTCAATGCGGACAAGACCGGCCCTTTGCACGTCGCCGAGTACTCGGTCCTGCTCATGCACGTCACGCAGGGGCGCTGCTATTCGGAGCAGGAGATCGCAGACTGGGCCGGCGATGCGGGGTTCAAGTTGGTTCAGCATGTGCCCACCGCGGCGGTGCGGAGCGCGCTGGTGTTTGAAAAATTGTGAGCTGACCTAGGGCAACCGTCCGCATCGGCGATCGTCTCCGTGGACCGGCACGATGGCGTGGTGCCGTCGCGGTCATTGAGGTTCGTTTCGGGAACGCTTTGGCTTTTGCGATTGGCGAACGGGCTCGTGCTCCTTACAGTGGCTGCACGCGATATGCGGATCTCCAAACTGCTCACCCGAATCTTTGTCCTTGGCTTGCTCCTGGCCGGCTGGTCGGTGGCGGCCAGCGGGCAGGACGAAAAGGCCGGCACGGAGACCAAGCTATTACCGAAGTCGGGGCTTCAGCTTGATCTCCCCAAGGAATCGAAAACCTGGGAACCCCTGATCCCGCAGGATGACATTTATGACTGGATTCAACTCAAGTCGGGCGAGTGGTTGAAGGGCCGGATCAAGGCGATGCAGGATCGCGAGCTCGAGTTCGACAGCGAGGAGCTGGATGACCTGATATTTGACTGGAAGGACATCCGCCAGGTGCGCTCACCGCGCATGCAGGACGTTTTGTTTGTGGACAAGTCCCAATTCTCCGGGCCGGTTACGGTGACTCCGGAATCGGTGACGATCGGTGGCCCCGAACCGCACACGCTGCCTCGGGACCAGCTCCAGAGCATCACGCCTGGCGGGTCCAAGGAACTGAGCTATTGGTCCGGCAAGTTCTCGCTGGGTTTGACCCTGCGGGCGGGTAACACCGAGTCGGTGGAATACCAGGCGCAAGCGCATCTCCAGCGCCGCACGCCGACCACGCGGCTCAGCCTCGATTACATCGGCAACCTCAGCAGCATTGATGGCGTCGAGAATGCCAACAACAACCGGGTGAACAGCGAGTTCGACCTGTGGCTCTCGCGGCGGTTCTATCTCATTCTGCCCTTCGCCGAGTACTACAGCGACCCGTTTCAAAATCTGCGCCACCGCGTGACCCTGGGCGTGGGCGTGGGTTATGACTTGATCGCCCGACCCACCTTGGAATGGAACATCACCGCTGGACCCGCGTACCAGGCGAGCTGGTTTGAATCCGTGGAGGTGGGCGAGGACGATTCTACCGGCTCCGCGGCGTTCGCGTTCGGCAGTCGCTTCGATTGGGACCTTACCAAGCGAATCGAGCTGATTGTTGAGTACCGGGGGCAGTTCACCAGCCGCGAAGTGGGGGAGACGACGCATCACTTCGTGACGACGTTCGAGTTTGAGCTGACCAAGCACTTCGACCTGGATGTCTCGCTGACCTGGGACCGCGTCTCCTCACCCAAGCCGGACGAGAACGGCAATATCCCCAAGCCCGACGACGCCCGCCTGGTGTTCGGCTTTGGATTGGATTTCTAAGGAAGGCGCAGGCCGGCAATCCGCCGTGGACAAGCGCCGCCCCCCTCTTGGGCCGTCCGCCAAACCGAAACGCCCATCTCGCCCAGGACGGACGATCCTTCCCCCTCTCCCAGCGGGAGAGGGCAGGGTGAGGGAGAGCGCCACTTAAACCCAAACGCCAACCCATGCTCAAACAGTCGCCCAAGCAAACGGCCATCGCCCGCAAGTTGCGCAAGGCCGACACTTGGGCCGAGCAACTCCTCTGGCGCTGGCTGCGTGACCGCCGTTTCTCCGCCTACAAGTTCCGTCGCCAGCATCCGATGGGGCCGCACACTCTGGATTTCTTCTGCAACGAGGCGAAGCTGAACATCGAACTCGACGGTTCGCAGCACGGCTTCCCCGAACACGCAAAGGCGGATGCGGAGCGCGACCGTTGGCTGGAAGAGCGAGGCATCAAGGTGCTGCGTTACTGGAACGGTCGTCTGCGCCGCGAGAAGCAGGTGGTGCGCGATGCCATCTGGCAGGCCCTGCAAGAACGCGCGCCGAAGCCATTGCCGGACTATTGCCGGCCAGGAGTGATCGGGTTGAAAGCTCCGGGAGAAAACACGCCACATGGTTGATTCGCGCTTCTCCCTCACCCCATCCCTCTCCCGCTGGGAGAGGGGGAGCGCCGTCCGCGTCTCGTCAAGGTTGGGGTGATCAAGTCGCCACTTGATCAGTCCGTTGCCGCGAGCGGTTGGTAGTCGGGATACCAGCACCAATCATCGATGCGCTTCTCCAACGTCGCGTCGTCCACGTCTTGACCGACTCCGGCGGTGCGGGCGGCCTGGGCGACGCGCAGCGCGACGTGACGACTGACCGGGCGGAGTTCCGACATCTTGGGAAACAACGACTGATCGGTCGCGTGCGCCCGGTGCGTAAATTCTGCCACAGCGTCGGCAGCCGCCAGGAAGAGCGCATCCACCACCCGGCGCGCTTCGCTGATCAACAGGCCGAGCCCGATTCCCGGAAACACAAACACGTTATTGCACTGGCCGATGACATGGCGTTGGCCGGCGAAGACCACGGGATCAAATGGCGAGCCAGTGGCGATCAATGCCTGGCCGTTCGAGTGAACCAACGCCTCTGTCGGCGTACACTCGGCTTTGCTCGTGGGATTGCTCAGCGGCAGGATCAGCGGTCGCGGGCAACTGGCGGCCATCTGCTCGATCACGGCGGGCGTGAACGCGCCGGGTTGGCCGGATGTTCCCACCAGGATCGTCGGGCGCCACGCCTGGACCACTTGCAACAAGTTCAGCGGAGCGTCGGAACCCAGGCCCATGGCTGTCGC
Source organism: bacterium (assembly GCA_031362805.1). Classification (GTDB taxonomy): domain Bacteria; phylum Verrucomicrobiota; class Verrucomicrobiia; order Limisphaerales; family RI-55; genus RI-55. Next base: position 20,414 of record JANLTG010000088.1, read on the forward strand.
GTCTTCGGCGGTGAGGGCGAACGAAGCTTTGTAGGGATCGTCGTGTGATCGGTTGGCCCGGAGCACGCCGCTCGAATCAAGGAAGACGAACTGTCGGCGAATCTCCTGGGCCGGGATGCCGGCCTGTTCGAGCGCGGCGCGAACGAGTCGCCCGATGCCCACGCCAGCGCCGCCGGCGCCGACGAAGATCAGTCGCTGCGTGCGCAGCGTTTGCCCGGTGTGGCGGAGGCCGGAGAGGATGCCGGCCAGCGTGACGGCCGCCGTTCCTTGTATGTCGTCGTTAAAACTCGGCAACCGGTCCACGTAACGCTCCAGCAGTTGGAAGGCGTTGCCTTTCTTGAAATCTTCCCATTGCAACACGGCGCGCGGAAAGACGGCTTTGACGGCCAGCACAAATTCCTCCACGAGCGAATCGTAGTCCGGCCCGCGCAACCGCCGGGCTCGGAAGCCAAGATAAAATGGATCTTCGAGCAACGCGGCGTTGTCGGTGCCCACATCGAGGCTGACGGGCAGACACCGCGACGGATGAATGCCCGCCCCGGCGGAATAGAGAATCAATTTTCCCACAGGGATGGCCATGCCGCCGACCCCTTGATCGCCCAGGCCGAGAATGCGTTCGTTGTCGGTGACGACGATCAGGCGGATGTCGCCAGTGGCCAGATTGCGCAGACGTGCGGCGAGGTGGCCGCGATCCGCCGGCGAAAGAAACAACCCACGTGGCCGGCGAAAAATGTGGCTGTACCGCTGGCAGGCCAGGCCGACAGTGGGCGTGTAAATGATCGGTGCGAGCTTCTCGATGTTGTCCAGGAGCACCCGGTAGAACAGCGGCTCGTTCCGGTTTAGGAGGGCGATCAAGCCGACGTATTGTTCGAGCGGATCGGGTTTGGCCGTGAGCTTCTCCATCTCCAGCGCCGCCTGTTGTTCGATGGTGAACACGGCCGGGGGCAGCAACCCTTCCAGTCCAAAGGCGGCGCGTTCCTCCAACGTGAAGGCGGCGTCCTTGTTGTGACGGGAGTCGCGAAGCAACGCCGGGCCAGTGGGAATAGTGCGGACTTTCATGGCTTCAGTGTGTGTGGCGGGATGATGAGCTGGTTCGGTTACGGCAGGCAATCGTTCAAGTTGCGATCAAGTGGCGCGGCGGCCGCAGCTGCGCCCGTCGGATGATTGAGCTACGACTTCGTCCCATCGGCACACCGGCAATTGGCGAGGGACAACCGCGAGGTGTTCACTTGTTGCCAGCGCTTCCCAGCGAGCTTTCCGCTCAGGCAAGGGCAGGGGAGATCGCCCGTGTCTACCGGTTCCCCATGATGGCGAAACGCAGGGCCGACTTGCGACCGTCAGATCCCGGAAAGAGATCTTCCGGGAATTGCCGGTGCTGAAGAATCTCTCTGAGAATCTCCGAGCCGGCGTAGGAATTGAACGACATGCCCGCCAGATACTGGAGCCGCAGATTGGCGTCGGTGTTGATCTGGCCGGTGGCGGTCCAGTCCCGAAGGTCGGTCGCGCGCCCGGCGTAAGTGGACAGCAGACTGTAGAGGGTTGGGAAACTTGCATCTTGAAGCGACTGCTTGACCCGCGCGTGGCTGACGTCATCCAGTCGATGCTGCATCTGGTCGAGGTTGAAGGCCGTCGGCTCAACTTGGCCGAGCAGCACGGCGTCGTAGCCTTCACCCAGGTCGTCATTGCTGAAGAGGAGACCATTGGGGAACGCCTTGAAGAACGTGGCGATTGAGCTCTTCACGGTTTCCGAATCACTTTCGTAGAGCGGAATCCACAGCGACATCACGCCGCCGGGCTTCAGGTGTTGTTTGCACATTTCGTAGTACTCGAGCGTGTTGAGCGCGGCACAACCTTTCACCCACGGATCGATCGGGTCCGACGTGATGACATCGAACTTCTCTTTCGTCGTGCGGATGAAGTGCCGGCCGTCGTCGATGACGACCTCGGTGCGGGGATCGTTGACCACGTCGTAGTTTTCCTTCGCAAACATCGGCGCCACGATCTTGGGCACCAGCGGCTCGATGTCGCAGATCACGATGCGCTTCACTTCGGGATGCACGACGAACGAACCGGCGGTGACGCCCGCCCCGCAGGCCACCACCAGAATGGACTCCGGGTTGGTGACCGTCAGCGCCGAGAGGTGGCCGAGCATCCGTTGTAGCCGCATATCGCGCGGATCACTCGAGGCCTGCACCTTGCCGGCGGAATGAAAGTTACGCACGCCGGTCGTCCATTTGGTGACGGCCACCGAGCCGTTCAAGCCTTCGCCGACGTACGTGGCGAAGATGTCCGGGGTGCCGTCGGTGGGGACATCCGCTTCCTTGACGATGCCGGGCGCCAGACGATTGCCGTAACTCGTCAGGTGCCGGCCGTAGGCGATCACGCCCCACGGCACCGCTGCCACGGTCCACGCGAAGAGCAACGCCAGCGCGAGCAAACCGAAGCGCAGGGCGAGGCGCGGCAACCGACGTGGTTCACGACTTACGGACTTTGCGCCGGTCAGCGCGATCACGGCCGCGAGGCTGCAAATGAGGACGAGGATTTGTTGCGCCCGTTGCGTGCCCAGCCAGGGGACGAGCACGAGGCTGAACCCAAGCGCGCCGACAATCGCGCCCACGGTGTTGGCGGCGTAAATCCTCCCGACCACGCGGCCCGGATCAGCCTGGCCTTTGGTGACGGCAGCGAGGGCGAGGGGAAAGCTCGCGCCCCAGAGGAAAGCTGCGGGCAACATCGCGAGGGCCGCCCGTGCGAGGTCGATTTGAAACTGGTACCACGGACTCACCGTTTGGCCCGCAAGCGCCGGCCAATAGGGCAACGAACGGACGATCATCAGCGCCGACCACGCAACGGCCGCCATGAGCAGGAACTGGCAGATGCCCAGGGCGCGACGTGGCTGCGCCAGCGTGCGCGCCAGGAGTGATCCAACTGCGCTGCCTAAACCCAACCCGGCGAGGAACACCGCGAGGATGATCGAGAAGGTGTAAACCGTACCGCCAAAGATGAGTGACAGGAGGCGCGTCCAGACGACCTCCGCACCGAGCGCCGCCAAACCCGAGAGGGCAATCGTCAGGAAGACCGGCTTGGCATCGGCTGGTGATTCAGGCGCGGCAAGTTGGTTCCCGGTCGTCGCCTTCACCGGCGTCACTCGCGCTGCGAGTGCCAGGGCGATCAAGGCGACGAGCAGGTTGATCCCGACCGCAACATAAGTGGCCGTCGCCATGTCGTGAACCCGCAGCAGGTAGAATCCAGCGGTGAGGCAGCCAATCACCGCGCCCAGAATGTTGCCGCCGTAAAAGAAGCCCAACCACGAGACGCCGCTCGGGGTCGCCTCCACGTAGCGCGCGATGGCCGGCAGCGTGGCGCCCATCAGGATCGTGGGTGGCAACAGACAAACCGCAGCCACGCCGGCTCGCAGAACAATACCCAGAAAGCCCGATCCGCCGAACCGGGTGTAAAGGTCCGATATCCACGGCACCAGAAACAGCACCGCCAAGCCGGTGACGCCTATGCCCAACTCCAGCAGCGCATAGACGCGCAGGGGATTCCGGCGGCGGGAGATGAAACTTGCGAGCAGCAGGCTGCCGAGACACATGCCGCCCATGTAAACACCGAGCAACACGCCCAGCGAAACCGTCGTCAACCCGATCACCAGTTGCAGCAACTGAAGCCAGACGACCTCGTAGATCAAAGCCGCGCAACCGCTGCCGATGAAAAGCACCACGAGGATCGGGGAGTGCGGACGGGGCGCGGAGTTTTTGGGCATAGACAAGTCTGACGGCCGGAGCTGGTGTTCGATCTACATGCGTCAACCGGTCTTGGAATCCGCAACCGTTCCAGGGAAAGCCGTCGTCGCCGGTCGCCGTTACTCCAAGCTCACTTCTTCAACAGCCCCTGAACCTCCAGCCAGTCGGCGAAGTGCTGGATCCAGCGGTCGCTGGGAAGATTCTGTTTCCTCATGCCGAAACCGTGGCCGCCCTTGGAATAGAGATGCAGCTCGGCCGGCTTTTTCGCGGCGACCCAGTCCTGATAAATCTGTACGCTTTGCGGTCCGAGGCCGAGGGGATCATCCGTCGCGGCGAGGACAAAGATCGGCGGCGCATCGGCGGGCACGCCCTGGCCCTTGATCGTCCAGTTGTAAGCGAGATAGATCGGTGCGACGAAGTCCGGCCGAGTCTCGGGAGTGTAGTTGAACGCCACCGACGAGGCCACGGTACCGCCGGCGGAAAACCCGATGATGCCGATGCGCTCTGGGTTCACGCCGTAATCTTTGGCGTGCTTGCGGATGTGCCCAATCGCGGCGTTGCCGTCGGCCAACGCGAGTTTGACGATTGGCGCCACCACTTGATCCAGCGGACCGCGAGTGCCGACCTCGCGCGTAGGGTCGTCCGTCTTGCACTCAACGAGCCGGTACTTGAGCACGAAGCACGTGACGCCCTTCTCGACGAGCCAACGCGCCACGTCGTTGCCTTCGCTGTCGATCGACAGGGCGAAGAATGCGCCGCCGGGACAAATGACGACGGCCGTGCCGTTGGCCTTGGCGGGATCAGGCTTGAAGATGGTCAACGTCGGATCGGCCACGTTGAATACGACGCGCGTGTTCCAGAGGTTCTGGTTGTTCTCCTTTTCGGAATGCGTCCACGACTCGGAGCCGGGTGCCTTGCCGTCGTAGAGGCGGACGACCTGACTTTGAGCAAACAAATTTGTGTTGGCGACGGCCAGCGTTAACATGGCGAGGACGAGCAAGGTTTTCATGATGCGACAATACTATTGGATGGATCGACAGGTATCAGGGACATCAACAAGGCGGGAAGAAGATCGCCCGTCCTGCCAACGGGTCGAGTCGACTGTTAAAACACGCAGCTCACCGGAACAAGCGCTGCGACAACAGATACAGGTCGTTCTTCCAAATCTTGAAGTCGTGCTTGCCGGATTCGACATGCCAGATGTGCGGGACGTTCTGCTCCTTGAGATAGCCATGAACCCGATGGCTGATGTTGATCAAGCCGTCCTGATCACCGCAGGAAATCCACAACAGCTTCAACCTGCGAGTCGCCTCCTCGGGATTCGGCACCAGTTGCTCCGCCGGCTTGGTGTTGGGTGCGGACGAGAATCCGCCTACCCACGCGAACGTGTCGAGGTTGCCCAGTCCGAAATTCAGCGACTGGCCGCCACCCATCGAAAGCCCGGCCAGTGCCCGGTTCTCGCGGTCAGTCTTCACCGAGTATTTCGTCTCCACGAACGGAATGATGTCCTTGAGCAAATCTTGATCGAACTTCCCGAACGCCGGGGCGGACGCGAAGACATCTCCTTCGGCGCGGTCGTTGGGCTGCGCCCGGCCATTCGGCATCACGACAATCATGGGCACGAGTTTTCCGTCGGCCAGAAGGTTGTCGAGAATGACTTCGGGTGCGCCGTTCTTTTGCCACTCGGTCTCATCGCCGCCGATGCCGTGGAGGAGATAGAGCACGGGATACTTGTTCGCCGCCGAGTAACCGGGCGGGGTATAGATCACCATCTTGCGCTTGTTGCCAACGGACTTGGAGTCGTACTCAACTAACTCAAGCCTGCCGTGGGCGGCGCCCTCGCGCTTCTGATCAAACTCGGGGGGCGCGGCCGGAAAAGCCGGTTTGTCGTCAGGTCCGAGAACGATCGGCGCCTGTGAGCGCCGGGGTCGCGGCTGTTCGGCCGCGGCGGGTGCGGTTTCGACCTTGGCTCGTTTGGCCACCAGTTCCTCGGTGGCGAAGTCCCCGACCTTGCGGGTGAATTTGATCTCCTCGCCAGCCACCTTGCCCGTGTAGTCGATGCGAACTGCGTTTCCCTGGAACTCAAAGGTCTCGTAGAACGTAATCTCCTCGCCCTTGAGCCTGCCGTCCTTCAACTCGACCTCGCGCTTCTCGCCGCCGATGTCTGAGTTCGCCTTGCCGGTGACCTTCCCGCCGTCCTGCTTGAGCGTGTAGGTGTATTTCTGAACGCCGATCTGCGTGTCGAATTCGGCTTTCCAGGTGCCGGTGACATCCGCGGCCGTGGCGGTTGAGATTGCGAGCAAGGCAGCCAGCGCGGTCAAAGTAAGCTGATTCATAGCATGGGTGGGCGGTGTTCACAGCAGACGCGGTAAGCTCAAGGAAGTTACGAGGCAGTTTTGGCGGGGACGCGGACGGCTGGCAGGGTTGGGTGATCTTGAAACACATGGAGGGCGGGTCCGTTTGGCGGGCGATCGAGAATTTCCTCTGGTCGGCAGTAACCTTGATTCCTGTCCGCCGTCCAACGCTAAATCCTATGTTACTCACGCATTCTGCTCTCGCTCGATCACTGTATGTTGGTCTGATCGTCTTGCAGTCGGTCGCGACCGCGTTACCTGCCCGGTCCCAGGATACCGCTGGCCGACCCGCTCAAGGGGGACCCACGCCGGCCCAGCAGGCAGCGCAGCAGGCCACCCGCGAGGATCATCAAAACATGAAAGAGCAGTTGGGCATCATCCGGTTGCGGCCTGGTCCGAGCGGCAATGCCACCGCCACCAATGCCGCCAACTACGATCCCGCCAAGGCCAATCCGTTTCCCGACCTGCCGGAGTTGCTCACGTTGAAGAACGGGCAAAAGGTCACCACCTCTGAACAATGGTGGAAGCAACGCCGGCCGGAGATCGTCGAGGACTTCGAGCGCGAAGTTTTCGGCCGCGTGCCGAAAGACGTGCCCAAGGTGACGTGGTCGATCACCACCCAGGCGATGGATCGAGTGGTGGGTGGACTCCCGGTCAATGCCCGGCACCTCATCGGCAAGGTAGACAACTCCCCCCACCCGGCCATCGACGTGAACATTCAAGTGACGCTGGTCACGCCGATGAACACGAAGGGGCCGGTGCCAGTGCTGATGATGTTCGGCGGGTTCGGCGGCGGTGGTTTCCCGCGCAAGCCGGGTGAGCCCGAGCCGACTAATCGCTTTGGTGGGTTTGGCGGCGGCACCTTCGCCGATCCGCCATCGACCGAGCAATTGATCGCCGCCGGTTGGGGTTACGCGACGATCAGTCCCGGCAGCATCCAGGCCGACAATGGCGCGGGACTCACCAAGGGCATCATCGGCCTCGCCAACAAGGGCCAGCCACGCAAGCCTGAGGACTGGGGCTCATTGCGTGCGTGGGCCTGGGGCGCCGCGCGCGGGCTCGACTACCTTGAGACTGATCCGACGGTGAACGCCAGGAAGGTTGGCATCGAGGGTGTCTCGCGCTACGGCAAGGCCGCGCTGGTCACGTTGGCGTTTGAGCCGCGCTTCGCGATGGCCCTGGTCGGGTCGTCGGGTGAGGGCGGCGCCAAACTGCATCGCCGCAACTTCGGCGAGGCCGTCGAGAACCTCACCGGCTCCGGTGAATATCATTGGATGGCCGGGAATTTTCTCAAGTATGGCACCGAGGAGTCGAGTTTCGGACGCAAGGACGCCGACGACATCCCGGTCGATGCGCATCAGTTGATCGCCTTGTGCGCGCCGCGGCCCACGTTCATCAGCTACGGCATTCCGGAAAAGGGCGACGCAAACTGGCTCGATCAACAGGGCAGCTACATGGCGACCGTCGCGGCTGGGCCCGCTTTCCGTTTGCTGGGCGTCCGCGACATCGGCGATTCGAACGACTATCGCGCGGCGAAAATGCCACCGGTCAACACGGGTTTGGTGGCCGGCGAACTCGCCTGGCGCCAGCACGACGGCGGACACGAAGATCGCACCAACATGAAACATTTCATCGCCTGGGCGAGCAAGCTGATCGGCCACACGCCGCCGGCCGCGCCTGCGAAATCCGACGCGGCGGTGAAGTGAATTGGGCCCTGGGTCACCATTTAACCTGAACTCCGAAGTCGAACATGGTTCAGGCAGCGTCGCTGGCCCGGAGCGCGGGTTTGCAGCCCGCAGCAGGTGGCCGGGTTGGCCGTCATTGGCGTATTTTCCACGCTCGGCGCTCTCTCCGTGCTGCGGGTTGTAAGCCCGCGCTCCGCATGACGGGCGCTGTGCGCCCGGCGACGCCATTTGCTTTGGTTTCTCCCGGAGGGAGATTCGAAGATAGCCCGGCAGTTCACTGCCGGGTGATTGTTTGCGATTGCGGGAGTCCCGAAGGGACGGCTGAATCCCGTCATGTCCTACGTTTCCTCGTACTTTCACTGTGTGTTCAGCACCAAGGAGCGTCGCCCCCTCATGACGCCCGCCCTGCGTGATCGGCTCTGGCCGTACCTCGGTGGCATCGCCCGCGAGAACGGCCTGACGGCAGTAAGTGTCGGCGGTGTGGCCGACCACGTTCATCTGCTCCTGGCTTTGCCGGCGACCATGCCGATTGCGAAGGCCATGCAACTGATTAAGGGAGGCTCGTCGAAATGGGTGCATGACACGTTTCCCGATCAGCTCATCTTCAAATGGCAGGAGAAGTACGGGGCATTCAGCGTGAGTCTTTCGCAAGTGAACAAGATCGTTCGCTACATCGAAAACCAGGAGGAGCATCATCGGAAGGCGGGGTTTCAGGAGGAGTTTCGGATATTGCTCGAGAAGCACCGCATCAGCTACGACGAACGTTATCTCTGGGGGTGATTCAGCCGTCCCTTTGGGACTTCGCATCTTGCGGACGAAAACCCGGCAGTAAACTGCCGGGCTGTTCTCGGCTCTCCCTTCGGGAGAGGCCAAAAGGCGAACGCCGAAGCTCCTTCGAGACATCGTTGGCGTTCACCTGGTTGAAGCCGGCCGCCTTGGTCGCTTGGCAGCAGCGGACATCAGTCCGCTCCATTCCGCCTTGTCAATCGGACAAGATTGAGTCGGCTGACGCCCGCAGCGGCGGCCTGCGGCGTTTGCTTACCGCCCGCTCGGATCGCCGCCACAAAGGGAATGCTGTGCGGCAGATGGTGACGGAGTGGATTCACGCTGAGGTGACCGTTACGTGTTCATCGACAGCTTCAGGCGCCCCATACTTCAATCCAAGTTTCCGCCACTGCCTGGCCCGCTCACTGCGGCACGAGTTTGTAGAGTTTGCCGCGTGTGCCAGACACGAGGTTCGCGCCGTTGGTCATGACGTAGAGCTCGCCGTCGTCGTCTTCGCCCATGCCCCAGACGAATGCCTTGACCTTGCCTTCCGGAAAATCCTTCAACGCCAGTCGCTCGGCGGTCCAGCGTTCGGGTCCGCTGGATTTCGGCGGACGCGTGGCCACGAGCAGGCAACCGTCGCCGAAGCCCATCGTGCTCGACCAGTCGGCGAAGACATACTTGCCAAACAACTGTGGCAGCGCCTTGCCGAGATAGATGTAGCCGCCGGTGACGGAAACCCCAAACGCCTCGGGGTCGGGCTTGTTGCCACGCTTCGTCTTGTAAACCAGGACGGGATCAAGCAGCGGTTCGCCATTAGCGCCAACTTTCGGAACCACCGCCGGGGCGTTGTTTGAATCTTTAGGGTCGAAACCGTCGAGGCCCTCACGCAGACGCCAGCCATAGTTGCCACCCTTCACGATCACATTGACCTCTTCCCAGCGCTCCTGGCCGATGTCAGTGATGATCAACTCGTGCTCGCCGCCACGATCGAAGGACAGCCCCCATGGATTGCGCACGCCATAGGCATAGATCTCCGGCCGGCCCTTCTTGCCATCGGCGAACGGATTGTCCGCCGGGATGGCGTAGTGCGTGCCCTTGTTCACATCGATCCGCAAAATTTTGCCGAGCAACGTCTGCAAGTTTTGGCCGTTGCCTTCGGGCGCGTGCCCGAGCTTGCCGACATCGTTCGGTCCGCCGCCGTCGCCCAAGGTGAGATAGAAATAGCCGTCGGGGCCAAAGGCGATGCGGCCGCTGTTGTGGCCCCATTCGGGTTTGTCGATCTCCAGGATGATGCGCTCCGAGTCCGCGAGCACGAGTGCCGCGTCCTTCTCCGATACCCGGAACTCCGAGATGCGCATGGTGCCGTTCCAGTCCGGCGGCCCACCGGCTCGCAGCGGCGCGTTGTAGGCCACGTAGAACTTGCGGTTGGCCTTGAACTGCGGGTGCAACACCAGGCCCGTGATCCCGCGCTCGTCCATTCCTTCATTCAGCTTCACCAGCCTGTCGCGGAGATCGAGAAACAGTTTCTCCGCTCGCTGGCCCTCGCGACTGACGAGGTGAATCATGCCGGCCTGATCGGCGACCAGCAGCCGGCCCGAGTCATCCGGCAATGAAGTCAACGCGATGGGCGCGGTGAACCCCTCGGCCAAGAGCTTGAGGTTGATGGAAGAAGTTGTGGCCGCAGCCTGCGTGTGGCAGAGGGCAGTCAGCGTGAGCAGCGACGAAACAAGGAGGGTGAGTTTTGGAGTCACGGGATTAGTGAGTGATGGCTTTCAGCCAGTTAGCCAAAGGACTGGTCACTGAAACAACTGCGGCGCGAACTCGTTCAGATACTTGCGCCAGACGATCCAAGTGTGTGCGCCTTCGGTCTCTTTGTAAACCACGTCGAAGTTGTGCTTCTTGAACATCTCAACTGTCTTGCGCGACGTCTCGATCAGGAAGTCGTCCTTGCCCGTCGCGAACCAGAACAGCTTGAGACCTTTCTTCAACTTGGCATCGTCCAGAAGGGCGGTGTGCCGTTCCTCGAAGCTCGGTCCTTGGGACGCGTTGCCGCCGGGTCCGGTACCGGTGATGCCGAAGATGCCGGAGCTATACACGCCGAGGTAGGCGAACTTCTCCAGGTTGGGGATGCCGACGCTCAAGGTCTGCGCGCCGCCCATCGACAGCCCGGCGATGGCGCGATTCTTACGGTCGGTGTGGACGCGGTAGTTCTTTTCCACGTGCGGCAGGATGTCGTTCTCAAAGTCCTGCGTGAACTCATCGGCAGGCGGCGTGGCGGTGGCTCCGTTGGTTGACGCAGCAGGGCGGGGTGTCGGGCCGGTTCGCGTGTGGCCGGCGGGCATGACCATCACCATGGGCTTGGCTTTGCCGGCGGCGATGAGGTTGTCGAGAATGATCCCGGCGCGGCCCACGGAAGTCCACGCGTCGTCGCAATCACCGGCGCCGTGCAACAAATAGAACACCGGGAACTTGCCCTTGCCGTTCTCGTAGCCCGGCGGTGTGTAAACGTGCATGCGCCGGAACTTGCCGAGCGACTTCGAGTAATACGTCACCACCCCGACCGCTCCATGCGGCACGTCCTTGGTATCCATCCAGTCTGTGCCCGGCACTTGCACGAGGCTCCAGACATTGTTGTTCGACTCGCTGATCGCCGCGCTCCGGGGATCGATCACGGACAAGCCGTCCACATTGAAGTTGTAGCGATACGCGCCGGGATTGACCGGTCCGACCGTTACTTCCCAAACGCCATTCGTGCCCTTGGCCATCACGCCATTGGTGGAAATGCCGGGAATGTCACCGCCGCCAATTTTCACGGCCTCGGCCTTCGGCGCGAGGATGCGGAAGGTGATCTTGCGCTCGGCCGAGACTTCCGGGGAGATGACCTGCGGGCCTTGTGGGCCGCCGCGTTGGGCTGAGGCGGATGAGCTGGCGAGGAACGTCGCCGCCAACGCGCAGGCGAAGAGCGAGTGGCGTTTGCTTGAGTTGTTCATGGTGTTGGTCGAGTCAGTGAGGTGGAGATAAGCGAGGTTCTAGTCGTGAGCTTCCGGTCGAGTCAAGGTGCGTCGCAATCGGGAAACATGATCTGCGCGGTCTGATGCAGATAACGCCGCCAGTTGGCCCATTCGTGGCCGCCGGTGCTCAAGACCCAAAAGTTGCGGAGCCCGTACTTGTTGATGATAGCCATGTTGCCCTGGCCGTTTCGGAGCGCGATGTCGGTCTCGCCCTGCGCCATGTAGAACGGCACGCGGAACTTGTTGTTCGTCTCCGGATCCTTGAGCAGATCGGCGAAACGCTCCTCGAACTTGGGCAGGATGTCGGGGAAGTGGCCCGAACTGTAAACGTAGAGTTCGCTGAACGTATCGAGATGCGGCAGCCCGGTGTGCATCACGACGAAACCACCCATCGACAGACCGGCGAGAGCCCGATGTTCGCGGCTGGGTTTGGTGCGATAATGCGAATCCACAAACGGGATGATGTCCTTTAAATACTCCTGCGTGCAGGCGTCGTCCGCGTCCACCGGCGGCGGGTTGGCGGCGGCAATCCCACGCGTGCTGGGCATGACGATGATCATCGGGCGTGCTTTGCCTTCGGCGATCAGATTGTCGAGAATCGTGTGCGCGTGGCCGCCGTTGGCCTCGGTGTTCGACCACTTCGAATCGTCGTCACCGCCGCCGTGATTCAGGTAAAGCACGGGATAGCGGGTGGTTTCATTCTTATCATAACCCGGAGGCAGGTAGATGTGCATGCGCTTGTCGGCGCCGGCGTAGTTCTTGTAGCTCACCGGTTCGACTTTGCCGTGGGGCACTTCGTGAACTTCGTAGAATGATTTGTCCGTGAGCGACGGCAGTGCCGGCAAGGTGGGGAGCGGGCAGGGACCGGGCTTCGGTGCGCTGGCGCGCGGACGGCCCGGGGCTTGACTCGGTGGAGTCTCAGCCGCCTGCAACGTAAGGCTGCAGCAGAACGCAAGGGTCAGAAGGGTCGTTGCCGGATACGAAATCCATTCCATAAGTGTAGGGCGAGTTGTCATAAAGTCGCGTGATCCTTTCACTCAAAAACCATCGACTACGGATTCGTGCCCGGCGCTGGCTTCGCTTTCTCCAGGCTGAAGCGCACCGAACTCACCGACATCAAGGCGTCCTCCGGCGCGGCGTCAGCGTTCTTGAAGACGACGAAAACGTCATGCTTGCCGAGGCTGGTCTTGATGTTCACGGGCACGGGCGGTGGCGCGAATCCGCCGCCGCGTCCACCACGCCCGCCACCGCGACCACCAGCACCACCCCGAGGCGCTCCGCCGGTTGCCGGCGCGGTGCCGGCTGGAATCGGCGCATCGGGACCAGCAGGCGCAACAACCGGCGCGGCAGTGCCGCGTTGACCGCCACCTCGGCCTCCGCCTCCGCGTCCGCCGCCGCCAAACCCGCCCTGCGTTACTTCGATTTTCGCTTCGCCGAGCAACTCGCCCGTCGGTGAGCCGAGCCGCACTTCGACCTGCCCGCCCTTGTGGCTGGCGAAGGCCATGGCATTTGCCCCGACACCGATTTGCTGGATGCCAGTGAGGTCCACGTTTTTGAAGGCGACGTAACCGCCGGGCGAAACGGTGGCGCCGAAGTTCCCCAGCTCGATGCCGCGACTTTGATCCGCCTGGGCCACGGTCAATATCGGACTGCGCAAGACCTGGATGTTCTGCGCCGTCAGTGCCGGAGCCAGGTCGTCGCCCTGGTCGGTGTACGTCGCACGCATCACGAACGAACCGGTGCCGGGATCGTTCTGCGCCAACTTCGGGATGAACTCGCCGGACAACGGCAGCCGGCTGTCCACCCCGCCACCGAGGCTCAGGACATACTTGAGGATGTTCGCCGCGTCTGCTTCGTTCACGAATGCGTTGGGCGGCATTGCCACCGGGCTCCAAACCCCGGCGACGCCGCTGACAATTTTCTGCGCGAGCAACACCGGGGCTTCCGCGTTGCCGCGATATTTGTTCGCGATCTCGAGGAAGCTCGGCCCGACCAGCTTGGCGTCGGGCAGATGGCAGGACTTGCAGTTGCCCTTGGTGATCAATGCCTGCGCCACGGGAAACTTCGCCGCCGCTTCGTCGCCCGGTGCCAGTGTCAGCAGCGATTGCAGATCAAAATCCGCCGCCACGTAATCAATGCTCAGGGCCACTTGTTCCGCCCTGATGCGGCCATCCTTCAGGCTGCCGTCCTCGCGGTCGCTTACTTCCACGGCATAACCAAACGGGTTGTTGGTGAAGTAAAAGGTCTCATTGCCCGCGAGTTTCAGCGCCACGCTGGGCGGTTCGTTGCCGGAGACAATCTTGACGCTCTTGCTGTCGCTGGCACCCGTCGGGTCCGTCACGGTCAGGCGCGCGAGATAAGTGCCGATGGCTTCGAGTTTCGCCACGGGGTTCGCCGCGTTGAAAGTGCGGGTGTTGCCCCCCTGATCGATCACGTCCCACCGAAAAGTGAGCTTGTCGCCGTCGTAATCCTGGGTGCCGACAGAGGACAACTTCACGTCAAAAGGGGGAATGCCGCCGGTCTTGTCCGCCGCGGCGAGCACGAGGGGTTTGCGATTGCCACCCTCGAACTCAATGCGCGTGAGCTTAGCGTCCGGGCTCGCTTGAAACCAACGGCCGCCATACTCGAGCACGTAGAGATCGCCGTCCGGCCCGAACTTGGCGTCGATAGGCTCAACCGGTTTGTAGTTCGGCAGCAATCGTTCCATGCCCAGGTAGTCGCCACTCTCCTTCGTGGCGATCGCGAACACCGCCCGCCGGGAGAACTCGGTGGCGAGCCATTTGCCCTCGAAGTACGCTGGCCACGGACGCTTGGGCTCCTTGAAGTCAGTCCGGTGATAGATCGGCCCGCCCGTGGCAGATCGTGCTCCCGAGCCGAGTTCAGGAAACTTTTCGGACACGCCGTAAGGGTAATAAATGAATGCCGGCGCCAGCGGCGGCAGCTCCGTGATGCCCGTGTTGTTCGGCGAGTTGTTGAGCGGCTTGGCGGGGTCTTTCTTGTCGCCGGCTTTGTTTGCAGCGTAGTCGAAGTGCGGATACGCCGATTCACCGGTGAAATAAGGCCAGCCAAAATAGCCCGGCTGGCGCGCCTGATTGAATTCATCGAAGCTCAACGGCTGAGTCTCGGTCTCGCGGCGCACGTCCGGACCCACCTCGCCCCAGTAGATGAATCCCGTCCGGCTGTCCACCGAGACGCGCCAGGCATTGCGATGGCCCATGGTGTAAATCTCCGGCCGCGTCTTCGCCGTGCCGGGTGGAAACAAGTTGCCCTTCGGAATGGTGTAAGTGCCGTCCGGCTCGGGATGGATGCGCAGAATTTTTCCCTCCAATGAATTCGAGTTGGCGGAGCCGCCCTGATCGTCGTAGGACGCGCGACCGGGCCGCTCGTCGGTGTGGGCGGTCAGGTTGTTGCCGCGATTGTTGCCGACGGTGATGAACAGGTTGCCGTCCTTGTCCCACGCCATGCCGCCGCCGGTGTGGCAGCAGACATCGCGCTGCGCCGGCCATTCGAGCACGACCTTCTCCGAGTTTGCCACCAGCACGTTGTCACGAATCTCCCAGCGCGAGAGCACCGACTTCTCCTCGGTGGGATGCTGATAATAGAGATACATCCAGCCGTTGTCTGCGAACCGCGGATCGAGGGTCATGCCCACGAGACCCTGCTCGCCATTGCCCGAGCGGACAGCGTTGTTCACCGTCAACAGGCCGACCGGTTTCACCGTTTGCGTCGCTGGATCGTAAACCTTGATCGCACCGCGCCGCTCGATGATGAACGCGCGACCATCCTTCAAGACTTCGAAAGACATCGGCTCGGCCAGGGCATTGGGCTGCGTCAAAGAAAC
Organism: bacterium; assembly: GCA_031362805.1. GTDB lineage: Bacteria > Verrucomicrobiota > Verrucomicrobiia > Limisphaerales > RI-55 > RI-55. Next base: position 35,816 of record JANLTG010000088.1, read on the forward strand.
CAACGTGAACCGGTTGTCGTTTGGCTTCTGCAAGGGATCGACGACCGCGGCGGTGAGGGTGGCGGTCAGGCCAAGTGCGGTCGCGCCGAGCGTGAGGAGGAGGATGCGTTGCTTCATAGTGCGAATGATTTGAAGATCGGAAAGAATGCCCGGCGCCCGACCGGGGCGAGCAAGTCGGCGGAAGCAACCACCACTCTCCGCGCGACGGCGAATGCGTGGTTTCGGTTGGTTCTCATGAGTTGAGCAAGTGATTGCGTCGGGCAACAGTAATCCCGTCAGATTCGGAGTGTGGACTGTTCACCAGACCGGAACTGCGGGTTGAAGGTTACGGCTGCGCTTCGGGCGGGCGACCAGCTCCAGGGGGACCTCCAGGACCTGGACTGCGGCCGGCGCCGGGCGGACCACCCCGACCACCACGCCCACCGAAGCCTCGTGGTCGCTCATCGATCTTTACCGCCGCCAGCGCCTCGGCCGTTGAGTGGGCTTTGAGCCATTCGCCGGCCTTCACAATATGCTCGGTCGGATCGCTGTAACCGGCGTCGGATTCGAGGGCATAGACACCGTCATACCCGGCTTCACTCGCGACCTTGAGCAACTGCTCCAGCTTCGCGTCACCTTCGCCGACGAACGTGTCCACCGCCACGTCGCCGTTCTCGCTGGCGGAAACCTTCTTGTCCTTCAGATGGATGTCGAACACCCGGCCCTGGTAATCCTGGAACACATGCGCCGGGTTGAAGCGCGCGCTGGCCACCCAGCCGGCGTCGAGGCAGACGCCCATGCGCGGATCACGGCCGTTGAGCAGGCTCTTCACCACCGCCGGGTTGCCGTAAAGCGACTTGAGGCCGTGGTTGTGGATGGCGATCTTGATGTCGTACTCCTTCACGAGCTCTTCGAGGTTGTTGAGAATGCTGAACTCGCGCGGCTCCACGATGATCAGCTTCATGCCCATCGCCTTGGCGAACTCGAACAGCTTGCGGTTCTCCTCCTTGTCGGGCGATGTGCCGGCCACGCCAAACGTGTAGGCCACCAGCCCGGCGTCATCGAGTTGCTTCTTCCGCTTCGCAATCTCCTCGGGCGGCGACTGCGGGCCGAGGTGACGGGCAAAGAGCTGGAGCTGTTTGATGTCGTGCTTCTTGGCAAACTCGACCATCTGATCGAAGTCCAGCTGGCTCAGCATGTAGGACTGGATGCCCAGCTTGAATTCGGCAGCGCTGGAAAGTGTGGGAAGGGTGAAGAGCAGGCCGGTCAATATAAACGCGGCCGCCCGGCGAAGGGGGAGGTTGAATGGCATAAGGGGTCTAGACGGTTCATGCGCGAAACCCGTTTCAAGTCCGCAAAGAAATGGGGCCGGCCCAGCGAAGGCCGGCGCTGACCTCCTGACCTCGGGATGTCGCGACCGAGTCGGGGCAGGGGATGCGCTCCAGCTGCGATCGGGTCTGGTGGTCTAGGAGCGCGGGTATGGGCGAAGCTCTACCCGCAGCAGATTGCAGAGTATCTGCGTTCATTTGTGTACATCTGCGGTTAAGTCACGGCCTTCGTCTCAACGATTTCCTCCGCTCCGCAGCAACTGGATGAGGTCCGCCAGGTCCTGGGGCGAGAGGCCGCTTTCCAAACCATCGGGCATCAACGAGACGTTGGCGCCACGCAGTTCCTTGATGTCCTTCCGCAACACCGTTCGCGTCGCACCGTCCGCTGACTTGAGGGTGATGCTGTTGCCGGTCTCGGTCGTGATCAGGCCGTAGAGCTCCGTGCCGTCGGCCAGTTCGCACTGGTAGGCATGGTAACCGGGCTGCACGTCGGCGCTGGGATCGAGGATGTTCGCGAGCAGTTTCTCCGGCGGATGGCCGGCCACTGATTTCAAATCGGGTCCCACTTCGCCGCCCGCGTCGCCCAGCTTGTGGCAAGTGATGCAGGCCCGCGCGAAGACTGCCTGGCCGCGCGCGACGTCACCAACCAATCGCAGCGCGGGTTGATACTGCTCAATAACCTGCGCGCGGTTGGAGGGCGCCGACAAAGCCCGGGTCGCCAGATCGCGCACGCGCCGGGAGCTGTGCTGGAGCAGGCGGGCGCGTTGCGCGGCGTCGAGCGGCACGGATTCGCCGGCTTGAATTTCTTCCAGGAGAGCGAAGGCCCACGGTTCCCGCGACTGCAGGACGTCGAGCGCAACGGACCTGGTCGCCGGCGAATACCCAAGCCAGTTCGCCAGCACGATCGCGGGCACGGCGTTGTCGCCGGTCGCGGCCAGGCCTGCGAGGGCGGCTTGTTGCAGTTCGGTCGGCTGTCGCGGCGTCAACAGACCGGCCAGCGAATCCAGCGCGTCCTTCCGGCGTGACGGATCGCGAGCGACGAGTTTGGCGGCGGCGGCGCGCAATTCGAGTGATGCCTGATCGTTGGAAAGCGTGTGACGCGCGAACGTGAAGATGGAACCAGGGAAATCGCTTAAGGCGGCCGTCAGGAGCCTGGCCGTCGCGTCGTCGCCTTTGGCCAGTTCAGCGAGACTGCTCTTTCGGCGCGTGGCAGTGTCGACAAAGGTTGTGGCACCATCGAGTTGACCAACGGTGAACCGGCCGTCATCGGCGCGGACCACAGGTTCGATTAGAAGCGCTAGCGTGGGGCGGTCATTCAGCGCGACGGCGAGTTCAGCGAGCGGCTCGCGAAGGTAATTGCCCGGCAGGGGGCTGCTCGAAAAAACCATCGACGCGGTCAGTGCCTGAAGATGCGGCACGGCGGAGCTGAACACCGCCGCGCGCAGGAAGCCATCCGCCGCGTGAGCGACCGCCAGTCGTCCGAGCGCTTCGCCGGCGACAGGCGATTTCCATTCGCCGAGCGTGAACGCGAGTTGGAGGCGGACTTTCGCGTCAGGATCAGCAGTCAGCTTCGCGGCGGTGGCGATGACTTCGGTGTCTTCACTCGTCTCGGCGAGGCGCAACGCATTCTCGCGAACTCCCGAATGCGGGTCACGAAGCGCCGCGATAATCACTGGCGGAGTCAGCCCTGTCAGTTGGTCAAGTGCCCACAACGCGTGGACTCTCGCGAGCGGACTCGGACTGGTCGTTGCCAACCGCTGCAAGGGAGCGACGGCGCCCGCGTCGGCTCGCCAGTTCAAAAGCATCTGAACCTGGTCGCGCTGCCAGCCGTTTGGAGATTCGAGCGCCGCGACGAGTTCCGGCGTGGCCAACTTGTCGAGTCGAATGGGAGCGCGCGGCCGCTTGCCGGAGGGAAACACGCGGTAGATGCGACCGCGATCATCGCCGAGCCGGTAGTTGGGCAGCAGTTCATCACGCCCGGCGGCGGGCAACCACTCGGGGTGCTCGATCATGTAGCGATACATGTCCACGACCCAGAGCGCGCCATCAGGGCCGGTGCGCACCATCACCGGGCGCGTCCAGCGATCCTCGCTGGCGAAGAAGTCGAGCGTGCCCTCGGGTGCATCGCGATGCGCGGTGAAGCTCACGCCGTCATCGGTGACGATGTTGTGCTGCACCAGATTGTGAAACGGCTCGCACGTGAAGGCGTGCTGTTCGCTGGTGGTGCGCGGAAAGAGGAGATCGTCCCGGTAGATCATCCCGCTGCACGCGGACGTGAAGTGACCCGCCTCGTTGAACGAATGGAAGCGTTTCTCTGGTGAACTCGCGGGAAAGACCTTGGGGGGCAATGGCGTGACCACCTGCTTCGTGGGATCGGGCGCCGCGACGTGCGGATTGCGTCGCAGGTATTCGTCCGCTAGCACGTAATGCCAGAGCGGTCGGATGTTCTGCGTGCCAAACCAGTGGCCCCAGTCGTCGCGATTGCGCCCATACTGCGAGGGGCCGCTGACCGGTTCGAGTTCGCCGGTGTCGGGTCGGAAGCGAAAGTCGCGACTGCCGACCGCCACTTCGCCGACGCGAGTACGCAGGCGGGTCTCGGCCGCGTAGCCGCGGTAATGTCCGCCCGCAGCACAATAGACCCAGCCGTCGAGACCCCAGCGCAGTCCGTTGGCGCGGAGTTGTTGGTTGCCGGTGCTCAGGCCGCTGACCAGTACTTCGCGCGAGTCGGCCCGACCATTGCCATCCGTGTCGCGTAGCAGAAGAATTTCCGGCGCGGCCGTGACGATGACCCCGTCGCGCCAGGAGAGGATGCCGGTCGGAAAGTTGAGTTCCTCGGCGAACAAGGTCTGCCGATCGTAACGACCGTCGCCGTCGGCATCCTCCAGCACCCGCACGCGTCCGCCCGCCTGACCCTTGCCGTCCATGCCGTCGGGATAGTCCGCCATCTCGACCACCCACAAACGCCCGGCCGCATCCCAGTCGATGGCGACGGGATCGATGGTCAACGGTTCGCTCGCGACGAGTTCCACTTCGAAGCCCTCGCGCACGTGAATCTTCTTCAAGGATTCCTGCGGCGACAGCGGCGGTTCGAGCGGTGCGATGGCCGTGACTTTGACCGGCGGCGTGAGACCCGACGCCTGGTAATGAGAGGCGATCTCGGTCGCGGAGAGCGCGCGTGGATAGACCGCGACTTCATCCAGCTTGCCTTCGAAGTTGAACAACCCGTCATTGCGACCGCCGATGAACAGCGAGTTGTTTCCAGCGGGAACCGTGTGCGCAAACTCGCCCGCGATCTCGGGCTCCGCACGACCATCGAGATGGACACGCACCTGCGCGCCTTCGCGGACGAGCACCACATGATGCCAGGCGCGCAGGGCCAGCGTCGTGCGACCACCGAGCAGTTCATTGCGCTCGTTGCCGTTGAAGAGGAACAGGCGGCCGGCGAGATCGGAGCGCTGCGAACCGCCAATGCCGAGATGCTCACCGTTTGCCGCGGGATCGCCGTCGGCTCCGCGCGAGTAGGCGTAACCCGTCACCGCGCGGGCATCCGACGGAAGACCATTCCACAGCCAGAACTCGACCGAGTAGTTTTCGCCCAGAGTCACGTCGGCGCGCAGGCGTCCGCCGGCGAAGTGGACGGCGCGATTGATCTGATTTCCGGAAAAGGCATTCGTCATGGGCGGTTCCGGCGGTTGATGTCCGATGCGTCCGTCGGCACCCGGCAGGAACATGGCGACGCCGCCTTCGAACCGGGCATCGTGCTGGCCGGTCGTATCGCGCGCCACGGGGATGACCATTTCCTCGAGCCGCCAGTAAGCGGCTGGCTTGCCTTCGACCACCGTTCGCGCGTACGGACCCGGTTCATTCACGATCGGGCGACGCGAACGTCCGGCGACTTCTTCAAGCAACGCCAGCGTGGTTTCGATGATGCGCGGCTCGGCGTTGGTTTCAAGACCGGCCGTGCGGGCGGCCCACGTGGTGTAGCCGCCGAGCGCGTGTTGTTCCGGCGGCGGGATGTAGCCCTCGGCGCCATTGGCGAGTTCGATGTTGAAGGTCGCCGCGAACGGACTCTGGCGTTTCAGTTTCAACCCGGTGATGGCGAACACTTCATTTGGCAGGGCGGTGATGCCCAGATCGCCGATGCTCAGCGCCTGGAGAATCAACTCGGTGCGCGGACGCTCATGCAGGTAGATGGATTCCAGCGCGTAGATCTCCGGCTGCGATTGCGGCAGGCGGTCGCCGAGTTTCGCTGCCATCTCGCGCGCCCAGGCCAGGCGCTTTTCATCCGGCACGCGATAGCCGAGTTCGAGTTTGCACTCGGCGATCTTCAGCGGCGCGGAGTCGCGCCAGGTCATCTGCTTCACCATGCCGGCGATGTGTTCCGCCATTTCGCGGGCATACGCGTCGTAGCCGATTTCGCGTTTCGGCGCGCCGTAATCCATCCACATCAAGTCGCCGCTCGTGCCTTGCGACATGATGGCGACGAAGTCGTCTCCCGCGCCGAGCATGCTGGCAACGTGCTTGGCGAAGCGTCCGTAGTAGTCCGACGACAGCAGCGGCGAGCCGTAGTAGTGCATCGAGTAATTCGCGAGCAACGCCAGCGGTTTGCCGTCGAGGCTTTGCAGGGCGAGCACGGATAACTGCGGATCCACTGGTCCGCTTGGGCCGATAGCCTCCGGGCTCTCGTGCCCAGGATGCATGTGGGCGCGGACGTTGTTCTGTCCGAACGGATCGGCGAACACCTTGTCGGGCCGGCGAATCCAGCGCCGGTTGAAGGTATGCTCCCAGTCGTCCATCTGCGCCCAGCCCACGCGCGCGGGCGCGAGTCGCTCAAGGGCGGCGACGATCGCCTGCGTGATGCGCCCCGGGAGGTAGGCGGCGTAGCGCGGATCAACCCGGCTGCCGAGACACCCCATGGCCGACGGCGCGGAATGCGTATGCGTTGCGGAGACCAGCATGCGTTCGACGGGCAGACCCGTGGCGCGGCTTGCCTCGGCCTTGGCGCGGTCGATGAGTTCGCGCGGCATCATGCAAGTATCAACTACGCAGAAGACGAGGCGGTTCGTACCGTCGTCGAGCGCGAGCGCTTTGGCGAAGAGCGGGTCCGCGACCGAATCGGCCGACCGCTCGGTGAACATGGCGTTCACGCGGACGGGGAAGGAGTCAGGCGCTATGTCCACCACGCTGGCGCCCGCGCGAAAGACCGGTCCGGGAACAGCGGCGTCAGCCACGCAGCCCCAGAGAACTGCCAGGACGAAGAGCCAACGAAAGTGCGGGTGCATCCCGCGATTGAACGCCGACACGGGCCTGGCGACAAGCCAGGAGCGAAGCGAGATTGGGATGGGAGAAGTGGCGGGTCGGGTTGCGGTGTTTGGCACAGGGCAGACCGCCGGGCGAGAAACCTTTCAAGCCAGCCCGAGCGTGAAGGCACCGAGAATCAGACTGCTCATATCGTTTCCTTTTTCAGTTCGTTGATTGCAACAGCCGGGAGCCTTGGGGTTGGAGCGGGGCAACCGGAGTCCATTCAGTGCCGCCACGCCGGGCTCCCGGTTGGAGACCATTGGGTCTTTTTGACCGACGTCCGATCCTGGAGCCAGCGCAGGTCTGGGTTTCCCGGTTGATGTTTCCAGTTGATGTTCCAAATGTAGGCGACTTCGGTAACTGTCCGTTCGTCCTCCCATTTACTTCAATACCCGCTGCCGTGTGCCATCGCCAGACTGTCCACGCCGCCGTGATGGGCGGGGGGCAACTCCAGCGCCATTGATCGGCATCGGTCGGTGCGTACCTGACTGCGGTCGCCTGGATCCTTGAAGACCGCGGGGTCCCTTGCCGAGAATACTCGACCTCATCGCTTTTGGAATCTCGTGGATCGAGAATGTTACTCGCTCTTGAGTCGAAAGAACTGATTCGAGCCATTCTCCGCTGGGTAAACTCGAACGGTGTAGCGACCGTGCGGAAGATAGCTCGCACCTTCGCGACCCCAGAAAAGCAGATCGGCCGACGATTCAAGGCGATATGAAAGAGAGGCCCCGGTTTCGAACTGCAAACTGTACGCCCCATCGGTCTCGCGCACCATGCCGACAAAGCCGGCCGGCGTCCCCGGCAACGCAGGCGGACTGATGGACAAGTTCAACTCACCACCGGACCCGACCAACGTGGTCACCTCCAGGGCATACGTCACCCCGTCAGTCGCGTTCAACACGATGCGCGCGGCATACGTGCTGTCATTTCCACCAAAGCTGTCGCTGGCAACCGGCACCAGGCTGCCAAGGTTGGAACCCGAGTAGACAGACAGTTGCGGATAAAAGGCACCTGGAAAACCGACCGCAGTGATCACGAACGAACCCGTGGCCGGAGCGGTCCAGGACCACCAGACCGACTTGTCGCCCGCGCCCGGATCGCCGGCATCATGCGTCGCGAACTGGTTGTTTCCCAGCACACTCACAACGGAACCAGCAAGCACAGTCCGATCATCGAACTCATCATTATCCGGCGGCGGATAGGTCACCAGGATTCTGACCTCGCTCGAAAGGGTCGTGACTCCCCAGTCATCGGTGGCGCGAACCTGCAAGCGGACGTATCTCGGTCCGTCGAGAAACGTGTGGCTCAATTCAAAGGGTTCACTCACAAGCGACGCCACCGGGTGGAAATCCACGTAGAAAGCAACGTTCGTAATGGAACCGTCGGGGTCGAAAGCCTCGGCCTTCAGAATCACCGGATCACCGACATAGACGACGGCATCTTCCGTCGGCAGAACGAGTTGAGCCGAGGGCGGAAGCGTGGGCTGGATTTGCAGGCTCAACCCGCCGCCGGATCCGGCAATCGTGGCTATTCTCAACGAATAGTCCGTACCGGCAATGGCATTAATCACCACCCGGGCCGCGTAGGTGTCATCACGCCCCTGGAAACCGTCATTCGCCACCATGACGAGACTTGCCAAGTCCGACCCCGTGAAAACCGCCACGGCGGGATAAAAGTAACCCGGCAACCCGACCGCTGTTATCGTATATGCTCCGGAAACAGGCGCCGTCCACGACCACCAAACCGAACTTTGTCCCGGCCCAAACTCATCAGGTTCACCGGTTGCGAATGCAGTGGTGCCCGTGACGTTCACGACAGGGCCGGAAACCGGAATGCGCTCAGCAAAATCGTCATTGGGCGGCGGCGGGTACGTGGTCAGGAATCTGACTTCGCTCGAGAAAGTCGTTATGCCCCAGTCATCGGTGGCCGCCACCTGAAATCGCCGGATCGCGGGACCGAAATCAAATGTAACCTCCGTTTCGTAAGGCCCCTCCGTGAACGAAGCGACAGGCTCGGAATCGACATAGAAGACCACGTTGGTGATGGTGCCATCGGGGTCGAAAGCTTCTGCCTTCAGCGGCACGGACTCGCCCACATAGAACACGTCATCTGAAGCCGGGAAAGTGATGGTTGCCGTCGGCGGGAGGGTCGGAGAAATGCTCAAGCCAAGCCCGCCTCCGTAACCAAACTGGGTTCCAACGGCGATGGAATACGCGGTGCCGCTTACCGCATTGAGGACCACCTGTGCCGTGTAGGGCGGAGTCGATCCAGCGGCGGTGCCCTGGCCGATGACTTGGAGGGCAGCTATCTCCGAACCCGTATAGACCGACACAATCGGAAGAAAATCGCCCGGACGCCCCACCGCCGAAATGGTGTAATCCCCGGAGACAGGAGCCACCCAACCCCACCAGACTGTGTTGGAACCGTGAAAGGGTTCGCCATCCTCAGTGGTGGCTTCGCCATTATCGCCTTCCACGCTGACGGCTGTTCCCGAAAGGGACAGGCGGTCAACAAAGTTGTCGTTGGCGGGTTGAGCCTGACAGATGCAAACCGCCAACTGGAACGTGGACCATGAAATCAGACTCGCCTTGATCCATCCGGCGGGTGAACGGAAATCGGACGAGGGGCCGGGCCGCGACGGACCAATAGGGGTAATCACGTTCAGGGTCGCACCAACGGAATCACAGTAGGACTTCATAAATTTGCTATCCCTTCCACGTATACAAGCGTTTTTTCGGCAGGAAAATGATCATTTAAAGCACCCCCTGAAAGCATAACCCGCCGTTCGGTACGGCAGGCACGAAGCGACCAACCCGGGCTGCCATTTTCAATCTGAATCCGGGTCAGGCTGCCGGTTGGAACCGGGTTGACCCATTGACCGATCAACTCTTCGGGTGCGACCACTTCTGCGCGCGCAGTTGGCGGCGCAACCAGTGCACCCGTGAGGAACATTCCGAGATACCAGCTGATTTTCATGTCATTGCCTTTCTCAGTTCGTTGATTGCAACAGCCGGGAGCCCCTGGCTTGAAGGCGGAACAACCGGAGTCCATTCGGTGCCGCTCGGCCGGGGCTCCCGGCTGGAAAGGGGATTTGGACGGATCATTGCGGGCAGGAGGCTCGCTCGTTAAGCCAAACGAAATCCACGTTACCTGGTGAAGGAACGTCTAGGGAGACGCTGAATAAAGCCCAGTTTTCAAATTTCAGTTTAGGCTGACGGAAAAATCATCCTCCAGCGGCGGAGATTGGTGTCCGGCGGCCTGGGTTCACGGGTC
>JANLTG010000172.1:0-11722 GCA_031362805.1 bacterium
CCAGAATAATCGACGCGTTTGCCCAGCAAGTTCTGACGGAAACGACCGCTCTTGCCCTTGAGCATGTCGCTCAGGGATTTCAACGCGCGGTTGCCGGCGCCGGTGACGGCGCGGCCATGGCGGCCGTTGTCGAACAGCGCGTCCACCGCTTCCTGGAGCATGCGCTTTTCGTTGCGGATGATGACTTCCGGCGTCTTGAGCTGCAGGAGGTTCTTCAACCGGTTGTTCCGGTTGATGACGCGGCGGTACAGATCGTTCAGGTCGGACGTCGCGAAACGGCCGCCTTCGAGCGGCACCAGCGGACGCAGGTCCGGCGGGATAACCGGCAACACGATCAGGATCATCCACTCCGGCCGGCTCTTTGAATCGTGAAAGGCCTTCAGGAGCTTGATGCGCTTGGCGATCTTCTTGCGAATCTGTTTCGACCGGGTCTCGGTCATGGCGATCTCGAGGTTCGCGACTTCCTTTTGCAGATCAACCACCGCCAGCGCGTCACGCACAGCTTCGGCGCCCATCTTGGCGATGAACGCAGTCGCGCCGTAGGTCTCGCGGGCTTCGCGGAATTCCATCTCACTGAGCAACTGATTAACCTTAAGCGGGGTCGAGCCAGCGTCGATGACCAGGTAATCTTCGTAATAGATCACGCGCTCGAGGTTGCGCGCCGTCACGTCGAGGACCAGGCCGATCCGACTCGGCATGCACTTGAAGAACCAGATGTGCGAAACCGGCACGGCAAGATCGATGTGCCCCATGCGCTCACGCCGCACCCGGGCCAGCGTGACTTCCACGCCGCAACGATCGCAGACGACGCCGCGGTGCTTGATCCGTTTGTACTTTCCGCAGGAACATTCCCAGTCCTTGACGGGACCGAAGATTCGTTCGCAGAACAGGCCGCCTTTCTCGGGCTTGAACGTCCGGTAATTGATGGTCTCGGGATTCTTGACCTCACCCTTGGACCACGTCCGGATGATGTCCGGTGACGCCACGGAAATGGCGACGTAGTCCACCTGGTTCACCTTCTCCAGACCCAGCAACTCGCGCGCGGATTCTTTTGAGCTAATCATAAGAAGAGGATTTTGACTTTAAGCCGTTGGTTAATGGTTCGGGGCTCAGCCAAGCTTGGCCAGCGTGGTATCGGGCTGGGCGTTTAGGTCCGTGGGGCCGGTGTAGCCCACCTTCACGTCCATGCCGAGCGATTGCATTTCTTTCACCAACACGTTGAACGACTCGGGCACGCCGGCTTCCAGCGTGTTGTCGCCCTTGACGATGCTTTCGTAGATGCGCGTGCGGCCCTGCACGTCGTCTGATTTGACGGTGAGCAGCTCCTGCAACATGTAGGCGGCACCGTAGGCTTCCATGGCCCACACTTCCATTTCGCCGAAGCGCTGGCCGCCGTATTGCGCCTTGCCGCCGAGCGGCTGCTGCGTAACCAAAGAGTACGGCCCGACGGCGCGGGCGTGAATCTTGTCCGCCACCAGATGGCCCAGCTTCATCATGTAAATGTAGCCCACCACAATTTCCTGGTCGAACAATTCGCCGGTCCGCCCGTCGATCAAGCGCGTCTTGCCATGCTCCGGCAGCTTTGCTTCCTCGAGGTATTCGCGGATGTTCTTTTCCTTGATGCCGTCGAACACCGGGGTGGCAAAGGTGAGGCCAAGGTGTTTGGCCGCCCAGCCTAAGTGAGTCTCCAACACCTGCCCGACGTTCATGCGGGAAGGCACACCCAGCGGGTTCAACACAATGTCCACCGGCGTGCCGTCCGCGTGGAACGGCATGTCTTCTTCCGCCACGATGCGGGCCACAACGCCCTTGTTACCGTGACGACCTGCCATTTTGTCACCGACTGAGAGCTTGCGCTTGGAGGCAATGTAAACTTTGACCGACTTGATGACGCCGGCATCGACTTCATCGCCGGCTTCCACGCGTTCCAGTTCCTCGTCATACTGCGAGCGCAGGTCGTCGAACTTTTTCTTAAAGGTTCCGATGATCTCGTTGATCTTGTTACGAATCGGCGAGGGATCGATCTCGATGCGATCATACACCTGCGCCAGCTTGCGGAGCAGGGTTTTGGTGATCTTGCGATTGGCCGGGATGATGATCTCGCCAGTCTCGCTGTTGACCACGTCCAGCGGGATCTTCTCGCCGAGCAAAATGTTCGAAAGGGCTTCGGTCAGTTGCTCGCGCAGCTCGTCGGTCTTCGAGCGGTGTTCGTCTTGCACCTGCTTGGCCTGGCGCTTCGCATCGCCCGATACCGGCTTGATGGGTTGTTCTTTCGCCGCCGCTTCCCGCTCTTTTTTTGAGGAGACTTTGACATCCATGACAATGCCATAGGTGCCGGAGGGGACGCGGAGGGAGGTGTCCTTCACATCGGCCGCTTTCTCGCCGAAGATGGCGCGCAGCAACCGCTCTTCCGGCGCCAGCTCCGTCTCGCTCTTGGGCGTGATCTTGCCGACGAGGATGTCGCCGGGCTTGATCTCCGCTCCGACCCGGATCACGCCATCCGGCCCGAGATTCTTCAACGCTTCATCGCCGAGGTTCGGGATGTCCCGTGTGATCTCCTCGGGTCCGAGCTTGGTGTCGCGCGCGGCGGCTTCAAATTCATCAATATGGATGGAGGTGAAAATGTCGTCTTTCACGATTCGCCGGCTGATCAGGATGGCGTCCTCAAAGTTATACCCGTTCCACGGCATGAACGCACACAGCACGTTGCGGCCGAGGGCCAGCTCGCCCCCATCCGTGCACGGCCCGTCCGCGATGATCTGCCCTTTCTTCACGTGCTCACCCTTTTTCACCAGCACTTTCTGGTTGATGCACGTCGCCGCATTGCTCCGCATATACTTGCGCACCCGATACACGTAAATCCCATTCGCCGGGTCGTGCCGGATCTTCTTCTTGGTCTCGGGTAGCTTGCCATCCTCAGTGATGATGACGGTGTCGCCAGTCACACTGGCCACGCGCCCAGCTTCCTCCGCCACGAGCACGGCGCAGCTGTCCAGCGCGACGCGTTTCTCCATGCCGGTGGCCACAAAGGGCGCTTCGGTGATGAGCAGCGGCACGGCTTGCCGCTGCATGTTCGAGCCCATCAACGCGCGGTTCGCATCGTCATGCTCCAGGAAGGGGATGAGCGCGGCGGCCACGCTGACGAGTTGCTTGGGGCTCACGTCCATGTAATCGACGGTGGCGGGGTCGGTGTCGATGAAGTCGCCTTTGCGCCGGCAGCTCACTTTGGCGGCGGTGAAGTGGCCTTTCTCATCTACGACGGCGTTGGCCTGGGCGATGATGAAGGTCTCTTCGCGGTCGGCGGTGAGGTAGTCGAGGTGGCTGGTGACGCGCCCTTTTTCGACTTTGCGATACGGGGTTTCGAGGAACCCAAAGTCGTTCACACGGGCGAAGGTGGCGAGGCTGGCAATGAGCCCGATGTTCGGCCCTTCGGGGGTTTCAATCGGGCAGATGCGGCCGTAGTGGGAGGGGTGCACGTCGCGGACTTCGAAGCCGGCGCGGTCGCGGGAGAGGCCCCCTGGTCCCAGGGCGCTCAGGCGCCGTTTGTGGGTGAGCTCGGCCAAGGGATTGATCTGATCCATGAACTGGCTGAGCTGGCTGCGCCCGAAGAAGTCGCGGATGACGGCGGAGAGGGCCTTCGGGTTGATGAGCTTCTGCGGGGTCATGCTTTCGACGCCTTGGTCGAAGAGGGTCATGCGTTCTTTGACGAGGCGCTCGGTGCGCGCCAGGCCGACGCGGCATTGGTTGGCGAGGAGCTCGCCGACGGTGCGCACGCGGCGGCTGCCCAAGTGATCAATGTCGTCGAGGCTGCCTTCGCCTTTTTTCAGGCGGAGGAGATATTTCGTGGCGGCGACGAGGTCTTCTTTGGTGAGGATGCGCGCGGCGTTCGAGTCGTCGAGGCCGAGTTTCTGGTTGATCTTGTAGCGGCCGACGCGCCCGAGGTCGTAGCGCTTGGCGTCAAAGAAGAGGCGCTTGATGAGGGCGCGCGCGTTCGCGGCGGTCGGAGGATCACCGGGGCGCAGGCGCCGATAGATGTCTTTGAGGGCTTCTTCCTCGTTCTTCGTCGGGTCTTTCTTAATGCACTTGATGACGATGCCGTCGTCCACGGAGGTGTCGACGACTTTGATCTTGCTGGCGCCCAGCTCGGCAATCTGCTTGATGACGGCCTTGGACAGGGGCTCAAAAGCGCGCGCGACGATAATGCCCTTGTCAACGTCCACCGCGTCCTCAATGAGGACCTTGTTCTGGATGTCTTCGAGCTTCTCCGCTTCCTTCACCGAGTATTCCTCGATGTCATAGAAGAGCTTGATGATCTCGCCGTCGCTCCCGTAACCGAGCGCGCGGAAAAAAGTGGTGGTGAGGAATTTGCGACGGCGCTTCTTGCGATCGAGATAGACATAGAGCATGTCACTCGTGTCGAACTGCGCCTCATACCACGAACCGCGATCCGGGATGATGCGGAAAGAGTGCAGCATCTTGCCGTTGGGATGCTGGGTGGCCTCGAACGCCAAGCCCGGCGAACGATGCAACTGGCTGACAATGACGCGTTCGGCGCCATTAATAACAAAAGTGCCCTGCGGCGTCATGAGCGGCAGTTCGCCCATAAAAACTTTTTCTTCCTTGGCACCCGCGTCGTCTTTGAGGAGGAAGGTGACATAGAGCGGCGCGCCGAAAGTGAGCCCTTCGCGCAGGCATTCGAGCCAGTCGAGCTTTGGCTCGCCGATTTCGTAGCTGTCGAAATCGAGCACGCACTTTCCGTCGTAGCTTTCGATCGGAAAGACTTCGGTGAAAACGGCCTGCAGCCCAGTGTTGGCCCGTTTCTTCGGCGTGACCCCGATCTGGACAAATTCCTTGAAGGAAGTGGTCTGCAACTCGATCAGGTTTGGCGGGGCAAGGATTTCCTTGATCTTGCCGAAGTTAATTCGTTCTTTCGCTTTCGATGCCATGGTTGCCTTTGCAGAACGCCGGTCAGGCCGCGGAGCCTGTCGGCAGGTTTACGGGACGAAACAAGACGGCCGCGTTCCCGCTCGGAACCCGGTCGTCACCACAAGCTGCTGATTTTTCGGACAGTCGATTTTCAATGCGTTTGACCGTCTCTCCGGCTGGCCGCTACAGGCGGCTCGCCGGCTTTCATTAGCCGCCCTCCGTAGAGGCGGCAAGGGAGCGGCAGCCGCAGCTGCCACTCCCCACACCAGAAATCGTTACTTGATTTCCACTTTGGCGCCGGCTTCTTCGAGCTTCTTTTTCGCAGCTTCGGAGTCAGCCTTGTTGGCACCTTCAAGCACGGGCTTGGGCGCACCTTCGACGAGCGCCTTTGCCTCGGCGAGACCCAGACCTGCCTTGATTTCACGAACCGCCTTGATGGTGGCGATCTTCTTGTCCGCAGGCGCGGAAACCAGAATGACGTCAAATTCCGTCTTGGCTTCAGCCGCGGGTGCCGCGGCAGCTCCACCCCCGGCAGGGGCGGCCATAGCTACCGGCGCGGCGGCGGTGACGCCCCACGCGGTTTCGAGTTGTTTCACCAGCTCAGCGGCTTCAACCACCGTGAGCTTGCCCAGCGTATCTACTAATGTTGCGATGTCTGCCATGTTTCCTTTGAGTGTCGTCGGGGGCCGCGGCCGCGGCCGGTTTCAATTCACCGCCGGCGAATCGACGAGTTACTAGTTGGTTATTCCCACCCTCACCATTACGAGGGCGGGAAATTGTTTATTCACCTTTGTCGACGCGCGCCTGGATGACGCGGGCCAGTTGACTGCCGGGAGTATTCAACACGGCAGCCAGTTTTTGGGCCGGGGCCATGAGCACGCCCAACAGCTTGGCGCGCAATACATCCAGCGACGGCAAGTCGGCCAGGGTGGTGATGTCCTTCGCGGACATGGGTTGGTTGTTCAGGAAGCCAAAGCGAAGGACCGGCTTCTCGAATTCCGCATGAAAATTCTTGACCGCCTTAGCCGCGACGCTGACGTCCCTCTGACCGGTGACGACAGCTAATTGGCCCGCCAGGGGCTGACCGAGGTCGGCAATGCCGGCTTCCTTGGCCGCGATGCGGAAAATGGAGTTCTTGACGACATGCACTTCGGCTCCCGCCAGGTGAAGGCGCTTCCGAAATTCGGTGAACGGGGCCACCTTTAAACCAGTGTAGTCGACGACGAAGAAAAACGGGGAGGCGTTCAACCGTTTGAGGTATTCGCCCGTGATCGATTGCTTTTCAATTCTCATGTCAGGTTTCCGGTTGGAGGTTAGTCAGCCATCGTCGCAACTTCACGCAGGTCAATGCGTACACCGGGGCTCATGGTCGCCGAGAGGGTGCAGCTCAGCACAAACTGGCCCTTCGCGCTGGAGGGCCGGGCCCGAACGATCGCGCCGAGCACCGATTTGATGTTCTCAAGAATCTGCGTCGGACTGAAATTCACCTTGCCGACTGGAACGTGAATGTTGCCGGCCTTGTCGATTTTGAACTCGACCCGGCCCGCTTTGACTTCCCGCACTGCCTTGGCGGTATCTTCGGTCACGGTTCCGGTTTTCGGGTTGGGCATGAGGCCGCGCGGTCCCAGCACTTTGCCGAGTTTGCGCACCTCGATCATCGCTTCCGGGGTGGCCACCGCGACATCGAAGTCCGCCCAGCCTTCGGTGCACTTCTTAATCAACTCATCAAAGCCAACGTGCTCAGCCCCGGCGGCTTTGGCCGCCTCAGCGGCTGCACCGGGACGTGCGAAAACGACCACCCGCACCGTTCGACCGCTGCCGTGGGGCAAGGGAACGGTTCCGCGGACCATTTGATCAGATTGCTTGGGGTCGACGCCCAAACGAAGCGCGAGATCAACCGTCTCGACAAACTTGGCGCGTGGAAGTTTTACCAATACATCCACCGCTTCCGCGAGTGGGTAGGACTTGGCCGAGTCCACGGATTTGAGGCCATTCTTGTAGCGTTTGCTGGGCATGTTCTGATTGCGGTGCAAGCGAACCCGTTTGCCAGGCTCTCCCGCGTTGGCGGTTTACTGATCGACTTCGATCCCCATGCTGCGAGCGGTGCCGGCCACCATACGGAAGGCGGCTTCTTCGTTCGTGGCGTTGAGATCTTTCATCTTCAACTTGACGATTTCCATCACCTGTTTGCGATTAACGCGGCCGACTTTGTCCTTGTTCGGCGTCTTGCTGCCCGAGGCGATCCCGGCTGCCTTCTTGAGGAGCACAGACGCTGGCGGTGATTTGGTGAAAAACGTGAAGGACTTGTCCTGAAATACGGAGATGACGACCGGGATGATCAAGCCGGCTTGATCCTTGGTGGCCGCATTGAACTCCTTGCAAAACGCCATGATGTTGACGCCGTGCTGGCCGAGCGAGGGGCCCACAGGCGGCGCCGGATTGGCCTGACCCGCCGGAATCTGCAACTTGATTTCGCCTATTTTCTTCTTAGCCATAAATTATCTTTAGCTCTTTTCCACCTGCCAGTACTCGAGTTCGACCGGTGTGTTCCGACCAAAAATGTTCACCGTGACTTTGAGCTTGCCGCGTTGAAAATCGATTTCCTCGATCACTCCGCCGAAATTGAGGAAGGGCCCATCATTGATCTTGATGTTCTCGCCAACCTCGAAATTCACCTTCGGTTTCTCGCGGTCTTCCGCATCGCTAATTTGATCCTTAATCGCATCAATCTCTTCCGCTGGAGACGGGGACGGATTGTCGCCCCCCACAAAGCCGATCACCCCGGGCGTGTCTTTGATGAAATACCAAGGCTTTTCGACTCGACGGCGGTTTTCATCCAAGAGCAACATGTCAACGAAGACATAGCCCGGATAGAGTTTCCGCGAAGTAACCGTCTTCTTGCCATTGCGCACTTCGACGACTTTTTCGATCGGGACCAAGACTTCGCGGATGTAGTCCTGCATCTCTTCGGTCTTAAGCCGCTTCTCGATGCTCTCCCGAACCCGCTGCTCCTGACCGGAAAGCGTATGAATGACAAACCACTGGCTTTTCATGGGCGCGCTTCCTATTTAAAAGTGTTCATGAAGTTGACGCCGGCCGCGATGACGAAATCCGCCATCGCGGTAAACACGCCCAGCAAAAGGACAGAGATCATCACGACCAAGGTCGACTCGCGCAGTTCCTGACGATCGGGCCAGTTGCATTTCCTGAGCTCTTCTCGGGTGGCCCGCACGTAGGCGGTCAGGCGCAACAGTTGGCCGTTGTACCAAAGAAAAGCAAAGGCACCGGCAATGACCGCGAGCCAGATGATTAATGTCAGGTTTTTCACTTTAATTCTACAACCGCTGGCGGAGAGGGAGGGATTCGAACCCCCGTTGGGCTTTCACCCAAAGCGGTTTTCAAGACCGCCGCAATAGACCACTCTGCCACCTCTCCATTCCCGCTTAGCGGAATTTGGCAGGGCGGGAGGGACTCGAACCCCCAACAGGCGGTTTTGGAGACCGCTACTCTACCAATTGAGTTACCGCCCTATGCACTAGAAACTCGTTGCGGCCGTTTGCGAGAGTGGCAAACGCCCGCCCAACACCTGCTGGGCGGGCGTCTAAATCAGAATTCGTTGGCTTAGGTCAAAACTTCGCTCACGCGGCCAGCACCAACGGTCCGACCACCTTCGCGGATGGCGAAACGTTGTCCCTTTTCCATGGCTACGGGCGCGATCAATTCGATGTCCACCGAGACATTGTCGCCAGGCATTACCATTTCGACACCCTGCGCAAGCGCGACCGTTCCGGTCACGTCGCTGGTGCGGAAATAGAATTGCGGACGGTAATTGGTGAAGAACGGAGTATGACGACCGCCTTCTTCCTTTGAGAGGACGTAAACCTCGGCCTTGAATTTCGCGTGCGGCTTGATCGCCCCCGGCTTGGACAACACCATGCCGCGCTCAACATCATCCTTCGTAGTGCCACGAAGCAGCACGCCGACATTGTCGCCCGCCGTGGCCTTGTCCAGCAATTTGCGGAACGCTTCAATGTCCGTCGCCGTTGTTTTGCGGGTATCTTTCAAGCCAACGATTTCAACCTCGTCCATGCGATTGAGCACGCCGCGCTCGACACGACCGGTCACCACCGTGCCACGACCTTCAATGGTGAACACGTCTTCGACGCACATCAGAAACGGCTTGTCGATTTCGCGAGTCGGCAGCGGGATGAACGAATCAACTGCCTTGAGCAGGTTTGCAATGGCTGCTTCGCCTTCCGGCGTCCCCGCCAGCGCCGCCGTGGCACTACCCCGCACGATGGGCGTGGTATCACCAGGAAACTGGTATTTGCTGAGCAAATCCCGGATTTCCATTTCAACCAGGTCGAGCAGTTCCGAATCATCCACGAGGTCAACCTTGTTCAAAAAGACCACGATTGCGGGCACGCCAACCTGGCGGGCAAGCAGGATGTGCTCTCGGGTCTGCGGCATTGGGCCGTCAGCCGCACTGACAACCAAAATGGCTCCGTCCATCTGAGCGGCACCCGTGATCATGTTCTTCACATAGTCAGCATGGCCCGGGCAATCAACGTGCGCGTAGTGGCGAGTATCACTCTCGTATTCGACGTGGGACACGGCAATCGTTACCGTCTTGGTTTCGTCACGCACCGTGCCACCCTTCGTAATGTCAGCGTAGCTGATCTTCGGCGCCATGCCCTTGCGGCTCTGCACCTCTACAATGGCGGCGGTCAACGTCGATTTACCATGGTCAACGTGCCCGATGGTCCCCACGTTTACATGTGGCTTGGTGCGTTGAAAGTTCTCTTTTGCCATGTTGTCTCCTGCTTCGAGTAATGTTGTTTTCTGGTTGTCTGTTAACGTTTCGACTAATAATGGAGCCCATGACCGGGCTTGAACCGGTGACCTCGTCCTTACCAAGGACGTGCTCTACCAACTGAGCTACATGGGCGCAGCCGATTCTACGCATTTCGCCAAACCCAAAGACAAAACAACCGTCAGCTCCGTATCTTTTCTAGTGACCTGGAGCTGACAGCGGCTAATCAGGTTTGGCACAATGCGGCCGGGACGTTAGGAAAGGCCCCAGACCGTGTCAACGGTTTTGTCGGAGATTTTTTACCACGCGCACCAGGAAGCTTCCGCCATTTATCCGGATGGCATTAATCGAATGAAAAGTCTTACTTGCCCATCCCGCTTTGATTCCCATAAAAGCCCCGATGCCTGCACGCAATCTTACTCGCAGCGAGTTCAATTTGGGCCAATTTCTTGAAGCGGCCGGTCGCGAGGTTGACCGCACCCTTGACTTGGCAATTCCCAACGCCTCAACAAAGCCCCGCACCATCCACGAAGCCATGCGGTATTCTCTTTTCGCTGGCGGTAAGCGCATGCGCCCGGCGGTCTGCATCGCTGCCGCCGAAGCCTGTGGCGGGACTTGGGACGCAGCACTTCCAATGGCTGCCGCCGTAGAATGCATCCACACCTACTCGTTAATTCACGATGACCTGCCGGCGATGGATAACGATGATTTTCGCCGCGGCAAGCCCACCAATCACAAGGTATTTGGCGAAGGCATAGCCGTTCTTGCAGGCGATGCCCTGTTGACCCAGGCCTTTGAAATCCTGGCCAACGCAAAGGTGTCGCAACGCTACCCGCTTAAAACTCTGACACTGGAACTCGCCCGCGCCGCCGGTTCATTGCAGCTTATTGCCGGTCAGGTTGCCGACCTTGAAGGCGAGGGCAAGACGCTGACGCAAAACGAACTCCGCTTCATTCACGAGCGAAAGACTTCCGCGTTGTTATGTTGTTCGGTTCGGCTTGGCGGCATGAGCGCAGGCTGCTCACTCCAAAAATTGGAGGCGTTGACAGCCTTTGGTCACAATGTCGGCCTCGCGTTTCAAGTGATAGACGACATTCTGGATGTCACGCAATCCACAGAGAAACTTGGGAAAACTGCCGGGAAAGATACCACCGCCAAGAAGGCCACTTACCCATCAATCCTCGGGCTCGAAAGATCGCGGCGCATAGCGCAACAACTCACCCGTCGTGCCTTCGCCGCCTTGAAACCATTTCGGGGCAAGGCCGTCGCGCTTGAAGCCTTGGCGGAATTTCTTCTCAAGCGCGATCACTAGCTCATTCGCACCCTCTATCGATCCAATGCTTTGGGAAAATCAACCCTGCTGGGAGTTCCCTTCGGGGAAAATTTCGCGCCGCGCAAGGCAACAAATAGGACAGCCCCCAGGACCACCACCGCAACTAAGATTCCCACCGCCATATACGTCGCGTGATCGCTGGAATTTCGCACCGCATTCATCCGCCGCTTTCGCCAAAACCGCGCCCAGCGGCTTTCTTCGCCGCGCCCCTTGCCTTTTAGAATTCCAGACATGTCGTCTTGCCTCACTTGCGTTGGTCCGATTGCGCTTCCCCGGCGTAGAACGCATCCACTCTTGCTGCCACGTCGCGGAAACCAATGTCGATTTCGTAAATCTGCTTGAACTGTTCAATCGCGTCGTTGCGCCGGTCCATTGCTTCGAGCGCGATTCCAAGCTGATAGGTCAATTCCTTCTTTTCGTCGTCGAAGTTGGTTTTCTCGCCTATTGCCTTCTGCAACGTTCGCACGGCCACATCATGCAATCCGCGTTTCGAAAAGCACTGACCTAAAAAACCCAAGGACGCGACCCGGCGATGCGGGTTGGCTTGCGATTTTTGGAATTCACCAATTGCTTCACTCACTTTGCCCTGGCGAAAGTATATTTGACCCATCTCAAACCGGTACTGGAGATCCGATGGGTAACGCTCCACC
>JANLTG010000174.1:0-78712 GCA_031362805.1 bacterium
AATCCCGGGACATGACCGCCACCATCTTGAGCCAGTCAACATTCGCGGCCTCGACGGTGGCTATGCCACGAAGCGCAGCCGAAGGATCTTCGCACAGCCTCGCGAGCAGATCGACCAAGAGGGGTAGGAGTCGGATATTCACCCGGCTGACTCTCCAGGTTTCAGCCCGAGTAGCCGCCCATGATGTAACTCTCCATCTGTTCGAGTGCCGCGTCCTGGGCGGAGATGATCCAGTTCACGAGATCGCCAATGGAGATCATGCCGGTTAGTTTCCCCTGCTCGACTACGGGCAGATGCCGGATACGCTGGCGGGTGACCAACTGCATGCAGGCATCAATGGTGGTGGTCGGCGTGACGGTCACCACCGGGCTGGCCATGATCTCGCCCACCGTCGTCTCGCGCGAGGACTTGCCCTTGAGCGCGACCTTGCGGGTGTAATCGCGCTCCGAGATCAGGCCCACGACCAGGCCAGCGTCAACGACCGGCATGGCGCCGATGTTCTTCTCGGCCATCTTGGAAATAGCGTCGAAGACCGTGGCCTGCGGGCCGATGGTCCAGACTTCGCCGGATTTACTGCGCAAGATGTCGCTGATGTGGGCGGTGATTTTCATGGCGCGTCTGAGTTTGGGTTTAGCTGACTCGCCCGCCAAGCCGGCCGACTTCTAGGGGGAGTGTGGCGTGAGCCTGTCAGGTTGCGAAGCGCCTGACAATAACTTCGTCGCAACGGAGCGCCGAGCTCCAGATCGGCAGTACTGGAATCCCCGCCCAAACGGGCCGATCCGGAGATCGGCGCTCCGCAATTTACGGCCGGCTGCCAGGTCGCCCGCAAACCGAAGAAGTTGCGCCGGGCGCGCGAAGACTCCACGCTGCGCACGAACGAACGCGATGCGACCAATCATTGCCATCACCATGGGCGATCCCGCCGGAGTCGGCCCGGAGCTTTGCCTGCGCGCCCTGGCCAGCGATGAAGTGGCGGCCAGGTGCGTGCCCGTCGTGTTCGGCGATGCAAAGGTGTTGCAAGCCGCCGCCGCGGCAACCAAACAACCGCCGCCGTACCAGGCGATCACGCTTGCCGAATGGCGGCGGGGAAACGTCCGGCCCTCCAGCCCACTCGTCGTGGACGTTGGCGGCATCACGTTGACCGACTTCCAGCCGGGCACCATCAACGTGCGGACGGGTGCGGCAAGTTTCGCTTACATCAACGCCGCCATTGATGCGGCCCTCGCCGGCACCGTCGCCGCCGTGACGACCGCACCAATCAACAAGGAAGCGTTGTCGCTGGCGGGCATCAAGTATCCGGGGCACACCGAGATCTTCGCCGAACGCGCCGGGTCGAAGCGCTGGTGCATGATGCAATACTCAGAAGAGATCACCTGCACCTTCGTGACCGTGCATTGCGGTTACGCCGAGGTGCCGAAGCTGCTCACGACCGCGCGCATCCTAGAAGTCATCGAGCTGTCGGCCGAGGCGCTGCAACGCATTCGCGGACGGAAACCTAAGATCGTTGTGTGCGGACTCAACCCGCACGCCGGCGAGCACGGCCTGTTCGGCGATCGCGAGGAGGAACGGATCATCCTCCCAGCCATCGAAGCCGCGCGGGCCAAAGGACACGACGTCGAAGGACCATTGCCACCAGACACCGCCTTCCTTCCATGGAAGCGGAAAGCCACCGACGTCTTCGTGTGCATGTATCACGATCAGGGTCACATTCCGGTGAAGGCGCTGGCTTTCGACAACGCGGTGAACATCACGCTCGGCCTGCCGATCATCCGCACCAGCGTCGATCACGGCACCGCGCTCGACATCGCATGGCAGGGTAAGGCGAATCCGGGGAGCCTGTTCAGCGCACTCAAGCTGGCGGCGAAGCTGGTGGGGTAGGACAGCCCATGGCACTAGAATGAGCCATTTACGCTGTTAAGCGGCTTGTCATGGTTTACCAACGCAGGAATCGACCGATGTATGCGCCCAAATAAATCACTTCTTAAATGGTGGCCTCCGTTTGCGTTAGTCATGCTGCTGATACTCGCAGCGGCCACGATTGGGAGGCGATGTTCTTCCAAAAGAGAAGAAGCAATGGCGGTGTATCTGAAGGCTCGATCGCTGGCCAGATTGGGAAAATGGGAGGAAGCCTACGCCCTAACTCACGAACAGTACCGCCGCTTTTCGCGTCCTGATTTGTTCGCTAGAGACTTCGCTCATTTTACCAATGGCGCGGTTCACGACCGAATTGAAGCATTTGGGTGCCTCAATCATATTCAAATAAGATCAGAATTTGTCCTCCAACCCGAGTGGGGACTTGTCGTCGAGTTGGGCATTGAAAACGGTCGCTGGTTGATCCTTTCCACGCCTTCATCATGGAGTTCGAACGATTGAAGGATTTGGTTGATGTGGAAAAGCGGGATGAATCGCCAACTGTAACTTCTTTGGGTCCGAATGTTCATTGCGAAACTCCCTCAAAGCGGTGGGCATAACACGCAGATGTTCTCTGGGCTCAAGACACTGCCGTGTGGTTCGAAGCCGCCCACTGACTAAGCCGGGTCTTGGAGTGCGGCCTATGCTCCGCCGCATTTTTCGAGCTGCGCTCCAAGAGTGGCTTAAGCCCCTGATGGTCATGGGGACGGTGAGCGTTCCATGAGTGCGATCCGAAGCGATGGACACTGCGGGCGGGTGAAGCTGACGACCAGCGTTGGGGCGAGCCAGTCGGCGGGACGGACCGCGGGCTTGCAGCCCGCAGCAATCACGCGAGTCCCCCCGTTCCCTTTTCGGAGCAGGGCGGGCGGGTGAAGCTGCTGCGGACAGCATGTCCGCGGTCCTTCACGTCCGCACATCCCGCCGCCTACTCCTTTCTCGACCTCCCAGCGGCCCGTTGCTTAGGCTCGGCTCGCCGTGAACATTCCGCCTGTCGAACAACTGCTGCGCGAGCTGATCGCCATTCCCAGCGTCAATCCCGCTTTCGTGCCGCCGGATCATCCCCATGCCGGCGAGCAGCGGGTCGCTGAGTTCATCATCGCCACGGCCAAAAAAGCCGGGCTCGAAGTCGAGCTCATGCCAGTCGTCGATGATCGCTCCAATGTGCTGATCCGCCTCACGCCCCAGGGCCAGATCAAGCGCCGCATCCTCCTGGCGCCGCACATGGACACCGTGCCTTGTGCCGATGAAAAGCAGCTCACGCCGGAGCTTAAAGATGGCAAGCTGTTCGGCCGCGGCGCGTGCGACACCAAAGGTTCCATCGCCGTGTTTCTCCAGACGATGCTCGATCTCGCGCAAGGCGAACGGCGCCCCAAGGAAACCGAGATTGTGCTCGCGGCGCTGGTGGACGAGGAGAATGCGCAGGGCGGATCGCGCGTGCTCGGCGCCACCGACTACAAGGTGGATCTCGCGATCGTCGGGGAGCCGACCAAGCTGCGGGTCGTCACCGCGCACAAGGGCGACATCTGGCTGCGGATGCAGACGCAAGGCAAGGCGGCGCACGGCTCGCGCCCGGACCTCGGCCGCAATGCCGTGCTCGAGATGGCGCGCGTGGTGCAGATGCTCGAAACCAATTACGCCAAGAAGCTGCGCGAGAAAAAGCACGGCTTGCTCGGTCATGCCACGGTCAACGTGGGCAGCATCTGGGGTGGCAACCAACCGAACATTGTTCCCGACTTGTGCGAAATCACGGTGGATCGCCGCACGTTGCCCGGCGAATCTGAGAAGTCGGTCTTCAACGAGATTCGCGAGTTGCTCAACGCCCACAAGCTCCGGGCCGAGCTCATGGATTTCAAAGGCCTGGAAAGTCCGCCGCTCGAAACTAACCCCGACCAGGAGATCATCAAGGACTTGATGACCGAGGCGCGACAGCATCAGCCGGCCGGTGTGGATTTCTTCTGCGACGCGGCAATCCTTTCGCAAGCGGGCATCCCGAGCGTGGTGTTCGGCCCCGGCGACATCGCGCAGGCGCACACGTCGGACGAGTGGATTCTCACGCGCCAACTGGGTACGGCGGCCAGCATTCTGGGCCGCTTCTTCGAACGCCAGCCGTAGCTCAACGACGTGCAGATGAGCTTGAGCCCATTATCTTTCATCGTGAGCAAGGCGATCACTCTTGGCGGCGGGTGGGAAAGTGGGCGGGGCCGGAGCGCCGAGCATCGCTCGGATAGATGGACACTTTGCCAGCCTCGTGCCGAGCAATGCTCGGCGCTCCGGTTATCCTGAAATGCGCATCGCGTTCCTGACCCATGAGCCGTTCTACCCGCCGAGCGGCGGGGGTTCGGCCGAGGCGATCTACCTCGTGCAGGAAATGGTGCGGCGGGGTCACGAAGTCCACGTGTTCTGCCCGCAGATCGAGGATGCCGCGACCGTGGCGAAGCGCTTCGACATTCACCTGCACCTCTTTACGAAATGGGCGATGGGGCGCTACACGGCGTGGCGCAACTTCAAGTACCTGCTTTACCCCCGTGAACTGGCAAAGCTAGTCACCGCCGCCGCCGAGACGACCCGGTTCGAGCTCATCGTCTCGCAACACACGATCTCGGCGGTGGCCGCCGGACGGTTGCGCGCGAGGTTGAAGGTGCCGGTCGTCATGAACTTTCTCGATTTCCTGACCGGCTTCATGGAGACGTGGCCGGCATGGATGGCGCCCAAGTTCGTGCTGCACCGGCTCAAACGATTCGAGGTCACGCTGCCGTCGCGGTCGCTGGCGGACGGCGTGATGACGGTGTCTGATCCGCTGGCCGAGATCTTTGCCAGCGCGGGCTTCCCCATTCCCCGCATCTGCCCGATCTACTACGGCTACGACGCGGAGAAGTTTCCGTTGCGTCCGAGTCCGCCCCCATCTCGTGGCGGCCGACGTGAGGAGCCTCTAACTGAACAGGGACCGAATGATCAGAGCCTGCTTACGTCGGCTGCTACCACGGGGAGAGCGCCCGTCATCGTCATGCACGGCTCGTTCGACCAGCATCACCTGGGGCCGATTGCGCGGGAGGCGATGATCGAGACGCATCGGCAGCGGCCGGACGTGATCTTCAAGTTCGTCGGGAAGGAAACCGCCACGCTGACGAAACACGTGACAGCGCTTCGCGAAAGCGCACCTGCGATCAAGACCGAGACGACCGGCTTCGTGCCCTACGACCAGGTGGCGCAGCACCTCGCGACCGCGACGATCGGCATTGTGCCCTACGAAGAATCGAGCGGCACGCACTGCGCCTTCGTCGCCAAAGCCGTCGAGTATCTCGGTGTCGGCCTGCCGGTGGTGTCCACGCGCTTGAACAATCTCGCGCGTTACTTCAAAGACGAGCCGCGCATGCGGTTCAGCGATTTCAATGGCAACAGTTTCGCCGGCCAGCTCCTGGCGTGGCTCGACGACCCGCTGCTCGTGGATCAAGCCTCGGCAACGAGCGCCGCCGCCCGCGTGCGTGAGCAACTGGACTGGCGCGCGATCAGCCGGCGGGCGGTGGATTTTCTGGAGAAGACCAAGCATGAGTTCCGCTGAATCACGGAAGGCTTACTTCCGCCAAAGCACCTGGATGATGACCGCGACGGTTGTCAGCGGAGGCTGCATGTTCCTCGTGCATCCGTTGCTGCGACGGATCACCACAGCCGAGTACGCGACCTTCACAACCATGTTGCAACTGCTGGTATGGCTCAGCATCCCGGCGGTCGGCTTGCAGATGATTTTTGCGCAGCTCGCCTCGGCGGCCGTGACGGAGCAGAAGCAACGCGAACTCAGCGGCGCCGTGCGCGCAGTCTTGGCGGGCACCAGTGTCATCTGGCTGCTGATCGCCGGGGTGGTCCTGGTCCTGGGTCAGCGCCTTGCCAACCTTTGGTCCCTCGAAAATGTCTGGCCACTCTGGCTGACGCTGGGCATGGGATTGCTTTCCCTCTGGGCTCCGCTCCTGAACGGCTTGCTTCAGGGGGCGCAGAATTTCAAATGGATTGGCTGGAAGGAAATCATCAACGGCGCTGGTCGCCTGCTGGCAACCTTCGTCCTCGTCTATCACGTCAGCGCGACCGCGATCAGCGGCTTGTCGGCCGCCTTGTTGGCGTTGGTCGCTTCCCTCGCGATTCTTGCCTGGCAAAGTCGCGCCGTGTGGCTGGGAGCACCGGCGAAGTTTGACTGGTCCGATTGGGGCCGCCGCCTGGTGGGACTCACGCTCGGCTTCGGTGCGTTCCTGTTCATGATGAGCGCGGACGCGGTAATCCTGCGGGCGCATTTCACCGACGACCAGATCGGTCCGTACAACGGCGCGGGCACGTTGGCGCGGGCGATCGTCACTTTCACCGCGCCCCTAGCTGCGGTGATGTTTCCGAAGATTGTTCACAGCCTCGTTCATTCGCAGCGGACCGACGCACACAAGCTCACGCTCATCGGCGCCGGCGTGCTGGCAATTCTGGCGGCGATCGGTCTGAGCCTCCTCGCGCCGATGGTGCTCCAGTTTGGTTTCCGGCCATCCTTCGTCAGCAGCGCGCCGTTGCTGCCGTGGTACGCGTGGGCGATGGTTCCGCTCGCCTTGTCCAACGTGCTAATTAGCGACCTCATGGCGCGTTCACGCTTCGTGGCGTCGCCGTGGCTGGCGCTGGTGGCCGTCGCATACGGCGTCACGCTGGCTTTCCATCACAAATCATTCGAGCAGGTGATCTTGATTCTCGGGTGCTTCAATACACTGCTCCTCGCCGTGGCGGCCGCGTTCACCTGGCAACGGCGCATTGCTGCCTCGTAGCCATCAATTCAACCGCCTTCTGGGAATTGAAGCTTACCGCGTCCAACGTGTTCGTCGCAACTGGAACCCTACGCCCCGTCAGCGCGACCTTCGCCCAGCGACAAGCCTGCATCGGTGTCACGGAAAGCCGTCGTCGTGCTTCCGCAAAGATCGAACAAGGGCTTTTTTGGCGAACAACTGTTCAGCGTTGATAAACTTCTTTCAGTTTTGGATCGTTAAGTACCTTCCAAGTGAGGGAACTCCGATTTACTCGATAATAGATTTCATCACAGGGCCAGTACACGTAGTTCATGAAGCTAACTTCCCGTTCGTCCACATCAAGGACACCACTGCGCTCACCGAGCGGAGCCCATCGAAACGATGAATAGAAGTTCACTCTACCATTTTTCCAAACCGGATGATCTCGTATCATGCAAACAAAATAGCCGCATACATAGAGCACGAAGGCAACAGTCCACCAGGGGAGCAAAGGAGCAAAACATTTTGACCGTAGAACTACGTTGCCAAGGGTGTTCATTCCAAAAATTCCTTATTGGAAACATCATTCCATCCGCTGCCCGGTCTACCGCATGATTTAGTAATTCCGGCCGGCGCTGGAGCGCCACCGTTTTTCCATGCTTGTCCAAGTTCAGCGGCATTCTGTCTCTCCTTCGAAACCAACGGAGGTACAATAAGGTTCCGCAGGCCCAGCTCTTGAGGTGCGCCCGGCCCAGAACTCGCAACGCCTTCCATCCTGCAAAAGCTGACAACGAGCAAACTCGCAAGCACCAGAAATGATCTCATAATCGAGAAGGCTTTCCCTGACCGTCCTCCCGCGCGCGCGGCACGGGAGCCCGCAGCTTCATGTAAACCCAAGTTTCGAGCGGGCGCAGCGGCTTCAACCAATTGTAGAAAGGCGAATAAACCAGCCGCAACCGCAGGACCGAGAGGAACATGACCAGCGATGAGCGCAGCAAGCTCTGCGTCACCTTCGAGCCGAGCTGGTCCGTCCATTCGGTGGCGACTTCGATCACGTTGAACCCTTCGCGCTTGAGCACGTACAGCAGGTTAACGTCGAACGCCAGATCGGCGGTCAGCAATTGCGAGTGTACCTTCTCGATCGCCGCCCGCCGCATCACCTTGGCCGGGCATTGCGTATCCTGAAAGCCCATCAAAAAGAGCAGCTCGACGATGGCGTGAAAGCACCGGCTGAAGGCGCGCCGCACCCAGGTCTGGCTCTGGTGCAGGACGGAGTCCGACAGCCACCGCGAACCAATCACGCAATCGATCCTGCCTTTGCAGCGTTTGGCCAGGTCGTGAAATGCCTTGGGCGACGTGGCGCCATCCGCATCGACATAGCCGACGAGATCCGCGGTCGGCCCGAGCTTGAGGCCCTCAATCAATGCGCCGCCTTTCCCGATCGGCGCGGAGAAATTCAACGAACGGATGAACGGAAACTCGCGGGCCACCGCATCCACGACTTGCTGCGTGTTGTCCCGGCAACCGTTGAGCACAACGACCAGCTCAAAGCGGCCGGGGTAATTCGTCCGGTAGTAATTCCCGAATTCGCGCAGCACGGGGCCGATCCGCTCCTCCTCGTTGTAAGCGGGAATGAGCAGCAACAAGCTGGGTTCGGTTGAGGGCACGCGCCAAGATTGGCAAAGGAACTCGGGTCAAGGCAACCCTATGTCTTCTCCGCCACCAGATGCCGGAAGTCGCCGCTCAAACGCCGGCTGCAATACAGGCACAGTGCGGCATCGACCAACAGCCCGATCCCAATCCAGCCCAGGCAGAGCACGAACAGCGATTGCGGCAGCAGCCACTCGATACTCGTCGCGGCGAGCGCGGCCACCAGCAGCAATCCGAGCAGCCACGGCGCGACCAGCACGGCGAAGATCGTTTGCAACAAGCCGCGCGTTGCAGTGCGCGCCACGAGCCCAAAATACAACCCAGCCCACAGCAGGGCGAACGCGTCGAAGATCACCATGCCCATCATCGCCAGCAGCGGATAACGCCAGCGTTCGAGGTCGCCCGCCGACCAGATCACGAAGTCCATGCCGATCAACAGCAGCACCGGGCCGCGGAAGACTGTTTGCAGGCCGGTCACCCAGCCGTGGACGATCTGATGCTCGGTCAACGGCGCGGCGAGCAGGGGTTCGAGCAATCCCTCCGCCTGATCACGGGACAGGCAGCGGCTGACCTCCCAGGCCAACCAGAGTTTCAACAGGCCGTGCAGGCAGAACACAAAAGTGACCAGTTCCCGGGAGCGCGACACGAGGGAGTCTTCGAAAACAATCGCCACCCCGCCTGTTCCGCCGAAGGCCAGTGCAAACACCACTAGCGGCCAGTGCCCGGGCGAGCGCTGTCGGGCGAGCCAGGCCACCGGATTCAACGCATACCACCGTTCGCGTTCGGCGGCCTGGCGGGGTGACGACCCGCGACGAAACCAACGTGCTGAAGACGCCGGTTCGCGGCGCGCCGGTGGATCGAGTCGTCGGGGCGCGGCGACCACTGCCACCGCGAGGCAGGCGGCGGCGAAGATCCAGCCGACGAGAATGCGCTGGATAAACAGCTCCGGGACGGGGCCGTAGTTTTCATCGAGCGCTGCGAGCCATGTCGAGCCGGGATCGGGAAACCACGCGGCCAACGGCATGGTGACGCCGGCGAGCGTCCACAACCACGGCAGCCCGGTCCAGACGAGCAGCGCGGCAGCGGCGGTGGCGAGCGCTTTGCGGCCGCTCCACATCACGGCGGACACGGCTCCGCATACGGTGAGCGACAACACCAGCAGCGCGACCAGCAGAAGGGTGGTGCGCCAGAATTCGCCGAGCGAGATGCCGCCGAGAAAGAACGACAGCGCCAGCAACGGCAGGAAGCCGAACAGCGCATACGCTGCGGGCAACGAGCAAGCGATCAACTTGCCGAATACGATGTTGGCCGGCGGCAACGGTGACAGGAACAACAGGTGCAGCGTGCCCTGGCGTTTCTCGTGGCTCAGGCAGTCGGCGGTCAGGACGGGACCGGCAAGCAGGGTGTAAACGATGCCGAGCCAGGAGAGGCATTCGAAGAGCGTTTCGCCCATGGCCACCGGGTTGCGACCCACCACGCCGCCGGCCTGTAGGAGCGCGAACACCATCACCACACCGCCGGCCGTCAGCACCATCCGCCAGAAGTACGTGCGCCCGAATCGGCTGCGCACCTTCAACTCCCGGTCCACGATGGGAAAGCCCGTCATGAACTAAAAGTCGTTGGCGTTGATGATGGCGGCCACGATGGCCAGTAGTGCCACCAGCGAGATGAACCCGCCGAAGAAGGCGAACGCCAGGCCAAGGTTGAGATAACTGCGCGCCGGGTTCCACTCCTTGCCGGCGACCGACCAGATCGCGAAGAAGCGCCAGAGCGCCAGCGGGGACAACACGAGGCCCACCAGCGGCAACAGGCTCAACAAGCCGAGCGTGAATACGCCCAGCGAGCCTTCAAGTACGAAGAGCTTTTGTTCGGGAGTTTTCAAGGATGGGGTGCGGCCGGCGGGACATTGGTCGTCTGCACTGGGGATCGCTGCTGCCAGTACTGCACCTGTTTCTTTTCGACGAAACGCAGTTCGTGGTGGACTTGCCGGAACGTCGCCGCCGTAGTCAGCAACAACGCCGAAGCCGCGAGCAGCAGGATGAAGACAGCCGCCGTAGCGAAGGCACGTTGGTGACGATGGCGTGCTGTTATCTTCATGGCCGGGCTCCTTCCTGCGCCACGCCGATGAATGAGAACAGCGGCCGCAGTTTCGCGGTGAGTCGCTTGGACTTGAGTTCCAAATCGAGGTGCCACGCGGTGACCGGGCCGCGCGGATCGCTGTTCCATCCGGCGTGCTTGACCCGCTCGAGAAGCCTCGTCCAGGTCGCGTCGGATTCGGCCCGGCGCCAGACGGCGTCATCGGCGAAGCGGTAGATCACCATCCCGCCGGCCTGCGGGATGGTCAGTTCCGGCGCGTCAGTGCCCGCGCAGACCGGCGACGCGGTCGCCAGTCGCAGGTCGGCGCGCCAGCGTTCACCGGCTTGCAGCGCGGCGGCGATATCGTCGGCGTTGCGGCTGAGGTTGCTCGCTGCGCTCTGGCAACGAATGAACAGCGCCATGCCGAGGCCGACCAGCACCGTCGTCACGGCAAGGTAGATCAGGCACTCGACGAGCATGATGCCACGTCGGTCGTTCAGTTGGGGTTGGGTCTTCATCGTGCGGGAGCGGACGTTGCGGCCAGTGCGAACTCGCGGATGATCTGCCGCCCGTTGCCGCGGCTGGCGGGAATCCATTCGAGGCGGACTAACTGGTCGCGGCGCGTGGCGCGAAACTCGCCCGGCGGCAGCGACTTCATAGTCGACGCCGGCGAGCGATACGGGCTTTCACCGATGGGCAGCCCGCGCCAGGCCCCGGCGGCGAGCACTTCGAGTTCGCCGTCCACGAGCGACATGGCGATCGCGTCGAAGTAATAGGCGCGGGCGAGCTTCATCTCGCGCGTCGAGAGGTAAGCGATGCTGAAGAAGCCAACGAGGAAGATGGCCATCGCCAGGAACAGGTCGATGCTGGCGAAGGCGCGGCGGCGTTGGGCGCGTGGCATTCGGGGAATCACCATAGCGCGGTCTCCTCGATGATGGTGGTGAGAAATTGAAACACGCCGAACACCACCGATCCCACGATCAAGCCGTTGAGTAGAATCAGGATCGAGGCGGTCAGGCTGGCGGCGGATTGCTCGGCTTTGATCGCCCGGACATTCAAGGTCTCGTGCCAGCCTTCGAGCGCCTGCTGAAAGGGGACCTGCGCCCGGGCAGCGATTTGCCAGCGCCAGCTGAGTTCCCCGGCGTGATCCACGAGGGCCAGCGCCTCGAGGAACCGCGTGCCTTGTCGAAGTTTTTCCGCCGCCCGGGCCGTAAGCTGTTGAAAAAAGTAGCTGCCGGTGGCCGCGCCCGCGTGGCGAAGCGCTTCGTCCTCCGGCACTCCCGCGTCCATGAGCAATGCCAGTGTCAGGGAGAAGTCGCGCCGCAGTCGGCGGTTGTTCCAAGGCGCCCAATTTGCACAGCGGTCGATCAGGGTGGGAGGCAGCCAACGCAGCAGGAACAACCGGATGCGCGGGCCCGCCGCAAGCGTGATCAGAATGAAGCCAAGCACGACCGCGGGAATCAGCGCGAGCGACGCGATCTGGTCGATGTGCGTCAGGGCCCAGTTTGACGGAACCGTTCCTAGCATCTCGGCTCCGATCGCCTTGAACCTCGGGACCACAAACACGCTGATCACCAGCGACAGGGCCATCGCCAACGGGAAGAAGACAATCAGGGAACCCGTGAAGTAGCTGCGCGACTTGCGCACCTGGTCGCCGGCTCCCTGCAGTTGATAGCGACACGCCGGCAGGACTTTCGGGAGGATTCCGAGCCGACAGCCGGTTTGAATGATTGCCGTGACGCCCGCGGGCAGAAAGCGGGGAACTCGAACGAGCGCGTCCTCGAGTTTCAACCCTTTCTCCAACCACGCGGCAAGCAGGAAGAAGCGAACACTGAGTGAGGCGTCCCGGCACTGGGCCAGACGCAGGATGGCGGATTCCGGAGCGCGACCCTGGCCGAGTTCATTCTCGAGCAAATCCACGAAACGTTGAGCCCGTTCCTGGCGCCGGTACGGAAGACTGAAGAATTGATAGGCGACCGCGCCCAGCAACAGCAGGACGCTGAAAGCCCCCAGCATGATGAGCATCGCAACCAACGTGGCCTGTGCATCGGAGGACATGGCAGAGAATCAAAGATAGTCGAGGAAACTGGCCAGCAGGCTCGAGTAGAGCGCGTAGCACTGGTAGAGGATCAGCACGCCCAGCAGAATCACGCAAACGGGGGTGATCGCCGTGAGGATGAGATCGAGCTTGTTGTGCGCACGCTGGTGGTAAAGTTGCGCCGCCCGCAACAGGCCCTTGGTCCAGTCTTCTGGATCGCTGCCCACCAACCAGAAAAACAGCGGGGGCAGCGGCGAATCGGCCTGCTCCAGTGATTCAAAGGCAACGTCCCCGGCGCGCAACGACTGCTCCCAGTTCTGAATCATCCGCTGCGCTGGCGTGCCCCGTTCCAGTTGCTTCAGGACCGGCAAGGTTTCCCGCAACGGACAGCCGCTGCGCAACATCATGCCGAACAGGTGTGACAGGCGCGAAATCGAGGCGTCTTTGAGCCCGGGCACTTTCCACATCATCACGCGTCGCAATTTGGGGGTCAGGGTCACCGTTAGGTATCCTGCCGCTGCCAGTGAGATCGCAGCGGAAGGTAAAACCATTCCGGCGACAAACTGCGGTGGTGGAGAAGTTCCCACCAATCCCTGGAATGCCGGCAGCACACTGTCACGCAGTGAAAAATAAAGGTACCAGACTAGCATCGATAGCAGCCAGGAGCCGACGATCACGATGCCCGGATAAAACAGCGCTCCTTTTACGCGCGTGGCGAGCACGCTGCCCTGCTGGTAGTAGTCCGCCAGTAGCAGTAGCACCTGCGGCAGCGATTCCGACGCGCGACCGGCGATGAGCATGCGTTGGTAGAAGTCCGGCAGTCGGCTGTCCGCGACCGCCGTTTCGAGCGGCACGCCGGCAGCCAACCGGCCTTCAAGCGCGGTAATCTCGTCGCGGAACTTCCCTTTGCCCATGCCGGCCGCGAGCTGCCGGAGGCTGCCCTCAAGCGGCAGGCCCGACTTCAGCATCGAAGCGAGCTGTTGATTGAAGAAGGCCAGTTCGTCGAGTTTCATGTTTTCGCTTTTTCGTTCGTCCTCGTCCTCGTCCTCGAACATTCGATTACGAGAACGAGAGGGAGAACGATGACGATGGCTACATTCCAATCATCCGTTCCACTTCGGCGCGGCTGGTCCGGCCTTGAGCCACCAGTTCCACGGCGGCTTCGGCGAGCGTGGGCGAGGGTTGGATGACCTGCGCGCCCTCGCGCCGGAGTCGCTCTCGCATCGCGTCGTCCACCGCGAACCATTCCGCTATCGGCTGCCGTCCGCGATAGCCAGTTGTAAAACATTCAGGGCACCCCGCGCCGTTACACTTCTCGCAAAACGTTCGCACGAGCCGCTGGTTCAGGATCAGGCGCACCGTGGCGGTGGCCGCGTAGGCGTCCGCGCTCAGCGACATCAGCCGATCAAACACGCCGCGACACGAACCGGCGTGCAGGGTGGCGATCACCTGATGGCCCGTCAGTGCGCCCTGCACGGCGATGCGCGCGGTCTCGTCGTCGCGAATCTCCCCGATCACCAGCGTCTGCGGATCCTGCCGCAACAAGTGACGGGCGGCGACCGCGAACGTGAGTCCCCGCGCCTCGTTGATCTCGGTTTGCATCACGCCAGCCAAAGTTTGTTCGACGGGATCTTCGACGGTGATCACGTGTCGTCCCCCGCGTTCCGTGAGGTGGCGCAATGCGGAATAGATGGTCGTCGTCTTGCCACTGCCGGCGGGACCAGTGAGCAGGATCAGGCCGGCGTTGACGCCCAGCGCGGCGCGCAATGCTGCCACCCCGGCGGCGGGCAGCCCGAGTTGATCGAGCGGCCGAGCCACGGTCTGGTTGAACAAACGCAGCACGACCTTTTCGCCATGAATGGTCGGGTAGGTGGAAACGCGCAGGTCACAGCTCGCGCTGACATCGGCGCGGCTGATCCGGCCATCTTGCGGCAGGCTCTCCTGGTAGGTTTTGAGACGGGCGAGATACTTGATGCGACCGCAGAGCCGCTCGCCATCCTCGAGTGCCAGCGCTTTGACGGGCGTCAACTCGCCGTCGAGCCGGAACTCGACCCGCACCTGCTCCGGTCCGTGCGCGATGTGAATGTCGCTGGCGCCGGCGTTTTCGGCGAGCTTCACCAGTTCTTCCAGTGACTCGACGGCATCGGCGGGGGATGACATGGCCGAAGGCGTAGCCGGTTCACGGACAATGTTCAACTCTGCGGTGGGCATCAGGGCGACCGTCTGTCGGGTGGGGCTCATGGCATCAAGTTGCGGGTTGTAGCCTGAATTGACACCGACCAACGGCAATGCTCACGCGGAATTCCCGATCGGGGCAAAGAAAAGCCGGGCGTTGCCGCCCGGCCCTGAATTGTTTCGCCGTTTCCGTTACACCTTGGTGATGCCCGGCATCGGGATTTCATACATGCCGTCCGGTCCCGGCAACGATTTCGGCGTCGCATCCCAAGCGAGCTTGTCCGGGAAATAGTTCACCTCGGATTTGAGGGCGTCTTCCATCGAGATCTCCTTGCCGGAGTAGGTACACATGCGGCCGAGGATCGCCGTCATGGTGCTCATCGCGCCATTGTGGGCTTCGTTGTAATCCTTGTTACCCCGAATCGCGCCGAACAGGTCGTCGTGCTCGACCTGATACGGATCGGGATCGTCCTGCCCGCGATGGCGCCAGCGATCGGCTCCCGCGGTGATCTGGTAGCTGCTGATATTAGCCTGGCCCTTGGTGCCGTGGGCGTGTTCGGAAACGCTGTTCCAGCAACCCACAATATGGCGGCACTGACTGTACATCCGGCTCTCGTCGTCAAAGACGTATTCCACCGCGTGATGGTCGAAGATCTCGCCGTAGTCCTTGCCCTTGCGGACCTGGACCCCGCCCATGCCGTTGGCGCGGACCGGGTACTTGCCCTTCACCCAGTTGCCCACGTCGAGGTTGTGGATGTGCTGTTCGTTGATGTGATCGCCGCACAGCCAGACGAAGTAGTACCAATTGCGCAACTGATACTCCATCTCGGTCAGTTTGCGACCGTGCTGCTTTTCCAACTCAGCCCGCGGATGCACCCACGGCGTGTTACCATTCCAGTAAACCCGCAGCGCAGTGACGTCGCCAATCATGCCGTCCTGAATGCGCTTGAGCGTCTCGAGATAACCAACCTGGTGATGGCGCTGAAGACCAACCCCGACCTTGAGGCCCTTCTTCTTCGATTCCGCGGCGGCGGCCAAAAACTTCCGCACGCCGGGCGCATCAGTAGCCACGGGTTTCTCGGTGAAGACGTGCTTGCCCTGCTTGACGGCTTCCTCGAACTGCATCGGCCGGAAGCCGGGCGGTGTCGCAAGGATGACCACGTCCGCGAGTGAGATCGCCTTTTTGTAGCCGTCGAAGCCGACAAACTGCCGGTCAGCCGGCACGTCGACGCGATCACCGTGTTTGTTTTTCAAGCCGCCGAGCGCGCCCTTGAGCCGGTCTTCAAACGCGTCCGCCATGGCGACGAGTTTCACGGGACCGAGCTTGTGGGTGTTGAGGGCCTGGTCGGCCGCGCCGGAGCCGCGCCCACCGCAGCCGACGAGCGCGATCTTGAGTTCATCGCTGCTGGCCGCGTGCGCCATGCGCTCGATGGAAAGATTCGCGAAAGCCGCACCCGCCACCGCAGCGGAGGATGATTTAAGAAAGCTGCGGCGGGTTAAGATGCCCTGAGGATCGGGAGTTTGTTCGTTCATAAACATGAATTGAGGTTGCAATGCGACCGTTCGACGTTGGCTTCAAGCCAGCCTATTCAGCCAGCGCAGTTCGGTGAGTGCCGGGAAATTAGAGGCAACCGCCCCGGCTTGTCGATGATTTAGCCGCCCGAGCGCAAGGGACGGCTGGCAGTGAACAATCTCCGTCGCAAGGCACACTCGAACGCACGTCAACCAGCCTTCTTCTCGAGCCACTGCTTACCCAGCTTCATGATGTTGTGGTAGCTGATCACCTTTTCCGCCAGCGGGAAGACGAGCCGCTCCTCCTTGTCGAAATGTTTGCGCGCGCCCACCACGGCATCCACCAGCAACTTTTGAGCGCCCTTGAGTCCCGGGGCCGCGCGCACCGCGCCGAGGTGTTTCTCAATCAGCTCGTGCTCCTCGTGAAACGTGTCCCGATGACCCATTTGTTCGATCGAGTCCTCGAGATAGTTCATCAACAATTCATCTTCGGACTTCGAGTGTTGGACGAGCATCGTCTCCAGCAGATCGGCCAGGGTCCGGACCTCGCCCAGCGTTTTCAGCTTCGGCGTGGCGCGCTCAATGTGATCAAACAGCGCGTGGAAGACCACGTGCTCAGCGAGAAGTGCGTCGGTGATTTTCATGCTGCGAATCAGTATTTGTCCGAATCATCATTCCCGGACTTGGCACGAGTGACAAGCCGGGAGTCGATGGTCGACCAGCACGGCGAGCCGCCCCGCCAAGGCTACTTCAATTGTTGAAGCAGCTCTTGCGTCTGCTTTTTCTGCGCGTCGTTCAACGGCAGGGTCAACGCCTTGTTGAACGCCTGCCGCGCCTCGGGCACCTGTTTGTTCTGCGCCCGGGCCTGGCCCAGCAGGAGAAACAGCTCACCGTCCGTCGTCATCGTGCGCGCTGCTTCCTGCAGCATATCAGCGGCGTAGCGGTAATCTTTGCGCGCCAGCGCCGTGACCCCGAGCACCCGCGCCATCTCCGCGTCGTTGGGTTGCGCTTCGCGTACTTCGCGAGCCCATTTCTCCGCCTGGGCAGCGGCACCCGGCCGGGCGGACAGGATCGCGGCCAGGCTGCGTTTGGCGGGCGTGAACTGTTGGTAGGATCCCAGCAACGACTCCAACGCTTTCGCCGCGTCGTCAGGCTTGCCCCCGATCGCCAACTGCCGGGCTTTCAGGTAATCCGCCAGCAGTTCTCCGGGTTGCGCCGAAGTCATTCGCTGGGCGGCGGCGGCTGGGATTGAAGCCAATGGCCCGGCCGCGCTGGCGGGAATCAAACTGAGCTGCAAGGCGGCCCGGGCAGCGGTGGCTGTCCCGGACACTACTTTCTCCAAAGCCGCCTTGGCTGAGTCGAGGCGGCCGACAGCGATCGCCGTTTGCGCGAAGGCAAACTGCACCTCCTGATTTCCGCCCAGCCCGGTGACCGCGTCCTGCAGGAGCGCGTAAGACCAGGTATGATCGCGCGCCACGTAAGCGACCCGCCCCAATTCGTACAGCGCGGCGGGATCATTCTTCGACATGTCCCGGGCCTTGCGCGCCAAACTCAAAGCGGCGGCCGGATCGCCCTTGGCCGCCGTCACTCGCGCCAGACCGATCAACGGCATGACGGCGTCGGGACTGGCGGCCGCAGCTTGTTTGAAAGTGGCGAGCGCTTTGTCCAGTTGTCCGGCGTTTTCCTGCGCCTGGGCGAGCCGCGAGAGCAACAACACGTCGTCCGTGCGGGAGCTGGCGAGTTGTTCGAGCTGCTTCAGCGTGGCGGGATCGACGCCGGCACCGTTCGCTTCGAGCACCACCATCCGGTCCTGAATATCTTTGCTCCAGGCAGCCTTGGGTTCGAGATTCAACGCGAGCTGAAAGGCGGCCTTCGCGGGCGCCTCATGCGCCATGGCATAATGCGCCATGCCCAGATGATATTGCACCTCGCCGTTGCGCGAGAGCTTTGCCGCACCTTCCTCCAGGTGGACGAGCGCCTGCGCGTACTCGCGACGGAGGTAAAGTATCCAGCCGAGGGTGTCGGCGATCCGCGGGTCGTCAGGCAACAGCTGCCGTGATTTGCGCGACAACTCGTAGGCTCGCGCGAGATTGTTCAACTTCTCGGAATAGAGGTAGGCGAGGTTGTTCAGCGCCGGGCTGAACGAGTCGTTTTTCTTGAGCAGCGTCTCGTAACTTTCGGCAGCTTTCTTCACATCTCCCATCTCGGTATACAAGATGCCAAGCAACATCAGCGCCTTTTGATCGCCGGGCTGTTTCTGCAGCAGCGCATTCAGCCGCGTGAGCGCCTCGTCGCGCCGATTGGATTCGTTGTAGAGCTGCGCCAGCAGCAGGTAGGCGGTTTGCAGGTTCGGATTCGCGTCGATGGCCTTCTCCAGTTCCTGTTCGGCGAGTTGCGGCTGCTTGGCCGCCAACTGGGCTTGCGCCAGCAGGACCCGCGCATCGGCCACTTCCGGGTGTTGCGCCACGAACTTCTGCGCGCGCGCGGTGGCCACACCAACTTTGTTCTCCGCGATGTCCAGCCGCACCAACTGCTCGACCGCCGGCAAATAATCTGGCCGCAAGGTAGAGGCGCGCTCGAACGCGGTTCTGGCGCCGGCCACATCCTTCTTCCGCAGCAGCAGCGTTCCGACCGCCTGCGGGCCGGCGGGATCGTTGGTGAAGCGCCGTTCGTAATCACGGAACACCACGAGCGCGCGATCATGCTCGCCATTGGCCACGAGCGCTTCGCCCAGCAATTGATAGGCCGGCCGCACCGTGGCGTTGGTGGCAAGCAACCGCTGAGTCGAGCTGATCACCTCGCCGGCCTGTCCGCGCGCGAGATACAGCCGGCCGCGCAGCAACACGGTTTCGACGACGTTGGGGTTGAGCTCATAGGCGCGATCCAGTCGCAGCTGGGCCTGGTTGGCGTTCTGATTCGCGAGGCTGGCCAGCCCGGCTTGATACTGTAGTTGCGCGGCGTCAGGGAACTGCTTGATCAGTTGCTCCATGATCTCCTGCGCCTTCGCCGGCTCGCGCTTGGCGAGGTAGAGTTGAGCTTCCAAGAGCCGGGCCTCGACGCTGCTGGGATCGCGGGTCAATACCGCGTTGAGCTCGGTGCTGACGGCCTCGAAGTTTCTCTCCGCGAAGTTCCATTGCGCCTTTCGCAAGCGGCCCGGCACGAAGTCGGGCGCCGCCTTGATCACTTTGTCGAGTTGGGCACGCGCTTCGTTGGTGGCGCCCCGCTGGATCAGGAAGTTGACGTACTGAATCTGCCGGGTGGACCGCGCGGGAGACAGCTCGGCCGCCTTGGCCAGGGCCGCCTCACCCGCCACCTGATTGGTCTGCGCAAAGAAAATGCCCGCCAGGACAAATTGGGCGGCGGCGGATTTCGGGTCGCCGGCGACCGCTTTCTGGGCGAGCGCCAGCGCCCCTGCCGCGTCGCGGCGCTTGAGCGTCACGATGGCTTCCGCAGTGTCGTAGAGCGGCAACGCTCCTTTCTGTGCGCGCAACTGAACCAACAACGCTTTGAACTCGGCCGCCGAGGCCTCGTCATTGGCGAGGTCCGCCAACAGCAGCACGGCGTCTTCCAGCGTCGGGTCCGTCTCCAACGCTTTGCGCGCATTCTCCCGGGCCTGGTCGAGACGTTTGCCAGCGGCGAGCAACGTGCCCAGCCGTGCCCGGATGCGGGGATCGGTGGCGCCCAGCTTCAACGCCTGCTCAAACGCCGCGCCCGCTTGCAGCACCACGCCGTTCTCGAAGAAGATGTTACCAAGTTGCCCGATCGCGTGGCCGTTTCGCGGGTCAAGCTGCACGACGTTGAGGTACTCAAGCCGGGCCTTGTCGTAATCGCCCGTGGCGTAAAAGGCGTCGGCCCGCGTCGTGTGTTTGGCGACTTTGCTCTCCTTGGAACAGCCCGTGAGCAACACGAGTGCCCCCAGCGCCAGCGCGCCGAGCGCGACTGGAAACATTTTTATCAAGCTTGGAACCGGCAGGTGGAAGGTGGTTTTCATCGGGTCAGGAGGGCGCATTCAAAGCGAGGGGACGGCGGAAGGAAAGCTGGCGTTCATGGCGTTTCGATTCAATGCGCACCGCCGGCGGCGGGGGCGTTCGCCGCCGGAACGTCGGCGCCCTGGGCTCGGACGGGCCGGCGATTCCACCAGCGAAACAGAAACAGCAGCGCAAACAACGGCAGGAGCGAGAGCGCGAAGAATACGGGCCCGCCCCGATGATGGATCGGCGAATGGATCATCTCCGGACCGTACTCGGTGCATAGCCAGCCGATGGTCACGATGCGAAAGGCGTTGCGCGCGATGCCCAGCGGAATCACCAGCGCCACGAACAAAGCCCGCTGCCAGGGCCGTTTCAAAAACAGGTAGCCGGCAATCAAGCTGGTGATGAACAGCACCAGCGTGGAGCGGATGCCGCTGCATTCCGGCGCCACCTGGAGGGTGATGTTCGGCAACTGAAACACCAAACCCTGTTTAAGGAAGGATGCCCCAGTCCAGGCGAAGAACCAGCCCGACACTTCGGCGGACGCGTGTTGCAGCCCTTCCTCCATTGCCTGCACCCAGACAGGTGGCAATGGTGCCATGAAAATCAGGAATGCCGCCGGGAAACAAACCTGTCGAACGAAGTGGCCCCCGAGCAGCCAGACGGCCGCCGCGTTGAGGGCCGCGACAAATGAAAGCACTCGCAACCCGAGCCGCGCAACGGCCCCCGCCTCGCCGGCGTCACCCGCCACAAATGAGGCAATTGCCAGGACCAGGGCAGCGGCGCCAAGAGCCGCGGCGAAAGCTTGAGCCGGGCGATATTCGAAAGAGAGCTGACCCCACTGCTGCCAGATCAGCCAGCCGGTCACGAAGGGAATCAGCAGGGCATAAGAGAACAGATCCGCCGCCAAACAGTAGCGCGCCCACTGGACGAGGGGTAAAGCGAACAGTAACGCGAGCGCCCCGCCCATGCCGCAGCATCGACGCAGTCGCTGTTTGAATTCATCTGGGATCATCACCGAACTAGTTGGTGCGTCGCGGCTCGCAGTCTTTGGGCCATTCTCATTCTGCTCCCCAATCCCTGCATTCGTTGAACTTGATTAGTTCAGACGGCGCCCAGCGAGGCCAGTTCAATCTAATTTCCAGCCCCGAAAGCGCATGCCTGGCTCTATCGGTATCGCCGAACAGGGAACCGAAAACAGAATGCCTGGATAAAGACGAAAGGAAGAACATCAGAGTGGAGGATGCGATCGAGTCCTGCTTCACACGAGTGCGAATCATCACATCGGTGGATGGCAGCGGTTGGACTATGGCAAAGAGCCAGTTCAACTATCCAATCCCTTCCGCTACCATCTTTGGTCGAAGCCATATTTTGGATGAAGGACCAAATCTCACCGGCCGTTGGAGCCAACAAAGAAGGTGCTTCGTCCGGTCGCCAGCAAACTCACCCCTCTTAAGTTGAGCTCTCCTCAACAGCGCCAATCGCCTGATCCAGAATCTCAAGCGCCCGGGCCATTTGCGCCGGCGAGATGATCAGCGCCGGGGTCAGCGTCAGGATGTTGCCCATCGTCACTTTGAAGTTCAGGCCGCGCGACAGACATTCGTACATCACGCGTTCCGCGGCCTCCTTCGCCCGGCTGCCATCGGCACGCAACAGCTCCACGCCCATCAGCAAACCGAGTCCGCGCACTTCGCCGATCAATGGGTGGCGCTGCTTCATCAGGCTCAACTGCTTGACTGTCCATTCGCCCAGCTCCGTCGCGTGCGCCAAAAGGTTTTCGTCCCGGATGACTTCCAGTGTCGCCAGGCCGGCGGCACAGGCGACCGGGTTCTTCTCGTGCGTGTAATGGCCCAGCGCCGTGTGCGCGGCGACATTCAGGTGCTCGCGCGCAATCAATGCCGCCAGCGGAAAGACTCCGCCGCCGAGACCTTTGCCCAGCACCACCATGTCCGGCACGATGTCGTAATGCTCGAAGGCAAACATCTTCCCGGTACGCCCGAGCCCGATAGGAATCTCGTCGAGTATCAACAACGCTCCGTGCCGATCACACGCAGCGCGGATTTTTTTCCAGTAATCCTTTGGCGGAATGAACGGCGTGCAGCGCACGGTCTCCGCGATCACGGCCGCGACGTCGCCCTCCTTTTCGAGCACGTATTCCACGTAATCGGC
Organism: bacterium; assembly: GCA_031362805.1. Taxonomy (GTDB): domain Bacteria; phylum Verrucomicrobiota; class Verrucomicrobiia; order Limisphaerales; family RI-55; genus RI-55. The sequence continues at coordinate 22,248 of JANLTG010000174.1, forward strand.
GCAGTTGAGGTTGCAGGCGTGGCCGCACTTGAACGGGCAATGGCGGTGATCGGGTGGTGGCACATGCTCGCAACCCGGCAAAAGCGGGCCGATGCCTTGACGAAAGACAGCCTCACCGCCGATCGAGATCGCATCGAGCGACGCGCCATGAAACGAGTCCCACATGGAGATCGTCTTGAACCGGCCCGTCGCGATCCGGGCCAGCTTCAGCGCCATGCCGATGGCCGCGGTGCCGCCGGGGGCAAAGAGCACGCGACCGAGATCGCCGGGTGACAGATCGATCAACCGCCGGGCCAGTTGAATCGCCGGCTCGCAGGTGTAGCGACGCGTGCAGAACGAGAGTCCGTCGAGTTGCTGTTTGATGGCTTCGACGACGCGCGGATGACTGAACCCGACCTGATGGACATTGTTGCCATGGAAGTCCAACAGCTCGCGGCCTTGTGTGTCCGTGATCGTCGCGCCGGCGGCCTGGCTCAACGCATTCAGGCAGGGCGAGGAAAGCGATTGATGAAGAAACAGTTTGGCATCCTCGGCCAGCAGTTCACGCGTGGCGGCGTCGAGGTGTCCGGCCTGCCAGGTCGAGCGGGCCGGCGTGGAGTTGATGTCGCCTTCGGAGTCGAGGCGTTGGGGAATGTTGGAACTCACGGAGAAAGCCTGGCCAATGCCGGGTGAAATGTCAGGTGTTCATTGTGTTTGGGAGCGCCGGGCATTGCCCGGCCCGGCGAGCAACGCGGCATCGGACATTCGCGCCGTGCCAGGGTCCGGCGCTCCGCCTGAAAAATAACTCGCGGCTGGCCGGGATTTGTTGCGCGTGTCACAATTCGCTCCGAAACATGAACGAGCAAAGCGCAGACGTCGCGGTGATCGGCGGCGGCATCGTCGGGCTGGCGGTGGCACTGGCGGCGGTGCGGCAGGGGCGGAAGGTCGTTCTGTTCGAGCGCAACGACTTCGCGGTCGGTGCGTCGGTGCGCAATTTCGGACTGATCTGGCCCATCGGCCAGCCGATCGGGCCGACACACGATCTCGCGCTGCGCTCGCGCGACATCTGGCTGGAGGTCATCCGCGAGGCTGGTCTTTACCATGATCCCGCCGGTTCGCTCGTGCTGGCTTATGAGCCGGACGAGGAGGCGGTGCTGACCGAATACCTCCACCAACTCGGCAACGAACACAATGGCCGCCGCTGGCTGAACCCCATCGAAATCAATCGTCTTTCCCCGGCCGCCGTCACCGAGGGTTTGCGGGGCGGCATGTTCAGTCCAACCGAGATAACGGTCGATCCGCGCGAGGCAATTCGTTCGCTGCCGCGCTGGCTGATGGAGAAGCACGGAGTTCAACTTCGCCTTGGCTCTCATGTTCGTTCCGTGACCGAGGGCAGCGTCGAGACGCTCACCGAGCAATGGCGGGTGGATCACACCTTCGTCTGCAGCGGCCAGGATTTCGAGAGTCTGTTTCCCGAGTCGTTCGCCGCGAGCGATCTCGTGCGGGTGAAGCTCCAGATGCTGCGCACGGTCGCTCAGCCGGTGGGCTGGCGGCTCGGACCAGCGCTGTGTGGCGGCCTGACGATGGCGCACTACGAATCCTTCCGCGCCTGCCCGTCGCTCGGCCGGTTGCGGGAGCGCTTGCGCGCTGAGTTTCCGTTTCATCTCGATCACGGCATTCACATTCTCGTTTCGCAAACGCGGCTCGGCGAGCTGACCTTGGGCGACTCGCATCACGCGGCGAACACGGTCGATCCGTTCGATCGGGAGGACATCGCCGCGACCATTCTGCAAGGCGTAAGCCGGCTGGCGAACTTCCCGACGCTCGAGATCGCCGAGCGCTGGCGCGGCATCTACGCCAAGTCACCCAGCGGCCCGTGGTTGGTTCGCAAACCGCTGCCCGGCGTTACGATTTTGAACGGCCTCGGGGGCGGCGGCATGACGCTATCATTTGCCCTCGCGGAAAAACTTATGGCCGAAAGCTAAATGCGTTCGAAATAACGCTGCCGCTCCCAATCAGTAACCGCGTCGCCGAACGCCTGTTGTTCGATCCGCGCGTGGTGAACGTAGAACTCGACCACCGCTTCGCCGAACACTGACTTCGCCAGCTGCGAGCGCTCGAACAGATCAGTCGCATCGCGCAGGCTCGCGGGCAGGCGCGGCAAGCGTTCATCCACATACGCGTTGCCGCGATACTCCTCGCCGCAATCGAGACCTTCGTCGATGCCGGCCAGGCCCGCCGCCAGCATCGCGGCAAAGGCGAGGTAGGGATTCGCGTCCGCCCCCGGCATGCGGTTCTCGACGCGATACGACTTGCCGTTACCCACAATGCGGAAGCCGGTCGTGCGGTTGTCCGTGGACCACGCCATCCGCGTCGGCGCCCAACTCCCCGGCTGGTAACGCTTGTAGCTGTTCACCGTCGGGGCGAGGAATAGCGACAGCTCCGGCGAATACTTCAACAAGCCGCCGAGGAATTGACGGAACATCTTCGAGCCCGCTTGTTTCTTGTCGTCCCAGAAGAGGCTCTTGCCGCCCTTCCACAGACTCATGTGCAGATGACACGAGTTTCCTGCCTCGCTGGCGGCGTACTTTGCCATGAACGTCACCGACTTGCCGAACTGCTCGGCGATCTCCTTCACACCCTGCTTGAAGATGACGTGGCGGTCCGCCATCTCGATCGGCGTGGTATAGCGGAAATTGATCTCGTGCTGACCGCGACTCCACTCGCCCTTGCTGTTCTCGATCGGAATGCCGGCGCCAACCATGCCATTGCGGACGGCGCGCATCAGCGGTTCATCCCGCGTCGGCTGCATGATGTGGTAATCGATCCGGTAATCGCTCGAAGGCTGGAGCTCGCGATAACCATTATCGAACGCGGAATGAAACGTCTGATTGAACAGATAAAACTCGAGCTCGCTCGCGCAGAAGCAGTTCACGCCAGACTTCTTCAGGCGGGCCAACTGTGCGGCCAGCACCGAGCGCGGCGCCTCGGCGACCAGCTTGCCGTCGTGGTGCCGGAAATCACAGATCACCAGCGCAGTCGCCGTCTGCCAGGGCAGCACACACAAGGTGGACAAGTCGGGCCGCATCTCGAAGTCGCCGAAGCCGCTGTCCCAGTTGGCGACTTTGAAGCCGTCGAGCGGGTCCATGTCGAGATTGACAGTCAGGAGGTAACTGCAGCCGTGCGTGCCTTCAGTCAACGCCGACTCCAGGAAATGTGACGCGGTGAAGCGCTTGCCCACGAGCCGACCGAACGGATCGGGGAACGCGACGATGACGGTGTCGATCTTGCCGGATTTGACCTGGGATTTTAGCTCGGTGAGTTTCATGAGCGGTCGGTAGTTTCGGAATTTCGGCGGCTTCAAGGCGCGACGTATATGTTCTTCAGCTCCGTGTAGCCTTCCATCGCCGCCATGCCGAGGTCGCGGCCGATGCCGCTGGTCTTGAAACCACCGAAGGGCGCCTCGACATGGACGCTGCTGTGCGAGTTCACGCTCAGCACACCACTTTGCACGGCGCGGCTGACCCGGAGAGCGCGGGAGAGGTTATTTGTCCACAGCGAACCACTCAGGCCGTACGGCGAGGCGTTAACCTCACGTAACATCTGGGCTTCGTCGTCGAACGGGGCGATCGCGACCACGGGCCCGAAGATCTCCTCGCGCCAGCAGCGGTCGGTCTTGCCCACGTCGAGCAAGACGGTCGGTTCGAGATAGTACCCCTTTCCAGCCGGCCGATTGCCGCCGCAGGCGAACTTGCTGCCACGCTGCCGGGCGTCGTTGAGGAATTCCTCAACCAACGTTCGCTGACTCGATGAAACGAGCGGGCCGATTTGTGTTTGTTCTTTCGCGGGATCGCCCACCACCAACTTGCGGGTCACCGCCAGAAACTTCTCCACGAATGATTCATACACACTGCGCTCGACGAACATCCGGCTGCGCGCACAGCAATCCTGGCCAGTGTTGGCAAACACGCTCATCGGTGAAGATTCGGCGGCGCGCTCCCAGTCGGCGTCGGCGAAGACGATGTTCGGCGACTTGCCGCCCAACTCGAGTGAGATGCGTTTCAAGTCCCGCGAAGCCAGCGCCATGATGTGCCGGCCGATCTCGGTGGAGCCAGTGAATGACACCTTGCGGATAAGCGGATGCGTAACGAGTGCGTCGCCGATGGCGGATCCGGCGCCGGGCAGCACTTGCAACACACCCGGCGGCAAGCCGGCAGCGTGCGCGAGTTCACCAAGTTTCAACGCGGTGAGAGGCGAGAGCGTGGCGGGCTTGAGAACAACACAATTGCCCGCCGCCAAAGCAGGCGCGGCCTTCCAGCACGCGATGGGAAAAGGGAAATTCCACGGTACGATCGCCGCCACGACGCCCATCGATTCGCGCAGCGTAAAATCAAAGCCACCGCGTGACACGGGAATGGTCTGGCCGAAGAACTTGGTGACCGCACCGGCGTAATACTCGAACACGCGCGCACCGAGACCGGCCTCGTCGCGGGCGTCGGCGATGGGTTTGCCAATCTGCAACATCTCCAACTGCGCGATTTCCTCGACGTGCTCGCAGAGCTTGCGCGCGACATTGAACAGGATCTCCGTTCGCTTGCCCGGCGCGAGATCGCGCCAACCGGATTCCCAGGCGCGGTGCGCGGATTCCACGGCCGATTCAAGCAGGCCAGTATCAGTCCCGGAGACCTCGACGACGTTTTCCTCCTTGGCCGGATTGATCAAGACAGCGGGCCTACCGCCGGCGGGACGGTAAGCTCCGTTGATGAAAGGTTGGTTGGGCAGCTTCATAGAACTTCGAGATAAAGGGATCGGAGATCGGCAACCGTGACCGGCACGGCATTCGTCTTGTGGCACGGATCAGCCCACGCTTGTTCAACGAGTGCGTCGAGTTGACTGTCTTTGACCCCGTATTCACGCAGCCGCTGGTTCAGGTTCAATGATGCGAGGAACCCGGCGACGAACGCAATGGTCCCCTGATCCGCCTCGGCATTGGAACATTGCAGCACGTCCAAACCGCAAGCGGTACCGACGCGCCGGTAAAGCCCCGGTTTCCGTGCGGCGCAGTATTTCATCCCGGCGACGAGGCTCAGGGCGTTGGCCAGGCCGTGGTGCATGCCGCAGATCGTCGAGAGCGGATGCGCCAGCGAATGCACGACGCCGAGATCCTTCTGAAACGCGATCGCGCCCATGCCGGCGGCGATCAACATGCGGCCCCGGGCGTCGATGTCTTTGCCGTCGCGAAACGCCCGCGGCAACGCATCGACGATCAGACGGATGCCCTCCAGCGCGATGCCATCGCACAACGGATGGAAGTCCGGGCAGGTGAAACTTTCGATGCAGTGGGTGAGCGCGTCCACGCCGGTGGCGGCTGTCAGCTTTTGCGGCAAACCCACCGTCAGCTCGGGATCAAGCAGGACCAGCTTCGCCATCAACTCGGGATGAAACAGCACCGCCTTGCGATTCGTGCCGTCGAGTGTGATCACGCTGCTGCGACCCATCTCGCTGCCGGTGCCGGCGGTTGTGGGAATGGCGATGAACGGCGCGAGTCCCGACCAATCCTTTTCGTCATAGAACTTGGTGAGATTAAAACCGGGTCGCTTCACAAGCAACCGGGCGGCCTTGCCGGCGTCGAGGGGGCTACCACCGCCAATGGCGATGACACCATCGCACTGCGCGCGGCGAAACAGTTCGGCCGGTTCACTCACGTCCGCCTCGATGGGATTGGGGTGAACGCCGGAGTACAGGTGCCAGCGCGAACCCTTGCCTTCGGCACCGAGAACCTTCTCGATGGCGCGAAAGGCATCGGTTTGGACCAAGCCGGCATCCGTGACAATCAGCGGCCGCTGGATGCCGATCCGGGCGAGCTGCGACGGCAGTTCCGCCAAAACGCCGGGCCCGTAGCGGGTAAGCGTGGGGAAGGAAAATGTGGAAAAGCTCATGGGAGGTAGTGGCTCACGAAATTAGAGAAAATGCGGGCGGCGGCAGGCGTGGGATGCAAACCGGCGAGCCGGGTATCGAGATCGAAGTTCAGTTTGGGTCGCCACTGCGCGCGACGAGGTTCACCCCAGACAAACTGCAGGATTGCCGGATCCATCTCGGGATGAAACTGGACGGCCAGGAGGTGGCCGGCGAAGTCGAACGCCTGGACCGCCGTGTGGGTTCCGGTCGCGAGCAACCGTGCGCCCTGCGGCAACTCCAGCACGGCGTCTTGATGGCTCTCAAGCACGTCGAGTTGGCGGGGCAGGCCGGCAAACAGCGGACACTTCACACCCTCGTCCGTCAGGCTGACTTCCACGTTGCCCAATTCGTAGCCGGCGGGATGGCGGCCAACCGGGGCGCCGAGCGCTCGGCCGAGAAGCTGATGCCCAAAACAGACGCCCAGCAAGGGTTTGCCCGCAGTGCGGCAAAGATCAATCACGTCGAGCACGCGATCATTGCGCGAATCATCCACCCAGGCATCGCGCGGTGAGCCGCTAATGATGACGGCGGCAACCTCCCTCGCCCGGGCGAGGAGATCGTCGTTCACGCTGACCGTCTGCAACTCGAACTGATCGCCCACGGGCAATCGACGGGCAAACCACTCTGAGACGTTGCGCAGCGGATCTGAGGCCGGATAAGCCTCGGTCCACTCGTAGAGGTCGAGGAGCAGAACTTTCGGTTTGACGTGGCTGGACGGTTTCATCTGGCTGCCAGCGATGACAGCGTGAGCGAGCGACCCAGTCAATGAGGGTGAAGTTACCACGGCAGACTAAAAGTCTTCACGAAACTGTAGCCCTTGATCGCTTCAATCACGCCTTCCTTGACACCCAGCCCGCTGTCCTTGATGCCACCAAAGGGAGAATTCTCGACGCGGTAGCCGGGGACCTCGTTGATGTTCACCGTGCCGCAGCGAAGGGTCCGCACCGCCTTCATCGCGCTGTTCAAGTTGGTGGTAACCACGCCGGAACTCAGGCCGTAGGCGGTCGAGTTGGCCAGTGCAAGTGCGTCGTCCAAGTCGCGCACTTTGAGCACTGGCGCGAGCGGACCGAAGCTCTCGCTCACCACCATCCGGCAGTCGCGCGGCACGTCAGCAATCACGGTCGGCTGAAGCAAGGCGCTGCGCCGCTCCCCGCCGGTGAGCACTTTGGCTCCGGCAGCCACCGCTTCCTTCACGACGGTCTCCAGATAGATTGCGCTCGCTTCGTCGATCACCGTCCCGACCCGCGTGGCCTCGTCCATCGGATCGCCGCAAACATACTCTTTCGTCTTCTCGACCAGTCGGCTGGTAAGTTCCTCGGCGATGCCGTCCTGCGCCAGGATGCGCTTCACCGCGGTGCAGCGCTGGCCGGAATTGCGATAGCTGCCCTCGGCGGCCAGCGTCACCGCGAGATCGAGGTCGGCGTCGTCGAGGACAATGAGCGGATCATTTCCGCCGAGTTCCAGCACGAGCTTTTTGTAACCCGCAGTGGCGGCGATGCGTTTTCCAACCGCCACACTGCCGGTGAACGCCACCAGTTCCACGGCGGGATGCTTGACGAGTACTTCGGCGACTTCGGCCGTTGGTCCCAGCAACACACTCAACATCGGACCCGGCAGGCCCGCGGCGTAGAGCAACTCCGCGAACTTGAGCGCGACGAGCGGTGTCTTCTCCGAGGGCTTGAGGATGATCGGCGTGCCGGCGGCGATGGCGGGCGCCAGCTTGTGCGCGACCTGATTCAACGGGTGATTGAACGGAGTGATGGCCACCGCGCAGCGCAATGGCTCGCGCGTAGTGAAGATCTTCCGCGCCTTGCCCTGGGCTGAGACGTCGCAAGAAAAGATCTGGCCATCGTCACGCAATGCTTCCATCGCGGCGAAGCGGAGGACATCCACCGTGCGGCCGACTTCATACCGCGCCTCGCGCAGCGCCAGACCGGCTTCACTCGCGATGGTGCGGGCGAACTCCTCCCGTCGCGACTCCAGCGTGGTGCGCGTCTGCTCGAGAATTGCGGCGCATTGATACCGAGTCGGAGTGTCCCGGAATGCCAGCGCCGCTGCGACAGCCCGCTCAACCTCACCGCGGCCCACGCACGCGACTTCCCCGACCACTTCGCCGGAATAGGGGCTCGTCACCACCAACGCCGCCCCCGAGCCGACGGGTTCACCCGCGAGAAGGCATTTCAGTTTCATGGCGCTCAACGATCCTCCGCTTTTGTCAGTTCAAAGGTGTCAAACAACCGGCCTTCCAGATCGTAGGCTTTGAACTGCATCGTGCGATCGAAGACCGTGGCAAAACAGTAGTGATGGCCGCGCGCGACATGGATGCTGAACCACGCACGTTGCGGTGCCGCCTGTTCGAGACCGCCCCCGCCGCCGCCCGTGACCACATAGCGCACGCCCTTTTTCTGGTTGATGGTCATGTTCAGTATCGGCCAGGTGCGTTCGTAGCTGTGAATGTGTCCGGCGAACACGACGTCCACGCCATACTTTTCGTAAACCGGCACGAGCTGGCGGGCGTTGTCATCACCAGCGACATACTCCTCAGGCTTGCTCTTGCCCTTCCAATGATCGCCGTAGTCGTTCTCGTCCGAGCTGAAGCAGGGATGATGATGCGCGGCGAACTTCCAGGCGGCCTTGGATTTGGCCAGTTCCGCTTCGAGCCACTTGTATTGTTCGCTGCCGGGTGAGCAGTCTTTGTTCGAGTCGATCATGAAGAACTGCGCGTTGCCGTAGTTGTAGGTGTACCAGTACTCGGGCTTCGGCAGGCTGAAGTAGTCGTAGTACCAGTGCGAATTCTTCTCGTGGTTGCCGATCACCGGAAACGTCGGCACGTGTGCAAAGAGACCGGAGGCGGGACCAAAGAGGTCGTCCACCCACTGGTTCTTGGCGAAGCCGTCATCCACCACGTCGCCGCAGTGCAGCATGAAGTTCGGGCGCAAGGCGAAGATGCCCTCGGCGCAGCGGCGCGTGACCTCGGGATTGCGCTGGGTGTCGCCCAGGATGCCGAAGGCCCACGCCTGATCTGGGCCAGGCGCGGTCTGGAAGGTGAACACTTCGCTGCGCGCGAGGTTGCTCGCTTCGTCGGTGCAGGTGACCCGGTAGAAGTAACGCGTGAACGGCTTGAGCCCGGTGATGGGTGCCTCGCTGATGTAGGCGGCGGTCGCGGTGGCGACCCGGCGGTTCAACGGCTGCACTTCACCGAACTCGACGATCATTTTCGAAGGCTGCGACGTCTCCGCCATCACGACCATTGACGTCTGCGTGCCGAACTGGAGATAGGGTTTCACGACAAATTGCAGCTTGTCGTTGATCGCCGGTTTGTAATCGAGCAACGCCTTGTTGCGTTCGACGGCCTGTTCGAGTTCCGTTTGCGCAAGCACGCGGCCGTAGAGCTTCACTTCGTAGAGACCGCCCTCCATTGGATTGAGTTCGTCGTCGTCGGCATAGGCAGCGACCGCGAGACGGCCCTTATCGGGATACGCAATGTCGCCTGTTTGCGCGGTGGACTCGCCATCGGGCTTGCCGTTGACGAACAGCCGCATGGTCTTGCCGTCGTAGCTGCCGGCGACGTGATACCAGTGTCCCTTCGTGATGGCCGTGCGTCCTCGGAGCACGGTGCGCCCGCCCTTTGCGCCTTCGCCTTCCTTGCCGGTGACGACGAACTCGAAGGTCCGCTCGTTGTAGCCGAGCAACCAACCGCGCTCGTAGCCGCCGTTGTCCTGCACGAAGCCCGCGATCCCGCCGTCCTGACGCGTGTCTTCGAGGAAGACCCACGCGGCGACGGTGAAATCCTTCTTCGGCAGAACCTTCTCCGCGGTGGCCAGGCTTCCAGCCGCCTCCAGCCACGAAGTGTAACCGTCGAACACCAGCGCGCGGGCGGGGCCAATGTTCGTAAAGGCCGGACTGCCGTGAACCCTGGCGTCCAGCGAATGCGTGAGATCGGACCATTGGCCCTTCTCGATCGGATGCGTGCCCGTGGCGAAATGCAGCAGCAGGTCCTTCTCGACCTTGTCGGGATGGGCAAACAAGGCGGTAGTTCCAGCCGCCGTGGTCAAGAGGAGGGCGAGGATGCGGGGGTTCATGTTCGGTTGCGCTCAGCTGAGGGTTCCATTGAGCGTAAAATCAAAAATGTGAAAGTTGCGGGGATCACCGGCCGCGCGGCGGGCGAATACATCGTTGAGCGCGTGCGAGAAAACAAAGGGCACCATCTCCTCGTAGCGCCCACCATGTGAACGCAGCCCGCCGTGCAGCTTGGAAAGATCATGGTGCTCGGGCGTGCGGCCGAGCACAACATCACGACCGGAGGCAACCACCAGGTCCCCCATGCGGTCCGGCGGCAGTTCCATCAGGCGGGCGGCGGTGTCGCGAGGCAGGACTTCGGTGATGCCGGCCAGTGTCCGCAACCATTCGACGACCTCGCTCAGCACGACCCGGGAAGCCAGGGCGGTCGGCAGATGCACCTGGGCGAACGAGCCGAGCGCCCCATGATGCACGACGTAGGGATCGGTGATCGGCAGGATGACGCGAAAGCCCGGCCCGAAATGATTAGCGAGTTTAGTCTCCAGATATATCACATTGGGCGATCCATCCAGCCGCTGCTTGGCGTTCATGCCGTGATCTGCCGTGATCCCGATGACCGCACCAGCCCCGGCCAGTTTGCCGAGCTCGACATCGATGGCCGCGTAGAATTCCAACGCCTCCGGCTCCGTCGGCGCGTAGGCATGCTGCATGAAATCGGTCGTGCTCAGATACAAGAAATCGGCGCGGCCCGCTTCCAGCAACCGCCCGCCGGCACGTAGTACATAAAGTGACGCATCACCGGAATAGATGTTGGGTGTCGGGCCGACCAGTTTCTCTATGTCGTCGATGCCGTGCGTGCCCTGCCGGGCGTCGCGCGCCTTCTCGGAGGAAAACGCAATGCCGCCGGCGTCGATCAGGCCGCTGGCAAAGATGTCGCGCAGCTTTTCCTTGGCGGTGATGACGGCTACCTTGCGACCGGCCTTTTGGGCAGCGGGAAAGATCGTTTCCGCGCGCACGAATCGGGAGGAGTTCATCATCACTTCCTCGCCCGCAGTGGCGTCGAAGAAGAAGTTGCCACCCATGCCATGCACCGCGGGCGGCACGCCCGTTACGATCGACGTGTTGTTGACGTTCGTGAAGGTCGGCATCGCGGCGCGCGCGAGGCAACGATGGCCCGCCACCGCGAACCGTTTCAGGTTCGGCATCAGGTCGCGCGCGAGGGCCGCATCCAGGTAATCGTCCGCCGAGCCGTCAAGGCAGATCACGGCCACCGGGCAGGCCGGTGGTTGATAGGTAATGCCGTTGACGGTGAAGTGGTTGGTTACGGGAGCGGTCATTTCAAGCGGTCGGCGAAGGGCTGGTCTTGTTCAAAGCGGTCACGAAGCGCTGCATGAAAGTTTGCAGCAGCGACTCGTCGTGCGCGAGCGAGAGATAAAGTTTGGTGCTCATCGGGTTCAAAAAGATGCCGTGTTTGAACAGCTCGAGCATGACCGCCGCGCCGCGTTGGCGATCCGAGCGCAGCCAGCTTGCTTGATCGATCACCGGCTCGTCACTGAACGCGACCTGGGCCAGCGGACCATCGCCGAGAATCGTGCCGGTGACGCCCGTGTCGTCCAGGACTTGGCGCAGGAGCGAACGGAAACGCCGGCCCAACTCGTGCAGCCGATCGTATGTCCCGGGCTGACCGAATACGTCGAGGGTCGCCAGCGCAGCGGCGCACGCGATTGGATTGCCGCCCGTCGTCGAGGCGGACCACACGTATTGATCCTCGCCCAGGTGCCGCTCGGCCACGCATTCCATCAAATCCGCGTTGCCACCGAACGCCCCGAGGGAGAGCCCGCTGGCGAGGGCTTTGCCATACGCGGCGAGATCGGGCACCACGCCATAGTATTCCTGGGCGCCACCGGGTGCGAGGCGGAAGCCGGTGACGACTTCATCGAACACGAGCACGAGGTTAAGCTCGCGTGTCAGCCGGCGCAGGCCCTCAAGAAACCCCGGCTGCGGAACGAGACACCGGTGGATCGGTTCGACAATCACCGCCGCGATGGCGTGGTGATTCTCCCGCAGAATCTTTTCCGTGATAACCAGATCGTTGAACGGAGCAACCAGCACATAGTCCTCGACCCACGGTGCGCCGGCGCCCGAGCCATCGGCGCGCGGCAACGGCACCTTGCCACTGCGCACCATGCTGGTGACTCCGATCGGATGCTGGCCGTGATACGCGCCCTCGAACTTCACGACTTTGCGGCGACCCGTATAGGCGCGGGCAATCCGCAGGCACATGAACGTCGCTTCCGTGCCCGAGGCCACGAAGCGCACTTTCTCCACGCAGGGACATTGATGGATCAGCCGCTCGGCCAGCTCGACGGAGCGCCGGTTGACGGCGGCAAAATTCAAGCCGTGGTTCAGCGCCTTGCTGATCGCCTCCACCACCCGCGGATGCGAATGCCCGGTAAGCGCCGAGCCCCACGCCATCGTAAAGTCGAAATACTCCTGGCCGTCGGTGTCCCACACGCGCGCGCCGTTGCCCCGAGCCACCACCCGGACGAACTCCGGCGGAATGCCGAACTCACCATTCGCGCCACCGGGAAAAGCAGCGCTCGCCCGGCTCGCCCCGTCACCAGGCGGCGGTCGCACGGCCTCGTCTCCCTCGCCAGTGCCGGAAACGTTTTGCACCTGGGCCATCATCTGGTAACCTCCAAAACTTCGGGTGAAGGTGCGGGCACCGGGGTTTCGACGAGGATGCCGAGTTCGTTGATCGTCTGCTGGACCGCCGCGAGCAAACTCTGGATGTCCGCTTCGAAGATCCGGCCGATGCTGCCAATGCGGAACGTGTCCGCCTGGCTGATCTTGCCGGGATAAATGATGAAACCCTTGTCGCTGAGCCGGCGATAAAATGCGTCAAACGTGAACTCGGGATCGGACGGAAACAGGAACGAGGTGATGATGCAGCTCTGCACCGCCGGATCGAGATACGGCTGAAAACCGAGCGCCTTCATGCCCGTGACGAGCGTTTCTTGATTGCGCGTGTATCGGGCGCACCGGGCCGGCGGGCCACCCTCGGCCTCGAGTTCGTCGAGCGCACGCGCGAAGGCAAGGATCGAGTGCGTAGGCGGCGTGTAACGGAACTGGCCGTTCTTCTCGAAACTTTTGAACTGGCCCAGCAGATCGAGGCTCAGGCTGCGCGCGATGCCCTCGCACGCGAGCAATGCCTGCCGTCGGCAGATGACAAACGAGAAGCCGGGCACGCCCTCGATGCACTTGTTGGCCGACGAGATCAGATAGTCGATCCCCGCATCCTCGAAGTCGATGGGCAAAGCGCCGAAGCTGCTCATTGCATCGACGATGTAACTCCGAGCGTGTTGGTGCGTGACACGCCCGAGCTCAGCGATCGGGTTCAGAATGCCGGTGGTCGTCTCACAATGCACGGCGGCGACATGCGAAATCGAAGCATCCTTCGCGAGCAGTGCCCTGAGCGCCCGCGGATCGGCGGGCGTGTCCTCCGTCGTCCGCAGCGGCACGCAGGCGATGCGCGCGTGCTGCAGCATCTGGACTATGCGCTCGCCGTAGGCTCCGTTCGAGAGCACGACCACTTTGCCGGTTGGTGGAACGCAGGTTTGAAACACCGCTTCGACGCCGAAGGTGCCGCTGCCTTGGAGCAAGACCGCTTCGTAACCCTTCGCCCGAGAGACACCCGCCAGTGCCAGCAGCCGCTCCCGAATCTGCGCCACCAGTGCGTTGAACTCGAAATGCCACGAACCGGCATCGTGCAGCATCGCTTCTTTGACCTGAGCACTGGTCGTCAGCGGCCCCGGCGTAAACAGCAGTTTGTCCCGCGCGGCGGGCGGCGGGGTCGTTCTCTTTGCATTCATAAAACTTCCTTCGCGTGGGGCTCTATTTCTCGAACGCTTCCCAGACGGGCCGCGCAATCCACACCACCGGCGGCTTCAGGCCCAACCGGTAGGCAATCGTTGCGGCAGTGTCGAAGGTGTTGACCGGCGTAACGATCTCGTGACCGCGGCGCACTTCCGGTCCCCGCACGATCCATGGGATCTCGAGCTCCGCCATCGTCGCGCCGCCATGGCCCTTGTTGATCCCGCCATGATCGGAGGTGACGAGCACCGTGGTCTGGCTCAGCAACTGCAATTCTTCAAGAGTGGCAATGACTTCGCCGATCAACCGGTCCGCAACTTCGACGGCGGCGTAATACTCGGGCGTGCCATGGCCATACTCATGCCCGGCATGATCGACATGGTCCAAATGAATGAACAACAACTCCGGCCTCGCCTCGCGAAACCACTTCATCGCGTGCCGCACGGCGTTGGTCGGGCCGTCGCTGTCCTCGATCTGGGTGACCAGGTCTCGTTCGAACAACCGACCAAAATCGTTCCAGTCGTGAAACACTCCTGACACGGCCAAGGGCCGTTGCTCGCGCAGCACACTGAAGATCGTTGGGAAGATGCCGCCCGGCCCGGCAAACGTGGGGGCGATCTCGAACTTGTCCGGCTTCCAATCGTTGGAAGTGACACCGTGCTGCTCGGGGCCGGCGCCCATGATCATCGACGCCCAGTTCGGGCTGCTCGAGGTGGGCATCACACCGCGCGCCTTCATCGTGTATGACCCCTCGAGCATCATCCTGTCCATGGCCGGGGTCATTGCTTTTTCGACACCGTCCGGACTCATGCCATCGCAGCCGATCACGATGAAGTGCGGCGCGGACTGCGCCACCACGACGCAAAACAGGGCCAGCGACAATATCAGGAACCGCGATTTCATTGGGGCCTTTTCATTTCCTTGCCGGAGTACAGGAACAAGCTGAGCAGGGCGCAGGCGGCGGCAATCCCGGCGAGCACTTGGAAACCAAGACGATAGCCGCCGAAGTCCACGATCTGGCCGAACTGCCGGCCCGCCAGAATGCTCGCGACGTACCCGATGCCATCGACAAATCCCGCGACGGTCGCCACGTAGGCCGGGCCGCGAATCTCCACGGCCAGGATGCCCGCCAACAGACTGTAGGGTCCGTAGGAAAGAAAGCCGATCAATCCGACCGACGCAGTGACCAGCCACAAGCCGTGCTTGAAAAAGTTGGGCAGGTTCCACAGCAAAACCGCCAGCAACCCCAGGATAACCACCAGCAATCGGGCACGGCCCTTGCCAGTCAACCGGCCGAAGACCCAGCCCAGGGCGATGATGCCGAGCGCACCCACCAGATCATACGGCGTCGACAGAAAGGCCGCGAAGCGGGTGGAAACCGATTCACCGCCCTCGGTCTTGATGAAATCCACCGTCCAGGTGTTGAACGTCTCGCGGAACATCGTGAGCCCAAAGCTGAGCGCGAGCACGATCCACAACTGGCGGACTGCCAGCACGTGCTTGATGCGAACCCACGAGGATTCGCGGGCTTTCTCACCCGTCGAAGCAGCTCCGTCCGGCGGTCCACCCAAGGACCCGCGCTTTGGCAAAATGAACCACGCGACCACCACCAACACCAGCAACACCAGCGAAGGAATGCCCATGACCGCGCGCCAGCTATTGTTGCTCCAATGGGCGATCTCGCCGGCAAACAACGTGGCCAGGGCGCCGCCAAAGACAAAGCTCAACGAGAGGATGGCCATCGCCAGCGGCAACTGCTTTCCGGTAAACCAATCGGGAACCAGCTTGACCATCCCACCCCAGGCCGCCGAACCGGTCAGGCGATTGGCGCTGTAGAGCCAGGTCAACGCCGCAAGGCCAGTAACCATGCCGCCCAGTCCGCCGAAAATGGCAACGCCGACGAGCGAAAGCAGGAAGCAGATGCGACCGCCAAACCGGTCGATCACGGGCCCGAAGAAGAATTTGCCAACGGCATACGCCAGCGTGCTGACGCTGGCCACCACCCCAACCTCGGCCTTGGTGACGCCGAGATCCGCTTGGAGAAGTGGAACCGCGACCGAAAAATTCTTCCGGCAAAGATAGACCCCGATGTAGCCGACGATCAACGTCCCGAGATACAGCCAGGCTCGTGCGGGGGTGATCGACGGGGAAGTCATCCGTTCACGAATTACGTTGGAATAAGCCACGGCAAGCTAATTAGCCTGAATTGCCGACCACTGCAGATAGTTGGGATGGGAGACCACTCACAAGTTGAAAAGAATTCGACGGGGACCGGTGCAGAGACACACGATTAACTGCACCGGCCACCCGTCGCACATCCTTCCATTCAGAAGGAAAAAGGAGCCCCGACCCGGCTGAAACCGGATCGGGGCGTTAAGCCGGATTATGGGCGGAACAGACGGAAGAACTCATCCGCATTCCCGATCGGAACGGTGAAGTTTTCCAAGCCGAGCGTTCCTGGCACATCCTGCCAATTGGCGGGCACCAACAAGGGCGTGCTCTGCAAGCGGACACCCGAACGCGCATCCCATTGGAAGTTCAGGCTAGGACCCGTCACGGATGAACTGATAGCGCCCGGCGGCAGCTGGACTACCAGGTCGGGGTTGGCCTGCGTGCCCGCAAGGCCAATTACGCCGGCAGAGTAAACGCCAGCCGCTTCGGCACCCGAAAGGGCACGGCGCCAGATCATGACTTCGTCCATCGTAGCGTCCAAAGCAGGCGGGTAGGCACCAACGCCGTCTTGACCGATGTTCGTTGCCCGACCCACCACCGTGTTCACGTTGTTGTCAGCACCAGCGTACTGTGTGGTGTTGATGAGCACGCCATCCACATAAGTGGTCGCAATTCCTGCACCCGGCAACCGCTTGAACGCGACGATCACGTGATGCCATGCGAGGTCACTGAAGATTCCACCCGGACTATCGTAATCACGCCGGTTGCCCGTGGTGGTGCCGTTGGGCTGACCGGCGATGTTCCATTGGATGCGGCCGTCACCGTCGGTCGCCAGCACATAACCAACACTGCTCCCCGAGTCCCAGTCTTTGTTGCTTACGAATGAAGGATCATCGGTCCAGCTATTCAGCTTCGCCCAAAACGCAATGGTAAATGAAGTGGTTGTGCCGAAGTCTAGGTCAGCTGGACGTCCCAAGGTGACATAATTGAAAGAACTGCCGGCGGTAACCACTTTGACGCCCTGGCCGACGCGTCCCGCGACAAACGGAACAGTGCCAACCGCGGTGCCGTTGTTGTTGCGGCCTGATCCGTCGGTGAGGTTGTTCTCAAAGCCGAGATAGGCAACGAGGTCCTGACCCACCGGAGGGGCGGCCTGCGCCTGGCTCAGGTCCAAGCCATCCAGCCCGGCGCGATAAATGGCCTTGGCCTCGTCTGCGCTCAAGGCGCGGCGCCAGATGCCGAGGTCGTCCATTTTGGCGTCGCCGAAGCCCGGAGAGCCGGTGGCCACGTCGTTGTAAACGCCGGTGCCGTCTTCGCCGATGTTTACGCGGTATGTAACAGGGTTGCCGTCCCGATCTTGCGTGGGGGTATTGATGTTCTGACCGACCTTGGTGGAAAGGTCCACGGTGTCGACCTGTACACCATCCACATAAGTTATGGCGACGCCGTCGCGATTGAACGAAGCCAGGACATGATGCCAGTTGTTGTCCTGGAGCGGCCCCAGGGCGCTGGCGGAATCCGCCCGGACGGCCGTGCCTTCATTTGGACGGAACCCGGGCCGATAACCCATGTTCCATTTGATGCCATTGCCCGAGGCGGCCAGCACCCAGCCCTGGTTGCTGCCCGAATCCCAGTCCTTGTTGCCGATGAACGCCGGATCTGAGAGGCGCACCGAGTATTTTGTCCAGAAGGACACGGTGAAGTCGGTGCTCGTGCCGAAGTTGAGGTCGGCGGGCGCACCGAGCGTGACGTAGTTGCGGCCTCCCGCAGCCGTGGTGGAGAAGCCTATGGCACTTCCCAACCGCCCGGGCACGAAGGTGGGGCTGCCAACCGGGGTGGCGTCATTGTTACGTCCGGAAGCGTCTTCGCCGTCGCCGTTGAACTTGAGATGCACGACGAGCTCATCCGTGATCTGGCCGCCAAAGCGTTCGAGCACGAGCAGGCGCACCGGCGTGCTGAAGTCTTCTCCACCGCTGTTGGAGACCCGAACGGAATACAAGCCGTCATCAGCCAAGGTGGCCGGAGAGAACGCCAGGGTTGCAGTGGTTTTGCCGTTGATCGGCTGGCGCGTGGTGACATCTCCTTTGTACCATTGGTAGCTCAAGCCTTCGCCGCTGGCTGCGACTGTGAACTGCACATTGTCGCCTTCGGTGACGGTCGTCAAAACCGGTGCCGTGGTGATCGAAGGTGGCAAGACGCCGGCGTCCAAGGCCAGGTTGTCGATCGCCCACCACCAGTCATTTTCAGCGCCGAGCATGCCGAACTTGATCGTCACGGTGGAGGCCCCGTTGGGGTTGTTAATGGGCAGAATGATCCGTTCGTTCGGAGCGTCTGCCTTGAAGGTCGGGCCGGCAATAGCCGACCAGCGGAGAATTTCAATCGGGGCTCCACCATCGAACGAGACCGTGATGTTAACCTGCTGGGGTTCCTCTGAGCGAGTGCTGGAATCAAAAGCGAGAAAAGCAGTGCCAGCGCCGACGCCCGTGAGGGAAATGGTCGGCGTGACTAGGAAGCTTGTCATCGTGCCTTCGCCTTCCGGGCTGCCTTTGTCATCCCATTCATCGGGATCAGCCACCGCCACCGTGCCCTTACCTCGAAGATACTGGGTGCGATCCTGGTCGCCAGCAGTGGTCGCCCACCATTCTTTGTTGAGAAAGGTCCAGCCCTTGAATTCCTTAACGCCGATAGCAGGGTTGTTGTAGCCGTAGACACCTGAATGATCGACCGTCCAACCAGCGGGCGGAGTAGCGGTATAAACCGCGGCACCAGCCAGGGCCTCATCGACATTGGGTCCTAGCGCCAGCCCTTCGAAGTCTTCGAACGCCAGTGGCACGCGGAAGCTAATCGGAAAGCTTTTCAAGCCGGACGCACTATCGTTGTACCGCAACTCTGCGGTGTAATCGGTCAGCGCCGTCAAACCGGGACTCGCAACCGTTACGGTTACCTGCTCCCCCTGGGCGGGTGTAGCTGGCACTAAAGTCGCCGATTGAACGACGCCATTGAGCAGAACTTGAATTCCCGAAAGCGTGCTGTCACCCGACTGCAATATGAACTTGATGTCGGTCGTGCCTCGGGCATAGGCCCCATCGGGCGAGTAGGACTCGACATAGGACGGAACGGGCGGAATCTGCTCCGGGATCTTGGTCGAGGTCGGGCTTCCCAGCGCCGCCACCTGACCGGGGGTGAGCGCATTGTCACGCAACTGGATGCTGGATACGTATCCGGCCTCGCTGCGCGGGGCGGTTGGAACGGTCCATACTTCGGAGAACAACAGGGCGTAACCGGTAAAGGTGTTCAGCGACCAGGCCCCGTCGCTGGGGAAATTCAGGTTGATGGTCAGCGGATCCCCGGCCCGCGTGCCATTGACATACTTGGTGAGCACAACCTGGTCACCATCTCCCGGCAGATCCTTGTAATCGCACACCACCACGACGCGATACCAGGTATTAGCCGCGAGGACACCGCCGCTGGCCCCGCCAACGGTCACTGCGTTGTCAGCTCCAATATAGGCTTCCGCGCCATTGGCATTGGCGGCTTCCACAGCGGTCTTGATATCAAGAATGGCCCGCGCCTTGTCCACCGATCCGGCTGGGAACAAGACGTCCATCGCGAGGGTCCACGTGTTCACATCGACCGCGCCCACAAATCCGTTGGCGGTTGTCGGCACCGGCAGGCGGTAACCCTGCGCACTGGCCGTGACTTTGGGGAAGGACATCACGGTGGCGGGTGAACCACCGATGTCCGGTATGCCCAGCAGGGTGGTGGTGTTGAATTGAGTACCAGTTGCAGTCGTGCCGCCGGGCCCGTCATTGTAACTGATGGGTGCCGTGCCGAGCGTGGCAGCCAGGTTGCCATTGAAGTCCCACTGGCCGGTCACCGCCGCAAACGCCGGGGTGGCGCTTACCAGCAGAGCTCCGCCCAGAAGACCGAGTCTCTTGAGTAGGTTGGTGCTTTTCATGTTGGGTTGAGGAGTGGTTAAAGAGTTGGAATCTAACCTGAAAGGGGGTGCGGCCGCTACTTGTTCATCGAGCGGTATTTCAAAAGCCTCGCGGATTCTTCATCACCGCGCTCGGCCGCCTTGGCGACTTCTTGTTGGGCAGTCAGCATGGAACGCGCGGCCAGCGTCCGCTGATCGCCCGTAAGTTCGGGTCGGGCACAGAGCTTCTGCAGGACAACCAGCGCCAAGACATAGTCCTCCCCTTTGAGCAGACCGGCGGCCTCAAGCGCTTCTCCGCGGGCTTCCGCTGGTGCCTTGGCAAATGCTTCCTCCAAATTGGCCGGTGCCTGGGTTACCTCCAGCGCGGTGGGAGTTGCCGGCGTCTGGTTATCCTTGCAACCACTCGCCAGCAAGAACGTCCCGACGGCAACCAACTGGAAATACGGCACTGATATGCGCATAGAAAGAACGTCGGGGTCGGGGTCAAAACTTGGGCATCTCCTGAGGAAAATCGCCAGTATACCAGCGGTAGTCGACCCCGGGGGAGCGCTTGATGCCTGAGACGCTACCGGTAAGCCACAGTGTATTGCAGAATCCATTGTGCCGGTACCACTCGTTTTCCATCGGCTGCTCGGGATACAACGAGGCGAGCCCGTACTTCCACTGAGTGAGGTTTTCCGATCGGCCGGGAAAGAGCCCCAGCGAATCGTCCGGCCCTTCCATTTTGGACTCGGCCGCATCCTGGGCAAAAATCGTCGTGGCGGGACTCTGGATATCGGCCAGTTTTCGCGGGCTCTGGCGCGCCGGATCAGGAGAAACGACGACGAACTGGTTGATGCCGTAGCTGGAGTCCAACCAGAAATCGGCCGGGAAACTCAGCCCATCTTCACGCCATTCGTCCACGTGCCGGGCGGTCGGGCAGCGAAAGATCTTTTTGGTGCCGAAGCTGCCGAGGTAGTCCATATAGGCCCGACCCCAATAGGCGAGCGGATGCTCGGGGGGCAGGTAAATCTCCGAGCGGGGATTTGCAGTCCACATACCGTGGTTGGGGACGCTGCCATTTCGATTGTGGAAAACCCCGTTGTTGTCCTCCGCATACATCGTGACCGCGACTCCAATCTGCCGGAGATTGTTCAGGCAAGATGCTTTGCGCCCCTGTTCCTTCGCCCGGGCCAAGGCGGGCAGCAACATGCCGGCGAGCACGCCAATGATCGCGATGACCACCAACAATTCAATCAGGGTGAAGCCTGACAAACTCTGTCCGAAACGACGGGAGGGCCGAGCGTAATTCATAAGCGAAAGTCTTAGACTAAGTGTCGTCAGTCTATCGCGCCGTTGAATTCCGACAATCCCCTGTTTGGGCGGTGCGCCTCACCAATCCGTCACTTCAACTTAACAGGGCTGTTGCTTTCCAGTATCACGGCTGGCGCAGCCGTGACATTCCCGGATCGAACTGGGGCGAATGTAAACCAGCGGGAGGAAGCGTCCGCCAATCCAGGATCATCAACGGCAGCGGTGCAAACCGAACCCGCCACTGCCGAGAATTCAGCCCGCCGGGCAGCGCTGGCGGGGAATCCACCGCGCGGTCGGTAAATTTGAGCCCGCCGCCGCCCACCGGGTTATGGCTTGCACGACCGTATGGCCAGCAGGTAAGAAACCACGTGTCCAAGAAGCGTCCAAGCACGCGAACGTCCGTCAAATCACGCGGCATCATCGACCGGTTCTCGGAGGACTACTGGCACTCCCGCGTCTTTCGCAACACATACACGCACCACGGACGCCGTTTTGTGGTGGGACGTTGGAGCATCAAGATCCAGATTGCCGGAGTACGACGAACCTTCTCTCTGGAATCAGCGGACCAAGTGTCCGCAGCCCGCGAAGCACTTCTGCTTTACCGGCGCCTGACCAACGAAAGCAGCAACCCGCAAGGCCCGCCCTCCGCGGCGGAAACCGTTGCTCCAGGCGAGAAAGAGCTGCCCGTCCGGTCGACCCACAGTAATTCCGACCGGTCACTACCCGCCTATTGGAGACCGCGCCTGATCCGCCGCAAGTATCTGGGCCGGGCACTCGGGAGAGCTGATTACGAATGGAGTGTGCTGATTGAATTCAAGAGCGAACGTAGCTATTTTCCGCTGGCCACTGCCGACGAAAGTGCCGCCGCCGCCGCCGCCGCGGAGCGATTCAGCGTGATCGCCGCTCTGGGCTGGAACCATGCCCGGCTCAGTTACTTTCGTGAGTTTACGGTCGGCGTCGTCTGGTCGACGAACCCGTTCGCCTGCACCTACACAACCCTCCTCGCCATCCCCGGAACGGAGCCCAGCGAGGCACCCGCCAGTGCGGACCTGGCCACCAGGAAACAGCCGGTCATTGTCCTGGAGCGCGATTACGGGATCCGTCGTGCTCTTGCCCACTGGCTGCGAAGACAACAACAAACCGTGACTCGAGTTCTGTGCGTGGAACCTAGTGAAGCAATTGAGGTTATTGAGACCAACGCAGGTGCGCTCACTCTGGTAAACATGGGCACGGTTGGATCCGCGGGCGAACTCTTGATTCACGAGCTCACCGCCGCCTGTCCGCGGGCCGCGATTTTCGGTTACGGCGTGTTCGAAGACAGCGATCACATCTTCGCTTCGCTCAGTGGCGTGAATGGCGGCTACCTGCTGCGCCGAAGACCTCCGGAACAGCTGCTGGAACCAGTGCTCGGCGTGTCCACGCGCGCACGGGCTGACGCTCCTCCCTTGGCGCAAACTGCTCGACGCTACTTCGAGCGGTTGTTTGATTTCGCCGACAGCAAGGAGATCCAGCCCGATGCCGGCCTGCTCACCGGCCGCGAATACGAGATCCTCTCGTGTCTCAGCAAAGGCTACCAGGACAAGGAAATCGCCAGCCGGCTCAATATCAGCATCTGGACGGTCCACAGTCATGTCCGGAAAATCTTTGTCAAATACGGTGTCTATTCACGGACCGAAGCCGTGGTGAAATACCTTCGCCTATAGTACCTTCGCCGGCTGCAACTGGTCGAGCACCTGCCTGGCCTTGCTGTGCTGGATGATCGCCGACTGCCCGCTGGCGTTCAATTCACGCACGAGATTGGTTCGGCTCAAGAGCGCGTCCACTGGAAGGCCGGCCTTGGAGACCAGTTGCGCAGCGGTCTCCGCGCCGTGGACTCCTTGCAGGGCAAACAGAAGCTCCATCCTACGATCCTCCGGAATCCCGCCGTTCGCGCCCGGCGCCGCGTTCAATGCCGCCGAGATCAACTCAGCGGACTGCATCACGTTGAAGAATTGATTGAACGTCAAAATGAAGCCATCGTGCCGGGCGCGATCATAGCCGGCAGCCGTTCGCACCACCTGCCAGCGACCGCGCAACTCCGCTCCCGCCTTTAACGCCGCCCTCAATGAGTTGGTCGATTGGAGTAGCGTCACGATACGTGCGCCGTCCTCAACGAGCGGCGTCACCCTATCTTCATACGAGAGTCCGTCGCTCAGTCTACCGCTCGCTTCATCACCCACCGGCCGACGCAAGTAGGTGAACAAAACCAGGCCGATCAATAAGGCGGCCGCGACGGGCAGGAAAAGCCGTCCGGCACCGCGAGATCCAAAGGAAATGGTCATGCGCTATTTGAAAAGTTCGATTGCCACACCGGCATCAGGATGGGCGAAACGAAAATCGAGTCCCATCGAAGCAGCCAGCGTGGATGCGATCTGGTTCTGGCTCAGCTCGGCAGCAGAGGCGAGCTCACCCCGCGGTCGGATTCCCGCTCCAGCCGCCGCCAGCCAGACAAAAGCAGCACCGTCGAGTTTGTCGTTATGGTGCATCCAGTTTAGCGCGTCGTCGCCACGACCGTGGTCGGTGGTGAAATAGAGAGCAGTCTTGCCACGGTAATCCTCCTGCGACTGCAGCCACTCCCAAAGCTCGCGGAAGTAGCCGTCATTGCGATGCAGCGTCTCCAACACCCGATCGTATCGTTTGTCATGCGCCCAGTCGTCGGTCTCGCCCAGCGCGAGATAGACAACCTTTGGGCGATGCGCTTTCAGATGCGCCATCGCAAACCGAAACGTGTAGCGGTCGTGACGCACCGAGTTCCATGGGGTGGGGGTGTGGAATTGCAGGTCGCTTAATTCGCGAATCGCGGGGTCAGGATGGTCATACGCTTGGAAGCCGGCGTTCGACACGATGCTGCCTGCCCGGCTGGTCACGATCCAATTGAACACTTCCCAGCTTGCGAACGCGGCGACCTGTTCGCGCGGCAGGCGGAGCTCTTCGCGCAGGTAATCCAGGATCGTGGGCTTCGGGTTCTGTAGCTTGTCGTTGCTCTTGATGACCAGATCATTGGAAGTGCCAGTGAGGATCTCGGAATAGCCGGGATAAGAAAACCGATGCCGGTTGGTCACTTTCATCACGCTGCCTTTAAAACGATTGCCCACAATGGCGCCGTGGTTCTTCATCAACACATCCCAGAAAAAAGGCATCAGCTTGCGGCGCCGCTCTTCGGGCGTTTCGGCCCAGTACAGCTTGTACAGCTCAGTCTCCTCGATGGCCTTGCCTTCGTTCTGCGCCTGCCAGATCGAGCGATCCATGCCCTGAAACATCTCCTGGCACCGCACCCCGTCCAGCGTGATCAACACGACCCGCTCAGCCGCCCACACAGGAAGAGCCGTGAGCGACATCGCGATCGCAAACCAAAAGACAGAAAGCTTCATCGCGCACGGACTTCAACAAATGCTTCGCCCCGGTGCAACGCGATTCACAGCTCAGCGAGTTCCGATCAACCGCTTGATCAGACCGGGTTGAAGTTCGGCCCCACCACCTGCCGGGCAATGCGCGGTTGCTCGCGTTGAATCGCCCGGGCATTCTTGTCGTCACCGTGAGACCGATGATCCGCCTCCGCTTTGCCCGCTACCCGACCTGCGTCCTCGTCGTACTCGGCTTGCTGTCTGGGGCTGGTCGTGTCCGGGCCGAGCTTCCGCTGCGCTTCGACCCGAACCGGCTTCATCAGCTCAGTGCGACATCCGAAGGCGACGGTGTCTTCGCTTTCAAGACCCTGGGCGAAGATCCCTTCATTCAACTCGAACCCTTCGAGCCGACGGCGATCGATGACGCGCAACACGTCCTCGCGTTCGACTACTTCTGCCCGGACACCATCGACGACCTCGAAGTGTTTTTCGGGCCACCGATCGCCGCCGGTCAGTCTTTCTCAGCCGGCGGAATACGGCGCGCGGAGTCGTGGCAGCCTTTCTCGGTCGACCTGCGGGAAGCGTCGGGCGGGCGCTGGTCGACGAAGTTCAACTTGCTGCGACTCGATTTCGGCAAGCGCGCGGGCGTGGAACTGCGCGTGCGAAATCTTCGGCTGCGTCCGCCGAACGACGCGGAGCGGCAATCCGCCGCGGATAGGGAGACGATCCGCCAGCGCAAGGCCGCGGCGGCGGAGACGGTGTTGCGTTACCTCGACGCTCCAATGTCGGCACGCATCGAGCGGGTCCGCGTGGCACATGATGAAATCGAAGTTCGCGGAGTGGTCGGCAAGGAAGTCGGCGAATTGAAGCTGATCGAGGTCCAGCCCTGGCAGGAGTTGTGGAACCTTGGTAGGAGCCGACGTGAGGAGGCTCAACCTTCTCGCGATGATTCGGAACCCACCGGCGTGATGATTGATCAGAGCCTCCTTACGTCGGCTCCTACCATCGAGGTGAAAGCAGATGGGACGTTCATTGTCTCAACCTCCCGCTTTGACGGCGCGCGTGACCGGCTGACTTCGCGCTGGGGCGTGGCGACAGTGGCGTCCGGCAGTCCTGCCAAACTGGTCTCGCACTTCGTTTACGCCACCGAGTTGAAAGAAGCCTGTCACCATCCCGATCTCGATGCCAAGACCGCTGACGGCATCAAAGGCATGGCCGGCGTATGGCCCAACGACATCCTCGACGAACTGGTCGAGCTTGGCGTGAAGCACGTCACCGACAACGTCTGGATCTCCGATCTCTTCAGCGCCGAGCCGCGCGAAGGCTGGAGCACCTACCAACGCAACGGCCGCACCTGGTGGGTGAATCCCGCGCGGGTCCAGGCCCACGACCGGCTCGCCAGCTTTGCCACGCGCCACGGCATGATCGTCTCGGCAATTATTCTAATCGGCTTCGGTGACAGCAGCATCGCGAAGCTGCTGCAACATCCCGAGGCTGAACGCGCGGGCCAGTACGTGATGCCGAATCTAACGACTCGCGAAGGCGCTGAAGCCTACGAGGCGGCCATCGCCTATCTCGCGGAACGCTACGCGCAGCCCGGCGATCCGCACGGCCGCATCACCAATTGGATTCTCCACAACGAGGTCGATTACGGCTGGGAATGGACCAACATGGGCGCGCAGCCGCTCGCCGTGTATCTCGACACCTACGTGCGGTCGATGCGAATCGTCCACACGCTCGCGCGACAGTTCAATCCGCACGCCCGCGTGTTCATCTCGCTCACGCACAACTGGAACGTGCCCGATGATCCCGCGTGGAAAACTTACGGCCCGCGCCGGATGCTGGATCTGTTGGTGAAGTTCTCGCGCGTCGAAGGCGATTTCGAGTGGGGCGTGGCGTATCACCCGTATCCGCAAAGCCTGTTCAAGGCGGACGCCTGGAACGACAAATTGCCGACGGACAATTTCGACACGTCGTTGATCACGCCCAAGAACATCGCCGTGCTCGACCGCTGGATGCACCGGCCAGAGATGCTGTTTCAAGGCGGGCGTCCCACCGCGTCGCGAGGTTCGGCTCTCTCGCCCCGCGAGGACCGAGTGGGGAGAGAGTCGGAGAGAGGGGTAGTTCCGAACGCGGACGCCTCCTCTCCCCGGCCCTCTCCTCCCTCGGGGGAGGAGAGGGGGACTAATACCGCCGGACCACTTCCCTTAAGCGGTAAAGTCCGTGGCGTGATCTTGTCGGAACAAGGTTTCCACACCTCAGACTACTCGGACGCGAGCCAGCGGTTGCAGGCGGCGGCGTTCGTTTACACGTGGCACAAGCTGCGCGGATTGAAGTCCATCGAGGCATTTCACAACCATCGCTGGGTGGATCATCCGCAGGAGGGCGGCTTGAAGCTCGGCGTCCGCACGTTGCCCAGCGACGGCAAGCCCTACGGCGACCGGAAATTTGCGTGGGAAATCTATCAGGCGCTCGACACGCCGAACGAGGCGGTGAAGACGGAGTTTGCGAAGGAGCTCATCGGCGTGAAGGCGTTCGATGAAATTGAGTAGCATCCGATCCAGCAAAGTAGGAGATCTCAAACTCCGGTGGCCAGGAAGGCGAAGGGGCAGCGGAAACATTGATGAGCTGGCCAGGGGATCAACTGAGTTTGCAGGGTTGATTTTCGCCTTTACTGCGAAATGTCAACCGCCCTCAATCGTGCGGCTTGATGTTCTGGTAACCTGTAACCAAACGATTCACGTGATTCGCATCTTATGAAACGGCGCAAAAAGAACTACATAGCGATTCATGGGAAGAGCAGATTCTTCAATGATCAGGAAATTACAGCCTTTCATGCCACATTGTTTCACGGTTACGCCCGCCGCACTGGAGACCCAGCAAATCTTGATGAAACCGGCCAGACCCCGCTGGAATACATTCACAACATGGCTGCTGATACTTGGGTGACCGCACCGAGACTCAACTTGCTGATTCGCCAAGAGGTTCTCGCCGAGATACCCGCACTTTCCCTGATCAAGACAGCGCCGGTCCAGATTTCAAAATGTGTCCTGGTCCCGTTCGGCAAAGGTGACATGAGCTTTTTCGACCGGTCCCCGGAGGAGTTGGCAGAGATTGGGGGTGAT
Source organism: bacterium (assembly GCA_031362805.1). Taxonomy (GTDB): domain Bacteria; phylum Verrucomicrobiota; class Verrucomicrobiia; order Limisphaerales; family RI-55; genus RI-55. Next base: position 49,988 of record JANLTG010000174.1, read on the forward strand.
TATCACCTGCTGCTCACGGAGGCCGCACCTTGCGGACAGATTTCGGAAGACATCCGGTTTGTTGAACTCTATTTGCCGATTATCTCCGAGGAATCTCGAGGTGAACCGATCAATGTTGAGTTTCCCGACGGCGGGCTGCTGGAAATCGACGTGGTGCGACCAGGGTTGGAACAGCCAGATTTTTTCTATTGCGAAGCGGGCAACGTTTTCGAGGTTTCACAATTCGGTCGCCTGCTTGAGTGGATTGATACCGATTACTTCGAAGTTGAGCATTTTGAACTGTGACCATGCGTGCAACCATCGAGGGAGTTCCATGGAACTCGAACGAACGAATGCGACTATGAAACCCGCTTGGTTCGAGCGACGACAACCGCCACCATTTCCCTCATGACCGCTGCGGACGCCCGAAAACGCCACGCTGAACTCGTCGCGAAGATCCGTCATCACGACCACCTCTACTACGTCGAGGCGCAGCCGGCGATCAGCGACTTCGAGTATGACCAGCTTTACCAGGCGCTGCTCGACGTCGAGAAGCAGTTCCCCGAACTGGCCACACCCGATTCGCCCAGCCAGCGCGTCGGCGGCGCGCCCTCCAAAGGTTTTGCGCGCATCAAGCATCTCCAGCCGATGCTCTCGCTCGAGAAAATCGAGTCGGCGGATCATCCCACGCCCGTCGAGGAACCCGATCGCGAAAGGCGCAACCGCGCGCAGGACGAGAACACCGTCGAGGGTTTGCGCGCCTTCGACCGCGACATCCGCAAGAAGCTCGGTCGTGAGGACGTGCAGTACATCATAGAACCCAAGGTGGATGGCGTGTCGATCGGCGTGCATTTCCGTGACGGCCGGCTCGTGCTCGGCGCCACGCGGGGCGACGGCCAGGCTGGTGACGACATCACGATCAACCTGCGGACGGTGCGCGCGATTCCGCTTAAGCTCGAAGACAGGCAAAATGCCTATCCTACCTTGTTGGAAGTCCGCGGCGAGGCCTACATGAGCATCGCCGAGTTCGAGAAGTTGAACACTCGCATGGAGGCCGCCGGCGAGAAGCCCTTCCCCAACGCCCGCAACGCCACCGCCGGTGCGCTCAAGCAGCTCGATCCGAAACTTGTGGCGCAACGGCCGATCCGCGCGGTGTTTTACGGCGTCGGCGCCTGCGAAGGCATCGCGTTCGAGCGCCACTCGGACATGCTTGATCGATTGAAGCAGTTCGGCCTGCCGACGCAGCCGGTCTGGTGGGTATGCGACGGGATCGACGAAGTCCTGCGGGTGTATCGCGAGGAGATTGTCAATGATTACGACGAACGCCGCGACTTGCGCACGCGCGTGCCGTACGAGATCGACGGCCTCGTGCTCAAGGTGAACACGATGGCCGACTGGGCGCGCATCCCGGCCAAGACGCGGTCGCCGGGCTACGCCATCGTCCACAAGCCGGTGCATTGGATCACGCCCGCCGAGACGTTGCTCAAGGCCATCACCGTGCAGGTCGGCCGCACGGGCGTGCTGACCCCGGTCGCCGAGCTGGAGCCGGTCTTCGTGCAAGGCTCAACCATTTCACGCGCGACGCTGCACAACGAGGATGAGATTCGCCGCAAGGACATCCGCATCGGCGACACCGTGGTCGTGCGCAAGGCGGGCATGGTGATCCCCGAAGTGTTCGAGGTGGTGAAAACGAAACGGCCGGAGGACGCGAAGGAGTTTGATCTATTCGCACACGTCGGCGGCAAATGCCCGGCGTGCGGCGGATCAATCGCGAAGGAGAAGATGTCCGGCGGTGACGCCGAAGAAGTGGCCTGGCGCTGCGAGAATGTCGCGGGCTGCCCGGCGCAGTTGACGCGGCGCGTCGAGTACTTCGCCGCGCGCAAGGCGCTCGACATCGAGTCACTCGGCGGGATCGTGGCCGAGAAGCTCGTCGAGCGCGGGCTGGTGAAGGAGCCCCTGGACTTGTTCGATCTCAAGCTGGAGCAGCTCGGCAAGCTTAACCTCGGCACCGACGACGAGCCGCGGACATTTGGTGAGAAGAATGCCACGAAGATCATCGAAGCGCTGGAACGCGCGAAGGGCTTTCCATTGAACAAATGGCTGCTGGCTCTTGCCATTCCCGATATTGGAGAGGAATCCGCGTATGAACTCGCTGGTTACTTCGCTGATTTGAGATCGCTGTCGGAATCGACAGTCTTGGACGATGCCGCCTGCCTAGGGACGCTTCGAGAGCAAATCAATCGGTATGTCGTTCCACGTGATTGGAAAGAGCGTGGAATGACGATGGCCGAAGCTAAGGAACTGAGAGAACGGCAGAAGACATACAGAGAACTGGCGGATCCGGTAGGCGCGCGTTTGCTTAGAGCTGGCTTTGCAAAACCGGGAGGCGGTGATCGCCCTGCACCGTGGCAGGCTGTCTTGCTGATTGGTCCCGTCGCCGCGACGTCACTTCTGAGTTGGCTCTCGTCAGAATATGGGAGGCGCGCTCTCGGTCGCATGGCCCAGTTGGGAATATTCCCTGAAGGTCATAAACAACCACGGAGCGGTCGCGACAGCGGGATGTCTGGCAAGGTCTTTGTACTCACCGGCACATTACCGACGCTTTCCCGCGAGGAAGCTTCACAGAAGATTCGTGACGCCGGCGGCAGCACGGCCGGCTCGGTCAGCAAGAACACCGACTACGTGCTGGCGGGCGAAGAAGCCGGTTCGAAGCTGGAGAAGGCGCTGGAGCTTGGAATCAAGATCATTGACGAGGACCAGTTCCTTGCAATGCTCCCAACACAACACGGAGCGGCGGATGACCGCTCCAACATCTGAGACCGGCACTTCTATGAAGGATTATCGCCTTGTGCTCCCGAAGGATGACCATGGTCAGCCAAAGCGGCTGTTCGGGCTCAATGCCGAAACCAACGATGCGAAGGCAATCAATCAGCTGTCGGGAATTTGCGCCGGAATACTTTCTGACGGTGTGGTAAACGAGCAGGAAGCTCAGTTCTTTGCCGACTGGGTGCGCCGTACGGCGGCTCTTGAACCCATCTGGCCATTCACGGAACTTCTGGTCAGAATCAAACGCATCTTTGAAGACGGACGCTGCGATGATGAAGAACGCGCGGAACTAAAGGATGTGATGGAGGCTCTTTGCGGTCAGCAGAGCGACGCTCCAGCCAAGGAAGTACTATCAACGACTTTACCCCTCGACAATCCTCCGCCAGAGCCAGTGGTATTCACGAACAAGATGTTTTCAATCACTGGCAAATTCGCTTTTGGCATTCGTCGCAAGGTGATCGAGGCAATTGAGGCTCATGGAGGAGGAGCTTCCGACACAGCACCAAACCAAGACAGCCACTATCTCGTCATTGGCGTGTTTGCCAGTCGGGATTGGATTCACGCCAGCTACGGCAGAAAGATTGAGCACGCCGTTAAGCTCAGGGATTCCGGAAGCGGGCTTGCCATTGTTTCTGAAGAGCATTGGAAGAAATTCCTCGGCTGACCGCATAGAGTTCCAGAAGCGGGCTCACCCCGGCAGATTAAATCTGAAAATCCACGGCCGGGGTCTTATGGGCGAGCTTGTCCATCACCTTCACTTTGACTTCCTCCCAAACGACGAGCGAATGCGGCGGGACGCTGTGGGTCAGGAACACATTCGCGCCAATCGTGCTGTGCGCCCCGACCACCGTGTCGCCACCCATGATCGTCGCCCCGGCATAAAGCGTGACGTGATCTTCGACGGTGGGATGCCGGCGTTGGCCCTTGAGCGATTGCCCGCCGGCGAGCGACCGGCCGATCAACGCCACGCCTTGATACATCTTCACGTGATTGCCGATCACGGCCGTTTCGCCGACGACCGTGCCAGTGCCGTGGTCGATGAAGAAGTGCGTGCCGATCGTCGCGCCGGGATGCAGGTCCATGCCGGTCCGCGAGTGCGCCCACTCCGTCATGATGCGCGGGATGAGCGGGATGTGCTTGAGATAAAGCTGATGCGCGAGGCGTTGCACGGCGATGGTCTCGATGAACGGATACGCGACGATGACCTCTTCCTTGCTGAGCGCGGCGGGATCGCCGTTGTAGGCGGCCTCGACATCGGTGGCGAGCAACTCGCGAACGCACGGCAGCGCGGCGATGAGGTTGTGGGCCTCGCGTTCGGCGAGCGGGCCCAGATCGGCCGCCTTCACGCCGGCGGGTGGCGCGTATTCCAGGCTCTTTTGCATCTCACCCAAGAGGCGTTCCAACACGGCGTCCACGAGGGTTGCGGTCTCGATCTTCAACTCGGACGAATGCAGCTGCCGATCGTCAAAGAAACCGGGAAACAGGAGTCGCAACAGATCGACGGTGATCGCGGCGATGCGGGACTTGGAAGGCAGGTTCTTGCCGTCGAGATGATTGATGCCGCCAATCTGCGCGTAGGACGCGAGCAACTGATCGGTCAACTGCGTGATGGATGCACTCACGGGGCAAGTATTCAGAAACGACCCAGCGTGGCAAGGGACGGTGTGGCTGGTCAGCAAGTCAAAGAACACCACCAGCCCCGAGCGCCGCAACAATGATTCCCCGATAGCCGACCGGCCGATTACCTCCAGGTTGACCACCGAATCCGGTGACTCAAGGAACAACCACCCGCGCCAACGCTTTCACCACCCGTTCGACCGTGATGCCCGTCATGCAACGAAAGTCGATCGGGCATTCGCGCTGGAAACACGGCGCGCAGCCGGGTGGTTCACGCAGGAGTTGGTGCCGCGGATCGCCAGGCAATCCCGGCCCGGTCAACTCGGGTGAAGTGCTGCCAAACAGCGCGACCACCGGCGTGCCGACGGCGGCGGCGATGTGCATCGGGCCGGAGTCATTCGTGAGCAACACATCCACCGCCTTCAATGCAGCGCACAGTTCGCCGAGGGATGTCCGGCCAGCCAGACTCTCAACCTGGGCGGCGGTTCCTAATCGCCCGCGCAGGTCATTGGCGATGGATTCGGACAACTCACTCTCAGCAGGTCCGCCAAAGATCCACCAGTTGCAGGGACGTTGGTGGTGGAGGGCCGCCGCTGCGTCGATAAACCGCTCCTTTGGCCAGCGCTTGGCCGGCCCATATTCGGCACCCGCATTGATGCCGACCAATGGCCGCGCCCGGTTCCCCCGGGCGGCCGCGCCAAACTTGGTGCCGATGTTGGCCAACGCCTCGTCCTTCACCGCGATCATCGGAGCGCAGGGTTCCTTGCTGGCACCCAGGGCGGCGGTCAGTTCGAGATACTGGTAAATATGATGCGCGCCGGCGGGCAGCGGCGGGCGTTTGATGTGGATCCCGGTTTCGATCAACAGGCGCGTCTCGTAGGGCGACCGCTTGGTCATCGGCGATTCGTTGGCGCGCGCCGGCACCTTTTCGGTCAGCGCCCACGTTCGCCAGGGGCGGGCGTAACCGATGCGGCGCGGGATCTTTGCCAGCCAGCATTCGAGCGCCGAGCGGGGTGAATTCGGCAGGATCAAGGCCGTGCCGCAATTCAATTCCCGCAGCTGGCGGCCCACGCGGAACACGGAATCTTTCTCCCCGAAAGCGGCTACTTCATCGACTGCCGGATGATCGCGCCAGAGCTCGCCCAGCTTTTCAGTGGTGAGCAATACGATCCTGGCCGCCGGCTGCGCCGCCCGAAGCCGCAACAAGGCGGGCGTGCTCATCACGGCATCGCCAAGCCAGTTCACGCCGCGCACCAGAATGGAGTCTTTGCTCATGGTTTGATTTCAGTTCCTCGGACCGGTCGGGTGCGACCCCGGTGTTCCCAGCGGGGATGTGGCCAAAACCAATTTGCCGGATCGCGGCGGATGCACTGCTCGAGATGGTTGTTGAGATCCTTCAAAATATCTTCGATCAGGCGGGCCTTGCCGTTGGCCCGGGTGGGGATCTCATCGCTGATTTCCACCCGCCAGCGACCGGGTCCCGAACGGTAACAAGTCGCCGCATGCAAAGGCATCCGAAACCTGAGCGCATAAACAGCCGGCGCCGCGGATGTCGCGGCGGGATGTCCGAAGAGCGGAATGGCCAACCCGGCTGGTCCGGGATTGACGTCACTCATCAGCCCTAGGATGACGTTTCCTTCCCGCAACTGCGTTCGCAGCGCGCCGGCCTCGGCCTGTTCCTCGAAGAACCGGCACCGGCAATCGCGGCGCACTCGCTCCAGTATCTGACCGACCATCGGTCTCGAACTGCGGCGGTAGCTGGTCGCGATTTCCATCCAGGGAAGTTCGCGCGCCATGAAATCGTACATCTCAATGTTGCCAAAATGCCCGGTGGCAATCACCACGCCCGGCACTTCGGAACGTTCGATCCAGGGGCGCAGCTTGGTGAGCCCCACGATCTGCAGCCGGCTCGCAACTTCGGCGCGGTCCATGGCCGCCGTTTTGACGGCGCAGAAGAAGGCCTCGCCGAGAAAGCGGAAGTTGTCGCGAGCGATGCGCTCCCGCGCGGCCCGTGGCATCGCCGCGCCGAAGGCGATGTCGAGGTTCACCAATGCCTGCCGGCGGTGATGCCAGTCCAGCCACCAGGCGAGTTCGCCCATCCGCCGGCCGAGCCATGCAACCCATGGCAAGGGCAGCGATTGGAGCAACGCGATCACCGCCACCACCGGGAAAAAGAGCAGGCGGTTCATTGCTAGCGGAAGCAGATGCGCCGGACGACTTCATGGAAGTCCGCGCCACCGGCAAGGATCTTGATCTCCACCCGCATGAAATAGATCGGCAGATCCCGGCGATCGATCTTGGGAAACCGCACCGCGTCCTTCTGCGTGGTGAAGATGGCGTCGGCCTGGCGCTTCTTGCCACGGTTGATCGCATTGATGATTTCCTGCTGGCTGAAGCGATGGTGATCGGCGAATCGCTTGGCGTAAACAAGTTCGGCTCCAAGTTTCACCAGACTGCGTTCGAAGCTTTCCGGCTGCGCGATCCCGCTCAACGAGGCGACCTTGCGCCCTTTGATCAACTCCATCCCGTGTCGCTCGCCGGTGAACACATCCTCGAAATAAAGCGGATGATGAATGCACTCGATGATGCCGGCGCGGCTGTTGAACTGGCTGATGCGTTTGCGCAGTTCCTCGGTGTTGCCGTCGCTCTTGGTGATGAAGATCGTGGTGGCCCGGGCAAGGTGCGAGGGCGGTTCGCGCAACGTGCCGCGCGGCAGCAGATACTCGTTGCCGAAGGGTTGCTGCCGGTCAATCAGCACCACGTCCTGCCGGCGGCCCGCGAGCTTCCAATACTGATAGCCATCGTCGAGCAACAAGGTGTCGCAGCCGAACTTCTCAATCGCATACCGCCCCGACTTCACGCGGTCCTTGTCTACCAGCACGACGACATCCTTGAGATTCGAGGCGAGCATGTAGGGCTCGTCGCCCGCGGTTTCCGAGTCGAGCAGCAGCGATTTGCCATCGGAGACCACGCGCGGCGGCGTGGTGTCCTCGCGCAACAGGAGCTTGTTGATCATCCGCTCCCGCAGCGGCGGCGGCTTCGACCGGTAACCGCGTGAAAGGATCGCCACCGTCCGCCCGGCATCGGTCAGCTCGCGTGCAAATTTTTCGACGACCGGTGTTTTCCCCGTGCCGCCCACGGTGAGGTTGCCGATGGCGATCACCTGCACACCCAGTGTTGAGTCGCGCAAAAGCCGCACATCGTACAGGAAACGACGCAGCTTCACAGCCACGGCAAAGACGTTGGAAAGCACCAAGAGGAGGAAACGGACAACCGCCGCGCGCTTGTCGCGCCGCTGCTCGAAGATCACCTCGAGGATGAACGTCTCAAGAAATTCGGTCTGATTCCGGAACCACTCACGCATTGGTGTGGGGAGTCTGCCTAGGGGTCAGCGCGGGAGCAAGAGTCAGGATGGGAGCGCACAGCCGGTCCCAGCTTTTCCAGGGCCGAGTAGGTTTAAGGACCTCTTGATTGGCGAAGGGCTGCTGCCGGCCTCCCGCTTTCCGTGAGCCTTTCCAACCACTTCAAGCCAATACCTCTCGGATGACCTGCCCATGCACGTCCGTGAGCCGGCGGTCGATGCTGTTGTGGCGGACAGTAAGCCGCTCGTGATCGATGCCCAGCAGGTGCAGCACGGTGGCGTGGATGTCATACACCTGCGTCGGGTTCGCGCGATCGAGCGGTTTGTAGCCGAACTCGTCGCTCTCGCCGTGGCTCACACCGCCCTTGATCCCGCCGCCGGCCAGCCAGTTGGTGAACACATACGGATTGTGATCGCGCCCCTTGCCGCCCTGCGACGACGGCATCCGGCCGAACTCGGTCGTCCACAGGATAATCGTGTCGTCGAGCAGGCCGCGCTGTTTCAAGTCCTGGATCAACGCCGCCGCGCCGCGCGCAAAGCCCATCGCCAGCGGGCCATGATCGCGCCGGACGTCCTCGTGGGAGTCCCAGTTACGGCGCGGAAAACCGTTGTCGTTGCCGGACCAGATCTGCACGAACCGCACGCCGCGTTCGATCAGCCGCCGCGCGACGATGCATTTGCGTCCAAAGTAGTCCATCTCCTCGCGGGGGTTGATCTCCTTCGGCCATTCCTTGGTCGTGCGATCAATGCCATAAAGGTCGAGGAGGTAGTCCGGCTCCCGCGAGATGTCGAGTGCCTCGGGTGCGGCGAGTTGCATGCGCGCGGCGAGTTCGTAGCTGCGGATGCGTGCGTCGAGCCGGGTGTCGTCTTCGCGATCCTGCAGGTGTTCGCGGTTCAAGTTGGCAAGCAACTGTTGCGTCGCGGTCTCGCTGCGGGAGTTGATGAAATCGCCGCGCTTGTCCGGCATCAGATCGGCGATCGGATTCGCGCGCCCGGGAAAGATCATCGTGCCTGCGTGTTGTTGCGGCAGGAAGGCGGAGTCCCAGTTCTTCGGTCCGTTCGATGCGAACCCGCGATGATCCGGCAGCACCACAAACGCCGGGAGATTTTCGTTCAAGCTGCCGAGGCCATAACTCACCCAACTGCCCATGCCGGGAAAGCCGGGCAACTGAAAACCCGTCGCCTGAAGATACGTCGCCTGCGAATGCACGCCCGTCTTGCCGACAACGTTGTGGACGAACGCCAGGTCATCGACGACCGGGCCGAGCGCGGAGACGACCTCGCTCAATTGCCTGCCCGACCGGCCATAGGGTTTGAAGTCCCAGATCGGTTTGAGCCACGGGCCGAGCCCGTCTTGAAAGGCCTCGACGTGTTCACCGAAGTCGCTCTTCTGGCCATCGCGCTTGATCAGCTCCGGCTTGAAGTCGAAGAGGTCGAGGTGACTGGCCGCACCGCCCATGAACATCTGGATCACGCGCTTGGCTCGCGGTGGAAAATGCGGGGCGCGGATTGCGGACCGGGGAGAAGTTGCCGTCGCCAACAGATCGTCGCGACCGAGCAAACTGGCCAGCGCGATGCCGCCGAGCCCGCCGCCGGACTGCCAGAGAAACTCGCGGCGGGTGCGGGTTGTGGAGGAAAAGATCGAGTGCATGGTTTTCACAGAAGGAAACGGAGGAAACGGAGCAAATGCATGCGCTGACGTGCAATTTGGCTCTCCAGCAATTCGTTCGGTTTGCGCAGTTTGGATGCTCGATCTCCCTCACCCTCGATCCCTCTCCCCAAGGAGAGGGAGGCTGAATCCGAAGCCGCAAGACGGTTGCGAGCCGCCCAATTGCCCGGCGCTGCCGACAGCGACCCCCTCTCCCCGAGGGAGAGGGCCGGGGTGAGGGGGAACGGCGCGCCCACTGGCCGACGTAGCAAGCATCTTTCAGTTGCCCCGATCGATTGGTGGCACCACTTGATTGGAACAGGATGCACTTCGTATGCTGTCATTCGGCTTCGCCTCTTGACTGGCCCGGCTTCTCGATTCTCCAGATCAGTGTGTACTCGGCGTTGCGATGTCCAAAACGCTGCTCGAAACGGAACATTGGCAGGAACACGATGAGATGAGCTTTCGATTTGAAGTCCCGGTAGGCATACCAATCCAGCAGTGGAGTTCCGATGCTGAAGGATGTCGTCCAGTAGTAGAACCCGCTGTACAGCACCCCAACCACAACGAGGATCGCCAAGATTATTGCCAACTTGCATGTGCGGCTTATTGATCGCTGCGAGTTCATGGCAATCTTTTCAATCCACAAAGGCGAACTCGTTCAGGTTGAAGAGCGCGCGGCAGAGATTCTCCAGGCCGTGTTCCTCGGCAAAGCGGGTCAGTTGCTTCGCCTCAACATCCGTCGGTGGCCGGCCAATCGCCAAGGAAAACGCGCGAGTTGTCTTCTCGCTGATGGAGCCGGGTTCGGATTCCAAGCGGGCCGCGAAGTGTTTGGAGAGCGAAATCACCAGGGCGTTGTTGAGCAGGGCCAGCGATTGCAGGGCCGTGACGCTTTCGTTGCGGGTCGCCACCTGCATCGATGGATCGGCGCAATCCAGCGCGGCCATGAACGGTTGCGGCTGCGAGCGGACGAGGAACCGGTAGATCGAGCGGCGTTGCGCCTTCGGATCGTCGGGATCGTGCAGCGGATACTCGTAGTGCGGCGAGTGTTCGGGCTTGTCGATGACGAAGTCCTGGAAACTCGGTCCGCCCATGGCCGGGTCGAGTCTGCCGGACACGAACAACATCGCGTCGCGGACGGACTCGGCCTCGAGTTTGCGGCGGTTCATGCTCCAGAGCAGCCGGTTGTCGGCGTCGACGGTCACGGCACGTTCATAGATCCCGGAGCTTTGCTGCTGATAGGTGGCGCTGGTGACGATCAGTCGATGCAGCTTCTTCAAGGACTGCCCCCCATCGCGGAACTCGCAAGCGAGCCAGTCGAGCAGTTCGGGATGACTCGGCTTTGCGCCCATGTTTCCAAAATCATTCGGCGTCTCGACAATCCCGCGCCCAAAGTGTTGTTGCCAGACACGGTTCACGATTGAGCGCCAGGTAAGCGGATTGCGTGAATCGGAAAGCCACTTCGCCAGCGCGGCGCGTCGTTCGCCCTCGCCGTGATCCGGCGGCAGTTCAAATCGGGCCGACAATCCGGGTATGACATTCAACGTTCCGGCTCCGACTTCCCGGCCGGGGCTCTGCACACTGCCGCGATTCAGCAGATAGATCGGACGCGCCTGTCCGCCCTTCGCGCCGGTGCCGGTGAATGTACCGGAACCAGAGTAAACCCCGGCGACGTATGCGCGCTGCTTTGGCGGCAGCCGGCCCAGTTCGGCGTTGAGTTCCTTAAGCGCTCCGCCGATGGCCGCGAGCCGCTCCCGTTCATCGTCGGGCGTGCTGCGAGACAACAACTCCTCGCGAGCCGACCGCAATCCCGCCAGTTCCGCCGGGCCGCCTTGCGTGGCGCCCGGATACCAACCGTCGGTCAGGTTGGCCTTCTGCCAGCGGGCCGGCGATTCGATCGAATCCAGTGCCGTGACGATGGCTCCCACCGCGACATTTGTTCCCGCCACATCGATCGCGCTCAACTCGGCGAGCGCGAAGATGAAATCGTTCTGCCTGGGCGCTAGCTTGGTGGCTGTCACGCGAATGAAGCGCGTGGCGAGGTCCTTCGCTTCGATCAATTGCGGTTCGACACCCGGATTCGCCACGTCCGCGGCGGTCCGGTCGGCGATGAGCCGCACCGCGCTCGCGAATCCGGCGTCTTCCGCCGCCTCGACCCGGAAGCGCACCGGGAACCCGAAGCCCTCGCCGATGTGGTTGAAGTCGTCCTTGGCGGGATGAAGATCAATCTGTTTGAGCGCCACAATGCGGCCGAGATCAATCTGCACCCACTTCGTCGTGTTCTGCTCTGCTTCAATACTGCTGTGGTAGCCGAGCGCTTCGCTTTGCTTCAAGGTCTTCTCCGCCTTGGTGATCGACTCGTTCAACGCGACCAGGGCATCGCCGGCCCGGCCGCGGATACGGTCGTTGATTTGTTTCTGCTCGGCGATCAATGGCCGTTGCCGCTGGTCCAATCCGGCCCGCGTCTTCGCCACGTCGGCGTCGACATCGTATTCCTTGTCCGCACGATCCACCGCCGCGAAAACCGCTTGGAGCGAATAGTAATCCTCCTGTGAAATGGGATCGAACTTGTGATCGTGGCATTGTGCGCACTGGACCGTGAGACTGTTGAAGGTCTGCATCGTGTTCGCGACCATGTCATCGCGGTCGAGATGCCGCGCGACCTTCCCGTCCATCTTTGACTCCGCTACTTCGGCGTGACCGATGAAGTCCCACGGCCCGGCCGCGATGAAGCCGAGTGCTTCGATGCCGTCGCGCGTGAATGGATACATCACATCGCCGGCGATCTGCTCGTTGACAAAGCGCGACCACGGTTTGTCTTCGTTGAACGATCGAATCACGTAATCGCGATACGGCCAGGCATTGGGCCGGGGCTTGTCCTTGTCGTAGCCATGCGTCTCGCCGAAGTGAACGACATCAAGCCAGTGCCGCGCCCAGCGTTCACCGTACTGGGGCGAGGCCAGCAGCCGATCCACCAACGCGTCGAAGGCATGGGTGCCGCCGTCCCTTACGAACACTTCGATCTCCGCGGCGGTGGGCGGCACGCCGAGCAGGTCGAAGTAAAGCCGGCGGACCAACGTGCGACGTTCAGCCGCGGGCGAAAAACTGAGGCCCTGGGCTTCGAGTCGCACGGCGATGAACTGGTCGATCGGATTGCCGTCCTTCGTCGCCGCCAGCTTGGAAACCGGAATCGCGGGTCGCGCCAGCGGCTGAATCGACCACGGCCGCGGATTGGGTTCAGCCGTACCTGCCGGCCCCGTGGTCAGCAGCAGACCCGCCGCAGTTGCAACCCACAACCGCGAAAGTCGCAGGCCTGCGCGGGCGTATCGTTGTTGCACTCTGCGCGTTGTTGAATGGGCGAACAATGACCGGAACTTAACAAGTAAGCCCAGAGGCGGCTACCCATAAGTAGGGCGTCCGTTGAACTACTCCACGCGCTTGATCCGGAACAAATGGCTGCCAGGGACGATGTCGTTGGTGAAGGAACCAGTCGTGCCCGTCGCTGTGCGCGGGAAGTAAAGGCCTCCGAGCGGCAGAAAGTCCGTGCCGCCGCCGATCGCGGACTCGAGTTGATAACGAAGACCCGCCACCGTGCGCCAGTGGATCGCCATTTGGGTTTCGGTCAGAGGTGTCAGCCACAGCTTGAATACCGAAAGAGTGTCCCGCGGGTTCGTGCCGGCGTGATACTCCTGGCGATTGCTGGCGCCATCGCCATCGATGTCGCCGGTGGCGCCGTCAGCGCCGACCGCTGAGTCGGGGTTAAGATTGTTCGCCACTTCCCAATCGTTGGGCAGGCCGTCGCCGTCGCGGTCTGGATCGGGGGCCAGTTGCACGCGCACACCGGTCAGCACAACGAGGTTGGTTCCGCTGCCGGTCATCGCGGTGCCGAGGAACGCCGTATCGAGGCGCTGGCGTTGCGTGGCTGCATCATGTCCGTTTCCGGCAACGACGGCCCCAACGCGAACAATATCTCCCGGTTGCAAGCCGCCCAGAGTCGCGTACGGAATGCTCACCTCCACCAGGTCGGCGTTCTGCTCGATGGCTACCGCGCTTGCTTGGGGCGAACGATTGAATTGCTGAAGGTGAACTCCCGCCGCGTCATCGAACGCTGCGTTCAGCATGAAGGCGCCCTGGCCTGTATTCAGTGCGTTGGCCGGCCGCTGGAAGTAGCGCCACGTGGTGTCCGCGGTTTCGTCTCCCAAGATGATTCCGAGCGCGGGAGCGAAATTGGCGAATGAGAGATTCTCCAACAGATCCAGTCCGTCCGCACCTTCGAACGTTGGATCCACCAGCCCGTTGCCCAACCCGGCGAGCGAAGCAACACCCGACAGGCGCGGCGATTCAATGAACAGATAGACCACGCTGTCGTCGCGCAGCAGCGCCCGATCAAACCCCACATACAGCCGGCTCTTGTCATTGTTCACGTAGACCTCACCCAGACTTGCGAAGGCTCCCGGCCGCGTTCCAATCGGCGCGCCGATGACGTCGAACCCCTGGCCATTGAGGTTGCCGTCGCCGTCGTTGGGCGGCGCAGATTCAACCGCCGGGCTGTGCCAGGCGGCAGAATGCAAGTTGTCCATTGGGGGCGACCGATGAATGACCTGTGAATCGAATTGGTTTCCGTAGCGGTCGATGGCCCGAAGCTCCATCCGATCACCCATCACCTCGACTTCAACAAAGTGATGCCGTGGCCAGAGCTGGACGGAACCCGCGTCGCGTTCGGCCAGGCCGTAGAGTACGACGCCACCGCCGCCGGTCGTAATGGTATGCACGCCGTTGGTCGGCGCGAACCGCTCGAAGACGTGATCGTGGCCGGAGAACGTGACCTGCACGCCGTATTGCGCAGCCACCGGCAGCAGCACTTCGCGAATCTCTTCGCTGTCGCGAATGCCATTCAAGTTCCAGTCGTCGACGCGATGCAGCGCGGAGGTCTGCATGGGGACGTGATAGGATAGCACTTTCCACGGCTTGCTCGTCGTGGCGAGGTCATTGGTCAACCAGCGGTATTGATCGCTCCCCACCGTCAGCTGGTACTGCGTTACATAGGGAATCAGCAGCACCGAGAAATGAACATCGCCATGATCGAACGAATAATAATGCTCGGTGCCGGTGACCGCGTTGGTCGGGAGATGGAAGGCATTCAAGTAGTGAGTCTCACCAGCGTAGAGATCGTGGTTGCCGATGGTGAAGAACCACGGCTGCGCCGCCATGAGATCGCCGTAAACACCGAAGAGCTTGGCATCCACCCGTTCACTGGTGAACTGGGGATAGACGACGTCGCCCACGTGGAGCAGCAGCTCACCGCCCCGTGTCGCCAGCTCCCGGGCGATGTCGTACTGCGCCGGTTGCCCGCTTCCCGTGTCGCCCACCACCAGAAATTTCACCGCGCCCTCGCTTTTCAACGTCGTGAACGAATGCCCGTGCGAGCGGGTGGTTTCGCCGGCCGCAGCACTTGATGCTTGGTAGAAGTAAAGGGTGTCGGCCAGTAGTCCGGTGAGTTCAACGACGTGGTTGGTGGTCGGCGCTGCGTCGAAAACGACCGTGCCAAGCTGGGGCGTCAGTCCGAACTCAACTTTCGTGTCGGCTGGTATCGCGGTCTTCCACACCACCAGCGTCCGATTGCTCGAGGTGCTCTGGAGAAACGGACCGCGGGTGATTCCGGCCAGCAGCTCCGGGACGATCGCCCACGTGGCATTGGCCACTTCCGAATTGTGAACCTGCAGTGCCAACACATTGGTGCCATCGGAAAACAGGGATCGAAACACCCGCAGGTCGATCTCCTCCGTGCCACCACGAGGGTGCGGAGACGCCGGCGTGTTGAACAGAACCGCCTCGCCTACGTTGCCGGGCAAGCCACGCCGGGCGATCTCGACACCGTTGAGATACGCCACGAACCCGTCGTCGTAGTCGATCCGGAGCACGGGCCAGACAACCTCGTCGAGTTGAGCAACGACAAACTTGCGACGCAAAAAGACGGAAACGTAGTTGCCGGGCATATCCGGCAGGGTGGTTGCCTCGTCGTAGTTTCCAAAACCAATACTGAAACCAGATGGACCCATCGGCCAATTTGAGTCATCGAACAATACGCCGCCCCAACTTGCTGGCGGTGCCGCCGTTCCTTTGAAGTAACTCCAGCTGTCACCCGGCTTGATGAGCGCCCGGTCCGCGGCCTCCACCCGGCCCAGCACCGCCAGTGCGACAACGAGCAAGCCAATCTTGATGTGCATTCGGACATTCACGGCGCTGAATCGCGGACGACGGGCGCCAAACTAGTTCGGGGCGACCGCCGAAGCAACTGCGGTCGAGGCCTCTCCGAGAATTGCATTGAAAAAATGCCGGCGGCAGCGTCCGATCATGGCCCAATGAAGAGCAACCACCGCGCGTTCTTTGAGAGGGGCTTCACCTTGATCGAGCTGCTCGTGGTCATCGCTATCATCGCCGTGCTCGCCGGGTTGTTGTTGCCCGTGCTCGGCCGGGCCAAGGCCAAGGGCAAGGATGTCGCCTGCATAAACAACCTAAAGCAATGGGCACTGGCGACGGTCATGTATGCGAATGACAACGACGATCGGCTTCCCCCCGAGGGCAACCCCACGGGCATCGATGACACCGAAGGCACGGCGTGGTACGTGGAACTGCCCCGGGCGATGAACCAGCTCGCCTATCATGAGCTGGAATTCCGGACCAATCACACTCGGTCAATCGAGAAGTCGATCTGGATCTGCCCGTCCAATCCGAGCAAGGGCTCGGTCAGCGGTAAGAACATGTGGCACTATTCGCTCAATTCAAATGTGGATGGCGTCGGCAACGGCGGGGACCTGGAGGTCGTCAGGCTCAGCAGGATCAAGCAACCGTCCAAGACGGTGTGGATTGCAGACGCCAGAAAGAATCTTCCCCTGATCGAGCCCGTGCGGACCGATCGCAATGTACTGTTCAAAGACCTCCACAATAAGAAGGGCCAGAACTTCGCGTTCCTCGACGGCCATGCCTCCTACTCGCCGGCGTCCGAGTTCCTCGTCGACCTGTCCGGGCTCGTGAACACGAACAACCCGAACATGATCTGGCGGCCGCTGGGCCCGGAGTTTTACAAGTAGTCTATCCTTCCGCCGGTTTAACCGTCGCTTTCCCTCTTCCCCACGCGACTCAATTCGCGTCTTCTCTCGCCCGTGCCGAAGTGGCTTAAGTTCGTCCTTGCCGTGCTCCTCCTGCCCAGTTGTCTCGGGGCGATCCGGACGTTGTGGCGGCTCCTCAACCTCTCGGGTGGCGCGGAGAATTTCTGGGTCGTGTTCATCGCCGGCGCGGCGATCTGGCTGGTCGTTTTCCTCATGCTGCCCAAGCCGATGTGGATTTATGTGGTCGGCCACGAACTCACCCACGCGGTCTGGACGTGGCTGTTCGGCGGCAAGGTCAAGCAGTTCAAGGTCGGTTCCAAAGGCGGCCACGTGGTCGTGACGAAGAACAACTTCCTGATTTCGCTGGCCCCGTACTTCTTCCCGCTCTACGCGGCGTTGGTGGTGCTAAGCTTCGTGATCGGTCACTTCATCTGGAATTGGACCGCTTACCAGGTGTGGTTTCACCTGCTGCTGGGCGCGGCTTACTCCTTCCATCTGACGCTGACCGCGCACATTCTGCGGACTCAGCAATCGGACATCACGCAGAACGGCTATTTATTTTCAGCGGTGATCATCTTCCTCGGCAACATCCTGGTGCTCCTCCTCGGTCTGCCGGTTTTAACCCGCAGCGCCGGCCTCGGCACGGTGTTTGGCTGGTGGCTGCACGACACCGGAAACATCTGGCAGCGGCTCTCCGCGCTTCTGTGAATCTGTTCGACGATGGAATTCGCTCTTGAAATGGACCTGCCCTTCCTGCGAAATCACCGGACTAACTTTTCGGCACCATGCTGCTTTGTGACATTCTCCAGAAAGACCTGATCGTTCCCGAGCTCGCCGCGACGGATCGCTGGCAGGCCATCGACGAATTGATCAGCCATCTGGTGCAGTCTGGGAAGATCCAGGCCGAGCACCGGGAGGCCATCGCGTCGGTCGTGAAGAAACGCGAGACATCCATGAGCACGGGCATCGGCTTCGGCATCGGCATCCCCCACGCATCGACCGATCTGATCCATGAAGTCACCGGTGCCTTTGGCCGATCAAAGGCCGGCGTCAATTTCGATTCACTGGACAATCATCCGGTGAATCTCGTGATGTTGTTTCTGGTTCCCCAAGGTCAGTTCCAGAAGCATCTCCATACACTGGCCAACATCGCGAAGCTGCTTCACAACAAAGATTTTCGCCAGGTCCTCGAAACGGCGCCCGATGCGACGGCGATGTACGACGCCATCTGCAAGCAGTCGAAAGTGAAGTAAGGCGACGCGGCGCGTCCATCGAGATTAGCACTTGGAGTTTCCCTGCTGCTTGAGGCATCCATCATGGTTCTGCCCCAACCTTCCGCTCGACTTTGCCGTGCGCTCACCCTTGAAATCTCCCTGTGCTTCATCACGAGCTTGAAACCCAGTTAAAGGCGGCCGTGGCGACGGTCGTCCCGGACGCCGACATGTCGGTGGTGCTGGTCCGCCCCTGTCCGGATCCCAAGTTTGGCGACTACCAGGCCAGCGCGCTGATGGCGATTGGCAAGGCGCGCAAAGCGAATCCCCGCCAGCTCGCGACGGAAGTCCTGGCAAAGCTCGACGTGAGCCGCTGGTGCGAGGCGGTCGAGATCGCGGGCCCCGGCTTTTTGAATTTCCGAATCAAGAACGCCGCGCTGAACGCGACGCTGAACCGCGTTGCCGCAGGCGTGAATCTCGTCGAACCCGCCGCCGATCCCCGCACCATCGTCGTTGATTTCAGCTCGCCCAATGTCGCCAAGCCGATGCACGTGGGTCACATCCGCTCGACCGGCAGTGGCGATGCGATCCAACGCGTGCTGCGCCTGCTCGGGCACCGCGTGATCACGGACAATCATCTGGGCGACTGGGGCACACAGTTCGGCAAACTGATCGTCGGCTGGAAAGAAATCTTGGCCCGGAACGCCCTGGAGGCTGATCCAATTGCCGAGCTTGAACGGCTCTACAAAGTCATCAACGCCGAATGCGACGCCAACGAAGCGCGGCTCAAGCAAGCGCAGCAGGAACTCGTGAAGTTGCAGGCGGGCGACCCGGAGAACAACGGCATCTGGCTGGAAATGGCCCGGCTGTCGCAAGGGCAGTTCGATACGGTCTACGGACGGCTCGGCGTAAAGTTCGACCACACGTACGGCGAAAGCTTCTATAATCCGTGGCTGGCGCAAGTCGTCGCCGACCTTCAGGCGCGGGGCATCGCCCGCGAGAGCGAGAGCGCCGTGGCCGTGTTCAGCGATGGTTCCATTCCCCCCAAGGAAGATCCGTTTCTGGTGAGTCGCGACGGCGCATGGGTGCCCGATCCGGCGATCGTTCGCAAGAGCGACGGGGGCTTCAACTACATGACCACCGATCTGGCGACGATCGATTATCGGCTCAAGACCTGGGCGCCAGACGAGATCATCTATGTGGTCGATGACCGTCAGGGGCCGCACTTCAAGAAGCTCTTCCTGACCTTCGCCCGCTGGCAGCCGGAAGCGGCGAAGAAGGTGAAGCTCCGGCATGTGGGCTTTGGCAAGATCCTCGGTGACGACGGCAAGCCCTTCAAGACGCGCTCGGGCGACACAGTGAAGCTGGCGGACTTGCTCAACGAAGCGGAGGAACGCGCACTGAAAATCGTCACTGAAAAGAACCCGACGTTGAGCGAGGCCGAGCGAAAGGAGATTGCCCGCGTCGTTGGTTTGGGCGCGATCAAGTATGCCGATCTGGCACCGAACCGACAGACGGATTACGTGTTCAATTGGGACAAGATGCTGGCGTTCCAAGGCAACACCGCGCCTTACCTGCAATACGCCTACACACGCATCCGGAGCATTTTTCGGAAGGCGGCGGAGGATGGCATCGCCGTCGAAGCCGGTGCGCTGATCAACGCGACCGAGCCCGATGAACTTTCACTCGCGAAGCACCTGTTGAATTTCAGTCTGACCCTCGAATACGTCGTCGAAGAATACCGGCCGAACTACCTCTGTAGTTATCTCTACGAGCTGGCGGGACGCGTCATGAAAGAGGGCCTGAACGCGCTCGGCATCGAGGTTTTGGAGCAGATGTAGACAACCTGAAGCCGGGCTTGACGCTCCCAAACCCCTTACCTAGGCTCCGCGACTCGTTTGGACCCGGCCGGCAGCGAGCCCGCCGGTTACCCGAGTTTGACCCCTATTTGAAAGGTTTGCCCGTGAACGTCACGATCGACAATCTGGCCCCCTGCAAGAAGCTCCTGCGCATCGAAGTGCCCGCGCAGGAGGTTGACACCGCTTTCAACAACACCGCCCAGGACTTCATGCGTCAGGCGCGCCTGCCCGGCTTCCGCCCCGGCAAAGCCCCGCGCGCGATGGTGCTGCAGCGGTATGAAACGGACATCCTCTCCGAAGTGAAGCGCCGCCTCGTGCCCGACTCGTATCGCAAGGCGATCAAGGAGCACAAGCTGAACGTCGTGGGCCATCCCGACATCGAGGAGGTCCAGTTCGGGCGCGGCGTGGCCCTGATGTTCAACGCCACCATCGAGACGGCGCCGGATTTTGAACTGCCGGAGTACAAAGGCCTGCCCGCCCGGGTGCCGAACTCGCAGGTGACCGACGAAGATGTCGAGCGGGCACTTGGAATCTTGCGCGATCGCCAGGCGAAGTACGAAACCGTCGCCCGTGAAGCGAAGGACGGTGACATCGCGGTCGTGAATTACACCGGCACCTGCGACGGCAAGCCGATCATCGAGACCGCGCCGACGGCCAAAGGGCTGACCGAGCAAAAGAATTTCTGGGTGAACATCGCGAAAGACTCGTTCATCCCCGGGTTCAGCGAGCAGCTCATCGGCGCTCAAAAAGGCGATCACCGCACCGTGACCGTGACGTTCCCGCCGGACTTCGTGACCGCTGCGCTCGCCAGCAAGCAGGGCCAGTTCGCCGTTGAAATCGCCGAGCTCAAAGAGCGCCGCCTGCCGGAGATCGATCAGGCATTCGCCGAATCCTATGGCGCGGAATCCCCCGAGAAACTGCGGATCGGCGTGCGGGAAGACCTGGTGAACGAACTGAACACCAAGAAGGGCCGCGAGACCCGCAACCAGATCATCAAGGCCCTGCTCGACGCGGTGAAGTTTGAGCTCCCGGAAGGCGTCGTCGCCGCCGAGACGCGCAATGTGGTGTACCAGATTGTGCAGGAGAATCAGAACCGCGGCATCAACAAGGAAGTCATCGAGCAGCAGAAGGATCAAATTTACTCGGCCGCCAACGCTGGCGCCCAGGAACGCGTCAAGGCCGCCTTCATCTTCCGGAAGATCGCGGAAAAGGAAGGCATCAAGATCGACCAGAAGGAACTTAACTACCGCGTGCACGTGATGGCACAGCAGTATCAGGTGCCGATCGAGAAGTTCGTCAAGGACCTCGAAAAGCGCGGCGGTGTGGGCGAGATCTACGACCAGCTCATGAACGAGAAGGTCGTCAAGTTCCTCGAGGAGAACGCCAAGATCGAAGAGGTTGACCCGAAGCTGCTCGAACCGGCCGCGCCGGTTGCGTAACGCCGGTCCCAATCCCAAATGTCATTCAAGGCCGGCAGACGTTTCTGCCGGCCTCTTGTTTGCTGGCGGCTACGAATGCCGCGCCCGAAGGCGTCGCCAGCTACACCACTTCCACCGGGCATTTCGGCAGTGCATCGAGAAAAGCCTGCCCGTAGCGCTTGTTCAAAACCCGGTTGTCGAGCACCACGATGATGCCCTTGTCGGTCTGGGTGCGGATCAAGCGGCCAACACCTTGCCGAAACTTCAAGACCGCCTCGGGCAACGAGAACTCACCGAACGAGTTGCCGCCCTTCGCCTCGATGTCCTCGATGCGCGCTTCGATCAACGGATGATCCGGCACCGCGAAGGGCAGCCGCGTGATGATCACGTTGCTCAACGCCTCGCCCGGCACATCCACACCCTGCCAGAAGCTGTCGGTGCCGAACAACACGGAGTCGGTGTCCTGCTTGAACTCCTCGAGCATCGTCGAGCGAGGCATGCCCGTGCCTTGCACGAAACTTGCGAGGCCCAGTTCGTCGAAGAAGGGCTGCATGCGTTCGGCGACCTCCTGCATCAGCTTAAAGTTTGTGAACAACACGAACGCCTTGCCGTGCGTCTGGCGGATGAAATGTTCGACCCAGTGAATGAGCGCCTCCTTGTAGCCGGTCTCGCGCGGGTCGGGCATCTTGCCGACGACGTAGAGCTTCATCTGCTCCTCGTAATCAAACGGCGAGCCGACCTGAAGTCCCGGAATCTCGCCGGCGCCAACCCGGTTCGCCACATAAGCGAGCGGGGTGAGCTTGGCAGGCTTGAGACTCGGTTCACGTTTCCGCGATTTCGTCGCTGCCTTGCCGCCCCGTTCCTCCGCCTCGACGCTGGCTTCAACAGCGACTGGTTTCGAAGCGGCGGGCTGCAGCGGGTTGGCCTTCGTCGCCAGCGTGGCGCTGGTCATGATCACCGACGTGTCGCTCTCGAACAGGCGTTGCCGCAGAAACTCCGCGATGTCGATCGGCGCCGCGTTCAGCGCCAGGTTGCGCTGTGATTTGCCGCTGCGTTCGACCCAATAAACCATGTCGTTCCGTTCCTGACTGAGAAACAGGATCAATTCATCGCGCAGCTCGGCAAGCCGGCGATTGCATTCCACCAACTCCTGCCCGGTGTCGGCGTCCTCACTGGTCTTGATCAAGCCGCTGACCGTTTCGCGCAACCGCTGAATCGCCAGCGTCACGGAGTCCTCCACCAGCGCCGGCCGCCGCACGCGCAGCTCGCTCCACGCGCGACCCGAGTCGCCACCCAGCTTCTTGCTCTCTTGCTTCGAGCGCAAATCCTCGCACGCCAGCTCGACCTTCTCGAAGAACTGCTCGCTGCCTTCCAACAAGTCGGCGACGAGTTTCACGCCCGTGCCTTCGCGCAGCGTCGCCAGCAAACCTTTCTGCGTTTTCGGATTCCACAACCGGTTCAGCGCCCAGCGCATCTGCCCGCTGCTCACGCTCAGGCCGACGTGCTTTGACGCCACCTGCTCGACCGTGTGCGCCTCGTCGAAGATCACGAAGTCGTTCTTGAACAGAATGCCGCCCTCCTGCTCCTCATCCACGCCGCCGAGCAAGGTGAAGAACAACGTGTGGTTCAGCACCAGCACGTCCGCCGAGAGTATCCGGTTGCGCGCGCGTTGGAAGAAACAGACTCCGTTCTGTTTGCCGAACTCGGACTGGAAGCCGCAGATCTTCGGCGAACACATCCCGCGTTCGCTGGCGACTTGCGCCCACACCTTCGGGTCCGGCTCCACGTCGAAGTCGGACAAGCTGCCGTCCTTGGTTTCCTTCGACCAAGTGTAGATGCGTTGCAGTTCGTTGATCTCGGACGACGTGAACAAACTGTCGGCCTGTTGCATCGCTTTGTGCAGCCGGCGCGAGCACAGGTAATTGCCGCGGCCCTTGAGCATCGTGAAGTTGAACTTCACCGGCAGTACCGCGGCGAGCATCGGCAGATCCTTCTCCACTAGCTGCTCCTGCAAGTTGATCGTGTGCGTGCAGACGACCGCCTTTTTCCCCTGGCCCACGGCGAACAGAATCGAAGGAATCAAATAGGCGAGGCTTTTGCCGACGCCGGTGCCCGCCTCGACAATCAGGTGTTCGCCCTCCTGCAACGCCTTCGCCACGGCGACCGCCATCTGTTGCTGCTGCGGCCGATACTCGAAATTCTTTGCGGCCGAGAGCAGCCCCTTCGACGAAAAGATCGACTCCACCTGCTGAACGAGGTCCATGCCGCCGGCCTCGGTGGTGGGGTCGAGAAAATTGATCACGGGCGGGACGTTATCGGGGCCGGCCTCCAGGAGCCAGAGATTAGCAATCGTTCAAGTTCCATCATTTCCTCTCCAGATGTCGCAAGTGACAATTGAAACAGATACTGGTAGAAAGAGACGGAGAAACTAACCGAACCTTGCGGGAATGAGCTCCAACGCGCCACAACACTCAGCCCAGCCAATCGAACTTTCAAGACCGCCCAAACGACGGCGCTCGAGAAAGTGGCGCTGGTTTGCATTTGCTCTCGGGCTGCTCGTCTTGATCGCGTTCGCGGCGCTCCTCGCCCTTACCCTGGAGCCAAAGGATCGGATGTTTCGCGGCAGGTTGGAAAGCAAGTGGATCGCTGAGGTGGCTTACTTCGACGAGGAGCAGGTTAAGCAATGGCGCGAGTTTGGGTCGGAAGGCGTCGAAGTACTGATTCGCGGCCTTGAGCGCGCTTCACGTCCTCGGGAGCGTGCCTACCGAAAGGCGTATCGGCAAATGGCGGGACGCTTCCCTGGTTGGCTCGTTAGCCATCTACCTCGTCCTAAAGACGACGACACTGGCCCTCCTCGTAAGAAGTTAATTAGTTTGATAAACGGCCTTGATGACCTCGCTCTAACGGCGGCTCCTCTCATGGCCAGAGCTCTCGATGACGAGGACGTGGGGGTGCGACAACTTGCTATCAACTTCTTTTCAGGAGACGAGAACGACAAGGCGCCTCTGAACCTGATCCCCACCAAAGACAAGCGAGCGATTCTGCCGTTGTTCATCATCGCTGCTCAGGACACTGCGAATTGGGGCTTGCGAAACAACGCCGTAGGCGCACTTGGGTACTATTCAGAGGCGGCAGACACCGTGGTACCTGTTCTCGGCGGCGCGCTCAAAGACCCGCAAGTCATGGTGCGAATGCGAGCGGCGGAGTCGCTATTCGCCATCATGCCGGAACGGATGGGGGAAGATGAGGCGTTCGCGGTGGTGCTCGGAGTGCTCAAGGATCCCGACGATCAAGTGGCTTGGAGAGCCGCCAGCCTGCTGGGCAAAATGAAAATCCGGCCAGCCGACTCGGTGCCGGCCTTGATCACGGAATTGGACAACCCGAGCAGCCTCGTCGCGAGCCAGTGTGCCTGGTCCCTAGAGTGGTTTCCCCAGCAAAAAGAGATTATCGTCACCGCGCTGGTGAAGTCATACGAGAGCACCAATCACGGCCAGCCGTTCATGCCCAGCCTCAACACACTTTACAAGCTGGACCCCGAGACTGCGGCCCGGATTCACAAGAAGTAACGCTTGGTGACTTCGACAAGAGCCCACTCCGTTCACATCCGTACGCGACCCCGGCAATTTTCTCCAGCACCGGAGCCTACTCGTCTCGCGGGCGCAGCGCGACGACCTCCACAATCGCCTTGTTCTTGGCGATCATGTTCGCGGGCAGCACATCGCGCCAACAGACGTTCGGATAGACGATCGCATTGCGACCGATCACCGAACCGGGATTCAACACCGCGTTGCAACCGATCTCGGCGTGGTCACCAATCAGCGCGCCAAATTTCCTCAGCCCCGTGTCGTGCGGCTGCCCTTCGACCGTCATGAAGATGTTGCCCTTGACTGACTTCACGTTCGACAGCACGACACCCGCGCCAAGGTGCGCTTTGTAGCCGAGGATCGAATCGCCGACGTAGTTGAAGTGCGGCACCTGCGCGCCGTTGAACAGCCAGGCGTTCTTCAACTCACAGGAATTGCCCACCACGCAGTTGTCGCCGATGATCACGTCCTCGCGCAGGTAGGCGTTGTGGCGGATCTGGCAGTTGCGGCCGATGATCGCCGGCCCCTTGATCATGACGCCGTCCTCGACCACCGTGCCTTCGCCGATGAAGACGTTGTCGCCGATGTAGGCATCGCCCTCGCACCGGTTCTTGAGTTCTGATTTCACGTGGGCGGCGATGTAGTCCTTGATCTTCTTCAGCGCCTCCCAGGCGTGGGTGCAGCCGGCAAACAGCTCAGCGTGCTCGGTCTGCGACAGGTCGAACAAATCTTCCGGTTTGAACATGGGCGAAGGTTAGCGAATGACGCACCCGGGGCAAAAGGTTTTCGTGCAGTCTGGGTTTGACCGTGCCGTCACCTGCGCCCATTTTCTTGCTCCTTGAAAGCCGCCTACATCGCCGCCAAAGAGCGCTGGGCCCAGAAGCTGTCCGGCAAAGCCAAGCGCCAGGTCCGCTCGACGGATCGGCTGCCGCCAGGCCAGCGCTTGGTGACAGATTTCCCGACGCTCGATCTCGGCATCCAACCCGAGGTGCCGCTCGACAAGTGGGAGTTGAAGATTCACGGCAAGGTCGAGAACCCGGTGACGTTGAACTGGGCGCAATTCATGGCCTTGCCGCAGTTCAAGGACGTGAGCGACTTCCACTGCGTCACGACGTGGAGCGTGTTTGACATGGAGTTCGCGGGGGTCTCGTTCTTCACGCTAGCCGAGCTCGTCAGGCCAACTGCCGAGGCCAGCCATGTCTACTTCAAAGCTTACGACGGCTACACGACGAACAACCCCCTCGATGCGCTGCTGGACGATGACGTGATGATCGCTCACTCGTGGAACGGGCTGCCGCTCGCGAAGGAGCACGGCGGCCCCGCCCGGGTGATCGTGCCGAAGCGTTACGCCTGGAAGGGCGCGAAGTGGGTGAAGGAGATCATCTTCCTCGACCGCGATCTGCTCGGCTTCTGGGAGTTGCGCGGCTACTCGAACACTGCGGATCCGTTCACGGAAGATCGGACCGCCTGACACCCGGCCCGCAGATCCGACGCCCATGCAAACCATTTACCTCGATTACAACGCCACCACCCCGCTGGACCCGGCGGTTCGCGAAGCGATGTTGCCCTTCCTGGGCGGGGAGTTCGGCAATCCTTCGAGCGTCCATCACGTGGGCCGGCGAGTCCGCGCCTTCCTGGATGATGCCCGGGACCGCTTTGCCACGGTTTGGCGGTGCAAACCCTCGGAAGTCATTTTCACCAGCGGCGG
The DNA here is from genome assembly GCA_031362805.1 of bacterium. Lineage (GTDB taxonomy): Bacteria > Verrucomicrobiota > Verrucomicrobiia > Limisphaerales > RI-55 > RI-55. The sequence goes on from JANLTG010000174.1 coordinate 76,308, forward strand.
GACTGAGGCCAACAATTTGGCCATCTTTGGCACCGCTCGGTTGCTCCGCGACAAAGGGCGTCACCTCATCACTTCGCTGATCGAGCATCCAGCCGTGCTCAACTGCTTCGAATACTTGGAGCGCAAGGAAGGTTTCGCCGTCACCTATCTGCCGGTGGACCGGGAAGGTCGCATTTCTCCCTTGTCGCTCGAAGCGGCGTTCCGGCCGGACACCGTATTTGTTTCCTTGATGGCGGCGAACAACGAGGTGGGCACCGTTCAACCCGTCGCGACCTTCGGGGCTCTCTGTCGAGACCGGGGGATCGTTTTCCACACCGACGCCATTCAGAGCTTCGGCAAAGAGCCGGTTGATTCAATTCATCAGTTCAATGCTGATCTGGTCAGCTGCTGCGCCCACAAGTTTCACGGACCGAAGGGCGCGGGCGCATTGTTTGTCCGTTCGCCGCTTCAGCCTGACCCGATCCTGTTCGGCGGCGGGCACGAGAATGAACGTCGCGCTGGAACTGAAAACGTCGCGGCCATTGCTGGCTTCGCCCTCGCTACCGAAAGCTTCGTTGCAAACCCTGTTTTCCGGACCTCCTCGGTCGCTGCGCTCGTCGAGGGGCTGACAGCGTGCCTGCTCAAACTAAACGGGTGTCACATCCTCTCCCCTGTTCAAGGACGGCTTGAGAATACAGTTTCCTTTTATGTTGATGAATCCGATGGCCTGACGGTTATCGCCAACCTCGACCTTGCGGGCATTTGTGTTTCCAGTGGTTCTGCTTGCTCCGCCGGTTCACTCACCCCTTCCCATGTTGTTTCAGCCATGTCCTATCCGCGGGCGGCGGCTTCAGCTTTGATCCGTTTTTCTTTGGGTCGCTCTAATACGCGGGAAGAACTGGAGAAGGTCGTTTCTTTACTGCCGGACATCATCCGGCGCTCACAACGTCCCTTGTAATGTGTTGGCAACGTGTTCACAAGTCGCCCGAGGCTACCAAGAAGTCTTCCTTTCGACTTTTCAACACCTCCTTCGTTAAGTTCTTCACAGCTGGCAATCCATCGTAAGTGCTTGTGCCACCCTTGACACTGACAGTTGTATGCCTTATCCACACCCCTTATTACGGATACCTTAGATCCTCTTTCTTGAATCATCTTAATGAACCTCACCATAGCTAAAGAGCAGTTGATTAGCGGCCTTCAGGCAGTTCAGAACATCGTGGGCAGCAGAACCACGTTGCCGATCCTCTCGAATGTCATGCTTAAGGCAGAGGGTGATCGCTTGGAACTGACGGCAACCGACTTGGACGTTTCGGTTTGTTGCTCGGTGGAAGCGCAGGTTAAAAAGGCTGGCTCAACAACCATCCCAGTTAAGAAGTTTTTCGGCATTGTCAGGGAGCTAGGGAGCCAGGAGTTGGAATTGACGACCGATGACAAACAAGTGACCAGTTTGAGCGCCGGGGCTTCTTATTACAAAATCAAAGGCCTGGCGGCGGAAGAGTTTCCCCCCATCCCCAAGAGCAAGGAAGACCGGAAAGTGGTGCTGCCGCAGGAAAAGATTCGGAGCATGATGAAGAAAACATCATTCGCGATTTCCACCGATGAGTCGCGCTATGTTTTGAACGGCATTTTCGTGAGCATGAAGGAAAGCAAGCTGACGATGGTGGCAACCGACGGCCGGCGGCTGGCTCTGGTGGACGAGGAAGTGGACATTCCCGAGGCCGTCAACGGTGACTACATCATCCCGGCGAAGGCGATCAACGAGCTGAATCGGTTGCTGACGGAGGGGGGAAGCATTGAGTTAAGTTTTGGTGAGAATCAGGCGGCGATGAAATTGAAGCCAGAGAAGGGTCCGGAAATTAGGATCACCACCAAGTTGATCGAGGGTAACTATCCGAACTACCGGCAGGTGATTCCTTCGGAGATGAAAGAACGGGTCACGTTGTCGAGGGAAGAGCTGCTGCACGCTTTGAAGCGGGCGGAGATCATGACGAGTGATAAAGCCAACTCCGTCAAGATGGCCTTCACCAAGAACAACCTGTCAATAACGGCCAATTCTCCGGAGGTGGGTGAGGCGAGGGAAAGTATCGCGATCAATTATAAGGGAGCTGACATCACGGTGGCGTTCAATCCCGGCTACTTGATTGAGCCGCTGAACGCGTTGACGGACGACGAGGTGTTTTTTGAGTTGATCGATGAGTTGAGTCCAGGGGTCCTGAAGATCAATGGGCCGTTCCTCTACGTCGTCATGCCGATGAGGCTGAGTTGATCCGGCAGGTTGCCGGGACGCTTAGAACCTGTCTGAAAAAGGGCGGTGGCGTTGGAAATCAGGCGAGGCGGCGGAGCATGAGGCGCAACAGGGCCAGGAAGATGAAGCCGGTGGCGCTGGTTTCGGTCTCCTCGTAGTCGCGCACCAGGCGGCGGTGTTG
>JANLTG010000175.1:0-6528 GCA_031362805.1 bacterium
AAACTCCCCAACCGCGCCGGCGCCGGCCCGGGAATCAAGGGCCCTCGGGCAGCGGTTCCGGCGTCATCATTCGCGAAGATGGCTACATCATCACCAACGCGCATGTCGTGAAGGACGCCGAGAAGATCACCGTTCACCTCAAGGACGGCCGCGAGTTCGAGGCCGAAGTTCGCGGCATTGACGAGCTCTCTGAAGTCGCCGTCATCAAGTTGAAGGGTGAAAATTTGAAGGATCTGCCGACCACCAAGTTTGCCGATTCCGAGAAGGTGCGCGTGGGTGAGTTCGCCATCGCCATCGGCGCGCCGTTCTCGCTCGATTACACGGTCACGGTCGGGCATGTCAGCGCAAAAGGCCGCGCCAATGTGGTGCCCTGGTATATGAACGGCCAGAACATGGACCAGGATTTCATCCAGACGGACGCCAACATCAACCCCGGCAACAGCGGCGGACCGCTGGTCAACCTCGACGGCGAGATCATGGGCATCAACACGCTGATCCGCGGCATCGGCACCGGCATCGGCTTTGCCATCCCCAGCAATCTCGCCCGCGCCGTGTCGACCCAACTGATTGAAAAGGGAACCTTCGAACGTGCCTGGCTGGGGATTCGCATCCAGGAGTTGCGCCAGCATCCGGACCATGAAGTTCTCGCACCCAATCGCAAAGATGGCTTGGTGGTGGTCGGCATTCCCGCCGGGGCTCCGGCCGCCAGTTCCGACCTCAAACCTTCCGACGTCATCACGGCGGTGAACGGCAAGCCCATCAAGGACACGGCCGATCTCCGGTTCCAAGTGCGTTCCTACCCGCTCGGCACCACGCTGACGCTGGATGTCGTGCGCGGCGGCAAGGAGCTGAAGATCGACGTTGCCACGGGTATCCTGCCGGAAGGAGCACTCGCTCAGAACGGCGCGGTTCCGCGCAAGCAGGCACCGGCACCCGAGGTCATCCCGCTCGGCATCAAGGTCGGTGCCATCACGCCCAGTCTGGCGAAGCAGTTCGATCTCAAGCAAAAGGAAGGCGTGGTGATCACCGAGGTCGTTGACGACAGCCCCGCCGCCGCTCGGGGCCTCGAATCCGGCATGATCATCACGGATCTAAATCACAAGCCGGTCAAGTCACTGGCGGACTACAACAAACTGCTCGCCGCCGCGAATCTCAAGCAAGGCGTCCTGTTGAACTACGTGGATACGGCCGGCAACAGTCAGTTTCAGGTGTTGAAAGAAGATTAGCCCGTGCCGGCGTTTCCCATCGCTTACATTCGCTGCCCATGACCCTCGTCATGTTTGATGTCGACGGGACGTTGACCCACTCGAACGAACTCGACACGCGGTGTTTCGTGCAGGCGATGGGGGCGGTGTTTGGTTTTGAAGGCATCGACGACGACTGGTCGCATTACCCGCACACCTCGGACGCGGGGATCATCGATGCGCTGTTTCGAAACCGGCTGCAACGGAGTCCGACCGAGGAGGAACTGCTCCGCTACAAGTCACACTTCTTGGGCTTGTTGTCGGCCGAACTCCAACTCACGCCAATGCGCGAAATCACCGGGGCCGGTCGCTTGCTGGCCTTGCTTGGCCGCCAACCGGGAATCGCCCTCGCCCTCGCCAGCGGTGCGTGGCGGGAAAGCGCCCGCGCCAAAATGCTTTCCGCCGGGTTGCCCTTTGACGAATTTCCCGGCGGCTTCAGCGAGGATGCCGCAGCGCGCACCGAGATCATGCTGGCTTCCCGGCGTCGCGCCGTTGAGCACCATGGTGGCATTCCCTTTCACAAGTGGGTTTACCTGGGTGACGCCGTCTGGGATGCGCGCGCCTGCCACCAACTCGGTGTGCCGCTGATCGGCCTCGCCAGCGGCGAACGGGCGCAGCAACTCCTGAACGCCGGAGCGGGTGAGGTGTTGGCGGATTATGGGGAAACGGAGGCGGCGCTGGCCGCCATCGCGCGAGCCGGTCCCGTTCCGTCGCCGGGCTGAGCTGGCCAATGGTGGGAGCCCGTCACGGCTTCTGCAATTCAGCCGGTTTCGGCGCCAGCTTCATCCTGGGGTATTTCCCATTTTTTGCGACCCTTCGTGGAGCCACCGCCTGGACCTTCGCAATGAATTCGGACTGGCTGCGGATTGGCTTCTCTCCTTTCTTCAGCGGTGCCTTATGGTAAGTGCCATCCGCCCGCAGCAACCGGGCCTTGGCGGTATCCGCCAGCGGCAGGGCCAGCAGCTCGTTGATGACCCGGTCCCGCAACACGCCGTCTTCCACCGGGAAAACCACTTCGATTCGTTTGAAAAAATTGCGCGGCATCCAGTCCGCGCTGCCGAGCAACACCTCGGGCTTGCACGCGTTGTCGAAGTAGAAGATGCGCGGATGCTCGAGGAAACGATCCACCACGCTGCACACGCGGATGTGGTCGCTGATGCCTTTCATTTGCGGACGCAGACAGCAGATGCCGCGAATGATCAGATCGATTTGCACCCCGGCCTGCGAGGCGCGATACAGCGCCTTGATGATCTCTTCATCTACGAGCGAATTCATCTTGGCGATGATGCGCGCGGGCAGGCCTTTGACGGCGTTTTGCCGCTCGCGCTCGATCAGGGCGAGTACGCGGTCGTGCATTTCGAACGGGGCCACAAGGAAGCGCCGCATGCCTTGAAACTGTGAGATGCCCGTGAGCAGGTTGAAGAGGTTGGTGGCGTCTTCGCCGTAGTCAGTCCGGCAGGTGAGCATGCCCACATCGGTGTAAATCTTTGCCGTGGCAGCATTGTAATTTCCCGTGCTGAGGTGGACATACCGCCGGATCGTGTCCGCGTCGCGGCGCACCACCAGGGTCGTCTTGCAATGAATCTTGTAGCCCACCAAGCCGTAGACCACATGTACGCCCGCCTCCTCCAGCTTGCGCGCCCATTGGATGTTGTTGGCCTCGTCGAACCGTGCCTTGAGCTCCACGACCGCCGTCACCTGCTTGCCGTTCCGCACGGCATCCATGAGCGCGCCCACCACCCGCGTGTCGCCGCCGGTTCGATACAGCGTCTGTTTGATCGCCAGCACGCGGGGATCCACGGCGGCTTCCTGTAAAAAATGCACCACCGAGTCAAAACTCTCGTAGGGGTGATGCAACAGAATGTCCCGTTCGCGAATCGCGGCAAAGATGTCAGCTTGACCGCGCAACGCCGGCGCAATGGGCGCCACGAACTTCGGGTCCCGCAATTCCGGCGAGTGCTCCCCCTCGTAGATCGCCATCAGCCGCGTCGGATTGATCGGTCCGTCGATGACATACAGGTCGTCCTCGGACACCTGCAAGTGCTCCAGCAATCGCTGGCGTATCGTGAGCGGGCAGTCCTTGGCGAGTTCGAGCCGCACGGCCGCGCCCTTGCGCCGGTTGTGCAGTTCATCCTCGACGGCGTGCAGCAGGTTCGCCGTGTCCTCCTCGTCGATGTAGAGCTCGCTGTTGCGCGTGACCCGAAACCGCCACCAGCCCTTGATCTTTGCGCCGAGGAAAAGGTCGGGCAGATTCGCGCCGATCAAGTCGCCGAGGAAAACGTATTCGCGCCGCGATTCCGGTCCCGGCAGGCGCACCAGGCGGGGCAGCACCCGCGGGATCTGGACCACCGCCATCCGCGTTGCAGTCTGCCCTTGCTTGGTCACCTCCAGCTCGACGATCAAGTTCAGCGACTTGTTGAGCAATTGCGGAAACGGATGCGACGGATCGATGCCCAGTGGCGTCAACACCAGCCGCACCTGTTCCCGATAGAACTTGTCCACGAAGGCAAAGTCAGCCGCCTTGAGCTCCCGCATGGGATGGAAGCGAATGCCCTGCGTCGCCAGCGCCGGGCGCAAATCCTCGCGCCAGCAGCGATACTGTTGATCCACCATCTTGCGCACCCGCCGGCTCACGGCCGCCAGGGTTTCCGCCGCGGTCAAGCCATCCACCGAACGCTCGGGCGCATCACTGGCAATGGCCTCCTTGAGCCCGGCCACCCGCACTTCAAAAAACTCGTCGAGATTGGAGCTGGCAATGCAGAAGAACTTCAGCCGCTCCAGCAGCGGCGTGGTGGCATCCAGCGCCTCGTCGAGCACGCGCTGGTTAAACTCCAGCCAGCTGAGCTCGCGGTTGATGAAATGCCGGGCATCGAATTCTGGTTTTTCAGCCGCCATAGTAAGAAACGGAGTGCCAGCTTTAAGGACGGACCCACTAAAGGCGAGTGACAATTGCGTGACCGCCCCGCCAGCAGCGACCGCCGGCACGTCCGCCGGGCCAAAGCGCCCCCGGCCGTGGAATTCCCCCTCGCCAAACTGCCCAGTTCCGACTATCCACCTCACCATCCATGAACGAGGTGACGCAGATGCTGAACGCCCTGTCGCAGGGCGGCGCCAGCTCCGAGGAATTGTTGCCGCTCGTGTATCAGGAACTACGCCGGCTCGCCGCCTCCCGGATGGCGCTGGAGACACCGGGCCAGACGTTGCAGGCGACCGCGCTCGTGCACGAAGTATGGCTCCGGGTGGCGGGTGAAAACCACTCGTGGAACGACCGCCAGCATTTCTTCCGCGTCGCCGCCGAGGCGATGCGCCGCATCCTCATCGATCGCGCCCGGCACAAGCGGCGCCAGAAACGTGGCGCCGGGGTGGAGCATGTTCCGTTGGATGACGTGGTGATCGCCGCGGCCGACACCGACGAGCGATTGCTCCAGATCCATGAGGTGCTCGACGAACTGGCAGGGGAGTCGCCGACCCTGGCGGAGTTGATCAAGCTGCGTTTCTTCGTCGGCTTGCGGATGGCCGAGATCGCCGAGGTCATGAACATTTCGCCCACGACCGCCAAGCGTCACTTCATCTACGCGCGAGCGTGGCTGTTCGCCCGCATCAAGAACGGCGACTGAGTTCGGCCACGGCGTTTCTCCTCAGCCGGACCCCTGCTGTTGGATTGGGGAGGGCACGCGTCGCGCGTGCCGCGGAGCCGTCCCGGCGACGCCTGCTGGCGGCCGCGTGTTGGCCAACCAAACGGTGCGGGTCGGTGCGGGAGTCCAACGGTGTTCGGCGCGACCCCGAACACGGCCCACGGGACGCGCGCGCTCCCCGGAATGGAATCGGTGGCTCAGACAACGATGTCCGGCCCGAGAATGGACCAGACAGGGATAGCAGGGCAGCGGTACGAGGGAGTGGCTGCGATGCGGTAGCCCAGCGCTCCAACTCCAGTTTTGGCACGATCTCGGGCCCGCCCCAAAAATCTTGTCGCCCGGTGGTCCTTTTTGCGGCGAAATGTCGTGTATAGGTTTAGACAACCCAATCTCACCGGTACGACTATGAAACATCCCGACGCCGAAAACATCTTCCACCGCGCTTTGGAATTCGACTCCCTGGAGCAGCGTGCCGGTTACATCGAAGGCGCCTGTAGCGGCAACGCCGAACTCCGCACCCAGGTAGAGCGCCTCCTCGCCGCCCACACCGGGGCGGACAACCTGTTCCCGACCGAACCGGGTGATCGCACGGAGTTCGTCGCCGTGTCCGAAGGCCCCGGCACGGTGATCGGGAAGTACAAGCTCCTCCAACAAATCGGCGAGGGCGGCATGGGCGTGGTCTACATGGCCGAACAACACGAGCCGTTCGACAAACGCGTTGCCCTCAAGATCATCAAGCTGGGCATGGATACGAAGGCGGTGGTGGCCCGGTTCGAGGCCGAGCGCCAGGCACTCGCGTTGATGAACCATCCCAACATCGCCAAGGTGCTCGACGCCGGCGCGACCGACACCGGCCGGCCGTACTTCGTGATGGAACTCGTGAAGGGCGTGCCCATCACCGAGTACTGCGACAAGCAGAAGCTCTCGACCAAGGAACGGCTCGAACTCTTCATCCCGGTTTGTCAGGCGATCCAGCACGCGCACCAGAAGGGCATCATCCATCGCGACATCAAACCCAGCAACGTGATGGTCGCGTTGTTCGACGGTCGGCCGGTGCCGATGGTGATCGACTTCGGCATCGCCAAGGCCACCAACCAGCGGCTCACCCAGCAGACCGTGTTCACGAACCTCGGCCAGTTGATCGGCACACCGGCTTACATGAGTCCCGAGCAGGCCGAGGGCAGCCAGCTCGACATCGACACGCGCAGCGACATCTATTCGCTGGGTGTTTTGCTGTATGAACTGTTGACCGGCTCGCAGCCGTTTCCGGAGAAGCAACTGCGGAGTGCCGGCTGGAAGGAGATGATCCGGATCATCCAGGAGGACGAACCGCCGCGGCCGAGCACGCGGTTGAGCACGTTGACGGACCCTGAGCAGAGCGCGGTGACGGGGTCGCATCCGGAGGGGATCCGGAAGATCAGCCTGTTGCTGCGGCGGGAGCTGGACTGGATCGTGATGATGTGTCTGGAGAAAGACCGGGCGAAGCGCTACGAGACGGCCAACGGACTGGCGATGGATGTCGCGCGGTATCTGAAGGGGGAAGCGATCGTCGCGGTGCCGCCGACGTGGCGTTATCAACTGAGCAAGCTGGCACGCAAGCACAAGAAGACCTTCGCGATGGCGGCGGCCATCGCCGTGATCCTGGCGGT
>JANLTG010000178.1:0-15268 GCA_031362805.1 bacterium
GCGCCGCGTTCGCCGCCGTGACCCCGACCGACTGCCAGGGCTTCTTTTTACACGCCGGATACGCTACATGATTGCTGTAAACGCTCTAACCGCAAACCTGAGACAAGTGGTAGTAGTGGCTCTTGCACCATCAGCAAACTCCCACTTGGTGACACCCGTATCGATCTTAGCCGCGCCCCCATCAAACCAGAGATCAAAGTCGCCTTGCAGATCAGGAGGCGAGGGTCTATTGCGAGAGTTCGGAAGAGTGCCCATCAGCGTAAGGATTCTCCCAACCTGAGAAGTTATGAAAGGGTCGTCCATAGATGCCTCCAAACTAGGCTGTCGCCGTTCAAAAAGTCGAGCACTGGCGAAGCCGCCTCATGATTCTGATGGCGTGCAATGACCGACCGCTGACGTAGGTGAGGGACTAAATCGGCCCCACGACGTTGCCACCTCGGCGCGGGAGCGCCGAGCGTGGCCATTACTGATGTTGTCCGCCTACCGCGCGTGATGAGCTAACACAACCAAGACGGGTGGATTGCAACGGGACAATTTGAACGTCGGGAACAGTCCCCGCGCGCGCGGTAGCGAGAGGGCCGCAGACCGCGCCGCATCGAAGGCCGGCGGGCGGCCCGGTGCGAGGCCGCTTGCGGCCGATGCATGAGCGTAGGCGGGCGCGCGCGGCGAGACGGGTGACCCATTCGGAACCGTCCGCCGGTGCGCGGTTCGCTGAGCCCGGAGTGCCAGCTTGCGAACGCAGGGCGAACTGGAGTTCGTGTGATCCCGCTGAGCGGGAGATCTCGAAGTTCGACTTCCCGAATTGCGGATTCACCGCGGAGGCAACGAGGGCGCGGCGTTGAAACCGCAGATGAACGCGCATGACATGCCCGCCCGATCATATGCCTGGAATAAATTCTGCCTCACGAGTTCGGTCGTTCACGTAAACAGAAAAATGGTTGCCAATCGCCGGAACCAGCCCTTGAAACGATACAAACCAAGTTTTGTTCTTAAAAACAAACTCATAGTGCGCCTCCGGCTCGTGGAAATCTCGAAGGTCGACTCCTTTCCGCTCGGCTGTCCGCTTCGCGATGTCGATGGCTTCAGTAGTGCTCAAGCGCGCGCCCGCTGGTTTGGTGCCCGGCGCCAATGGCTTGTCGCTCGGCGCTGAATGAATACACCCGGCAAGAAGTGACGCGCTGGTAAAAAACATTACGAACACCCGGAGAGTAGTTGTCATCGGCCAGCGGCGATCGGGTTACTGAATCCTATGTCCATGGGTTTGGACGCTCTTCCTGCAACGAAAGTGCGTCAAGGGGAAATGGGATGGTGAAGTTGCCGAAGCACGCCGCGCAACGACACACCGGCGCCGCTCGCCGCCGAATGACGTCGAGGCATCACGATGGCAGCACGGAACGTGTGGTAAAAAGTGGGGCATGCCAGTGAACCGCACACACCCGGAGTATGACACTGCCCTGCCTTGCTGGAATCGTGCCCGCGACGTCATGGCGGGTGAGGACGCGATCAAGGCGGCCGGCATCCGCTATCTGAGCAAGCTGGATTCGCAAACCGAGGAGGAATACGCGGCCTACAAGTCGCGGGCGTCGTTCTTCAACGCGACGGCGCGCACGGCGGAAGTGTATCTCGGGCTGATCTTTCGTCGCCCTCCGTTCATCAAGCTACCGGAAGGGCAAGCTGCCCTGGCCAAAGCGATGACGGAATTCGTCAACGACACGGACATGCTGGGGAGCCCACTGCCGGCTTACGCGAAAAGTGTTGTGAATGAAATCATCACGGTCGGTCGGGCGGGGACGCTCGTGGACTGGGAGGACACGGTCGAGAATCGCGTGTATGCGTCGCTGTATCGCGCCGAGCAGATCGTCAACTGGCGCGTAGAACGGATCAACGGGCGCAATGTGCCGACGATGGTAGTCCTCTTCGAGGACGGAGATGGGAGATCGGAGCTAGGAGATGTGGAACGAGACGAGTTTGAACAGGTGACGACGGAGCAGATTCGGGTAATGAAGCTGGTGCCGGCGGGAACATCCGGCGAGACGCCGAATGAAGCACGCGAGCCGCGTGCGCTCCCCAGGAAGCGGGATTACGAATGCGTAGTGGAGATCTGGCGGTCGAACGTCGACCTCGCAAAGGGACAGAACACGGGCACCAGGGAAAAAGCGAAATGGAAGCTCGTTGAAACGCGGGTGCCGAAGCGGCTCGGAAAACCGCTGCCGATGATCCCGTTTGTGTTTCATGGATCGCAGCACTCACTGCCGGCCATCGAGAAGCTGCCGCTCGCGGACATCATCACGGTGAATCTCGACCACTACCGTCTCGATGCTGACTACAAGCACGGGGTCCACTTCACCGCGCTGCCCACCGCATGGGTCAGCGGGTTCGACAAATCGGCCACGCTGCGCATCGGCGCGAGCACGGCGTGGGTGACGGACACACCAGGCGCCACGGCGGGATTTCTGGAATTCAAGGGTCAAGGACTCGAGACATTCGAGCGGGCGATGAACCGCGACGAACGGCTCATGGCAGTGCTGGGGTCACGTCTGCTCGAGGATCAGAAGAAGGTGGGTGAGACGGCGACGGCGATTGAGCTTCGTCAATCAGGCGAGAACTCAATCTTGGGAATCATCGCGTTCAACGTAGGTGCCAGCCTCACCCAAGTGATGCGCTGGGCGTACTGGTGGAACTCGACGGAGGCGATGCCCAACGCCATCACGAACGAGCAAGTGTTGATCGAGCTGAACACAGATTTCAGCACCAAGGGACTGGCGTCGCAGGACATTCAGGCGATCGTGGGTGCGTGGCAGGCAGACGCGATCAGCCGCGACACGATGACGGAGTTGTTTAGGCGTGGCGAAGTGCTGCCGGAAGGCCGGAGCCGGGAAGAAGAGGAGAAGTTGATTGGGGAAGGCGCGCTCCAACCAACGGCGAAGAAGCAGGTGCTAGTTGTCAACACTCAGAACTCATCACCTTTATGACCCCTTTACAAACTATTTGCCAACGACAAGAACGCCAGAACTGAGCGACGCGGGCGGCCCAGCGCGTCCGCATCGTCAACTGACGTGGCCCGCCCGCGTTCGCTCCAGTGATTTTGTTAGGCGGTCTTTACTTCTTGTTGGAGCCGACGGATGAAAGAGTCCCCTCGAATTCGACGCTGAAGTGTATTCCATCGGGCGTCGAAAGGACAAATTCAGCCCTGCCGGATGCATTCGTGAAGCGTCCCGTGCCTCCGGTAAAGGTGTAGGCGCCCGTGGCCGTGGTGGGCGAAATGAACCCGCCCGCCACGAGGCCGAAGAGTTGATCGCCATTGGCGGCGGTAAAGACAATAACCCCCGCGAGGGTGCCGGCGAACGGGTTGAACAGCACCACTTCCTCCCGGGAGAATTGTCCGAGCTGCGTCGCGTATCCATTCGCCAGCACCGTCAACACGGCCCCTGCGGGATCGGGCGCGACACTGGCGATGGCCCCCTCCGCTCTCCCTTGAAACGGCACCTGGGCGTCGGCCCGCGCCGGGTGAACCGCCACTGTCAGCGTGACTGCGGCCAGCAGAAGCGTAAGAATTTTCGATGTTGCGTGGTTGTTTGTTTTCATTGGGTTCTTTCTCTGATTTGTTTTGTTTGTTTGTTGTTTCTCACTCGTCCCCGACGGACGAAATCTCTTGGTCGCCTAGGGGCGCTGCAGCGCTCTGTTTAGGCGGCACGGTCATTTGCGAGTGGCGGTGAGCAGTCTGATGCCGAAGAAAATGAGCGCCGCACCAAACGCGCGCTCCAGCCACACAGTAAGTCCAGAGGCGCGGAGTGACTGCGCGCCACGGAGGGCAAAGTAAGCGTAGCCACTCAAAACCAAACCATCCACGGCGATGGTGATGGCAAGCAGTACTGAAAGCTGCATCGGGAGTGCGTACTCAGGCTGAATGAACTGAGGCAAAAGAGCAGACATGAAAAGCAGCGCCTTCGGGTTCGTCACCTGAATGGCGAGCCCCTGCAGGAGCAGACTGCGCCGAGCGGGCGCGGGTGCTGCCGCCGGCTCTGCTGTGCGAGTGCGAACCGTGGCGGCGATGATGCGAACTCCAAGGTAGAACAAGTAAAGCGCACCGAAGATGCGAATCACCGTGAATGCCGTGGAGGCGGTGGCGAGCAACGCCGCCAGCCCCGAAGCAACGCAACCGAAGAAGACGAAATGGCCAAGCTGAATGCCGACGATGCCAACCAACGCGTGTCGGAAGCCGTAGCGGGTAGCATGAGTCATCGCGCACATCACCGCAGGGCCGGGAGTAAGCGCGACCAGCGACCAGGTGGCGAGGTAGAGAAGAAAAACATGAGTGTTCATAGCTCAAAACGCGTAGTGCGGCCTACGACAGAGGTGAGCGACGGGGATGAGCCGCCGGGCGCGTCCGGCAAACACAACAAACGTGAACGGCTCATCCCCGTTCGCTCGACCGATTTTGTTTGGTCGCATCCCTGTCACACCCAGATGTCGTGAAATCACCAAAGCACAGACTTGTCTATCTCGGTTAACGACCGGCGTCCGGTCAGTGCCATCGCCATCTTGAACTCGTCCCGAAGAACTTCCACGACCTTGCTCACGCCGGGTGCACCGCCTACGGCTAGGCCGTAAAGGTAGGGACGCCCGATGAGCACAGCTCTGGCACCCAATGCCACTGCCTTCAGTACGTCCGTGCCACGGCGAACCCCTCCATCTACCAACACCGGCACTCGACCAGCAACTTTCTCGATTACTTGTGGCAAAACCGAAATCGTCGCAGGCAACGTATCCAGGCAGCGCCCGCCGTGGTTGGAAACGATCAGCCCATTCACGCCGACTTTGATGGCTAAATCGACATCTTCCGGATTCATGATGCCTTTGAGTAGCAGGGGCAGATTCGTCGTGGCACGCAGCCACGCAACGTCATCCCACGTGAAATTTCCCATGACCGGCAACCCGGCCACGAGTTTGGCTTTCTTACGATCAGGCATATAGGGCAGGTCGAAATCATCAGGGATACGGAAGTGCGCTCGCGCTTGGCGATTTCGAGCGCCGGGCATCGGAGCATCGACTGTGACGCACAGAGCGCGACAGCCCAGGTTTTTCAACTCCTGCACCAAATCGCCAACGAAGCTGTGTCGGTCCTTGCTCAAATCATACAACTGAAACCACAGCGGCGCGCCCGTCGCATGAGCAATATCTTCAAACCGGCGTGTGCAGGCGCTGCTCACCACGAATGCCGCATTCGCCGCTCCAGCACCGCGCGCCGTTTCAACCTCACCCTGGGGATGCACCAATTGGTGGAGGGCCGTAGGCGCGAGCAGTATCGGAAACTCAAGTTTTTGCCCGAAAAGCTCGACGCTCGTATCAATCCTTTCCACGTCCAATAGGGCGCGGGGCCGCAGTTTGATAGTGTCATACGCTTCGCGGTTCCAGCGGATGGTAATCTCGTCCGCCGCGCCGCTCGCGACAAACTCGTAGGCCGTGACTGACATGCGCTTTCGCGCATCGCCTTCGAAATCAGCAAGACAGACTAATTCAGAAAACGGCTCTGTTTTGTTTCGCAAGTTCTCAAGAACGCTCGACTTCTCTTGGGCATCCAATCGCGCGAGCCATGGAGCGCCGAACGTGCAGCCAGCCGACATCAACATCGTTCTGCGTGTGATTCTCATAGCTTTTCCGCGACTGCCGTTGATGCGACCGGACAGACAGTAGGCCAAACTGAATTTGGCCTATTATGTTGAAGAAAGGGTCGGCGATTCATGGTTAGTTGTTGGATCAGAGCCACTTGATCACCGCCATGTTGAGCGCCGGTTTGGCCCATCACAACGGGTGCGGCTCTACCCAGCTCCCAACACTCCAAGGCTGCCGCCCGCCGTCGCCGGAATCAAGCCAGGAATCCCCGTCAAGCGCTTTTCAAAAAATCGGTTTGCCGCGCGCCGCCGCGGAACGCACCTCCGCCGCCGCGCGCCGCCGAAGTGAGAGGTCTCGCCTGCCCGACGGATCCTTCGTTTCCAAAACCATGGTGTAAGAAAGGACCGGCGGCGCTGGTGCGTCACGAATGACCATGGCACTCGAACTCAGATTCACAAAGGCGAGCAAAGGACCACAAGATGAACACGGATTGGAGTCGGGCTGCCGCCAACGCAGGGAAAGGGAGGATCACTCGATGAGGACACAATTTCGCTTCGGTTTGGGCACAGCACTGTCAGCGGCGCCACTGGTTGGGTTGCTGATGGTGGTATTCACTGCAGGCCTGCTCTTCGCGCAATCGCCGCCCCTGCCATCTCTGCCGGCGGCGCCGGCACTGCGCCCGGTCAAGGTCCTCTGGGATCCACAACCGGCGAGCGATTACTACAACGCCGTCGATACCAACGGCAACTTTGTCGGGATCACTTACCGGGTTTACAATGCGAGCCAGGTCACCGGTCCGTGGACCGTGGTGGCGACGACCACGAATCTGTCGGCCACGATCTCCAATCTCACAGCGCGCACGCAGTTCTTCTACGTGACGGCGTCCAATTTTTTTTGGAGAGCGAGGCCAGCCGAATCCTGTCGATCCCCCAGGACAAAGCGCCACTTCCCAGACTGGTGATCGGTGAATGAGCGGCAACGTGCCGCGGCGCAAATGGTGGCAACCTGCCACCGGCAATCGGCCTGTGGCCGCACCCAGTCAGGCTGGACCCGCCGAAGCGCCTCCCTCTTTGTCCGTGCAAAAGCTTCCAGAACAGAGATTATTTCCCGACTACTTATGAAACCACCCGCCATTGTTCCCTTGCGCGCGGCCGACTTGGATCAGACCGCCACAGCGATGTCTGAGGCGTTTCAGGATGACCCCCTTCAAAAGTACATGCTACCTGATCCGGCGATGCGGGTCGCGCTCTCTCCTGGACTCTTCGCGCTGATCCTGCGCTATGGCCTGCAATTCGGCGAAGTAATCACCAACGCAGGCCCGCCCGCAGGTGCAGCGATCTGGCTCAAGCCGACCGAATGGGAAGTTACTCCGGAGCGGGCGGCTGCGGCCGGGCTGGACCAGCTCCCGCAAGTCATCGGGGCGGAAGCTGCCGAGCGGTTTCTTTCCGTGCTCGGAACGCTTGAGCCATATCACCACAAGGACGTGCCGCCGGCGCACTGGTATCTCTTTGTGCTCGGCGTGGCCCCGTCGGCTCAGGGGCGCGGCCTGGGCCGGGCGCTGATGCAACCCGTCCTGGACCGGGCGGATGCCGCGGGTCTGCCATGTTACCTGGAAACGGCTTCCGCGAAAAATGTTCCCTTCTACGAACACCTCGGATTTCAGTGCGTGGTCGAGACAGTGGAAGCCAAAAGCGGGCTCCGGTTGTGGACGTTTCGCCGGGACCCGCCACGGAAACCAGCAGCAATCTGAGCTTTGCCAGCTGAGCGCTCGAAACCAAGTGTAAGGTGGGCAACCCACTGGCGTGGGCGATTGGGAGCGGTGAGGTGTTGCCCGAAGGGCGCTACATGGAAGAGGAACTGAAGCTGATTGCGGAAAGCGCGCCGCCAACAACGGCGAAGAAGCAGGTGTGAGTTGTCAATAGTCAGAATTGACCCATTTTCAGCCTCAGTTGACCGGCTCGATCTTCATGTATGCGAGGAATGTGTAGGCCCAGGTGCCGGTGGAGGCGGACCTGCCGCCGAAGGTCAGGGTGAGACGTCCGTCGGTCAGTTGGATTTCGATCGCGCGCGCTTGGACACTGGTCAGCACCTCGTCGTTAACCAGAACCTGGCCCTCGACCAGGAGATTGTGCGGATCTCCTGAGCCGTTGGGTCTTCCGACACCGACTGTCACGAGGTAGCGACCCGGTTCCAGTTCGAACTCGAAGCGGTTCTGGCGTCCATAATCGTCATAGACATAGCTCCGTTCGATGACACTGAAGTTGCCCTGCAGGATGGTGTTGTAAAAGGAGAGTTGCTGATTTGCAGTGTCCCGGATCCAGCCGTAGTAAGGGGCAACGCCCGCTGCGTAATCTAACCAAGCCCCCCCTGGAACTTTCCAATCAACTTGCATCCAGGTCTTGCCGTCATAAACGAGCGGGGAAGGCGGCGAGCCAAGCGGTTGGAAGTTGACATAGTACGACCCGCGCGGGCGGTTGCTGGGCGGATTCATAGTTGCCGCCACCCGGTAAAATGACGCGGCCTGCGCGACGCCGACGGTGACACTGCGACTTCCAAAACCGGCTGCCGGAATTCCGACGACGCCAGGGGGCGAGGAGGTGCTCCACAAAGACTGAGCCAGATTCGTTGACCACTCCACCCGGTAGCCCGAAGCATTGTTCACCTCGTTGAAGGTGAGCACCCCGTTTGGACTGAACGAGGTGATCAAGGGATTGAACTGCCCCCTCGTCAGCGCCGCCGCTGCCAGAAGTGCACCGACGACTGTGATCGTTCGCTTGCTCATTGGTCCCATAGCGATTTGTTTCTTCCGGACAACGGTTACAACCACTTCGTGCTTTTCGTCCCGTTTCGGGTGAATTGATACTTTGCTAGTGTACAAGAGAGTGTTCCACCGACAAGCCCCCGGTAGTTGATCCAAGTAAAAGGGTCATAAGGGGCAGCTCTAACTATTGACAACAACTGGTTTGCATCGGAAATCCGGTCCGCAATCTCGGCCAGCAGCGGCGCCTTGCAGGCATGAAACTCGTCGTCAGCGTTCTTCATGGGTTGGTAACAGTTCTCGACCGGCTGCTGGTCCAATCCAAGCCCACGCGCGCACCCCGTCAAGCGCTTTTCAAAAAATCGGTTTGCCGCGCCCTGCCGCGGAACGTACCTCCGCCGCCGCGCGCCGCCGAAGTCCGGTGTCCCGCCCGCCCGACGTCTCCTTCGTTTTCAAAACCATGGTGTAAGAAAGAAGCGTCGGCGCAGTGCGTCGCGAATTACCATGGCACTCAAGTTCAGATTCACAGAAGCGAGCAAAGGACCCCAGATGAAAACGGATGGACACGGACGGGAAATGGCGACAGATCGCCGCCAAAGCAGCGAAAGGAAGAATTGATTTATGAAGACACAATTAGGATTCGGTTTTGGCAAGGCACTGACCGCACTCCTACTGGTCGCCGTGATGACAGCGGTTCTCACCGCCGGCTTCCTCTTCGCGCAATCGCCGTCCCTGCCGCCGGCGCCTGCACTGCGCCCGGTCAAGGTCCTCTGGGATCCACAACCGGCCAGCGAGCATTACAGTGCGGTAGATACCAACGGCAACTTTGTGGGGATCACTTACCGCGTTTACAACGCGAGCCAGGTCACTGGGCCGTGGACCGTGGTGGCGACGACCACAAACCTGACGGCCACGATTTCCAATCTCACGGCGCGCACGCAGTTCTTCTACGTGACGGCGTCCAATTTTTTTTGGAGAGCGAGGCCAGCCGAATCCTGTCGATCCCCCAGGACAAAGTGCCACTTCCCAGACTGGTGATCGGTGAATGAGCGGCAACGTGCCGCGGCGCAAATGGTGGCAACCTGCCACCGGCAATCGAGTTGCGGCCACGCCCAGTTTGTTGTCAATGGTCAGAACCGAAACCTTGCCAGCAACCCGAAGACGAAACAAAGACGAAATCGGGACGGCCAACTTTTTATCTGTTGACCTCCCGCCCTAATGGGTGACCCCTTTACGCGCCGCAGGTTCGCGTCAATTAGATGGCTTGAGTAAAGGAAAGCTCTTCCAAGTCTCAAATGAGTTGGTCAGTCTGTGGGAAGTCTTTTCTATGACATCAATCCGTTTGCGATTCGCTTCAATCAAAGCGAGGAAACCAACAACGCTATTAATCTGATCAGCTGTCATCTGCCTTCCAATATCTTCGATTGGCCATCTCAGACCGGTCAGAAAGTACAAAATGGTTTCGGCAAGCGGATCGTCGATTGGAACGTCTGTCTTGTAGGGCGAAAACCAATTCTTGATCCCGTAGATCAGAAAAGCTCCAGTGGCATAGCAGGCCCACTCAATCGTTAGATAACTCATCAAGTAGTACTTCTCAAATTCTTCAAGATTAGCAGCAAGGCTCGAGACGTCGGTCTTCAAGAGGGCGTTGGCAATATCTGGATCTTCGTACTCAAAACCGGTTGGGCCAACCGGTCTAGAAAACGCAGGCCATGCCGCTTGTACAGCTTCGTAAGTTAATGGCTTCATCGTAGTGTTCTTCCCCAAAGCCCTGGATTGATCTGCTCCTCCTCGCCTTCGTAAGGCGGAAACTTGGATGACCGAAACTCAACGAATGTCTTCATGATGCGTAGTCACCTAACGTTTCGGATCAGGCGACGGCGAGCGGGAGGCGTCGATGACACGACAGATGCCATACGAGCCGTTGCCTGCATCTGTTTTGTTAGGCGTTGCGGATTTCACGAGACGGGCCTCCAACCTCCGAAGACGGCAAAGCGGAACGAGCGGTAGAAACAATCCACGTCCTCAAAGCCGATTTCCTTGAGCCAGCGCATCTGCTCGTCCGTGGCGGAGCACTGGTCGATGCTCATCCGTTGAATGGCTCCGGCAATCTCCGCATCGGAACTGCCGAGCGCCCGCGCGCGATCCAGATGCACGGCCTCGAACAAGGTTTGCATACGGGCGCTGCCGCCGGATATCTGTTCGGCGTTGACGAAGAGGCCGCCCGGCGTGAGGGCAGAGAAGATGCGCGTGTAGAGTCGGCGCTTGGCAGCGTCGTCGAGGTGGTGAATCGCCAGGGCCGAGACAATCGCGTTCCAGGGACCGGGCGGTAAGTCTGAGTCGAGTGGCTGGACAGACATCTGAAACTCCCGCCCAGAAAGGCGTCTGGACGCCTGCTGCAGCATGTCTGAGGACACATCCAGCAAGTGAAGTCGAGCGGTGGGCACACGATCCAGGATGGCGGCTGAAAGGATGCCGGTGCCCGCACCGAGGTCGAGAATGCGAGGTGCCTCCGGGCACGAGCGCACGATCAACTCGCTGACCGTGCCATAAAACTCATCGAAGCACGGAATGAGTCTCCGACGCTCCGTATCGTAAGTTGATGCGTTCCAGACTGTGCTCATTGCGTGATGCGCGTAGCGACGCCTAATGATAGTCAGCAACGCCGCGCTTGCGCGGCGTTCGTTGCACTGAATTGATTGGCGTGTGATATGTATCTCAGAATCGGATTATCCGAAGGCGCGAGTCGCTGAATTGCACTGCGGAACTCCTCTCGACGCGCTCGGTGCAAACCGATCCAAGTGACGGTCTGATCCTGCTTCGAATACAGCCTGAGGTATTTGAGATGCAGCAATCTGAACGGTCGCACCTCCTTGATGTCTTGCCAGCGAACGGACCTCCGCAGCCCCCAGAACGAGTGCCCGTGAATGCCGTCTGCGGAGACGATGTCAGCAAAACACTTGGATAATATCCAAGACACAGCCAAAGCGACTGGAAAGCCCACGAGAAGGCCAAAAGAAATAGCAAACCTATTGAAGCGAAACCCCTCGTCGATGACGACCAAGCCCATGAAACCCAAGAAGCCAACCGGATATAAGATGGAAAGGAGAGAAACGACTGATTCACGAAACACAGTTCCTACTGTATGGGACTCTGATCTCATATCGCCTATCAGACAGTAGGCCAAACTGAGTTTGGCCTGCGATGTTGAAGTTGGGTTTGGAGTTTCGTTGTTACTTGTTCGACATCAGCAAATTGAACTTCGTCGCGTTGAGTCTCGGTTGGGCCTAACATAACAGGCGCTATTCTGCCGCGGCTTCTGACGCTCGTGAGACTATCCGCGACGGGTGCCGGACTCAAGCCTGGAAAACCCCGTCAAGCGCTTTTCAAAAAATCGGCTTGCCGCGCGCCGCCGCGGAACGTACCTGCGCCGCCGCGCGCCGCCGAATGGAACGCTCCCGTCCGTCTGCCCATCCCTTCGTTTTCAAAACCATGGTGTAGGAAAGAAGCGCCGGCGCAGTGCGTCGCGAATTACCATGTCACTCAAATTCAAATTCAAATTCAAAACGAAGGACGAGATTCCCGCTGATCATCTGCCGCTCTACGCGGAGCGTGAGGGCGCGTGGGTGCTCGACGTCGAGGGCGCGGTGGACAAGACGAAGCTCGACGAGTTTCGCACGACCAACGTCGCCCTGATCAAGGAACGCGATGAACTCAAGCAGCGCTTCGAGGGCATCGATCCGGATGCCGTCCGCCAGATCACCATCGAGAAGCAACGCCTCGAAGAGGATCGCCAACTCAAGGCGGGCGAAGTCGAGAAGGTTATCGAGGCGCGGAGCAAGGCGCTCAAGGCGGACTTCGACAAGCAGCATTCCACGATCGTAGCCGAACGCGATGCGCTCAATGCCCGGCTGGCAGCGGTGCAGATCGATCAAGCGGCGGTTGCTACCGCCACCCGGCGTGGTCTCCGCCCGACCGCACTGGCGGACCTGACGGCTCGTGCC
Organism: bacterium; assembly: GCA_031362805.1. Taxonomy (GTDB): domain Bacteria; phylum Verrucomicrobiota; class Verrucomicrobiia; order Limisphaerales; family RI-55; genus RI-55. The sequence goes on from JANLTG010000178.1 coordinate 12,376, forward strand.
CGGGGGGTGTTCAAGCTGGCGAACGGGTTTCCGACCGCGTTCGAACCCGATGGCAGCACCATCCGTGTTGGCAAGGACGGGCTCAGCCCGATGACTTTGGAAGAGTGGGTGGATGCGTTGGTGGCCGATGCGCCGCACCTCTTCGAACCCAACTCTGGCGGCGGCGGACCCGGCGGTCTGTCCCACGGCGCCGGTGGCGCTGGCATGCGGGGAGTTGGCCAACGAAACCCGTTCCGGAAGGAGACCTGGAATCTCACGGAACAAATGCAATTGCAGAAGACCGATCCGCAACTGGCGGCGCGCATGAAGGCCGCTGCCTAACGGATCACAACCTGATTCCTTCTTATGCCCAAGACAGCCGTAGCAGACATCATCATTCCCACGGAGTTCGAGAAGTACGCCATCGAGCGCACAGCCGAACTCTCCACCTTCGCGCAGTCCGGCATCGTCGAGGCGGCGCCGGAGTTCGACGAACTCGCCGGCATGGGCGGGCGCGAAGTTCACATGCCCTTCTGGAAGGACATCTCCGGGGCGCGGCAGATCCTCAGCGACAGCGCGCCGCTGTCCGTGAACAAGATCGGGTCCGACCAGGACCTGGCGCGCATCCACAATGATGGCAACGCGTGGTCGGTGAACCACCTGGCCAGCGTCATCTCCGGCGGTGATCCGATGCAGGCCATTGTCGATCTGGTGGCGGGCTACTGGGCGCGCACCGACGAGGCATTGATCATCTCGTGCCTAAAGGGCGTCTTTGCCGCCGGCTCCATGGCGGGCAATCGCCTCGGTATCGCGAGCGAAACGATCGCCGGTCAATCCGACGCGACGAAGCTGAACGGCATCACGTTCATCGACGCGACGCACAAGCTCGGGGATCGGGCGGACCGCCTGACTTCCATTGCCATGCACTCGTCCACGGAGTCGGCGCTGCGGAAGCTCGACTTGATCGACTTCATCCCGGACAGCGAGGGCAAAACCCAGATTCGCATCTTCCAGGGCCGCCGCGTGATCGTGGATGACAGCCTGCCCGTGCGCGCCGGCACGACCGATGGGTTCGTTTACACGAGCTACCTGTTCGGTCCCGGCGCGTTCGGCAAAGGCTCGGCCCGGCTCGACTCGAAACCGTTGCAAGGCGGGTTCGGCTCGGAAGGCGTCGAGCTGGCGCGACTGCCGCTGGACAGCGACTCGGTGCTGATCAATCGGCGTCGTTACATCCTGCATCCGCGCGGCGTGAAGTTCACAAGCGCGGCGGTGGCGGGTGATTCTCCAACGAACGCCGAGTTGGAAAACGCGGCGAACTGGGTGCGCGTTTACGAGAACAAGAACGTGCGCATCGTGGCGATCGACCATAACTAAGTGGCAGCGCCACCTGCCATAGCGCCTCGGGGCGCGAAAGGCACACACCACATGGAAGGTCTTTACCCAATCATCCGTCGAGTGCGGCGGCCGCTGTTGGTGGTGGCCAGTCAGCGGCCGGCCGCACCCATTATGGTGCAGGAGAGGACACCGACAGTTGAGAGCGCATCAGCGGTGCCGGTTGAAGTTGTGAGTCAACCTGCCGCCAGCGAGTCCGTGGTGGTTGAACCGAAGAAGGAACGTCATGCCCGCAAAGCGAAGGAACCGGCTGCCCAGGCTTAGCGCCCGCACGGTGATCGTGTCGCGCCGGGGTGGCGGCGCGTCGAGCGCCGGAACCGGCGGTGACTTCGTGTTCTTCGCGGCGCCGGTGTCGGGCGGCAAGGCGTTGCTGGAAGTTGCCGTCGTGAAAGGTGCGGTCCAGACACCGGTGATTCCTGCCTCGTACGCCTTCGAGGCACTCGATTACGCACTCGGTGTCGCCAGTGGGATGTCCGGCGGCTTTGGCTGGAATGGACCCACGGCGTTGCCGAGTCCGTTCATCCGGCAGGTGAGCGAAGACAGTTTCGAGAGCTACGCCGCGGGGCCGATCGCGGAAGCGGCGTTGACCAGTGGCTCGGGCTGGAACGGCGGCGCCGCCCTGCCCCCGCCGGATGCGCATCGGGTCGCCACCGAGGATTTCGAGAGTTACGGCAGCGGCTCGGCCACCGGCGCGACGATGACCGGCGGCACAGGATGGAATGGGGACACCGCACTATTTGCTTACTGAGGAACGATTATGTCGAACATTGGCAGTCGGGTTTTCAATCTGGTCAGCGACAAGTATCTGTCGCTGGCGAACGAGGAGTTTGTCCGCACGCTCAGCATCGGCAGCAGTTGGACGCGGCTGCGCCTGGGCATGCTCATGGCGCTCACGCCGGATGAGCCGAACAACTTGAGCGGCGTGCTCGCCACCCTGGGGATGTGCTCGGGCAAAACGAACCCCTTCGGCGCGGCCAGCACGACCAACTTCCTCGGCACACTCTTTGGCAGCAGCTCGGCGGGTAACACACTGACGTACGTCGCGAACACCGGGAACCCCTACTACTGGTCGGGGCGCGCGGCCGTGAAACGGGTTGGCGCCACCGTCACTCTCGGGACGGCGAACGCGGTCGAGTCGCATCGGTTCGCGACCAACACCGGCGCGCTTCAACGGCGGAGTCTTCATTTTGTCGAGATCACCAAGGGCTCGCCCAACTACACGGTGATCTACTGGTCGGCGCCCGCGACCGGTCTCTCAAAGGATTTCACGCCAGCCCACTTGCTGGATGGGCTGGAACAGGTGGGCAGCATCGCGGTGAACGGCGAGACGTTCGGCGCGGGCACCAGCATTGCGCTGGCGTTTGACGAAACGGCCGGGGCCCTGGACTCGGTCGATCTATACTGGAACCGGGCGGCGTTCCCGATCGAGGTTCATGCACTGGCGGCCTACCGATTTGCGTGATGCATCATGCCGCTCACACTCATCAAGGAGACCGGTGATGGACTGGCTGACGCCAATAGT
>JANLTG010000193.1:0-8696 GCA_031362805.1 bacterium
GTTCACGCTGCCGATGCGCCGCAAGAAAAGAGCAAGCCCAACGTCCTCCTCATCCTCGCGGATGACCTGGGGCTCCGCGCCAATCCTCACTACGCTCACTGCCGCGACTTGGGTCAGCTCGGGCCGCTGCACTTGTTCCGCATCGAGAGCGGTGCATATCAGACATTTTGTGCGGTGGCCGCTGCGGACGGCCGCAAGCTGGGCGACGTGAAGCCGCAAAGTCTTTCTGTGCGCACGGATTGGCGCACCCACTTTCGGCAGGTGGCAATGTGCCGGGAGTAGTGACGGCGCGCGCGTGGTTAACCTGATGGATCTCTTCCCAACCCTGATCGAAGCGTGTGGTTTGCCGGCCAAGCCGGAGATTGACGGGCGCAGCTTCGTCCCGTTGCCACGCGATCCGCTGCAGTGGACCAACCTCGCGACTTCGAACGATCCGGAAATCCGAACCCAGATGAAGCGGCTGGCCGCCTCTTTCCCCTCCTCCTTCGCCCCCGACGTGGCCCAAAACCAAGGGGGCAAAGCGGAACAAGCCATCATCCCGGACCCGACGATCAGGGCCGCCCGGACGGTGGCCAAGCTGAAGTAGTCGCGGTGCGATCGAGTATGAATCAATCGCTTCAAATGGATCGGCGATGCCTCTCGGCCGCTGGATGGGCGGGTGACAGTCGCTCGCTATTTGTGCCAGACCAATCGCCAGACGGGCGCGGTGCTGCGTTCCTTGGCCGAAGTCATCACCACCGCTTCAGACAAGTCGGAGCGCCTTTCGCAGTGGCATCGAGAACGCCCAACCACTACGATTTGACGCAGCATTAACCTGATGAAGAAACTTGCGGCACTGTTACTCCTCTCGACCATCGTCGGCCAGGCCGGCGCCGCCGACGGAAAATACGTCCTCGACCCTGACACGCAGATCACTTTGCCCGAAGGATTCGACGCGGAGCTTCTCTACTCTGTCCCTACCGAGCAGGGCTCTTGGGTGGCGATGGCTTTCGACCCCAAGGGCCGGATCATCGTTTCGGATCAGGATAGCAAGGGCGTGTTCCGGGTCACCTTGGCCAAGGACGGGAACCCCGCCTCGAAGCTCAGTGTCGAAAGCCTCCAGGGTTTTCCTTATCTCCCGATCCAATGGGGGAAGCGCACCGTCGGTGGTGCCTTGGGTTTTCTCTACGCTTTTGACAGCCTATACATGTCGTCGATGAAGGGCTTCTATCGGATCCGTGACACCGATGGCGACGACACCTACGACGAGTTCACGCTCATCAAGCCATTGGAAATGGGCTATGAACACTCGGCGCACTCCATCATCAAGACCGAGGACGGCAAGGGGCTGTATCTTGTCTCCGGCAACCACTCGCGCGTGCCGCAGGGCGTCGGCAGCCTGCAACCGCCGGTTTGGGAATTGGACTCGCTGCTCCCAGCGATGAATGATCCCCAGGGCCATGCGGTGGGAGTTCACGCGCCCGGCGGCTGGATCTGCCGCATCTCTCCCGACGGGAAAGATTGGACGATGGTTTCCTCCGGCTACCGCAATTCCGTGGATATCGCCATCAACCGTGAGGGCGAGCTGTTCACCTACGACTCGGATCTCGAGTTCGACATCGGCAGCCCGTGGTACCGGCCGACGCGCGTCAACCACGTCACCTCGGCCAGCGAGTTTGGCTGGCGTGCGGGCTCGGCGAAGTGGCCGGAGAATTTCGCCGACAGCAACGGCGCGGTGATCAATGTCGGACCGGGGTCGCCAACCGCCCTCAGCTTTGGCCATCACTCCAACTTCCCCGATTGGTATCAGGACAAACTGTTCTGCTGCGACTGGACCTTCGGGACCATCTACACGGTCGATATGGAAGAGCGCGGCTCGAGCTATACCGGGACCAAGCAGGAGTTCCTCAACGGCACGCCGCTGAACATTGCCGCCATGCGCTTCGGGCCGGACGGGCACATGTACTTCGTGGTCGGTGGTCGCAACACCGCTTCGAAGCTTTACCGCGTCCGCTACACCGGGCCGCATCGGGACGGGCCGAAGAAGAGCCTGGTGGCGAATCAGCAGCTCAGAGATTTGCGTCATTCGCTCGAAGCATTCCACGGCAGCCGCAGCGGCGGGGCAGCCGCGATCGAAAAGGCGTGGCCCTATTTGTCTCATGCCGATCGGGACATCCGCTACGCCGCACGCCTGGCCATCGAGAATCAGGACATCGCACTGTGGCAGGACAAGGTGTTCTCCGAATCGAATCCGCGCGCCGTCATCTGCGCGGCCATCGCGCTTTGCCGTCACGGCGAGAAATCCCTGTCGAGTCGGGTTCTGGAAAAGCTGAACGGCGTTCCATTCGGCAGTCTGGAGCTGGACGATCAACTGGCGTTGCTGCGGGCCTACTCACTGTGCTCGCTCCGCCTGAACGCAGCGTCGCCAGTCGAAGTCGCTGCGGTCGTCGCCCAGCTGAACCCTTTTTACCCCGCCCAAGACGACGCGCTCAACACTGAGCTTTGCCGACTGCTCAGCTATCTGGACTCGCCCGACGTGGCCAGCAAGACCATCGCCATGATGAAGGTCACGCAGACCAAGGCCCTCGCCTACGACAAGGCGATGCTCGCGCGGCACGAGTATGGCGAGGCCATCCTCAAAGCGATGGCCAACACACCCAACAGTCAGAACATCCAATACGCCTACGCGATTCGGCGGGTGCAGTCCGGCTGGACGCTCGAGGATCGAAAGTTCTACTTCTCCTGGTTGAACAACACCCTGGAGAAGAGCGGTGGCAAGAGCTTCGCCGGCTACATCCGCGCGATCCGACAAGACGCGATCGAGCATCTCGCCGCGAAAGACGCAGCGGCCGTATCGTGGCTGCTGGGCGATGTCGCGGCGGTGAACCTCAGCCAGCTGCCGTTCCCGAAAGGCCCCCCGGGCGGATGGACGACGGAGACCGCAACGAAGCTGTTCAAGACTGAGCTTGAGGCGAGGGATTACGAGAACGGCAAGAAGATGTTTTCCGCCGGCCGATGCGTGGCCTGCCATCGCTTCGAAGGGGCCGGTGGCTACTCCGGCCCCGACCTCGGCTCGGTCGCCAAGCGCTACTCGATCCGGGACATCCTCGTCTCGATATGCGACCCCAGTCAGTCCATTTCCGAGCAATACCAGGCCAGCAAGGTCATGCTGAAACAGGGCGGGATGCTCTATGGACGAGTCATCTACCGCAACGACAAGGAAATCGCCCTCGCCGCGAATCCCTATGATTTCAGCGTGCTCACGAAGTCGCCCATCGGGAACGTCGCGAGCGTCGAGCCATCACAGGTATCCATGATGCCGCCCGCAACGATCGCCCTGATGAACAAGGATGAGTTGTCCGACTTGATTGCCTACCTCATCTCGGGCGGCGACCCACAACACAAAGTCTTCAAGCCGAAGTGAGACCGCCCGATGAGCCAGGCGGCACTCCTTTCGAGTTCAACAAAAGCATCGATCAAAACCTCACGTCACCTCATTCAACATGCAGCTCCGTCAAAACACTTCTCTCGTCCTGTCCGCTGTGGCCGCACGCATTGCGGTGCTGATGGTCGTGCTTTCGGTTCCTGCGATGGCCGGAAGCCTTGAGCTATCGCTCGACGCGGCTTCTGCCGGGCCGGGGAAATTTGCTGCGGAGGGAATCCGCCGTGAGGCCGTGGCGCATGGGATGACGTTGGGCGACGACGCGAAGGCGACTCGCATTGCGCTCACGGTCGGAAAGGCGGGCGATGCCGCCGCGCAGAGCTACAACATCCAAGAGGGGCCTCCGTCGTCCTCTGCCTCCATCCGTCTGGCCACCAGTCCGTCCTGGCGGCCGAGCCGGACAAAAACCGCAAACCCGCCCTCTTGTTCACCAATCGTCCGAAATAAGTTCGTCCTGCTTTGCTAACTACAGAAAAGTCCTGCTCTGAAAACTACGCGGCACAATGTGCCGGGAGTAGTGACTACGCGCCCAGGCTCAACTAGGATTGGCCCAACCCATGAGTCCGTGATGCTCGGTCTTGAACCATGAAAACCATCCTTCTTGCGACCCGCTGCTTTGCGTACTGCCTCCGCCTGCAATTCCTCGCGCCCCCAAAAGCCAGGGGACACTTTCCTCTCCTGTTTTCCTTCCTGCTGGCCGCCCCTTGGCTGGCGCCTGCGGCAGAGCCTCCGCGCCCGAACATAATATGGATTCTCGTGGACGACATGTCCCCGAACTTTTCCTGCTACGGCGAGACAACGGTTCGCACGCCGAATGTCGATGCGCTGGCGGCGCAAGGGACGCGTTTCGCCCGCGCGTTCGTCACTGCGCCGATCTGTTCCATCAGCCGGTCGGCGCTGCTGACCGGCTGTTACCAGACGAGCATCGGCGGCCAGAACCATCGCAGCGGCTCGGCGAAGTTTCCCATCTTGCTGCCCGCCGGGATGAAGCCCGTGCCGCAGCTTCTCAAGGAGGCGGGCTACCACACGAGCAACCTCTCGTTCGAGGAATTCCTCCACACCGATGGGCCGGTGAAGATTGCCAAGACGGACTACAACTTCGTCTGGGACCGCACCGCGACCTACGCAACAAATCACTGGGCAACACGCAACACCGGGCAACCGTTCTTCACCCAGGTGCAATTGAACGGCGGCAAACATCGCGGACAAAAGCCCGGCCCGGTCTGGCCGAAGAAAGCGGAAGCCGCGCTCGGCAGCCTCACTCCCACCAACGCCGTGAAACTCCCGCCGTATCTGCCCGAGGACGAAACCATCCGCGCGGACTGGGCGCAGTATCTCGACACTGTGCGCTACACCGACTGGGAGGTCGGCCGCATCGTGCAGCAGCTCAAGGACGCCGGCGAACTCGATCGCACCGTCATCATCTTCTGGACCGACCACGGCATCAGTCATGTGCGCAACAAACAGTTCCTCTACGACGGCGGAATCCACGTCCCGCTGGTCGTGCGCGGGCCCGGCATCGCCGCAGGCAAGGTGCGTGATGACCTCGTCGAGCACATCGACATCGCGGCGGTCACGCTGGCGCTCGCGGGTCTGCCGCGCCCGGTGTCGATGCAGGCGCGCGATGTCTTCGCCAAGGATTACGCCCCGAAGGAATTCGCTTTCGCCGCCCGCGACCGGGCCGACGAAACGGTGGACCGCATCCGCTCCGTACGCAGCGAGCAGTTCAAATACATCCGCAACTTCTATCCCAGCCGGCCCTACCTCCAGCCGAACCGCTACAAGGATGAGAAAGCAATCGTGCAAGCCATGCGTCGGCTGCATGCGGAAGGAAAACTCAACCGTGACCAGGCCCTCATCATGGCCGAAACGCGTCCGCGCGAAGAACTCTATGACCTGAAAGCAGACCCGCACGAACTCCACAACATCGCCGCCGACCCCGCGTTTGACGCGGCGCTGGCCAGACATCGCAAGGCCCTCGACGATTGGATGGGCCGCACCGACGACCAGGGCCGCACGCTCGAGACGGAGGAGGTTTACTTGAACTACCTTGGTGATGAACGTCCCGAAGGCGGCCGCGGGAATCGCAACGAAGTGTTCCAGAAGAATGTGGAACTCATGCTGCGCTGGTCGCAGGAGAAACCGATGCAGCCGTGACCATTCACGCCATGAACCTTTTCTCGCTCCTCCTGCCGTGTCTGCTGTGTTTTCCGTGGTTCACTCGCGCCGCCGAGGTGACCAAGCCCAACATTCTTTTCATCCTTGCCGATGACCTGGGTTACTCCGATCTCGGGTGCTACGGCGGCGAGATCGCGACGCCGAATCTGGACGCGCTCGCCCGGGGCGGTTTGCGCTTCACACAGTTCTACAACACCGCGCGCTGCTGGCCGTCACGGGCGGCAATCCTGACAGGTTACTACGCGCAGCAAGTGCGGCGTGACACCGTGCCGGGCCTGAAGAGCGGCACGGCGGGAATCCGCCCGCCGTGGGCGCGACTGCTGCCCGAGCTGCTCCGGCCGTTGGGGTATCGTTCGTATCATTCCGGCAAGTGGCATGTGGACGGCAAGCCGTTGCAAAACGGCTTCGATCATTCCTACAGCCTCAACGATCACGACCGCCACTTCGCACCGCGGCAACATACGGAGGACGACGGTGCGCTGCCCGCCGCGGCGACCAACAGCGGTTATTACTCGAGCACTGCCATTGCCGACCACGCGATCAAGTGTCTGAAGGAGCACGCGAAGAACTTTTCCACGCAGCCGTTCTTCGAGTTTCTCGCCTTCACCGCACCGCATTTTCCCGTGCAAGCGCCCGCGGACGACATCGCCCGCTATCGGGATCGTTATTTGACCGGCTGGGATGCCTTGCGTGAGGAACGTTGGCAACGGCAGCAATCGCTCGGCATTGGCGGCGGGACGCTATCACCCGTCGAGCGGGAGGTGGGTCCGCCGTACGCCTTTCCCGATGCCATTGCGAAACTGGGTCCGAACGAAGTCAACCGCCCGCTCCCGTGGCGCGACTTGAACGAGGCGCAGCGCAGGTTTCAGGCGGACAAGATGGCGATCCACGCCGCCATGGTGGACCGGATGGATCGTGAGATCGGCCGGGTGCTCGAGCAACTTCGTGTGATGGGCGCCCTGGAGAACACTCTGGTGCTGTTCATGTCCGACAACGGCGCGAGCGCGGAGATGATGGTGCGGGGCGATGGCCATGATCCGCAGGCCGCTCCGGGATCGGGGGCGACCTTCCTGAGCATTGGGCCCGGCTGGTCGAGCCTGGCCAACACGCCGTTTCGCCGGCACAAGACTTGGGTCCACGAAGGCGGCATCGCTACGCCTCTGATTCTGAACTGGCCGCGCGGCATCAGTGGCCGGGGCGAATTGCGCCACACACCGGGGCACTTGATCGATCTCGTGCCGACGATCCTGGAGCTCGCCGGCGGCCAGCGCCTTGAAACCTGGGCCGGCATACCGGTGCCACCGGCGCCGGGCCTGAGCCTCGTCCCGCTCTTCGCCAAGGATGGCGCCGTGACGCGCGATTCATTGTGGTGGTTGCACGAGGACAACCTGGCGTTGCGCGTCGGCAACTGGAAAATCGTCGCCGCCGGCAAGGACAGTCCATGGGAACTCTACGATCTGAGCGGCGACCGGGCGGAAGCAAACAACCTGGCATCCGCGAAGCCGGAGATGGTTCGGGAGCTCGCCGACGTTTGGAACCGCCAGACTGCCGCCATCAACGAACTGGCCCGCCGCGACGCGACGCCCGCAACGGACCCGGCGAAACCTTAGGAAGCTCGGCCGACGGCTCCGCTTAGTGATGCACGGCCATTCCCGTTCCGAGACTTCATTTGCCTAAGCAACGGGCTTGGCCCATGTTCGACGCCTTGAACATGTCCGCTGCCAAGAAAACAAAGAAACCAGCACCCGCTGCCACCGCCGGTTTCCTGCCGATGTCCCGCGCCGAGATGGATGCACGGGGCTGGGACGAACTGGATGTCCTGATCATCACCGGCGATGCCTACGTTGATCACCCTTCGTTTGGGGCGTCGATGATCGGGCGAGTGCTCGAAGGCGAAGGTTTGCGGGTCGGGATCATTGCGCAACCGGACTGGACGAAGCTCGAATCCATCCAGGCGATGGGCACGCCCAAGCTGTTTGTCGGCATCACGGCCGGCAACCTCGACTCGATGTTGTCCAATTACACGGCGGCACGGCACAAGCGAAAGGACGACGTCTATAGCGCGGGCGGCGAACCCGGCAAGCGCCCGAACCACGCCTCGGTGGTCTATTCGCAAATGGCGCGTCAGGCGTTCCCCGGCCTGCCCGTCGTCCTCGGCGGCATGGAGGTCAGCATGCGGCGGGTTGCGCATTACGATTACTGGGAGGACAAACTTCGCCCGTCGATCATGGCCAACGCCAAGGGCGACGTGCTCGTTTACGGCATGGGCGAAGTTGCGGTCATCGAGATCGCCAACCGGCTCCGCGCAGGCAATCGCGACTTCAGCGGCATCCGCGGCACGGCGCTGTTCCTTGGAGCCAAGGCGGCGGCAGCGGCGGACTTCAGCGACTGCATCATCCTGCCTTCGTGGGAAGACGTGCAAAAGGACAAGAAGCACTTGATGCGGTTGACCAAAGTTGTCGAAGCGCAGCAGACACCTTACAGCGGCAAACGGCTGGTCCAGTGGCATGGCAATCGCGCCGTGTTGCAGGAGCCGCCCGCGTTTCCCGTCGATGGGCCTGACCTTGACGCGCTTTACGAGTTTCCGTTCATGCGGCTCGCGCACCCGAGCTACGACAAGCCGGTGCCGGGCTTCGCGACGATCAAGGACTCGATCATCGTCTCACGCGGCTGCGCGGGCGGCTGCACGTTCTGCGGGCTGGGCTTTCATCAGGGAAAGTTTTTATCGAGCCGCAGCGTGGATTCCGTGCTCAAGGAAATCCGCAAGCTCGCCGAGTCGCCCTCCTTCCGTGGCACGGTCTCCGACCTTGGCGGGCCGACGGCGAATCTCTACGCCGCGCGCAACGGCCACGCCGAGGAGTGCAAGAAGTGTCACCGGCCAAGCTGCCTGTGGCCCTCGATCTGTCCGGTGTTCGAGATCAATGAGAAGCAGGGCATCGAACTGCTCCAAGGCTCGCGCCAGCAGCCGGGCGTGAAACACGTCTTCGTGCAGTCCGGCATCCGCATGGACGTCGCGCTCCGCACGCCGGATTACATGAAGGAGCTGGTGCAAAACCATGTGAGCGGCCACATGAAGGTCGCGCCCGAGCATCTGGAC
>JANLTG010000005.1:0-13817 GCA_031362805.1 bacterium
GTTCACGAACAACTGGTCCAGCACGGGGTCGAAACCAATGCTGTTGATGTAGCCATTCACCTGACCGCCCAGCTTGGCGGTGACGTTGCATTCCCAGACGACCTCGCCGCCGTTTTTGCCGACGGGTTTTATCTCGAACACTTTTCCGGGCAGGTTTTTGTCCTGGTAACCGGCGCACACCAGAATGTTCCCGTTCGGCATCGGCGCGACATCATAGCTGGGTGTGAAATCCGGGCCGAAAAATTGAAACTCCCACAACAGCGTGCCGTCCCAGGCGATCTTCTGGAACGTCCCGCTCGGGTGCGCGCCGCCCGGCCGGAAAGTGAAGCCGCCTTTGTTCAAAGGAAAGAGCACGCTGCCGTCGGGCAACAGATAGGGCGAGGTCTGCACGCTGCCTTCCGCCACGCTCCATTGGTGGACCTTCTCCTTGTTCATATCGTAAAGATACGCCGTGGTCCCGATGGAGCACAGGGTGTAACCGGGGTAAGGCTCGGCGGCGGCGGCGTGCCCCAGCGCAAACGCGGTGTACAGGGCAATGGTGGCCGGAAGAGTGCCGCTGGATTTTGCGCTCATGAGGGAAACTTTCTGGGTGATGGGTTGCGGCAGATCATAGGAGGCGTCCCCTTAAAGGCAAACGGTACTTCGGCGAAACCCACGAGCGGAAGAAAACCGTGATCGCGCTGGCGGGGATCAGCGGGGCGCTGATCGTGAGCGGGCAGCCCTACGGCGAAGCCAAAGCCTTCGCGATCACGCCCGCCAGCATCGCGCGCCGGCTCAAGAACCTGCACAACCAGGCGCACGCCCTGAACCTGAAACTCGTTCCCGCATAACCCCCCGGACCTTCTGTTACTTAACACTATCTGTGCTCTTTCGCTGGCAAATTCACTGCCATTTCAAACGCACTCCCACGCGTTTCACAGCGAACTCCTGACGCTTACTTCTGCCGTTATTTTGCTGGCGAAGTAAAGATGTTCGGAATGCCCCGGTTCATAGTCAGCCATCAAAGATGGCCCGCGTGGGATGAAGTTCTCCCGGACTTCTGAAGACGGAGCCGACCCTCTCCGGCTGCATTCCAACTCAGAAAGGTGTGCAGAGAACTAGCGTGACTTCTTAAGCGCGGCTCCCCTAGCGGAGTGGTTGCGGTCACCCCCTGGAATCTGGCCGCTCCCAGGCGGGAGGACCGCTGCTGCGACTGTTGGATATCCTGCGTGGCAACCCCAGCCTTAAGCGGTCGATTCAAGCATAACTTTTGTCATCGTGAACAGTCTCCTCCATTTCCTGCTGGCCCTCCTGATCGCCATCTTCGCGTTCAGTTCTACGGGGTCATGCTCGGTTCTCCCGCCGGACGCGCCGCATTCCCGCGTAAACTTCTATGCACTGAAGCGGCAGTTGAAAAAGCAAAGAAGCCATGCAAACGGGGCCAGCATCTGGAAAACGTGTAGCGGCGTAAATCGCCTCAGGCCACCGGTGGGTGCTAATCGGCTGGGGTAAGGGCGGTCGCTGTGACCGGAGATGCTACATTTGGTGCACCGGGCTTTTCTGAGACCACAGATTGTGGGGTCTCAACTACCGCTGACTTGGGCGGACTTGGGCGACGGCGCGAGGGAGTCGTCACCGTGCCTTTCGCTTTAGTCGACCCCGCTTGCTTGGGAGTCGCGAGCCTTCTGCTAGGTTTCGGGGCGACAACCGGCGGGGAGGTTTTGCCACGAGTCGAAAGTCGAGCCCGCGAAGCCTTGCGTTTGGTTGGTTTCGCGGCGTGCGGGCGTTGGGAACCGGCCTTGAGTTTGGCAGTGCGCCGCTCATTGCGGGCTTTGCCCTTCGGCTTGCCCGTTGCGTTTTGCTTGGCGACGCGCAGCAATTTTTTGAGCCGTTTTGCCGTCTTCCTCGCCTGCCTGAATTTGGCTTTGGCCAGTTTCACGGCTGCCTTGGCTGCCAGAAACATCCTCTTGGCGGTCGCCACTTGAACCGGCTGGGTGGCGGGTTTTGCCTTGGTCGCCTCTGAAGTTGTGGCTGCAGATTTTTTAGTCATAGGATCAACTGTTGCCGTCCGGGGAATGCCTCGACCTTGAGGCCCGCCCCTGATTTAGGTTGGAAATTAGCCACGATGTTACAATCGAGTGACACCAAATCAATGGTCGAATTGTTACGATTTTCGCAGATCAGGGGTGTGCCCAGATGCTCGTTTCGCCCGGTGCCAAAGCCCTTTCGGAGTGGGCAACGGTCGACTCTCAGTCTTCGGTCAGGTGGTGCACTCCGAGTCCAGCTCCTATCCTCATTTGGGTCGCGCTTCCACGCGCAGCCTAGGGTGGTGATCAACTGGGGCCGGTCGTCGGCGGTTTTGTTGGGGCTCGCGCGCGGGGCGAAATAGCGCGGGCACTCAATTCTCGGGTGGGTCTCCTGGATGTGAAATCTAGTTACACCTGCCGGATGCCTGCCTGAATCTCGTCATCTAACTGTTTTGTTATCAGCGTAGTCCATCCCAGCATGGCATGGCCGCAATTGATGAGCTCATGGCCGAAAGTTGCCGGTAGCTTTGGCCGGGACTGCTGCAATCTGTCCCCTCGTTTGCAAGCAGTTCCGACCGTCGGCGACGCGGTGACAAACTACCAAGTCGCGGCAATGCGACTCGTGTTGTCGCCCTCAATATTTGTATTGGTGGCGCGGAGGAACCGGGGCTTGGCGCGTAGTTGAATTCCAGTTCGTGAGCACTCGGTGCTTCCCGAATTTTGCCAAACTAAAACTGATCATGATTGAAACACACCCGATCCTAGGCAGCGCGCTGCAATTCGCCTTCGAGAAGTCCACGATGGAGGGCAAGCTCACCATCTGCGGTCTCTTGATCCTGTCGTTCTTCAGTTGGACGGTGATCTTCTCAAAGATTCGCCAGTTGATACAGGTGACGCGCTCCACCAAGAAGTTTTTCAAAGCGTACGAGGCTACCTCGACCCCGCTGGAGCTGGCCCGGAGCGGCCAGAAGTTTGAAGGCTCGCCGGCCTATGAGATGTACGCGGTGGCCTGCGCCGCCACGGAGAACCACCTCAAGCACGGCAGCCATTTGGTCCACGGCGAACGGCGCATGTCGCCCACTCATTTCGACACCATCCGCGCCGCCATGGAGCGCGCCGTCAGCGATCAGGGCATGATCCTCGAGCGCGGGATGATCGTGCTGTCCACCGCGGTTGCGGGCGGGCCGTTCATCGGCTTGCTCGGCACGGTCTGGGGGGTCATGGAAACATTTGCGGGCATCGCCAAGGCCGCTGCGGCGAGCCTCACGGCGATGGCGCCGGGTGTGGCGGGGGCGTTGATTGCCACCGTGGTCGGCCTGTTCGTCGCGCTCCCCGCGATGTTCGCCTACAATTTCATGGTGACCAAGATTCGCGCCATGACCCAGCAACTCGATGCGTTCGCGGGCGAGCTCGCTTCCGAGCTCGAGCTGCGTTGCGTCGATTCAAACCCCTGGTCCAACCACGGACTGGCCGCCGCGGTCGCCCTCAGCGCGCCGGCAGCGGCAGCGGCGCCGGCGCAGCGCACGGCCCCAGCCTTGAAGCACGAGGAACTCGTCGGCAATCGGCCCGTCGCCGCGGCGGTTAACTGATCGGCAGGAACCACCTCCGCTGCCGGCCCCCAACTACAGAGCGGGTGCCGGCCGGCCGTTCGTCATGAAGAAATTTTCGCACAGCGCGCACGAGACTTTGACGGAGTTGAACATTACTCCGTTGTTGGATTTGTGTTTCGTCCTGCTGGTCATCTTCATCATCACCACGGCGCCCGTGGTGAATGATTTGGAGATGGAGCTGCCCACCGCCGCCAAGCGCGAGCGGGAACCGAAGCCCAAGGTTAACTATGTGACCGTGGATCGGGACGGCCGTATGTTTCTCAATCGCCAGGAGACGGATGCGGCCAGTCTGGTTGGCGAGTTGATTCAACTGCGAATTGCCGATGCCGACCTGAACGTCGTGGTGCGCGGCGACCGGCACGCCAAGCATAAGCATATCGTCGCCGCGCTCGAGGCGCTCCAGGATGCCAACATCGGCAAGGTGAACCTCGCGACGGAACCCAAGCTTGCGGGAGCGCCCCAATGAAAGCCCCCGAGCCGCCCAAGCTGGTTGCCAAGAGCAACATTACGCTCTCGATCATCGTTCATTCGTTGGTGATCGTCGGCCTCACCTTCCTCGCCGCCCGCGAAGGCATCTTGGGCGAACAGTTCAAGGAGATCGCCGTCGTCATCGTGCCCAAGGACAAGCCCAAAGAGGAGCCCGAGCCGGAACCGGAGAAACCTGTCGAAGAGCCGCCGGTTGAATCGTTGAAGCCGGAAGAACCCGTACTGGCGGCCGAGGCGCCGGTCGTTGCCGCACCGGAACCAGCCAAATCGCTTCCCGATCCGGCGGCGCCCAGCCGGACCGTTGTCTCGTCGGCCCCGCCACCCACCACGATCGCTCCCGATTTTTTTATTCCCGGTGGCAGACGGGCGGTGGAGGCGAGTTCAGATCCCACGGAAGTTTATCGCAGTCTGATCGAGTATACGTTCCATTCGGCTTGGAATTATCCGCGGGACATCGGCAGCGCGGATCTTTTGACCGAGGTTGAAGTGTCCGTGGATGCCGCCGGCAAAGTCACGGTGAAGGAATGGCGCCTGTCTGGGAATCAGGCTTGGGATGACTCGGTCCGCAGTGTGTTTAGCAAGGGTCTGGTCGTCCGCCGCCCGCCGCCAAAAGGCTTTCCGTCGACGGTCATCATCCGGTTCGATGTCATCACGTACGAAGTGGCCGACCTCCAGTAAAGCCTATGAAGAAATTCATGAAGTCTCATCACCGGACGATGAACGAACTTAACATCACTCCTTTGTTGGACTTGGTGATTGTTCTCTTGATGATCTTCATCATCGCCGCGCCGCAATTGGTAAATGAGTTGGAGCTCAGCCTGCCCTCGAACGAGAAACCTCCGGAAAGCGATCCGAACCAGCCGCCGCCGGAGCTCAATTTCATTGATGTCGATGCGGCGGGCAACTTGAAGCTAAACCAACGTTCCTATGAGCTGGCCGCGCTGCGCCCGGTGCTTGCCAGATTGTCGAAGGATAATCCGGAGGTCAGCGTCGTGGTGCGGGGCAGCGAAGAAACGGAGTACGACAAGGTGGTGAGCGTGCTTGATGCCTTGGAGCGCGCCAACATCACCCGCATTGGTTTGGCGACAGCCACGGGCGCCCCGGTAAGCACGGGTCGTTAGCGAGTCGGCAGGTGGCTCGGCTCACTCCGTGACCGCCTCGTCCCGTCTTCATGTTTTCCTGTCTTCCCGTTTTCAACTTTACTACGTTCGTCCTCCGTCCTCACTCATATCTGTGTCCATCTGCGGTTTAAGGCTTGGTGTCCGTCAGCCTTCATTCGCGGCTCCTAATTTCCGCTCTCTGCTTTCCGCTTTGGAGACGGCCCCGGCCTTCGCTTCGTGTAAATTCGCGTCATTCGCGTAAACCTCTTCGCTCCGTCCCTCGCCACTTTCGCCGCGTGGCCATGTTCATTTCGGCGTTCGATGTTGAATGTTGAACGTTCGCTCGCCCACCCGCTCCCTTTCCCACTTTCCCCACCGCCCAACCTCCTCCTTCCCCTCTGCTCCTATCGGCGCGGGTTTCGCGCCGGTGGCTCCGGAACGGTGATGTTGTTGAAGGCCAGAATCTCCTCCAGCCGATCCGGGTCGCCCCGGGAATACAACGAAGCATCGTTCCATACGGATTGCCCGTAGCGCGTCGAGAGATAGTCCCTGATCCAAAAAGTACGAGCGCGCACGGGATCAATCTCCCGGCGTGAACCCGGCGCTTGTGGCGCTTCCTCCACGGCCTCCTGACCGCTGGGAGCAGGGGCCGATGAACTGGCATTGATGGGCATGCTCCCCGAGGTTTGCGCAATGGAGTTCAGCGCCGATCGCTGGTTGCCAGCTCCATTTCTGGTTTGCACCTGGCCGCTCGCGAGGTCGCCTTTTGAATGTGTCGTCGCCTGCGGCACCAGGAGCTTGAGCACTTCGTCCGCTTTCTTTTCGCCGGTGCTGACTCCGCTTACCGCCTGCGCCGCGGGCGTGGCTTCGGCGTAAAGCGCCCGCAGATCCGCCGCGACAATGTCCGCGATGGTTTGCTCCGGACAGCCGATGCGCCGGAGGTTCGCCACATATTCAAAGTAGTTCGTGGATTCAACCGCGCTCCAATGAAGAAGGCTGGGTGTATTCGCAGCGGTTTGATTCGAAGGGGGCTCCGGCTCTGCGCTGGCCACTAGAGTGGTCGTGGGTTCCGCCTTGGCGGCTCCCCCGTCGGTGGGCGTGTGATCTCGGCTCCCGCTCGTGACGAGCAGGTACACCACGATGATCAGGCAGCCGTTCAATACTGCGAATGCACCGGCCAGGATTTTGAGTTGGCTTGCGCTCATGTTCCCACGTCAGCAGTTTGGCTTGTGAATGGATGCTCCGCGCCGTAATCACGTCCCACGGCTCAAAGTGCCGCCTTGGCAATGCGCACCAGCTCCCGTTCTTCGGGCAGTAAGACCGGCGCCGCGTCAGCCCACGCGATGGCGTCCCTGGCCGTTTCCTTGTGACCCGCCCGGACCTGCACCGCGCCGTAGTAGGCTGCGACGGCTGGTATCTTGAGAAACGCGGGGTCAACGCCCCCCACAATCTTGGCCGCTTCCTCGTGTTTGTCCTGAAGCGAAAGCGAATAGGCGTAGGTGGAAATGAAGAAGGGATCCTTCGGCGACGAATCGTAAACCTCCCTGGCCAGCGAGTGGGCCAGCTCCAGCCGGCTCTTCCGCAACAGCAGAATGTTCGCAAAGTTGTTCTTCAACCGCATGTCGTTGGTGTTCGCCTGATACGAGACGTTGAGCAGGCGCTCAATCTCCTTGGTCTTGCCGTCTGCGTAGTACTTTCCCGTGAGCGCATCGAGGGCCCATTTCTCCTTTGGGTAGGAGCTTACCACCTGCGTCAGGAGCTGTTCATATTCTTCCTCCCAGCGCCAGGTCCGTGTCACTTGCACGAGTCGCGTCAACCGGTCCAGTCGGCCCGCCGTCTCGCGGATGGCTTTGCGCCATGACGCCTTCGCGGCGAGTTCTTCTCCGAGGGACTTTTGCGCGAGCGAGACCACGGCCAGCCGGTAGTATTCTGCTTCGCTCCAGTTCTGCGCGTCCGCCACCTTCAACAGCTCCCGCCAATCTTTCCCAAGGATCAGGCAGTCGGTCACGATCAGCGGCACCGGCTGATTGGTTTGCACCTCCGCCGGCAGGCTCCGCAACCACTTCAGGGCGTTGGTGGTGTTCTCGTTCTGGGCGATCCATTTTCCAACCGCGAACGCGGTCGGCGAGGAATCCTTGGCCGAATCCTTGATGGTCGAAAGGTACGGAGTGAACGACGGGTTGCCGGTGGCCCGCAGGATCGACAGATGATCGATCTTGTCGCCCAGCATGGCGGCGGCGTCCTTTTCGATCTCGCTGGAGTAGCGGAGCGCATCATTGGTGTTGCGCCGGCTGATGGCGTGACTTCTCAAGTGCCGCAACGCCACCATCCGGACCGCTGCATTCGTGCTCATCTTTTCCAGAGACTGGCGCGCCAGCGCGACCGTGGCGGCGTTGGTGGACACGAGATGAATCGTCGCCAGATTGGCCGCCGTGACCAGGTTTGTCGGCTCCAGGCTGAGCGCTTTCCCGTAATGGCTCTCAGCCTCCGAGGCCTGCTGGCGCGCCCACGCCGCCGCGCCCATTAATTTCCAGTAGCGGGCGGACGCGCGATCCGCTTCGCTGACGCCACCCAAAGCGTTCACGGCCGACGCCAGATCCCCCGCGCGGATCGCCGTATCGGCCCACTCGAAGCGATGTTCCGCCACGGCCGGCTCCAGTTCGACGACCCGCGCCCGCCACCCGACGGCCGTCGGCGCGCCCACTGCCTCCAGCATCTCCGCCATCAGGCGGAACGATTCCACGCCGAGCGGATTGATCTGTAGCGACCGTTGCAAGCAGAGCTGGGCATTCCGCCATTCCTTCTTTTCGATGTACGACCTGGCGTCTTGCACCAACCGTCGTTCGTTCGACCGCTTGAATGCTTTCCGGGCGAAATAACCTCCGGTTGCGACGATCGTCATCACCGCCACGAAAATGATAAACTTCTTCAACAAGCTGTTCATAGGAATGGGTCGTTTCGTCAGTGATGTTTCGGATGGGGCACTTTGACTGCCCGTCCAGCCCACGAGGACCGGACGGAGATCATCGGCTGTGGCTCAATCCTGCGACAAGTTACGAAGCAGTGACGGCCGTGACAATTCCATGACGGACCGTCCACTGTCTTTCGCCTTCAGTCTTCTTCCTATTTCCGCTCTCCGCTTTCCGCTTTCCGCTTTGGAGACGTCCCGTCTTCACGTTCTCATGTTTTCACGCTTTGACCTTTACTCCGTTCGTCCTCACTCACATCTGCGTCCATCTGCGGTTTAAGGCTTTGGTGTCCGTCAGCCTTCATTCGCGGCTCCCCATTTCTGCTCTCTGCTTTCAGTTTTCTGCTTTGGAGACGTCCCGTCTTCATGTCTTCTTGTCTTCCCGTTTTCATTCCCACGCCGTCTTCGTCCTTGGCGGTTCATAGTTGGATGTTCGATGTTGGATGTTGGTATTTGCACCCCCTTCCTCCGTGTCCCTGCCGGGCTGATCTTTGGACAGCCAGCTGAGTCGGCCTCTCGGACTCGTTACGATTCAGCAACTCGGCGAACTCCGATTGCCCCAACTTTGCCGAGAGCCCGCTTTTGTTGTGGATAAGCTGAGAACGCGAATGTTCCGATTTCGATATGCGTGTCCGTTTTCAATATGCCGGGCATTCGTGTGAAGTTCATCGTTTACCCATTATGCAACCAACTGGCAACCGTCTGCTTTGTGTCGCCCCAATTTCCTGCGCGCTGCTGATCGCTGGCCTGGCGTCGCCGATCAACCTCCACGCTCAGTTCGTTTATACCCAGGGCGATTTGATGCTGAACTTCCGCGAAGTGAACAGTGGTGCCGATGGCAGCTACAACGTGACGCTCAATCTGGGTGGCGCGTCGACGTTTGTGTCCACCTACCAGAATCAAGGCGTGCAACTAAGTAGTTTTGATGTCGACTATCTGTTGGGAGCCACGGGTTCGGGCGGAGCGGGTTTTGGTGACTTGGACAATGTTCGCTGGTCTTCCACCGCATCTCTGGCTGCGGCCGGAAATGGCGCTGATAACAACCATGTCTGGGCGTCCCGAGCGCGCACATCGAACCTCTCACTTGACGGTTCCACGGCGGGACTTGCCGGGAGTACGGCGTGGACTCGCCGCACCGAAACTCAACAAGGAACCGCGGGCCAGCGAATCAACAGTGTAGGGGTCGGTGCCGCTGCGGTGGGCGTTGCCTTTGATATTGATGCCACACGGACGGATGGCGGCAGCGTCCAGTCTTATCGCTCCTTCTCCGGTTCCACGGGCGCTTACAACGTGGGTGGGGCCACGACGCTGTTTGGGTCCAGTTCAGTGGAAGCCAACACGGGTACCGGATTTACCGGTTCGAGCTATCTGGATTTGTACGACATCCCGTTTGGCTCAGGCGCTTCTACCTATGTTGGCTATTTCGAGTTTCAGTCTGACGGGGACCTGTTTTTTTACGGCAGCAACTTTGTGCCGGTGCCTGAACCAGGGACCTGGGCCTTGATGCTGGTCGGCGGTGCTGGTGCTTGGTTTGGTTATCGCCGAAAGATTCGGAGGTAGTCGGCGAACCAAAACTCAACCCGCTCAACTTGCCTGAAAGTGCTGCTCCAATTTAGTCCGGGAGCACTTCTCGCTGGCGAGGATTGCGCCGGAACGGTGCAGGTGTTTGCGTTCGCCCTTCGCCGGAATAAGCGTCCGCCTCAATTCCCAAATGACAGCTCCTCCGACTGCCTGGTTGAAAAGCGTGCCCCCTTTCCTGATCGCCGGCTGCGGTCGGCGAATGCGCAGCGCGGCTTGGGTGCCCGGAGATTTCTGCGCCGCTATTTTTCGGGCTCCAACGTTTCCGGTTATCCGTTCGCACTTTCTTGTGTGAAGAACTTCCGCCGGTGCGTGACGGTTGTGTTTCGGTCGCTATTTCTAGTTTTCAATGGCCTCGCAGACAGGATGTTACATTGCCCGGGAGTGGGTTCTGTTTTTGGTGATCAATGTCCTAAAGCGTGGAGTTGGTTGTGTCTTGATTCCGCACACTGGGCTCGCGACATGAGACAGCAATCATCCGCGACACAGTAGCTGGCAGGTTTAGATATGATTCAGATCGCGCCGCTGCTGCCAGATCAACAACCACCAAAAAAACACCACCAATGACCATAATGAAAAAGTCCATCGCCTTGGCCGCAGCGGGTATTTCCCTGCTCGCCGCCACCCAGGCTCAAGCGCAGTTCGCCTACACTCAGGGCGACCTGATGCTTAACTTCCGCGAGGTCAACGGCGCCGCCCAGGGCGCCTTCAACGTGACCTTAAACCTTGGCAATGCGGCGACCTTCGCCAGTGCCAACGCGAATCAGGTTCTCGCGATCAATCAGTTCGACTCGACGTGGCTCACGGGCGCGACCGCCTCCGGCAATGCCGGCTTCGGTGACTTGAATAATGTTCGCTGGTCCTCCACCGCGTCACTGGCCGCCGCTGGACTGGGCGCTGACAACAACCACATCTGGGCCACCAAGGCCCGTACATCAAACCTCTCAACCGACGGTTCCACTGCTGGAGTAGCTGGCAGCACCCCTTGGTTGCGCCGCACTGAGACCCAGCAGGGCGGGGCGGGGCAGCGAATCAACAGTGTCGGCGTGGGAGCAAATGCAATTGGTGCCGATTTCGGCGCTGACGCGACGCGCACTGACAGCTCGAGCGCTCAGTCTTACCTCGGCATTGCCGGCACGACTGGCGCCTACAACGTCGGTGGTGCGACGACCTATTTCGGCACCACGTCAACCGAAGCGAATACCGGGACCTCTTTCATTGGCTCCAGCTTCCTGGATCTCTATGATTCCCCGTTCGGTTCGGGCAATTCGACCTACCTCGGCTATTTCGAGCTGCAGGCGGATGGCGATCTGTTCTTCTACGGCGCGCAATACAGCAGCGTCGTTCCTGAGCCCACCACCTACGCCATGCTCTCGGGCCTCGGCCTGCTCGCCCTGGCGCTCCGCCGCAACTTCCGGAAGACCAACGCTTGATCTTCCTCCGCAACCTCAAATCAACTGTAAGTTAACAAACACCTAACTGACTCAACAAATGAACAAGAAACAAATCCTCACGGCTGCTGCCGTTCTCGGCCTCGCGGGTGCGACCCAGGCTCAAAGCATCACCATCAAGCTCACGGGTGCCACCGCGTTCCGCGCGGCGCTGTTCACCGCCCTTCAGTCGAAAATGCCAGGTGCCACCGTCTTCGGCACTTCCTCTTCAGCCTTCTATACATTCCGCGGCACTTGGGCCAATGATGGCTCGGGTCTGGCTGGCTTGGATTGTCGCATTCAAGGCGCATGGACCGGTTCTGCTAAAGGTGTTGAAGACTTGATTGATGGCGACTCGCTGGCGTTCGTCACCGAAACCGGTGCCGCGAATCCGGGTCCGGCCGATCTGGCCTTCTCCGACGTTTATCAGGATGCAACGGCCTCGTCTGTTGCGGCGACCGGAGTTGACCTCTCCCCCTACGACAATATCGTAGGCATCATTCCGTTCGTGTTCGCCGGCAACGCGGCCACGGTCGCGAAAGGCATCAGCAATATCACGGACCAGCAGTCCAAGTACCTTCACGCCAACGGCCGTATTCCGTTGAGCATCTTCACGGGTAACGCCGCGGATGCTGGTTTGAATATGCATCTCTCCGGTCGCGATACCGGCTCGGGCACGCGGGCCACGGTGCTGGCCGAAACCGGCTACGGCATCTTCACGGGCATCCAGCAGTATCATAACGGCCAGACAGTGACCGTACTCGGCAATGGCCAGCTCACGCGCAGCAGCACCGAAAACTTTGCTACTGCTCCGATTGCGCACCTGGCCTATGGCGCACACCCGCTGGGAGCCGGTTGGCAGAGCGGCGGCGATTGCCGCCGTGACCTCAATAACACCCTCTGCACCCAACCCTTCATCTCGTGGATCTCGATCGGCGACGCCGACGACCTCAAGGGATCAAATGGCACGACAGGCGTGGGCGACACCGACTACCAGGCTTGGTGGCTCAACTACAACGGCTCCCGTTATGACCTGACGGAAGGTGTCAACAACGTGGTCAACGGCAAGTACACCGCTTGGGCCAATGAGCATCTGTATGGCAAGGGTGCCACCACGGATGCCGAAACCATCGGTCTCCCGGCGATCGTCCAGGGCATCGATGACTACTTGGTCTCGGTGGCCGGCCCGCTCGCACCCGGCATCGCGAACTCCGCGATGAACGTGTTTCGCGGCGCTGACGGTGGCGACGTGAACTAAGATCGGAAGCATTCGATTAACTTCAGAACGACACGGTGCCAGCCTCGCGGCTGGCACCGTTTTGTTTCCTCCCGCTGACATTTCCGACACATCAACGGGTCAGGATCACCCGAGACGCAGTCTATTTTAAGCTTATGTTGATGACGACAAAACGAATGATTTTGGGGTTGGGTCTCCTCGCCAGCGCAGCCTTGGCGCCCGGTCAGAGTCCGTTGCCACTCGCCGCTACAAACGGGGTGGGGGAGGTAAGCTACGCGCTGGGCGTAATCTTTGGAACGGGCTTAAAAAAGGAAGGGTTCGAGATCGATTCAGCGCAGATCGAGCTGGCGATTCGCGAGGCCTTTTCCGGAGCGACGAATGCGCGGATGGGTTTTGGCAAAGCGCAGGAACTGGTCGGTGCTTATCGGGCCGAACTGGCGAAGCGACCGGAGCGTCTGCGCGAGTTGCTCGCCGACCAGAATGAAATGACGGGGGCTGCGTTTCTGGAAGCCAACGCGAAGGTGGAAGGGGTAATCAGCCTGCCCAGCGGCGTCCAATACAAGGTACTGACAGCGGGTAGCGGATCGAAACCCGCCACCAACGATGTGCTGCTGTTGAACCAGCGGGGCACGCGAATCGACGGCACCGAGTTCCTGAATCAAAAACGTAAGAAGCTTTGGCTGGATCGATCCCATGTCGTGGATGGAGTTCGGGAGGCTTTGCTGCTGATGCCCAAAGGAAGCAAGTGGCAGGTGTTTGTTCCATCGCGTCACGCCTACCATCGGCGGGATCTTCGAGAGATTCCCCAGTTTCGCCTGGAGCCGGGCTCAACCCTGATCTACGAAGTGGAACTGCTCGACGTAACACCCTTGGAAGTCCAGTTGGGCTCATTTCGACAAGCGCAGTTGGAAGGGAACCAAAGTGCCTCCGCTCAATTGCTCGCCGAGAATTCCCGAAAACCGGGCGTGACCACGCTCGCCAGCGGTCTTCAGTACGAGATCCTTAAACCTGGTGAAGGGCCTTTACCGAAACCTGAGGACACCGCGTTGATTCGTTACACGGGAACAAATTTTCACGGCAAACGCTTCCACAGTTCCGGCAGTGATCCTGAAAGCATCAAGTTGGGCCAGCCAGCGGAGAAGTTGATTCCCGGCCTACACGAAGCGTTGCGACTGATGCCAAAGGGGAGCATTTGGAAACTTACCGTTCCGGCGAGCCTGGCTTATGGCGACGAAGGGCTTCCGCCGAAAGTTGAACCCGGACAGTTTGTGACGATTGAAGTGGAGCTGGTCGGACTGGTTTCGGCCCGCGGCGATTCGGAGTAGAAGGTTTGGAAGAGGAAATATGGCAAGTGGTCGCTCGTCGAGCGGTGCGTCGGCGACGGGGGACTGAACTTCGCGAT
>JANLTG010000007.1:0-1968 GCA_031362805.1 bacterium
GAGCACGGCGCGGCGACGGGTCTGCCACAATTCGCGGGTCTGTTTGCGCCAGATGAAGAACACGATGCCGACGAGGGGCAACGGCTCGCCCAGCATCACCGCCACGGAACTCCACTTCATCCAGCCGGTCTTGGGTTCGTATTGGAAACAGCGGATGCGGAACTCTTCGAGGAATCCGCCCACCGCGCCGCCGTTGATCGGCGCGAAGGTCATGATGACCACGAAGACTTCGTAGAAGAACAGCACCCAGAGTGCGAACATCGCGAAGCTGCCGCCGGAGAGCATCCGACTGAAGCGCTGCACCAGGCGTTCGAGCGGGCTGACCGTGAGTGTTTGTGTCGTCATGGTTGGGTTGGTTCGGAGCACCTCGTTGTCCTTCATCGCACCGGCCACACGTCGGCGAGCGCCTTCCAGTTCGCGAAGTAATACACCGCGAAGCTGATCAGGAAGACGACGGCGAGCACCATCGTGCCCTGCGTCGGATGCGCTTCGGCCACCGCCAGGCCCGCGCCTCGGGGGGCCGGAACCGGATGGTCATGACCGGCGGAGGTGCTGAGGACTTTGGGCGTGCCCCAATCTTCCATCGCCCGATCGACGATACGCCGGCCGAAGAACAGCGTGCCGACCGTCAAAAGGACATAGAGGAGCAGGGCGGTGAACGCCAGGATGCCGCCGATGCCGACGAGACCGAGGAACAAGTGCGCCGTCGGTCCATAGATGGAACCCGCAGCTTCGATGTCCCAACTGCGCCGCGCCACACCCATCGAGCCGGCGAACGACATGCCGACCGACAAGGTCACGATCCCAATGCCGAAGAGATAGGGCTGCAAGCGTGCGAGCGGTTTGAAGATGTATTCACGTCGCCACAGCAGCGGCACCACGTAGTAGGTCAGCCCCATGAAAGCCAGCGTCGTGCCGCCAACCACCGTCACATGGAAGTGGCCCGGGATGCGGAGCGTGTTGTGGGCGATGATGTTGATCTGTTGCGTCCCGAGCGTCACGCCGGTGATGCCGCCGAGGAAGCCGAAGATGACCAACGAGAGGAAGAACGCGGAGAAGCCGGGGTTCCTCCACGGCGCGCCCGTGAGCCAGCCGAACAGGCCGCGGACGTAGCCCTTGTGCCGCATGGCGACCTCGACCGAGGCCGGCACGGTGAAGCCGTGCATCATCGAGGCGAGCACGGCGAGATACATGGCGTAGGAGGTGTTCCAGATTTTCCAGCCGGCACCGACGCCGGGATCGACGAGCAGGTGATGCGCGGAGGCAAGATTGATGAACAGGATGTAGAGCACGAAGGCGCTGCGGCAGACGGCTTCGTTGAGCGGCTTCGCGCCGGTCGTGATCGTCGCGAGGAAGTACCATACGGCGACCATCGCGCAGACATTCACCTGCTGCGACATGTGACCGAGGCCCCACCAGATGAGGCGATACCATTGCGGGTCGGGCTGGGCGATCAGGCCAATGGAGTGCAGGAACGTCGGCACCATCACGACCGCGCCGTGCAAGAGCGTGACCACCGCGATGATGGCTGCCGCCGTGGCACCGAAGACCACGAGCGGCACGGAGCCTTGGTAAGTTTTCTCCTTCTTCGCCTTGTGGAGCGTCATGAAGTAGAGAATCACACCGATGAGCGCGCCCACGGCGACGAGGATGATGCCAAGATAAAACGCCGGATGCGCCAGCAGCGGCAGATAGGAGCTGAGCATCACGTCAGCTTTGCCCACGAGAATCGTGACATCCACCATCACCGCGCCCACCAGCATCATGATGAGCGACACCCACGCGGTGGCGGGCGAGGCGAGTCGCACCTTCAGCAACGTGGTGACAACGAAGTAGAGGATCGCGATCTCGAAGAACAGGATCCAGAAGATGAGCATGTTGATCCCGTGCAGCGTGATGATGCGGTAGAACCAATCCACCGGCAGCAAGTGGACGGTCTGCCAGCGGGTGAGCGCGAGCAGGAGCGCG
>JANLTG010000008.1:0-2348 GCA_031362805.1 bacterium
GATTATCCGTGGCCGTACTTCGAGGGGCTGCGCATGGACGAGGCGATGAACCCGCTGACGCTCGTGGCGACCGGCATCTACGGCAAGCCGCTTGCGAAGCAGTACGGCGCGCCGATCCGCCTCGTGGTGCCGTGGAAGTACGGCTACAAGAGCATCAAGTCGATCGTGAAGATTGAGTTCACGGACAAGCAGCCGAAGACGTTTTGGGAAACGCTTCAGCCGGAAGAATACCCGTTCGAGTCGAACGTCGATCCCAAGGTGCCGCACCCGCGCTGGTCGCAGGCCACGCACCGGATGATCGACACCAACGCCCGCGAACGCACCCTGCCGCTGAATGGGTATGCGGATTACGTGGGGCAGCTTTACAAGCGGGGGTGAGCACGGGGGCCGGCACCTCCCGAATCAGGACAAACTCAACTTGGCCTAAGAATACTTAACCCGCGGCGCATTAGCTGTCACTCGTAGATCGCCCCTGAAACCGATGTTGGCCGATTCGGATTCGCATCACAATGAACCCAACAACCAGAATGGTGACGTTGGTACGATGTTGCACGCTCACCGTCTGATCGGACAGAGGCGCCCAGAAATCGAGAAGGCGCTCGAAGTGTTGCGTCCTTTCATGATCGAGGCTGGAATCACACAGGATTTAGAGACTGTGGCGAACAAGCGACGGAGACTTATGAACCTAGCACTATCGTTGGTGGCTGATTGCTATAGGTTCAAAGGTGAGGTCGACTCTGCCCTAGATTGGTACCGGATAGCGGGAGGCTACTGGAAAGGAGGAGCGCACGTAACTTTCTACGCGCAGCTTACTTTAGCGCACGGACGGACTGAGTACTATGAGGACGCGCTGGCTGGCTTGGAGGAAAACGAGCAGGTGACGTCAAGGCCCAGGATTGCCCGGTTAAGGGTTTTGACCTGGTGGATTTCAGATATGATCTGTCAGCCATGGAATATCCCAGAATACTTTCGTGTGCGAAAGAGCAGAACGGAGATGAAGAACGAACTTCGAAGAAGAATCATCGAACCTCATGGCTAACCAGTCTAGTCGGGCAACCTGCGCCTGTTATCGCGGTTGCGAGCGGTCACTCATTACTTGAACCCTTTCATTTTTAGAGCAAGTGTCTACCGGCAGCGCCGGTGCCTGTTCTCGATTTTCACAATGCAGTCCAGGAGGAGCCTCGCCCATTCGCAATTGCAATGAACCCCAAACTCCCCCGCTGCCCCTGGGTTGATCTCTCGAAACCCGATTACGTCGCTTATCACGACGAGGAATGGGGCGTGCCGGTCCACGACGACCGCAAGCTCTTCGAGTTCCTCACGCTCGAAGCCGCGCAGGCCGGCTTGAGCTGGTACACCATCCTCCGCAAGCGCGCCAATTACCGGAAGGCCTTCGCCGACTTCGACGCCGCGAAGGTCGCGCGCTTCACCCCGGCGAAGATCGAGAAGCTGTTGCTCGATCCCGGCATCGTCCGCAACCGGCTCAAAGTAACGGCCGCCGTGAACAACGCCCGGCAGTTCCTGAAAGTGCAGGCGGAGTTCGGCTCGTTCGACGCCTACATCTGGCGGTTCATGGACGGCAAACCGATCGTCAACCGGTTCAAGACGCTGAAGGATTATCAACCGCGCTCGCCGGTGTCCGACGCGATCAGCAAGGATCTCATCCAGCGCGGCTTCCGGTTCGTCGGCTCGACGATCATCTACGCGCACATGCAGGCCACCGGCATGGTGAACGATCACTCGCTCGATTGCTTCCGGCGGAAGGAGCTTCTGGCAATGTAGGACAGCGCTCGTGGCGAGCCGAAGCTGGGCCAAGGCTGCTCCAGCCTGTCGTTGGTCAGCGTCAGTGGCCGGCTTTTGTTCGCCACTCATTTCGATGCTCCAAATGATGACGGGCGCATCCGGGTACTGCCTGCAACGGCTTGGCCTCAACGAGGCCGAATGTGAATAGCCCCAGGTGAAACCTGCGGTGCCGGTCCGCAGCAGAGTTCGACCCCGGAAGGGTCGAATCCTTTCAGTCTGTCTGACCGTGGGTTACACCCACGGCTATTCACATTCTATCCCTTCGGGATTCGACGCAGTGTCAGGATGCTTACGAGGAACTGCTGGACCGGGGCCGTTTCGTTGGGGACGCTCTCCCCACGCGAATTAGCGCCAATTGGCGGAATGCGCGTAAAACCTGCATTTAATCATGTCGCTCCAAACTGACTTTGTTCCCGCCGACCAAGCGGACTCCAAAAAGCTCATGATCGTCCTGCACGGCCTGGGCGACAGCATGGAGGGCTATCGCTGGCTGCCGGAGGTGATGAACCTGCCGTGGCTGAACTACCTGCTCGTCAACGCGCCGG
>JANLTG010000024.1:0-13516 GCA_031362805.1 bacterium
CAGATGTTCGATGTCCTCGTCCGTGTTATAGATTCCGAGACTAAAACGAACGCTGCCCAGGGCGCGGGCCGGGGGCATGCCCATCGCGATCAAGACGTGGGATGGATCAAGCGAGCCGGTCGTGCAGGCCGAGCCACTCGACGCGCAGATGCCAAGTTGATCCAATTTCTTCAGGATCGCTTCCGCCTCGATGTTCGGAAACGAGATGTTCGACGTGTTGCAAAGCCGCTCATCACGCGAGCCATTGCGTGCCGATCCGGGAATCTTGGAGAGAATGTTTTCCTCCAGGTGATCACGAAGCGCGCGAACGCGGATATTCTCTTCCGCGATTGAATCAATGGCCAGCGTAGCGGCGCGTCCAAAGCCCAGGATGTACGGCACATTCTCCGTCCCACCGCGACGGCCACGTTCCTGTCCGCCGCCAATGAGGTAAGGCTGAAGCTTGGCGCCCGAGCGGACGTAGAGCATGCCAATGCCTTTTGGGGCATGCAGCTTGTGGCCGGACAATGAAAGGAAATCGACGTTCAGAGCTTTCACGTCGAGCTTGAGCTTGCCCGGTGTTTGCACCGCGTCGGTATGAAAGGAAACTTCCTTGGAGCGACAAATCGCGGGCTCGCTTTGTCCCTCCTGTGCAAGCTGAAGCTTGGACCCCAGCGGAATCACTTTTCCATCGCACCCGGCGCGGGGCTCACCTTAGTTTCGCTGCGTGTTGACGTTCAAACCTTGGAAAGTCGAGTCGGTGTTGCAGATGTTGCTCGGCGTGTTTGGGGGCATGCTGCTCTTTGGCTTGCTCACCCTCCTGCTGGGCTATCGTCCCGTGCCGGGAAGGGTTGATCATACGATGTTGTTGGTGGCGGCGGTCAGTTTCCCCGGTGCAGCGGTGCCTTGGCTGCATTGGCTGCTGAGGGACCATGATACGACGTGGGCATCCGCGCTGGGCCTGAAGTCGCGGCGGCTTTGGGTCGTTGTGCCGCTGGGATTCCTGGTCGGCGTGGTCGGCTTCTTTGTGTGCAATCAGTTGGCGGCGTCGCTGCAGCCCGTGCTGACGCGGTTCGAGATGCCGGTCGAAGCGCAGCCCACCATCCAGGCTCTGCAATCCACGATCTCACCCCTCTGGACGATCGCCTTCGCGGTGCTCTCGATCGGGCTGGCGCCGGTCGTGGAGGAGTTCATTTTCCGGGGCCTGCTGTTTCCGATCCTCAAGCAGCTTGGGCTGCCCATCGCCGCGTGGCTGGGCTCGTCGCTCTTCTTTGCCGTGATTCATGGCAACGTGCAGGCCTTCGTGCCCCTCACCGTTTTGGCATTGATGCTCACTTGGCTCTACGACCGGACCGACAACCTGATGGCACCCATCATAGCGCATGCGACGTTCAACGCGATCAACTTTACATTGACCCTGAAACTGGGGGCGTTTTCATCCGCGGGCGCTGCACCATGAATGAATTCGAACTGATCGCGAAGCTCACCGCAGACCTCGCCACCGGGCAGGGTGTGGTCGCCGGAGTGGGGGACGACTGTGCCGTGCTGGACGCCGGGATGGCTGATCAATGGCTGCTCTTCAAAACCGACGCGGTGGTGGAAGGAATCCATTTCACCAGCGAGACGGCGCCGCGTCAGGTCGGACGCAAGGCGCTCGCCCGCTGCTTGAGCGACATCGCCGCGATGGGTGGCAAGCCGACCTATGCGCTGGTGACCCTGGCGTTGCCGCGGGATTTTGACGCGCCGCGAATCGAAGCGGTTTACGCCGGTCTGCGGGCGCTGGCCGATGAGCATGAGGTGGCCATCGTCGGCGGCGAAACGACGACGAGCCCCGGCGGGATGTTGATCTCGATCGCGCTGCTGGGCTGCGTCGCCAAGGGCAAGGCGTTGCTGCGCTCCGGCGCGAAGGTGGGCGACGCGATTTTTGTGACCGGCGAACTGGGCGGCTCGCTCGCCGGCCGGCACCTCGATTTCGAGCCGCGCCTCGCCGAGGCGGCGTGGTTGAATGAACACTTCGCCATTCACGCAATGATCGACTTGAGCGACGGTCTCGCCGGCGACCTGCGCCACGTCCTCAAGGCGAGCGGTTGTGGCGCGGAGTTGCTCGCCAAGCTGATCCCGATCAGCCGGGCGGCGAAGCTCAAGGCTCGCAATGAATCCTCGGCGAAGCCTCCGCTGCTGGCCGCACTGATGGACGGCGAGGATTTTGAACTTTTGTTTACGCTCGCCGCTGGCAAAGCCGTGGCTCTGAAAGATGCCTGGGCGAAACGGTTCCCCGATTTGAAACTCAGCTGCATCGGCAAAATCACCGGCGAACGACGCCTGCGCATCGTCACCGAACAAGGCGTTCGCGATCTGACCGAACATGGTTACGCTCATTTCCAGAAGTCCTGACGAGACATTTGCGCTGGGTGAAACCTGGGGCCGCGAGGCACAACGTGGCTGGGTCATCGGCCTGACCGGCGACCTGGGAGCCGGCAAGACGCAATTGGTGAAGGGGATCGCGCGCGGGTTGGGTATCGCCGGGCGCGTCAGTTCGCCGACGTTTGCGCTGATGAACGAATACGCGGACGGTCGGTTGCCGCTCGTGCATCTCGATCTCTACCGGCTTGATGGACCGACGCAGATCATCGCCGCCGGGCTGGAGCAATACATGGTCGACCCCGCCGGCGTCACGGTCGTGGAGTGGATCGAACGCTGGCTCGGCGGGGAAAACTCAACGCCGGCCCGCCCACCCGACGCTTCGGGAGCGCCGGTCTTCAACCCGGCACATCGGGAGCCACACGTCAAACACGCCGGATCGGAGATCGGCGCTCCTCGTCTGCGTCGTGTGTGGCTCGAAACTGTCGGCGAAACCGAACGTCGCATTCGCCATGAAGATACTGGCCATTGATTTTTCATCATCGCTGCGGAGCGTCGCGCTGGTGAATGCGAGCGGCACCACCGTTCAGACGTTGGGTCGAGCGGAGGAGCAGCACGGGCAAACCACCCATGCCTTCGCGATGATTGAAGCGGTCCTGACGCAGGCGGGACTCGCGCGCCCGGCGGTTGATTGCCTGGCCATCGGTCTGGGCCCAGGTTCGTATGCCGGGATCAGGGTCTCGCTGGCGATTGCCCAAGGCTGGCAACTGGCGACGGGTGTCAAAACCATCGGCATCAGCTCCGTCGCGTGCCTTGCTGAAACCGCCCGGACTCGCGGGCGGCGGGGCGGAGCTTCGTTCATCGTGGATGCCCAGCGTGGTGAGTTTTACCTGGCCGAGTATCAGCTCGGGGAAACGGGGTGTCTGGCGACCCGACTATTGGGTATTGTCGGCAAAGCGGAGGTTGAGCAACGGCTGGCCGCAGGCGTGGTGGTGTTTGGTCCCGAGGCGACTTCGGCATTTCCTGGTTCGCAGGATTTGTATCCCGAGGCCGAGGCCCTGGCGTTGCTTGCCGCCCCGCGAGCCGACTTTGTCGCCGCCGAAGAGCTGCAGCCGATCTACCTTCGGCCGGTGGCGTTTGTGAAGGCGCCGAAGCCAAATGCGAGTCTTTCGAGACCGAGCTGAGGAGAGCGTTCGTCGGCAATCGCTGTGTCGTGTGGTCTGGAGGTTTCACCTTTGTGGAATCATTGCGCGGATTTTTCGGGGGTTTTTCGCATGGCAGAACGACACAAGGTTGTGACCGGTCCGTAACCTTTTCGGTTGGCAATGGTCTCCAGCTGTGAAACACCTTGGCCCGACCCCGGTCAACTCATGAACAAGCAACAGACGTTATTGGAATTCTTCTCGTCGCAAGCTTCGACGATTGAACTGGTCCCCTTTGTCCTGGGCCTTCTGATGGCCGCGTTCCTTTCCTATTTGTTGAGCCGGGTTTATGTGCGCTTCGGGACGACGCTGTCGAACCGCGAGATGTTCAGCCGCAACTTCCTGCTCATCGCGATGACCACCATGCTGATCATCTCGATCGTGAAGTCGTCGATCCAACTTTCGCTCGGTCTCGTGGGTGCGCTGTCGATCATCCGGTTTCGGGCCGCGATCAAAGAGCCCGAAGAGATGGGCTATCTGTTTATCGCGATCGCCATTGGACTGGGCATGGGCGCCCAGCAGATGCTAATCACGGTCGTTGCCTTCGTGATCATGGTGGCGATCATCATCCTTCGGCACTACGTGCGGGGCAGTGTGCCGCGGCCGAACCTGTATTTGACCGTATCAAGCATTGGGAACGGGCACATCCGATTGCCGGTGCTGGTCGAAACGATCAATCGCCACGCCACCCGGTCGAGCCTGAAGCGGTATGACGAATCGGACACGGTGCTGGAAGCCGCGTTCCAGGCGAATTTCGACAATGTGGACAAGGTCAATGCCTGCACCGCGCAACTGCGCGCCCTGTCGGACTCGATCAAGATCAGCCTCCACGAAGATCGCGGCGTCGGCGTTTGAGCGGGCTATGAGCGAGCGCGACGAGAACGGCTTCCGGTTCGAGCGGAAATATCACGTCACCGACCTGCCGCTGGCGGAGATCGTGTCGCTCGTCCGCCAGAACCCCGCCTTGTTCCGCGATGCGTATCCGCCGCGCACGATCAACAACATCTATCTGGACACCCCGAGCCGGCGGAGCCTCTACGAAAACCTCGACGGCCTGGCTGACCGGATCAAAGCGCGGATTCGCTGGTACGGGCCGATGCTCGGTGAAGTGAAGCGCCCGGTGCTCGAATTCAAGATCAAGCGGGGCATGGTCGGCGCCAAGGACGCCTTCGAGTTGAAGCCGTTTGGGGTCGAGATGAGCATGAGCGCCCGGCCGGTTTTTCATTCGCTGGCCACCTCAAACCTCCCGGAGGGCGTCATGCGAGCGTTGGAAGGATTTGAACCGGTGCTACTGAATCGTTACCAACGAAAGTACTTCATCTCGGCGGATCAACTTTACCGCATCACCCTGGACAGCCAACTGGAGTACTATCGGTTTGACCGGCACCAGAATGCGTTTCGCTGCCAGTTCCGGGATCGGGACAGCACCGTGGTGGAGTTGAAGTACAGCGGGGAATTCGATCACATCGACGACCGGGTCGCGAGTTACTTTCCGTTTCGAGTCACTCGCATGTCAAAGTTCGTGACCGGCATGCTGGCGGTCGAGGAAACCTGACACAAGGTTGTTGATGAGCACGAGCCGCCATCCCCACCGGACGATCTCGGGCATCACCTTTCTTGGTTGCCTGGCCGTCCTGATTGCCCTGCTCGGGCTTTACCAATTTCGCCAGTCGCGCGAAGCAGGCGAAGCCGCCCGGCCTTTCATATCCGAAATGCAAGCGGCCAATCGGAACGGCTTGCCGGACGACGACGGGCAGATTGCGGATTGGATTGAGCTGTGGAATCCCTCCACCGAGTCGCTCAATCTCGAAGGCTGGTTTCTGACCGACGACTTCCGCCAGCTCCACAAATGGCGGCTTCCGGCGGTGCGCTTGGCGCCCGGCGAGTTTCTAGTCATCTTCGCCACCGGCAAAGATCGCACCAACGGAGCGGCGCCCTTGCACACCAACTTCCGGCTCGATCCCGCAGGGGAATACCTGGGACTGATCGGACCCCAAGGCGGTCGGGTGGTGCAGGAGTTTCTGCCGAAATACCCGCGGCAGATCGTCGGGGCTTCGTTCGGGTTGACGCCGGAGGTGTTTGGCCGCGCCGAAAAACCGAAGGAGGTCAGCGCGAGCGAGCTCGCCTTCCTGCTGACGCCGACCCCCGGAGCGGCGAATACCGACGAGTTGCTCGGTTTGGTTGCTGACACCCGGTTCAGCCAGCAACGCGGCATTTGCACCAACGCGTTTCAACTGGAGATCAGCACCAAGACGTACGAGGCGCAGATTCGCTACACGGTGGACGGCACGCCACCGAGCCTGACAAATGGCGTTGCCTACACCGCGCCGTTTGCCATCAACGATACGATCACGGTGCGGGCGGCCGCCTTCCGGCCCGGTTACAAACCGAGCAACGTGGACACCCACACCTTTGTGTTCCCGCCGGGCGTATTGCGACAGGCCGGGGCCGGGTTTCCAACGACTTGGGGCGTGCGCGACGGCAACGTCGTGACCGCCGATTACGAAATGGATCCGGAAGTGTTCGAGGCGCCCAACGGCCGGCAGCGGCTAACGGAGGGATTGAAGGCGCTGCCGTCCGTCTCGCTGGTGCTGGCTCCGGCGGACCTTTTTGGCGAGGCGGCCGGCCTCTATGCTCATCCGGTCGAGCACGGCGAAGCGTGGGAGCGACCGGGCTCGTTCGAATGGTTTATGCCGGACGGAAGTTCCGAGGCGCACACCGATTGTGGCGTGCGGATTCAAGGCGGGTGGAGTCGGCGGCCCGAGGAAAGCCCCAAGCATTCGTTCCGGCTGTTGTTTCGCGCCGAGTATGGCGCTGGAACATTCAAGCATGGGCTTTTTGGAGCGGGCGGTCCGAAGGCCTCTCGCGAATTGATCCTGCGCGCGGGGTCCAACAACAGTTGGCTGCACTGGAGCGGAGCCGAACGCAAGCGGGGCGACTTGCTGCGCGATCAATGGATGCGCGACACCTTGCGGGAAATGAAGAGCCCCTCGCCGCGGGGCACCTTTGTGCATCTTTACCTCAACGGCCTTTACTGGGGCATCTACAACCTCGTCGAGCGCCCCGACGCTGATTTCCTGGCGCAGCAATTCGGCGGCAGCGCCGGGGACTACGACGCCCGGAACGGTGAGAACGTGCTGGCCGGCGACACGGCAATTTGGGATCGGCTTTTCGCTGCGGCCAACGCGGGCGTAACGAACGCCACCGCCTACGCGGAGATCAGCCGACTGCTGGATGTCCCCGCCTTCATCGATTTCATGGCCGTGCATCTCTATGGCGGGTCGGCGGACATGGATCGCGCTTCCAACTGGTACGCCGCGCGACCGCGCCGCGTTGACGGCAGATATGTGTTCCTCATGTGGGATGGCGAGCGATCACTGGAAGAAGTGGGAGCGAGCTCGTTGAACCTGGATGACGATCAGTGCCCCACGCGGCTCTTTCAAAGGCTTCGCCAAAATCCGGAGTTCCAACGCGCGTTTTCGCGCCGGGTGAAGGAACTGACCCAGGCGGGCGGCTGGTTGTCTCCGGAACAATGCGCCAAACGTTATCGCCGCCTGGCCACGGAAATTCGGGTGGCGATGGTCTGCGAATCTGCGCGCTGGGGAGATTATCGGCGCGATGTTCATCCGTATCGCGAGGGTCCGTTTGAACTCTACACCGTCGAGCAGCACTGGGAGCCCGAGGTGAAACGCCTGCTCGAAGACTATTTTCCCCAGCGAACGGCGGCTTTCATCCAGCAGTTGCGTGAAGCCAGACTGTGCTTTGAGTAGCTACGGGTTGCCCACCGGCACGGAGGCTGATTCCCATCTGGTTTGGATCTGCTGCTCATTGCGGACTAGCGCGCCCGCCAGGTGCTCGCGGCGCTGCGACAAGCTTTTCCGGCGCATTGATTCGACCTCCCGATAGAACATTGGAAGCTCGCCACCCAGCTCATCGAGTCGGGCGTTGAACCCGGGCACGAGATCGTAGTAGGTATCGATGGTGTTGATCTTCGCGTTGTTGATGGGCGCAGCGATCCAGTCGTCGTAATCATGGTAATCCGGCCACCGTTGCTTGAGTTGCGCGTAACTGTCGCGTAAACCAGCGATGATCGCGGCCTTGCCGGTGGCGAGCGTTGGTTCGTCCGCGGTCTGCTCCGTCTCGTAGAGTGCGCGCAATTCATCGCGCGCATCGAGGATCAGGCGGACGACGGCGTCCTCCGCCTGGCGATCACTCCGATAACGGGTGAGTCCATCCGGCTCCTTCTTTTGATCCAGCCAGCGCCGCACGCCTTCCCGCGCCACGCTCGTCGCGAAAGCTTCGTTAAAGTCAGTGTCCCCTGGGATGAACAACCGCTTGTGCGCCAATTCGTGGAAGATCAAATCGGCCAGCTCGGTCTCGGGTTGATCGACAAAGGTGTTGAGCACCGGATCGTTGAACCAGCCGAGCGTGCTATAGGCAGTGACGCCGCCCGCGAAGACATCCAACCCTTGCTCGCGCAACCGCCGGGCATAGTCCGCCGCCAGCTCCCGCTTAAAGTAGCCCTGGTATTCAAGCCGGCCGACAAAGGGATACCACCAGGACTTGGCCTCGAAGGAATAGGGCGGGGCGGCGTGAATGTTCCAGACAACGAACGGCCGTTCGAGATCGGCATAGTGGGTGAACTGGCCCTCGGCAGGCAGGTGCAATTCGCGCTCGGCAAACGCGCACAATTCACGCACCAGGCGCAGTTGTCGCTTGAGCGTTTCCGGGGCCTCCGGTTCAGCCAGCACCTTTTCGATCGGCTGGCGTTTCATCACAATTGCCCACTGGCCGCTGACGGCTTGCGAGTAAAAGCGCGCCGTCTGACAGCCGCTTGTGGCCGTCAGCAGCAAAGCAATCAGGATGGGGCGCGCCGACATCAGGGCCGATTTGGACCGGAGTCAACGTGAGTGGCAACGACTATTCGATGGCCAGCAGGTGCGGCGGGTTGCCGAATGCAATCGGGCTTTTGTCCGTCAGTGACTTCTAGTAAAGCAAGGGCCGGCCCCGTCAGCCCGCCGGGCCGTGGCTGCTGTTTTCGACCCATGCGAATCGCGAAAATCATGTTCTGCTTGATCGGCGCCGCCGCGCTGCTGCTGGCCGCGTGGCTGATGCCGGCCTATTTGCGGGCGGTGGACGCGGAGGTTCTGCGGCTCGCGGGACGTGATTCTGCAACTTTGGTGGATCGTGGGCTGGCCATGCTGGAGCTAGAACAGGCTGGCCCCGCCGCCTTGCTCTCCGATGCCGCAAACAAGCTGGCTGTTCCGCGAGCATCTTTTCTGGCGGATCAGTTGGCGGCCTATTCAACCGCCCGTCCGGTCCTGGCGCGCCGGGGAGGGGTTGATCCATTCCTGGAGCAAATCCTGACTCGTGAGGCGCGGCTCGATCTATCGGCGGCCACCAATGCATTGCAGGCGTTTTTGCCGCGCGCGTCGCGCACCGCCTTGTTCAACTTCCTGACGGAATCCCGCCGCCCCGGGCTACAGCAGATACTTAAGAACCGGGAGCTGAAGCAGCCGGTCCGACTGCCGGCGGTCAGCAGCCCGGCCGGCCAGCCGCTGGAGGCGGCGATTTTAATGACGGGGCTCCTGCATCAGGCGGATCATTTTGCCAACCAACTGCGGGAGGAGATCGAGGCGGCAGCGGCGGCGGCCAATCTGGGGAAGGATTCCCAGCGAATTGAGAAGTTTTACCTGAACCTGCTTTCGCTCGCCCGGCGCCTGAACTGGGTGCAGATGACCGTATTGATTCGCCGGCTGGATTCGCTGGCGCAGGTGGATCAAACGGTGGATCTGGCGCAACGAATGGAAGGCGACTTGTCGGCCCTCTATTCCGCCTTGAGCTTCGCTTCATCTCCGGGGTCCGTAATCGCCTATTTGCACGAGCTGGGCATCGGCAGCCTGCCCGACCTGGCGTTCGCAATGGGGCAGGGGAGCCGGGCTTTTGAGCTGCTGCTGGAGCGGCAGGTGGAAGTGGAATACGCACCGCAGCGGGCGGTGTTGACCGCGCGGGCGCCCTTTGACGTGTTGTTCTTTGGCTTTGTCGGCGTCTCGGCTCGCGTCCCGTCGGCCGGAATCTATTTCAAATACATGTTCGCCTTGCTGGGTGGTTTTCTGCTGGTTCGCGGAGGCACGGCGCTGCTGCCGCGAGCGTCTGGCTTGGAAGAATCCCTGCAGCTCCGGCAGTATGGCATCGCCCGCCAATGTGTAGTTGCAGTTACGCTCGTTCTGTTGATCATCACCACGGGTGAGCCGCATCTGGTCGATACGCGGCAGCCGGACGCGCCACTGCCGCGGTGGCGCTTCCCGACGGCCAGCCCGGCGGTGGTGGCCCAAATCACCAAGCCGCTGGAAAGCATTATGAACCAGATCACCATCGCCACGCTGCTTGTCTTCCTGGTCATCCAGGCCGCGATCTACGTTTTCTGCCTGCTGCGCCTAGCGGAGATTCGCCGACAGAAACTGGCCGCCAGCCTGAAGCTCAAGTTGCTCGACAACGAGGAGACGATGTTCGACGCCGGCCTGTACGTGGGACTCGGGGGCACGGTGCTGGGGCTCGTGTTCCTCGTGCTGGGCATTGTGAAGCCTAGCCTCATGGCCGCCTATTCCTCCACCTTGTTTGGCCTTCTGTTTGTCGCCCTCCTCAAGATCGGACATGTGCGACCTCTCCGCCGGCGGTTGATCATGGAAAGCGCTGCGGACCGGATATGAACAAGCCGCTGCTCATTGTCGTTTGCGGTTTCCTGATCGTGAGCCTGCTCTCGCTGGCTCGCTTCGACGAAAGCCCTGCCAGTCCGCCGTCGGCGCAGCCCCAGGGGTCCGCTGCAGCCGCAGCGCGCGATGACCTTGTGAAGGCGTTGCAAACGGCGCTTTCCCAAGAACAACAGTCGCGCGAACAGCTCCAATCGCAGCTCGATCAAACCCGCACGCAGGTCAAGACGCAGGAACAGTTGCTGGCCGAACGGGACGCCAATCTTCGCGCCCTTCAAGAGAACCTCAAACAGACCGAGGAACAGGCCAGCCAGCTTGACCAGGAGCGGCAGGCACTCGATCAACAGGTGATCGCTTCGGTGCGCAGCATCGTAGACTTGGAAAAACAGCTGACCACAACTTCCACGGAATCGAAAGTGAACCAGGCGCGGCTCGACGCGTTGCAAGCCGAGCTCAAGATGCGCGAGCGGGAAGCCGATCGTCTGCAGGACCGCCTGGCCAATGTGGAAGAACGGCACCAGGCGGCAGAAGCCGAGAAACAACAGCTGGCCATCAAGCTACAGGTTACCGAGACCGAGAAGCAACTTGTTCGCGAACAACTGTTGGCCACGCGCGAGCAGGTGGCCGTGTCACAAAAAGAAAAGGATGTGATTCAAGAGACCGCCAAAGTGCTGGCGGCGGGCGTGAACACGCTTGCGGAAAAATCAGGCGAAACCCAGGTGACGGTGAACAGCGCCCTCGTGGTCGGTTTCCTTGGTAATCTTGTTGAATCCGAATTCAGCGGGTACCCCGAAGGAGCGGGCACCCCGGTCGCCGGCGCGAACGCTGGCAAGACGGTCCTGCTGAGTAGCGGCGGCGAGGTCTACGCGGTTTTTCACCTGCAAGCGACCCTGCTGGATCGTGCCGCTGGTCAAACCAATTGGACAAAACTTACCGGCAAACTGCGTCGCGGCACGTCGTCTCTGTCGCTGAACACGCTGATGGTTTTGCAATCGGATCCGCGGATTGTGTTGGCACCTGTGACCGCCGATCAGGCGAAGGAACTCAGGGTCGCCGTCTATCCCGTGGCTCGGGAACCGCTGAAATCCTCGGAAGCAGTGTTGATCAGCGCTGGCGAAGGCTACCACGGTGAAATGGCCCTTAAGGCC
The DNA here is from genome assembly GCA_031362805.1 of bacterium. Lineage (GTDB taxonomy): Bacteria > Verrucomicrobiota > Verrucomicrobiia > Limisphaerales > RI-55 > RI-55. The sequence goes on from JANLTG010000024.1 coordinate 11,401, forward strand.
GACGCCACGGCCACGAACTACGTGCACCTGCCACGCGAAGGATTCGGCAAAGTTTCGGGCAAGTTCAACCCCGCGCCCGGCGACTTGGTCTTGAACAAGACGGGCGAAGCGCTAGGCGTCATGGTTAATCGCGAATACTGTTTGCTTTTGAGCGACCTGACAGCTGGCGGAACCGTTTCACTCGGGGCGACCCTTCAGGATGCGAGGAATGAACAGGTGCTCACCAACCTGAGCGCCCTCGTGGGCAGGCTGCCGACGAGTGTGAAGTAGGACGTTTGTTCGAGTTTCGAGATCGGAGAGATGCTCCTGACCGTCGGTCGTGGAAGTGCGGCCATGCCGCCGGATTTGAGCACCTTGCTATTGGATCCATTGAAAGCAGGCCCCTTGGGTGAGTCTCGCCCAGCAGTCCCGCGAGGTGGGTTGGAGTCTCGGGTTGAGCTTCAAATCGTCGTCTTGAATCGCCCAAGCCGTTGATGAGAGCTGGAAAAACCAGTTGCAACGAAGGTAGGTAGACATTACATATCAACGCATTCGGATTTGATGATATAACTTATGGCTCGTTCAATTCAGTTCATTGGCGACATCTACGTCGCCCGTCGCCTGGCCGCGCAACCGGTCATATCGTTCGAGTTTTTCCCTCCGAAGACGCCCGAGGGAGACGTCGCGCTGCTCGAGCGGACGATTCCCGCGTTGGCGAAGTTCGAACCAGACTACTGCTCCATGACCTACGGTGCCGGTGGCAGCACGCGGGAGAAATCCTTGATGGTGGTCGAACGTATTCAGCGGGATCACGGGTTGACGGCGCTAGCGCACCTGACCTGCGTGAACGCGACCCGGGCCGAGATCGGCGAGATTGTCCAGCAGGCACGGCGAATCGGTGTGAAGAACATCTTGGCGTTGCGCGGCGATCCGCCGGGCGGTGCCGGTGAATTCACCAAGACGGAGGGCGGCTTCGAGTTTTCCAGCGAGCTGGTGGCCTACCTGCGGGGCCTCGGCGACTTCAGCATCGGTGTGGCCGGTTTTCCCGAAGGGCACGTCGCCTGCAAAGAAGGCAAGCTGGTCGATTGGGACCGATTGAAGCGGAAGGTCGATGCCGGCGCGGACTTCGTTATCACGCAGCTCTTTTTCGACAACGCGGACTTCTACGAGTTCCGCGATCACCTGACGATGAAGTTGGGCGTCAAAGTGCCGCTCGTCGCGGGCATCTTGCCGATCTTGAGCGGCGCGCAGATCAAACGTTTCGCGGGTATGTGCGGCGCCCGCATTCCAGAACGGATGCTGAAGCGGTTGGAGGAATTGGGCGGAGACGAAGCAATCGAGTCCGCCTATGGCATTGAATACGCCACCGAACAATGCCGTGATCTGTTGGCGAACGGAATCGAAGGGCTCCACTTCTACACCTTGAACAAGGTGCCGTCGGTGGCGGCCGTGCTGAAGAATCTCAATTTGCCGGGGCACACGGGACGGTGAGGTGGCAGCCGACGTGAGGAGGCTCAAATCAGATGGAAAAATTGGAGCGAGCCCCCTCCTGTCGGCTGCTACTGCTGACCCGCGCGCCGGTTGAAGGCAACGGCATCTTCGTAGCGCACGCCCGTACCTCCGAAGATATCGAGCGCCGAGCCGATCGTTAAGTGGATGCGTCCATTGCCGATGGACTGAACTTGTTCCAAGTCGTGCAATGATGATGCGCCGCCCGCATAGGTGGTTGGGAGGGGGCTCCACGCTGCAAGGTTCTCGACGAGTTTGAGATCGATCCCGCGGCAAAGACCTTCGACGTCGACGGCGTGGATCAGGAACTCATCGCAGTGCCCGGCTAGTTCATGAAGGGTTGCGTGGGAGAGGGCTGTGTCCGTGAACTTCTGCCAGCGATCGGTTACGACAAAGTATTGGCCGCCGCGCACCCGGCAGCTGAGATCGAGCACGAGGCGCGACTTGCCAACGATGCCCACGAGTTGACCGAGGCGGGCGCGATCAATAAAGCCTTCGCGAAAGATCCAGGAGGTCACGATTACGTGGGAGGCCCCGGCCTCCAGCCACGTCCGGGCATTCCCGACGGTGACGCCCCCCCCCAGTTGCAGCCCCCCGGGCCAGGCGGCGGTGTCGGACGACACCAGGC
>JANLTG010000101.1:0-12299 GCA_031362805.1 bacterium
TCAGGAGGCCAAGAAAGAGAAGGACTCCCGCAAGCACCAGCACGCCAACAAGGTGAAGGAAATCCAGTTGCGCCCCGGCATCGACGCGCATGATTTCCAGACCAAAGTGGACCACGCCATCGACTTCCTCTGTGAGGATATGAAGGTGAAGATTAATCTGCGGTTCCGTGGGCGCGAGATGGCTCACACCGAGATTGGGTTCAATGTCATCAAGAAGTTCATTCTTACCCTCACCCCTTTTGGACAGCCGGACTTTCAGCCGAAACTGGTCGGCAAGGGCATCAATCTCATGATCAGCCCGCTGCCGCGTAACAAGCGGGCCAAGAATCCCCGTGAAGGCGGTGCCGAGCGCGTGCAAACTGATAGTGAGCAGCCGGAAACGGAGAACGTCGAAGAAGAAGACGGCGACGAAGCCTGAGCAATCCGCTGCTTGAATCTCATCGAAGCACCGCCACCGGGCGGTGTTTTCGTTTCAAGTCAGCTCCCGGGCACGAACACGCACTTGCCTGTTTCCCAGCGCGCGACCAACTGCAGCGCTTCGTTGGCTTGTTCCAATCCAAACCGGTGGGTAACCATCGAGGCGAAGGGGTATTGATCTGGATAGCGCTCAAGAAATTTGATCGCAGCCCGCATGTGACGTGGTTCGCTCGACCACGAACCAAACACCTGCAGTTGCTTGCGGGTGATCACGTGCGGGTTCAGGGCGATAGGGCCGGCATCGCAGTAGTGTCCGAGCACCAGATACTTCCCTCCGTCCCGGCAAAGTTCCCAGCCCTCGGCCACCGCCTGCGTTACGCCTGCGCATTCCAACACGACATCGGCGCCGTAACCGCCGGTCAGTTGGCGCACCGCTTCCAGTCGGGAGCGCGGTTCGCGAACTACTTCAAGGTCGATCACTTCATCCGCGCCAAAGCGCCGCGCCATTTCCAGGCGATGCTTCGGGCCGCCGATGACAATGACCTTGGACGCTCCCGCCGTCTTGGCGACGGCCAGCGCGCTGATGCCGACGGGGCCGGCGCCCTGCACCACCACCGTGTCCTGCCATTCGATGCCCGTGCGCTCGATTCCGTGAATGGCGGTGACCAGGGCGCAGCCCGCACCGACGATTGATTCGTTGGAGACCGTGTCCGGCAATTTGAAAAGATTGGCGCGTGGTCGGAGGTAATGAAACTCAGCATAACCGCCGAGAAAGTGCGGCGACCGGTTCGACGGATAGCCGATGCCGTAAGCCCGTCGCTCGGGACAACGGGTGGGCTGGTGCTTTTCGGCGCAGTAGTAACACCGCCCGCAGGAGGTGGTGGAGGTCCACGTGACGCGATCGCCGATCGCCAGCGGCTGCCCGGTCCAATCCTTTTCGAGACCCGCGCCGAGCCGCTCGATGCGCCCGATGGTTTCGTGGCCAAGAATGACCGGCAGGCTGATCGGCAGTTCGCCTTTCCACAGATGGACGTCCGTGCCGCAGATGCCCGCCATCTCGGTCCGTACCAGCGCGGCCCCGGCTTCGACCGAGTCGGGCAGGGGATAGTGACGCAGCGCGAGGGGCTGCTTGAAAGCTTCCAGAACGGATGCGCGTGCGGTGCTCATGCGGGCAGGTCCTGGCGAATGTCTTTCAACGCGGGGAAATCCTTTCGCCATTGGCGCAGGACTGTGGCATCGATCTCCGCCGAGGTTACGCCTTCTATCGAACCGGCGTCCGCGACGATTTCACCGTGCGGATTCACCACCAAGCTGCGGCCGGGGTAAATCAAGTCGGGCTCGACGCCACAACGGTTCACGCCGATGACCCAGGCTTGGTTTTCGATCGCCCGGGCCTTGAGCAGCGTCACCCAATGTTCCACCCGCCGCGCCGGCCAGAGCGCGATGACGATCAGCAGTTCGGCGCCACGGGTGGTCGCCCGCCGAAAGGCTTCGGGAAAGCGCAGGTCATAGCAGACGAACGGCGCCGCCACCAAACCACCCCATTCGAAGAAGACGATGTTCTCGCCCTTCTCATGCTGGTCCGTTTCACCGCCGTGGGTGAAGGGATGCAATTTGCAGTAACGGGCCACCAGCTCGCCGGACGGGCCGAAGACGACGGCCTCATTCCGACCCTTGGCGTGCTTGCCTTCACGCACCACGCCGCCCACCACGGTTGAGTGATAAGTGGTCGCGAGCTTCTGCAAAAACGCCTCGGTCCCTGAAGGACTCTGGTCGATCGTCGCCGGGAGGTTGAGGCTGAAGCCCGTGGCAAACATCTCGGGCAGCACGATGAGGCTGTTGGGAGGAATCTGCTCGGCGGCCAGCAGATTTTGAACGCGCGCAAGGTTCGCGGCCTTGTCTTCCCACACCGGGTCGAGCTGCACGAGGAAGGCTTTCATTTCCCGTTTATTCCAGAATTGCCAACGCCCGTCCAGCGGAAGCGATGGGGTCGGATGCTCGGGCGCGACCTGGGCTATGAGATCGGCGAACGACATCGCAGTCCCCGGCCCGGTTGTGATTGCGGCGGCACCGATCGCTTTCGGCACCCGCTTCGCTTTTGCTGGATCCGGGGCGGGCTCAAGTCCGAGATTGAAACTGCTTCAACTTCAACTTAAACTTCACGCCATGAAGACTGTGACCATGCTCGAATTCCGCCAGGACGCCGAGGGGGTGTTGCGCCGGGTCGCCAAGGGTGAACGCCTAGTACTTTCCCATCGAGGCAAACCCGCCGCTCGTCTGGAACCGATGACGGCCCCGCCTTCGTCCGACCCGGCCAGCGATCCATTCTTTTGCGTTGGCCAGCGCGCCAAGCCCAGTCCCAAGGGTAAAACCAAGCACGCGGACATTGACCCAATCCTCTATGGCCGTCGCTGACGTCTTCATGGACAGCGCGGGGTTTCTCGCCCTGTGGGACGCGGGCGACGAACACCATGCGGCTGCCGTCCGGCTTCAGGGCGAACTCGCCCGCAAACGCCGCCGCTTCCTCACGACCGAATACGTCGTGGACGAAACCGTCACCTTGCTGCTCGTCCGCCACAGCCACGCGGCGGCGGTGGATTTTCTCGACACCATCGAGCGTAGCGAGGCTCTCCGTCTCGAATGGATCGGTCCCGAGCGGTTTCACGCCGCCGGCACGCTCTTCCGTAAGTACGCCGACAAGGAATGGTCCTTCACCGATTGTGTCAGCTTCGCCACCATGCGCGAACTGCAGGTTCGCGACGCCTTCACCACCGACCATCATTTCAAACAGGCCGGCTTTGTTCCTTTGCTGAAATCCTGACGAAACAAGATTTCACGACTCTCTTGACTCGGCGTAGCCGCTGCGAGTCACAGACTCGCGGTCCTCAACCACCCGCCACGATGCGGACGATCTCCAGGCGGTCGCCGGCGCGGAGTTCGCGGCTGGGAAATGTGGACGGTGAAACCGCCTCGCCATTGTGTTCGACGACGACGCTGCGGGGCAGTAGCCCTTGCGTGATGAGGAACTGTTCGAGCGAGCAGGGGAGCTCGGTGTTGGCTTCCTGCCCATTGGCGATGACGACGGCGTTGGGCATTGGGAAATCGATGACAGTGGGCGACCATCAGGCGAGCAGCGCGGCGTCCCAGTCTTTCCACACGGGGTCACAGCCGAGGCGTTTGACCAGCGTTGCCATCTCACTCGGGGACCGTTCGTCGGCGATCTCGAACTGGCCGGTGGCATTGGTCGCACGGCCACTTACGGGTGCCCATTCGCTGGCGCCGGTCGCGAGTTCGACGACGCGTCCCCGTTCCGTATGGTGCAAGTTGTCCTTGCCAGCACCGGTGTAACCGCCGGGTTCCGTGTGGCTGCCGGCGCTGATCAGCGTAATGCCGAGCGGGATCAACCCATCGCGCAATTTGGCTGGTTCGCGCGTCGAGAGGACCAGGCCGACATCGGGCAGCAGCAGGCGAAAGGCGCATACGAGTTGCACCAGTTCGCGGTCGCTCATGTGCGTGAGCGGTTCGAACTCACCGGCGCAAGGCCGCAGCCGGGGAAGTGAAATCGTGACCTGGGCCTTCCAGCAGTGGCGCAGCAAATACTCCGCATGGGCGGCCACGCTCAGGGCTTCGCGTCGCCAGTCGGCTAGCCCGTAGAGCGCGCCGATGCCGAGCCGGCGGAACCCGGCGTGGTACGCGCGCTCCGGCGTTTCGAGCCGCCAGTCAAAGCGGCGTTTCGGTCCGGCCGTGTGCATGGCGTCGTAAACGGCGCGGTCGTAGGTCTCCTGGTAAACGACGAGGCCATCGGCGCCGGCGGTGACCAGATCGCGGTATTCCGGGGTTTCCATCGGCCCCACTTCGAGGGAGACGCTGGGAAATTCCGCGTGCAGCGCGCGGACGCAATCGGCGAGATAACCGTTGGAGACGAATCGCGGATGTTCGCCGGCGACCAGCAGCAGATTGCGAAAGCCTTGGGCCAGCAAGGCGCGAGCCTCCGTCAGCACTTCCGCCACGGAAAGCGTGACCCGCAGGATCGGGTTGTCGCGACTGAAGCCGCAGTATTTGCAATTGTTGATGCACTCGTTCGACAGATACAGCGGCGCGAACAGACGGATCACTTTGCCGAACCGTTGGCGCGTCAGGGCCTGGGAGCGCTGGCAGAGCGGTTCGAGCAGTGCGGCGCCCGCCGGCGAAATCAAATGGGCGAAGTCGCCCAGTACAAGCCGGGGGAGTTGCAACGCGCGGCGAACTTGTTCGCCGGAGGTGTCGAGGGACCTCCGGTGCAGCGCATCGAGCGGGAGGGAATTGAACGAATCAACAAACGTCACGGCGCGAACGTAGCAAACTGCGGCCGCACGGCAAGCGCGCGACCGCGCTCAACGTTCCCGCTCGAATTCGAGCGAGCGGCGGACGCTCAGAAATTCCTCCTCCAGTTGCGAGAGCATCTCGGCGGCACGATTGAGGAATCCGTGTTTGACGCTGTCCTCCAGTTCGGCGGCCAGCGCGGAGAGGCGGAGGGCGCCCACGCCGGAGGCGCTGCCGCGGAGACTATGAGCGGCGTATTCGAGGGCCGGCGCATCGTGATCCATGGTGGCGGACTGGATTTTCTCCAGGCGATTTTGCGCGGTGTCGATGAATTCGTCGAACAGTGCCGGCAGCGGATCCGGCTGGCCGGGCTGGCGCAGCAACCGCAGCGTTTCCATGACTTGGGGATCGATCATGCCGGCAGGCGCAGGTTGGCCGCCGCGTTTGGCGTTCAGGTTGATGAATTCAGCGGTGCGGCGCAGCACACTGTGCAACTCATCCAACCGGATGGGCTTGCTCAGGTAATCGTCCATGCCTGCTTCGATACACCGCGCGCGTGCGCCCGGCGCGGCATCCGCCGTCATCGCGATGATGTACGAGCGACGGGCCTGCGGGTTGGCGGACTCCCGGCGGCGCAATTCGCGCGTGGCCTGCAGGCCATCCATTTCCGGAAGCTGGCAGTCCATGAAAATGATGTCGTAGGGGGCGAGTTCGACGGCGCGCAACAGCTTGCGCCCGTTGTCGACCACTTCGGATACGTGGCCCAGACGGTTCAACAAACCGCGCGCGACCTTCTGGTTGATCGGGTTGTCCTCGGCAATCAAGATCCGGAGCGGCGTGGCGGACGGCAACAGGTTCAACTCATCAAGCAATTCCGCCTGGGTGGGATCGCGAAGCGAAGCCGGGCGGGGTTGTGGATTGTCGGTCAGCGCCGCGATAAGATAGTCGGCGAGGCGCGACAGCTTCAACGGTTTGGTGAGGCAGGCACCAACGTGCGAGGCGTGGAGCAGACTGGTTTCCAACTGTTGGGTGAGCGTGGTGAGCAGCAAGATGCGCGTGCTGGCGATTGCCGATTCCACCTTGATGGCGCGGGCCAGGCTGAGCCCGTCCATGCCCGGCGTATCCAGGTCGAGGATCGCGATCCCAAACGGACGCTCCTCGCGCGCGGCCGTGCGCAAAGCGGCGAGCGCTTCCTGGCCACTCGCGGTGCAGACACAATCAATACGCAAGCTGGTCAGGGCCGCGATCAGGTTGCGTGCGTTGGTCGCGTTTGCCTCGAGGAGCAACACGCGCAACCCCTGCAAACGCACGGGCAGATCGCCGGCCGACGGCGGGGCGGTCTGGTTCGGCGCGACACAAGGAAGGCGGAACCAGAAGCAAGAGCCCGAGCCCGGTTTGGACGCGACCCCGATGGTGCCGCGCATGACCTCGACCAACTGACGGCAGATCGCCAGCCCGAGTCCGGTGCCGCCAAAACGACGCGATGTCGAGCTGTCGACTTGCTGAAACTTTTGAAACAGGTGCGGCAGCGAGGCCTCGGGAATGCCGATCCCGGTGTCGATTATTTCAAATTTCAGTGCCGGGCGGCCATCGTCGCCCGCCTCGGCGGTGACCTCGAGGGCGACCTCACCCTGGTCGGTAAACTTGATGGCATTGTTGATCAGATTGGTCAGGACCTGGCGCAGGCGTCCAACGTCCCCAAGGAGTTGGGAGGGGACGTTGGCGTGAACCAAGTAGGTCAATTCGAGGCCCTTCGAGTGCGCGCGCTCGGCCAGCAGGTCGAGCGTGCTTTCAACCGCTGAAGGCAGATCAAAGGGGGCGTGTTCAATGCTCAGCTTGCCTGCTTCCAGCTTCGAGAAGTCGAGAATCTCGTTGATCAGGTGCAGCAGGTTATCAGCGCTCAGCCGGATGGTTTCCGTGAAATTGCGCTGCAGGGAGCCCAGCTTGGTATCCCGGAGCAATTGGGTCATCCCGATGATGCCGTTCAGCGGTGTGCGAATTTCGTGGCTGATATTCGCAATGAATTCCGACTTCAAGCGTGCAGACTCGACTGCGGCATCCCGGGCGGTGGCCAGGGCCTGCTCGACGTCGCGCACTTCGTCCGCCTGTTGGAGAAAGGCCAGCGCGCAGTCTCCGTTGAGCTGCGGGGCAAGCAGCAAATTCGCGCTCACCTCACGCGGTGGGTGCTCGGGGCCGATGCGGAATTGGGCGCGCAGTCCCAGTTGGGCGCTGGAAGCGGGAAGTGACTTGCGAATGGCTTCTGCACTCCGGTCCGCGGTCCAAAGCTCCAAAGTTCTACCGGTTCCGATGGCAGCATCAGGCGGGCAACCGGCAATAATTCGGCAACGCTCATTCCATGCGAGGATCGAACCGTCCGACAATCGCATCAGGCAGGCCGCGGTGGGACATCCGTCCACCAACCTCTGCCACTCCTGGCTGACAACTGCTTCGCTCGCTGGCGGCGTTTTGCCTTTCATGCTTCCCGGCTGAACGAACTTTTCCTCTACCACCCCGCGGGACCCGAAAAGTGCGGATGCAAATGGGTCCAAGGGGCACTGCCGTCGGCCGTTCAGATTGGGCGGATAATTGATGTGGCGAGCCGGGATGAAAAGCTTTTTTAGCCGGCGTTGGCGTTTGGGCTAAAGACGTTTGCAAAAAATATACGAATCCGGGGATTGCTTTGCTGGGAGGTGGCCTGCTATGTGTCCCTCCAGATTTGAAAACGACAGGTCGGCAGGGCGAGCCAGATAGCGCCGTGCAATGTCCAACGCGAGCGATGAAAGTTCAGCACACAGACGAAACGGTTGAGGTCTACGATCTCGGCGGCCTTGATGCCTCGAACTCGGTCCAGTTTCGGGATCAGGTGCGAGCGTCGATGAAGGCCTCGGAACGGTTTATCGAGATCGACCTTTCGGCGACGACGTTTTTGGACAGCAATGGGCTGGGTGCGTTGATCGCCCTCCACAAAACCACCTGCTCGCGGAACGGGCTGGTGCGGCTCGTTAATCCGACGCCGCCGATCCAGCAGATCCTCGAATTGACCCGCATGCATCGCATTTTCGAGGTGGTGAAGCGCTAGGCAGCCGGGGAATGGTTCCTTCTCCACTCCAAACCAACGACGGACATTCGCTGGATGTGGCGTTCCGCTGCGACTACGCGGAAGTCCGGCTCGCGCTAGAGGCCATCACTTCTTTCCTCCGTCTCCACCGGTTGACCGATGACGAGGTCATGGGCTGCGAACTCGCCCTGGCCGAAGGGTGCAACAATGCCGTGCGCTATACCGACGCCGCCGGGCGCGAGGAACGGGTCCGGGTGCGAGTGCTTTGCACCGACGCGCGGGTGACTTTTTGGATCCACGACCACACCCCCGGATTCGAGTGGCCGGCGGAAGTTTCGTTGCCGGAGGGAGACAGCGAGAACGGGCGGGGCCTGTTCCTTATGACGTCCCTGATGGAGGAAGTGCATTATTTCCGGGGACGGCATGAGAACATTCTGTATCTGGTTCGCACCCGCGGCGCGCCTGCCGGGAGTGAACGAAGCGACCGGGTCGAATCGGCGGACGAATTGCGCCGCCGCATCTCCGAGAACGATCAAATCATCACGGACATGGCGGAGGAGCTGAGTTTCTGCTACGAAAGCCTGGCTGCCATCTTCCGGCATAGCGCAGACCAGGGGAACGGCAGCACCAAGGCGGACTTCGCCCGCCGGCTGCTGATTGACCTCATTCAAATCATCGCCGCAGACTGGTACGTGCTGCGACTGCTCCCGGAAAGCGGCGGGGTGTTGAATTTTCTGGTCGCCTCGGAAACTTTCTTCAGCGACCAGCCGATCAATTTTCCAAAAGCAGGCGGCACGAACAACTCTGTCGAGGTCGAAGCGGCCATCGTCCGGCAAAACGTCTGGTTCGATCAGCACCGCCCCTTGCTGCTCGAAGATCCGTTGGGCCGGATCAAGCCGGGGGCGAGCGGCGTGGTGCATCCGATATTTTTTGGCGAGCGGCTCATGGGCACGCTCGTGCTGGGGCGGAATTTGAACCGCATCCCGTTCACCGCCGGACAGTTGAACGTCGTGGGCACGTTCTCGGACTTTCTCGCGATCCAATTCGTGAATGCGGAGATTCAGGAAACCCTCATCCACAGCAAGCTGAACGAGCGCGAGCTCGATATTGCGCGAGGCATTCAGCAATCGCTGATTCTCCGGGAATTGCCCTCCGCGCATGGCATCGAGTTGATCGGACATTGTGAGAGCGCCCGCCAGGTGGGTGGTGATTTTTATGATGTCATCGAGTGCGGCGGTGGTCAGTTGTTGCTGGTCATCGCCGACGTCATGGGCAAGGGGGTGCCGGCGGCGATGTTCGCGGCGATTCTGCGCAGTTTGTTCCGCGCCATGCCCCGGGGAGAGGTCCGCCCGTCGCAACTTTTGATTCAAGCCAACCGGCTCTTGTATCGTGATCTCTCGGCTGTGGACATGTTCATCACCGTACAAGTTTTGCATGTGGACGGCGTAACCCGGCGGTTGCGAGTTGCCAATGCCGGGCATTGTCCCGCGCTGGTGGCGGCTGGGGGTTCCGCTCTCGCGCAGGCCCTGGCGCCCGAAGGCTTGCCGCTGGGGGTGCTCGAAGATGCGGAGTATAGCGATCAGGAAGCCACGCTGACTCCGGGCGCGCGCCTGCTTGCTTACACGGACGGGTTGGTCGAAACCCGGAACCCAGCGGGCGACCTTTTCGGCTACGAACGACTGGGGGAATGGCTGGCCACGAAGACACGGAATGGCTCCAGCGTACAGTCAATGAAACAGGAATTGATCGCTGAATTGACTCGGTTCCAGCGCAGCGACGTGCTACAGGACGACCAGACGTTTTTGATTCTGGCGGGTTAATACGATGACCGAAGGCCCCACCATTCTCGTGGTTGACGACGAACCGTACATGATCCGGTTGCTGCAGCACCATATCCAGCGGGCCGGCTATCGGATGGTGAAAGCCACCAATGGTCGCGAGGCGCTGGAGCGCATTCGCGAAGACAAGCCGAGTCTGGTGCTCATGGACGTGATGATGCCGGAACTCAACGGCCTCGAAGTGTTGGCGGAACTCCGCAAACGGGAGGAAACCAAGCTGCTTCCGGTTATCATCATGACCGCCAATGCCCAGCGGTTTACCCGTGAGGAGGCCGAAGCGGCTGGGGTGTCAGCGTTTCTAACCAAACCTTTCAGTCCCACGCAATTGATGACCGAGGTGCGGCGTCAGTTGGAGGCGCAAAGCTAAGCGGTGGCGTTCCCAACCTGGGTGCTCTGGATCGAACGCTAACCCGCTGTGAAGGTGCTGGCTCGAGTTCTTATGGCCGGCTACAGGCCTCCTTCGCAAGGGGCCCGAACTTGGGTCGGGCAACCCCCGCCATTCCCAGCCGGCTCGGGAGAAGTTGATCGCGCCTTTACCCATCAACGCGATGCCATCGGGACACTCATTACGATCATATTTGATGGAGTGGGCCCACCAATTGGACCGGGACGGTCGGCTTCAACACCCGAAGGGGAGTTTCGATGCTTCAAATCCGGGCGGACGGCGGAGGACAGCATAGAGCACCGGATCCATTGGTTGGTGCCGTCTCGTGACATCGAGGTGGGAACGGAAGATTTCGCCGAGCGGGATACGATGATTTCATTGCGCGGATCAACCGTCAGGTGCAACCAATCCATCGGGCAGTTGGGCGACCTGCCCAACGAATTGCAGCGAGTCATCGAGCGGGTGAATGATGAAGTTTTGGGCGTACCAGTGCGGGAGGCACTGCTGGTCGCCTTGCCAGGCTGAGTCCGTCCGAAATCGAAATCATGCTTTACACGTGTCAGTTCGACTTCTACTCTCACCCGCTTTACGAAAACCGAATTGAAACAGGTTCACATGGAAAATAGTAAGACTGTGGCGGATTTCCGCCTGCACGAAAAAGACACCGGATCTGCGGATGTCCAGGTAGCGCTGCTGACCGAGCGCATCAACGAACTGAACGGGCATTTGCAGAAGAACCTCAAGGATCACAGCTCCCGCCGGGGCTTGATCATGATGGTTGGCAAGCGGCGTCGGTTGCTGGATTACCTGCACAACACGGATACCGTCCGTTACCACAAGCTCACGAAAGAGCTCGGCCTTCGCCGGTGAATTTGCCGCCTCCGGGCGGAGAAGTTTTCTGATTTTCACGGGGTGGGACGATCAACGCGAATCGTCCCCCCTGCGCTCCAATTCCATATTCGCGATGAACCCGTCCCGCTTAGCGTTCGGGCAATTTCGATGGGCCACCGGTCGCGCCGGCAGCTCATCGAAGTTTCTCGAAGCTGACGGGATATCTACTGATCCCAAACCATGCCAGCACAAGTCAGCATTCCCAGCGGGGGACAAACCATCACCATTGAAACCGGCAAGATTGCCAAACAGGCTGACGGCGCCGTAACCGTCCGCCTCGGCGAGACGATTGTCCTTGTCGCCTCGGTTGCCGCCACCAAGTCCAAACCGGGGCAGGAATTCTTCCCGCTCACCGTCGATTACCGGGAGAAAGCCGCCGCTGCCGGTCGCTTTCCCGGTGGTTACTTCAAGCGCGAAGGCCGACCGACCGAGAAGGAAATCCTCACGTGCCGCCTCACGGATCGTCCGATCCGCCCGCTCTTTCCCAAAGGTTGGTTCAACGAAGTCCAGGTGCAGAGCCTCGTGCTGAGCGCGGACGGCGAGAATGACCCGGACATCCTCAGCATCATCGGCGCTTCCGCCGCGCTCAGCGTCAGCGACATCCCGTGGGATGGTCCGCTCGGAGCCGTTCGGATAGGCCGCCTCAATGGCCAGTTCATCGCCAACCCGACCAACGAACAGCGCAAAGAGAGCGATCTGGACATTGTGTATGTCGGCAACGCGACCGAGATCGTTATGTTTGAAGGCAGCGCGCAGGAAATCAGCGAAGAGGATTTCAGCGCCGCCCTCAAGTTCGGTCACGAAGCCTGTCAGCCGCAGATTGTCGCGCAAAACGAGCTCGTTGCCAAAGCCGGCAAGGCCAAGCGTTCAATCTCAATCTTCCACGTCCCGGACGAAGTCTTCGCCGATGCGAAAGCCCTCGCCGGTGACCGCATGGTTCCCGCGCTGCTCACGCCCGGCAAGCTCGCCCGCGAAGCCGCCTGCAAGGCGATTCAAGAAGAGGTCGGCAAGAAGCTCGTTGAGAAATACGGCGCCGAGAAGGTGAACGAGCAGGTGATCCGCGAAACCTTCTATTACCTCCAAAAAGAAGGCGTCCGCGGTCTGGTGCTTGATCAAGGCAAACGCCTTGACGGCCGCGCGATGGACGCCTTGCGCCCGTTGAATTCAGAACTCGGCATGTTGCCCCGCGTGCATGGCTCGGCATTGTTCTCCCGCGGCGAGACAATGGCGATGGCGCTGGTTACCCTCGGTACCACTGAAGACGCGCAGGACTTTGATTCGTACACCGGCGGAGCGACTGAGAAGAAATTCATCCTGCACTACAACTTCCCGAACTACTCCGTCGGTGAGACCGGCCGCATCAGCGCGCCCGGCCGCCGCGAGATCGGTCACGGTGCGCTCGCGGAGC
>JANLTG010000157.1:0-9774 GCA_031362805.1 bacterium
CGGTTAAAAATTATTTATGTAATTTGTCTTTCTTCCCCCCAACACCCCCCCTCGGGGGTGTGGTGGAGCGATGGCGAGCGTAGCGAGCCGAGCGCAACCGAACCCCGGAGGGGTGCTGATGGAGGGAAGAAAGACAAATTACAGAAAGACTTTTACACCGACCGGAGTTAACTCGTCCCACATTTGCTCCGTCCTTCAAATCGTAAATCTGGAGGCATCCCTCTTTTGCGACGAAAACATGGTCTTTGTCGCAACCAAACCCCCATGGATTATCAAATCCGTCTATAGCCCAATCCGCTCTTAAGTCGTTTCCTTGGAACTTAACCAAAGAATTGCGCGAGCACGAAATGACGGAAGCGTTTTGAACCTTCGGCGGATAAACATTTGTGCTATAATTCGCCGACATGACTCTCTTGCCGTTCTTAATCTGATATCCAACAACCCCAGAATCACAAAAGCACAACAATGTCTCTCCGAACACCAATAGTTCGGCAGCGGTCGAAATGTTTTTAACGCGCTTGTTCCAGACGCATGCGCCGGATATCCGGTCCAAACAATAGAGAAATCCACCACTTGAGAAGATATCCCACGTTACAGCGAGCAGGAAATCTGGAGTAAGCGCAGATGCAAGGGGACTATATTTTACCGGAAATTTCCAAACGAGCCGCAGTTCGTGATCCAAACGTCGGAAGCAATTGTCCTGTTCTCCCAAATCTGTGTTTCTGAACGTTCCTACAAACAGAGAGTCTTCAGACACAGATACGCTCCGTATCGTGAAGGGATAATTCTTCTTTCGAAGGTAAGAATTCATTCAAAGAGATTTCAATTCACGCCTTCGCGTAAACCTCCGCGCCCTTTTCCACGAACTCTTTCGACTTCGCTTCCATGCCCTTCTTCAGCGCCTCTTCCTCGGCGATGCCTTGTTCGGCGGCGTATTTGCGGACGTCTTCGGTGATTTTCATCGAGCAGAAGTGCGGGCCGCACATGGAGCAGAAGTGCGCGGTCTTTGCGCCTTCCTGCGGCAGGGTTTCGTCGTGGAACTCGCGCGCGGTGACGGGGTCGAGGCTGAGGTTGAATTGGTCTTCCCACCGGAATTCAAAGCGCGCCTTGCTCAACGCGTTGTCGCGGTATTGCGCGCCGGGGTGGCCTTTGGCGAGGTCGGCGGCGTGCGCGGCGATCTTGTAGGCGATGACGCCATCCTTCACGTCTTTCTTGTTCGGCAGGCCGAGGTGTTCCTTGGGCGTGACGTAGCAGAGCATCGCGCAACCATACCAGCCGATCATCGCCGCGCCGATGCCGCTGGTGATGTGGTCGTAGCCGGGCGCGATGTCGGTGGTCAGCGGCCCGAGCGTGTAGAACGGCGCTTCGTGACACCACTCGAGTTGCTTGGCCATGTTCTCCTCGATCATGTGCAACGGCACATGGCCCGGGCCTTCGTTCATGACTTGCACGCCTTTGGCCCACGCGCGTTTGGTGAGTTCGCCCTGGGTTTCGAGTTCGCCGAATTGCGCGCGGTCGTTGGCGTCGGCAATCGAGCCGGGGCGAAGTCCGTCGCCGATGGAGAACGAAACGTCATACGCGGCCATGATGTCGCAGATGTCGTCCCAGTGGGTGTAGAGGAAATTTTCTTTGTGATGCGCGAGACACCACTTGGCCATGATGCTGCCGCCGCGCGAAACGATGCCGGTCATGCGGCTGGCGGTCATGGGCACGAAACGCAGCAGCACGCCGGCGTGAATGGTGAAGTAATCCACGCCTTGCTCCGCTTGTTCGATGAGGGTGTCGCGGAAGAGTTCCCAGGTGAGGTCTTCGGCGCGGCCGTTGACTTTTTCGAGCGCCTGATAGATCGGCACGGTGCCGATGGGCACGGGCGAGTTGCGGAGAATCCATTCGCGCGTGGCGTGGATGTTCTTGCCGGTGGACAAATCCATGACGGTGTCCGCGCCCCATTTGATGGACCAGCGCATCTTCTCGACTTCCTCCTCGATGCTCGACGCGACGGCGCTGTTGCCGATGTTCGAGTTGATCTTCACGAGGAAGTTGCGGCCGATGATCATCGGCTCGTTTTCTGGGTGGTTGATGTTCACCGGAATGATCGCGCGGCCGGCGGCGACTTCCTCGCGGACGAATTCGGGCGTGATCTCTTTCGGAATGCGCTGGGGGAAACGGCGGAAGATTGAAGGAGAGTAATCAGTAATCAGTGGGTCAGTGTTCAGTGAAAGCTGCGCGCTGCCGGCGTGCTGTTTGTTGAGGTCGTTGCGGACAATATCATTCCTCAAATCTGAACACTGATCACTGATTACCGAACACTCCTTCCGGCCCATGTTCTCGCGGATGGCGATGAATTCCATCTCCGGCGTGATGATGCCGGCGCGGGCGTATTGCAACTGGGTAACGGTCTTGCCGGGCTTGGCGCGGAGCGGACGGCGGCGTTGCGCGGTGAGGCCGGGAAATTCGATGAGGCGATTCTTCTCGGCCTGGCTGGCGAACTCGGCGTGTTTGCCGGAGAGATAGCCGTTGTCCATTGGCTTCACTTCGCGACCATCAATCTCCTCCACGTCGCCGCGCTTGAGAATCCAGTCGCGGCGCAGGGCGGGCAGCCCTTGCTCAGACGTGCCGGTGAACGCGGAATCGCCCCACGGCCCGCTGCAATCATAGACGCGCACGGGCGCGTTCGGCGTGATCGCGCCGGTGTAAGACTTGGTGTCGCTGACTTCGATCTCGCGCATGGGCACGCGGATGTCGGGATGCAGCGCGCCCGGGAGGTAGATGCGTTTGGAGGCGGGCAGTTGTTCACTGCTGTGCGGTTCGAGGAACTCAGGCTTGGCGATCATAGGCGTCGGGTCACGGTTCTGGACTTGCGGCAGACGGTTTCTGATCCGGGAAAAGAAAGGAAGGGCTGAAGGCCGACGGTCGGCTGCTCCCTTCGCCAGCATGACCTGGATCAGGTTCGACGGGTCGTCCGAATACCTTCGGACCTCTCAGCCCCGTTCGCGGGGCTCCCCGGTGCGCCGGAGGATAGTGCGGGGCCACGGCGAGTCAAGCTGCCCAACCCGCGCGTCAACTCGTGGCTTGAGAATCCCGAGGCAACGGCGTTGACTGCGGAGCACTCAAAGTTTGAATCGCTTATGACTTCACTAGCTCGCTACCGAATCTCTTCGTTGCCGTCCCGCTCCATCACCGCGCTCTTGCTGGCCTTGCTAGCGCACTTCCTAACCGGTTGCGCGGGGCGGGGGGCGTCGGCGGCTGCCGTAGGTTTGAAAAACTCGCTGACGCTCCATGCTTCGTTTGATAACGGCCTGGACGCGGAGTTTGCAAAGGGTAATCCCAGCTTGCGTCACGCGCCTTCAATGAAGGAGCGGGCTAGGGCAGTCGCGGGACTGCCACCTGCCGGGGAAGTCATGCTCGCGGGCGGTGAGGGTATCACCGGAAACGCCCTGCGGTTTGTGCGCAAGGAATCGCCGGTGGTTTATTTCGAGGCCTTAAAGAACGTTGCGTGGAACGCCACCAACTGGTCGGGCACCGTGTCCTTCTGGCTGCGGCTGGATCCGGAGACGGAGCTGGAGCCGGGCTTCACGGATCCCATCCAGATTACGCCGCACGCCTGGAACGACGCCGCGTTCTTCGTCGAGTTTGGCAAAGACGAGCAGCCTCGGCACTTCCGCCTGGGTGCCTACGCGGATTTTAAAGTGTGGAATCCAGCCAACCGGGAGTGGGGTGAGATTCCGTTCGAGGAGAAGCCGTTGGTGGCCGTGACGCGTCCGCCGTTCAGCCGCGACCGCTGGACGCACGTGGCTTTCGTTTGGGACAATTTTAACACCGGACGGGCGGATGGCGTGGCTCGCCTTTACTTGAACGGCGAACTTCAAGGTGCCCTCAGCCCGCGGGTTCAGACGTTTACCTGGGATCCTGCGCAATCGCTGGTGATGCTCGGCTTGAGCTACATCGGGCTTTGGGATGAACTGGCGATCTTCGACCGGGCGCTCACCGAGGTAGAGATTCGACTGCTCAAGGAAAAGCCCGGGCTATTGAGCACTCGTTGACCGCCGGCCCACTCCCATTCAACCGGCGTAGCCGTCCATCAAGGCGAGCATGTCCTTCACGGCTTGGGCCATGCCGGCAAACACGGCGCGGCTGACAATGCTGTGGCCGATGTTGAGCTCCTCCAGGTGCGGCACGACGTGCAGTGCCCGGAGATTCGCGTAGTTCAAGCCGTGTCCCGCATTGACGCGCAAGCCGAGCTGATGTGCCTGCTTCGCTCCGGCGACCAAAAGAGCAAGTTCGCGTTCGCCGCGGGCGTCTTTGAGAAAAGCCTCGGCAAAGGCGCCGGTGTGCAGCTCAACAAACTGCGCACCCGTTCGCGACGACGCCGCGATCTGCCGCGGGTCGGGATCAATGAACAGGCTGACATCGATACCGGCGCCGTTCATTTGTTTCGTGGTTTCACGCAGCGAAGTTTCGCTTCCACAAACGTTGAGCCCGCCTTCGGTGGTCACTTCCGCACGCTTCTCGGGGACGAGGCAGACGATGTCCGGCCGGAGGGCCAGGGCGATCTCGATGATCCCGGGCCAGTTGGCCATTTCGAAATTGAAGCGAGTGGTGGCCACTTCGCGTAGTCGCTTCACGTCGCGGTCGATGATGTGCCGACGGTCTTCGCGGAGGTGGGCCGTGATTCCGTGCGCGCCCGCGGCGATGGCCTGGCGGGCGGCCTCGACCGGATCCGGTTCGCCGTGCTCAAGCCCGCGGTACCGCGCCTGACGAATCGTCGCAACGTGATCGATGTTGAACCCGAGTTGGAGCATCGAGGTCAGGGCTGTCCGGGCGGTGTTGCGCCGGGCAGTCCGGCGGGGCGGGCGCCCGGGGTCGGTCGCTTCGGCATGCTGTAGGGGAATCTCGGGAACGTCTCGGAGTCCAGCCAGTGCGTGAACAGCCAGAGTTCAATGCCGGTCATCCCGACCTGGGACCGGCGGGTGACCACGAGTTCGCGCGGGCCGCCCACGGCGACTTCGGTGATCACGTTGCCCAGCTTCGGCTGAATCTCGGCGAGCCACGCGGCCCCAAAAGTTCCGGCCTCGGCTTTGGCAGGGGGCAGGAACAGATCGAGAAACTGGCTCATCTGCTTGTACGCCGCCAGCCGGGCCGGCGAGATTTCCCAGTCATAATAGACCAGTTCGTTGCGACTCTCGAATTGTGCAAACAATTCCGCCGGCGCAGGCGTCGCGTTGGTTTGCTCGGTGAGCGGGAAGATGCCGCCATGGATAAAATCCTGGCCGCCGTCCTTCTTCGGTCCGAGGTAGGGAACCAGCAGCGGGAGGCCGCGCCACAGGACGCGGGCGTTGTTGGTGGCTGACAGCCATTGGCCGAGCGCGAGTTCCAGCAGTCGGGCATTGTAAGTTGAGGGGACCGTCTTCGTGAGATGCTCAAACACCTTTTCGCCCTCGCTCACCGGTACCGCAAAATCATCGATGAAGGCGACGGAGCCGCGGGACCAGCCGAACCATTGATCGGGAATCAAACCGGAGCTCAGGCCTTTCACGGGGTCCAGGCCCGCGAAGAATCTTTGCAAGTTGCGCACGGCCGTGAACGAGACCAACGGATCATTGGCGATGCCCTTCGGAATCTGCCAGGCGGTGCTGGGCGCTTTGCGATCTTCCGTGAGCTTGAGGTTGGCGATCGTTCGAATGTCTTTCTTCTGCCAGCTGAAGGTAGAGTTGATGTGTGCCAGGGGGCCGGCAAAGGGCAGGCTGGGGTGCCAATTCACGGCGGCGGGATGCAGTTCAAAGGAAAGCCAGTCGTTGCCGGGCTGGGGCAGGGGACGACCGTCTTTCGCCAGGCTGGCGGCCCAACGAGCGCCGGGGGAACCGCTCTTGAAGCCGCTCGCAAAGAGCACCCAATCCTTCTGCACGAGGAACGAAAAACCGCGCCCGGCATCCCGGCCCGGAATTTCCCAGCCAGCGATTCCGCCGAGCTTGAGCGGCGCGGGTTCACCCAGGCCCAGGCGGCGGCCAACAGTGAGCAGGGCCGACTGCCAGCGATCCGCGCCAGCGGGAGCAAATTGAACGGCGACGACCCAGTCACCGCTGGTCAGGTGGTCGCCTTCGAAACGGGCGGCTGACTCTTGTTCCAGGGATTCGGCGATCAGCGGGGCGATGACATCGGCCGACAGCTTCGTTGAATCAAGGCCGAACCAGCCGGGCAGAAATTCGGTGAGCCGGCCGCGCGCCTGGCCGCCGACGAGTTCCGAGTTTTTCAGCGCGCCAACCTCATTGAAGAAGGAGTCCGGACTGGAAGCCTTGAGCGCCTTGAAGCCCACGAAATGCCACGCCATTGCCGGTGGGCTGCCGGACTCGGCTCCTAAAATTGTCAACACGCCGGCGCCCGAAAGCAACAGGGTTAAAGTCAGACTCTTGATCATAGACACGCTCCTGATTGCCAAACTGCCGGGTCGTTGGCAAACCGAATCACAATTGGATTGCTCTCCCAATCAGGCAATTGATTCCATCCCGCCGTGTCGCGTTCAAAGTATCTGCTGAGTTCCTGGCTGCCCGTGGTGCTGGGCATGAGCCTCATTTTCGGTGCTTCGACTAGTATCATGTCCAGCGACCGCACCTCGCGTTACATCGGGCCTTTCCTGCGTTGGTTCCATCCGGACATCAGCGAAGCGGCAGTGAAGAAGGTCCAGCTTGTGATCCGCAAATGCGGGCATGTCACCGAGTACGCGCTGCTGGCTTTGCTTCTCTACCGCGCCGTCCGGCGGACGCTCGAACGTTCGCCCGCGAACTGGTGTCGCCACAGTGCCGCGTGGGCGTTGGGGCTCGCTTTCCTCTACGCTGCTTCCGACGAGTGGCACCAGAGTTTTGTGCCCAGTCGCGGCAGCTCGTTCCATGATGTTTTGATCGACACGGCGGGGGCCGCGCTCGGTCTGGTGCTCCTGCACGGCTGGCATTTGTGGCGACAGGCGAGGGAGTTACAGCGGCGAGATTGAAGCGCGGCCAGGTTCCGGTTCAATCTGCGGGAAGGAAGTCCTTTAACAAACCGCATGAAACGGCCGCTCGGCTTGGTAGTGCTTTGCTACGGTCTCGGGATCGTCGTTGGTGACGTGGTGACCATTCCGGCTGCCCGGTCGCTGACCTTTGGTTTGGCAATGGCGGCGGTTTGCATAAGTTCGGTAAAGGCCCGCGCGTGGTTGCTTCCGGTGCTGCTCTTCTTTTGCGGCGTGGCCAATCTCGCCCTCTACAAACAAACCCTCAGCCCGGTTGATCTCCGCCTGCTGACGGCGTCGGAACCCCTGCTCGCAACGGTGCGCGGCGTGGTTGAACGGGTGGATGTGCGCAAAGCGATCGTGGGCGACGAAGAAGTGTTGCGTGCCAGCGCGAGGTTGAGACTCACCGCGATCGCCGCTGAGCGGTCCGGTTGGCAACCTGCCCATGGCTGGCTTCTCGCCAGCACGCGGGTCGCCAAGGGATCGCCGGTGCGGCCGGGGCAGGAGGTTGAAATCACGGGCCTGCTGAAACCGCCGCCGGAAGCGTTCGCCCGGGGGATGTTTGATTACCGCGCCCATCTCGCCCGCCGCCAGATTCATCGGCAGCTCGAGTTTGAAGCGGATCGCGACCTCCGGATCGTGGCGGACTGTCCGCTCAGTTGGGCGGAGCGATTTCAGACCTGGTCCATGGGCGTCTTGGGAATGGGCTTCGAGCCGGATGATCCCGCCGTGGGAATGCTGTGGGCCTTGTGCGTTGGCTGGCTGTTGCCGCTGACCGATGAGGTGAGCGAGCCCTTCATGCGTTCGGGCACGATGCATCTCTTCGCCATCTCCGGCCAGCACGTGGCGTTGATCGCCGGCATCCTCGTGGCGCTGCTGCGGTTGGTGCGGATCCCGCGCCGCGCCGTGGGCTGGCTGGTGATTCCGATCCTCTGGTTCTACACCGCGGCCACGGGCTGGCAACCCTCCGCCGTGCGGTCGACGATCATGATGACCGTGATCATCGTCGGCTGGACGCTGGAACGGCCGGTCGATCTGTTGAACTCACTCGCGGCCGCGGCGTTCCTGATTCTCCTGTGGGATCCGCAACAACTCTTTCAAGCGGGCTTTCAACTTTCGTTCGCCGTGGTGGCCAGCATCGGTTTGCTAATGCCGCCGATCGAGCTTTGGCGCCAGCGCCTGCTCCGCACGGACCCGCTCCTGCCGCTCGAGTTGCGGCCCGTCTGGCAGCAGCGGTTGGACCTGCCGCTGCGATTTGTCACCGTCTCCTTCGCGGTATCGCTGGCCGCGTGGCTGGGCTCGCTCCCGCTGATCATGGCGTACTTTCATCTGTTCACGCCGGTCGGGCTGATTGCCAACATCATCGTCGTGCAATTCGGATCGTTGGCGCTGGCCTCGGCATTGGGCAGTTTGCTGTGCAGCTCAGTTGCGCCATTTATGACCGAGCTTTTCAATCATGCCGCCTGGTTCTTCGCGCATGCCATGGCGAGCTCCAGCGCGTGGTTCAGTGAACTTCCTGGCGCGTGGTGTTATGTGAAAGCCCCGCCGCTCGTGGCGATGGCAGCCTATTACGTCGCGCTGTTGCTGGTGGTCTCGGGCCGGCTTTGGCGAGCATGGCGCTGGGCCGTGCCGGCTTTCTTGGGGCTGGGTGTCATTATCTTGGGTTCCTGGCATTACGAGTATCGCGATGCGCGATTGACTGTGCTGCCGCTGAAGGGGGGGCACGCCCTCTTTCTCGAACGATCAGGTGGCGGAAACTGCCTCATCAATTGTGGCGACGCGGTGAACTGGCGCTATCGCACGCGGCCGTTCCTCCAGGCGCAGGGCATCAATCATCTGGACGATTTTGTACTCACGCATGGCGATGTCCGTCACGTCGGTGCCGCGACCAACGTGCTCGCCGAGTTGGCGCCGCGCAGAATTGTCCTGAACCCCGTGGGGCAACATTCCCTACCTTACCGGCGTTTCGAAACAGTGGCTGCCGATTTGGGATTCGAGATCGTGCGCCCGGCGGATGGCGAGACCTTCCATGGCTGGACCGTGGTTCATCCCGCCCGTGGCGATAAGTTGACCCGGTCCGATTGCTCAGCGCTGGTCATGCGGATCGAGCTCGAAGGAACGAAGCTATTGCATGCGCCGGATCTGGATGCTGAAGGCTGGCGGCGGTTGATCGAGCGCCATCCGCGGCTCACGGCGGACGTGCTGATCGCCAGCTCAGTCGGTGATGGGAGCACCCTGGCCAATGGCTTGAGTCAGCTCGCCCGCCCCGCGCAATTGATCGTGGTCGACACGGAGATTCCGGCAACCGAACGGCTCACCGATGAAGCCAAATCCCGACTGGCGGGGTGTGGCGAGGCGACGGCTTTCAGTTCGCAATCAGGGGCCATCGAATTGCGTTTTCGGGCTGGCCAACGCTTGCGGGTGGATTCGCCACGGATGCGTTAGAGTCGCGCTGTTTTGATCCTGCTGTTTGCGGTTTGTGTCGGGACGAGTTGGCCGGGGTTTCCTCAACTTTCAAGTGCGAACCACCAGCCCAGTTTTCCCCAAACGGAGTTTGCCACCAAAAAGTCAACCACCCGCCGCGAGTAGTTCCTCGCGGGCCTGGAAGCCCTCATGCGGTGGACGAAACTGCTGGCCGTCATCGAACCGTTCCTAATCACCAAAGGATTGGAAAGGACCGGAGCGCGCTGGTGAGGTTCGCTGGGAAGTGCGGGGTGAGCGCGCGGAGCGTCCGTTCCATCCGGGGTTGAACCCGCCCGGCGAACGTTCCTGAAGCCGTCCTTCCCCCTCTT
>JANLTG010000188.1:0-6736 GCA_031362805.1 bacterium
CCTGAATCGGCGCGGCGTAGTCGAACCATTCCGGGTGCTCCATCTTGTCCACCATGCGGTCGAGCGCCCAGATCTGCGCGCCCCACTTCTCGCGCAGATGCGGCGCTTCGAGGAAATGGTCGCCGTGCATGTGCGACACGACAATGGCATCAATCGCCTTGAGTCCGAAGTGCGTGCGCATCCCTTCTAGCGCGGTGTCGAGCATTCGCTCGTCGAGCAGTCCGCAATCGGAGAGCAGCGCATGGCCGTTGTTCGAGAGAATGAGCGAGAAATTCACGAAGGAATTTGGGCGCTTGAATTTGAACAGGTGCGGCGACACCTGCCAGATGTTCGAGACGACGGTGGGTTTTGAAACCTTGTCCTGATACGCGACCGAGCCGCCTTCGGGATCGTAGCCGCGCATGTAAACCTTCTCCAACCGCTCCAGTTTGCCGGCATACTGGAGCAACTGCTTCCGTGGCTCACGAACCGGCGGCCCGTGCGAAGGCAGCAGCCATGCAATCTCAGTGTCACTGAGTCGCGCCACGGACTTCTGCAACGCCCGGATGCCGGCGGCGAATCCGTAGTCCCACTCCGTGTCGAACCAGGTATGCATCTTCGCGCCGTCAAGCATCACGTCACCGCTGAAAGCGATCCAGTTCGTAGCAGCCGAGGTAACGAGGCTCTGATCCTTTTTCTCTCTCTGCCGTCCGCTTCCCGTCTTTTCGAGAGCCTCGTCACCTCGGCTGCTACGGAGCAAGTAGGTCATGGCGCCGGGACTGCTCCCGCGCGTGTCGAGGCACGCGAACTCATGCCCGCGCCAGACGAACGTGTCATTGGTCGCGAAAGTGCGGTCGAGCGGGATGGGCTGAATGGGCGGACGCACGAAGCTGGAGCCGTGAATCGTGAACGCATCGCCGAGGCTTACGTTCATCTTGCGGAAATCCAGCGGGCGCTCGAACAACGCTCGTTCCACCTCGGGCGCGGCGACCTTGGTGCTGCGCTCACGCCACGGCCCGAGCTTCGGCGCGCCCTGAGTTTGCTCGCGATGATGATCGGTGAACAAAACCCACTCGACTCTCTTCACGCCGATCTCGCCGAGATGTTCCAGCACGCTGCCGTCGCCGAGATTGATCAACAGCGCGGCCTCGCCGACACGCAAGACATGGACATTGCAGGTGTCCGTCCAGACAAAGAGGTCGGGCAAAGTTTTCGCTGCCGGTTGAGAGAAGGAAGCAGCGCCAACTTGCACGGCCGCGATGCTGGCGAACGCAAGGACTCTCAGGGCAGCGCGGCAGATTAAGGGGATAAGATTCATTGTCGTGACCGGTGCCGGATGATCAGGCCAGCGCCTGCTGGATGAGTTGTCCGCCGTTTTCCGTGAGGCGGTAATTCCGGCCGTTGAAGTAGAACGTGAGCCGCATGTCATCGAGACCCATCAGGCGCAGGAGGGTCGCGTGCAGGTCGCGCATGTGATGCGGTGATTCCACAGCGCGGTAGCCGAGCGGATCGGTCGCGCCGACGAGGGTGCCGGGTTTGATGCCGGCGCCGGCCAGCCAGATGGTTTGCGCGCCGGGATTGTGATCGCGCCCGGTGCCGCCTTGTGAGATCGGCATACGGCCAAACTCGCTCAGGCCCACGACGAGCGTCTGACTGAGGAGCCCGGTGCGCTTGAGGTCTTGCAGCAAGCCGGAGATGGGGCGGTCAATCCACTTGGCGCATTTGCGGTGGCCATCCTTGAGCCCGCTGTGCGCGTCCCACGCGCCGCCGCATTGCGACGAGCCGCTGTAGACCTGCACCACGCGCACACCGCGTTCGACAAGTCGCCGGGCGAGCAGGCATTTGCGGCCGGTGTCTTCGGTGTCTGGATCGTCGAGGCCGTAGAGCGTCCGCGTTTCCTCGCTCTCTCTCGCGAGGTCCACGGCTTCGGGCATGCGTGCCTGCATGCGCAACGCGAGATCATAACTGGCCATGCGCGCAGAAAGATTCGCGTCGTCCTCGCGACCGCGCAGGTGTTCGCGATTCAGTGCGCGAAGCAATTCCATGCTGCCCTGTTGCGCAGGGGGCGGGAAATCGGCGGGTGCTTCCAGGTGCAGAATCGGCGTGGTGCCGCTGCGCAGATACGTGCCTTGATACGTCGCGCCGAGAAAGCCCGCGCCCCAGTTCGCCGGACCGCCGTTCACCAGCGCGTTCTTCTGCACCATCACGCAAAAGCCTGGCAGGTCGGGATTCTCACTGCCGAGTCCGTGGAGCAGCCACGAGCCGAGCGACGGAAAGCCCTGCTGAATGGTGCCCGTGTTCATCTGGAAAAGCGCAGGCGTGTGGCTGTTGCTGTCGCATGTCAGCGACCGCACGAAACACATGTCGTCCACGCGCGCGGCGATGTGTGGGAACAGTTCCGACACATCCATCCCGCACTGGCCATGTTTGCCGAACTTGTAAGGACTGCGCATCAACGGCGAGCCATCCTTGCCCCCGAAGAACGTCTTCACCTCGCCGATGCCGGGCAGAAAGTCTGGCGTGAGCTTCTTGCCATCATTCTTATCCAGCTCGGGCTTCGGATCGAACGTGTCCATCTGGCTCATCCCGCCCTGCGTGACGATGAGAATGATCGACTTCGCTTTCGGCGGCAGCATCGGAGCCTTCGGCGCGAGCAGCGAATGCGGCTCCGCACCTGACACCTTGAACGCCGGCATGAACGCGGCCGCGGCGAGGCTCGTGCCAATGAAGCGGCGACGGGTGATCGGGTGGGAGTCCTGTGGGAAATTCATGCGTTCAGTCCGGGTAAATGAGTTCGCTGGCGTTGAGGAGGACGTGGCAGAAATCAGCGAGCGCGGCGGTGGCGTCCGCATCGCGGGTTGTGGTTTGTTCCTGAAGAAACTTCAGTGCGGTCACTCGCTCGACTTTGCTGGGCGGCCGAGTGAAGGCGAGTTGGAAGGCGCGTTCAATTTGCTTCGGTGCATCGGCACCGGCTTCGCGGCGCAGGCGGGCGGCGAAATGGACGGCGGCTTCGCGGGTGAATTCCCCGTTGAAGAGCGCGAGGGCCTGGGGCGCGACGGTCGTCTGCGGGCGGGCGGCGCAGGACTGGTTCATCGGCGCGCCGTCGAAGACGTCGATGAGCGGGAAGGTCAGGCTGCGGCGTTGGAAGAGGTAAATGCTGCGACGGCGATTGTCTTCCTCGGTCGCGGTGCCCCAGCTCAGTTCCTTGTCGTTGTTGGGAAATTCGACGTTCACGCCCTTCGGCAATTGCGCGTAAACGCCGGGACCGCCCATCGCGGGATTCAGCGTGCCGCTCACGGCGAGAATGGTGTCGCGGATGGCTTCGCCTTCGAGCCGGCGACGGTTCATGCGCCAGAGGAGTTTGTTTTCCGGATCCTTGGCGAATGCGTCTGCCCCGGCTGACGACTCGCGGCGGTAAGCGGCACTCGTCATCATCAAGCGGTGCATCGCCTTGAGGCTCCAGCCATCGCGCACAAACTGGCGCGCGAGCCAGTCGAGCAACTCGGGATGCGTGGGACGTTTGCCGTTGCGGCCGAAATCCGACGGCGTGGCGACGAGGCCCGAGCCGAAATGATGCTGCCATAGTCGATTGACCTGCACGCGCGCCGTGAGCGAGTTCTCCGGCGCCGCCAGCCAGTGCGCGAGCGTCGAGCGTTTGCCGTCCGGCGAGGCCGATTCCCCGGGCGGCAACATCGCGGCGATGAATCCCGGCGCGACTTCTTCGCCGGGGCGTGCCAGTTCGCCGCCTTTGAGCAGATGAATCTTCTTCGGGCCATCGCCGTGGAGGACCGCCTCAACTTTGGGCTCGTAGAAGCGCACCCGCGCCTCGAGCGGCTTGATGGCGTCGTTGAGTTTTCCCAGCCGGCCGGGATGCTCCGTCTCCACCCGCTTCTTCACCGCATCGTCCTCGACCTTTTTCTTTTCCGGCTGACCTTCGCGTTCCTTCTCCAAGGCATCACGCCCGAGGCGGAGCAACTCATCACGTTCGCTTTTCAGCCGCCCGAGTTCGGCACTGTCTGCTGTGAAGGCAGCGGTGACGAACGGCGGTTCGTTTAACGTGCCCTTCGTCTCGCGGGTCTCGCGCTTCACGCCGGCGAAGAAGGCCTGCACGCGGTAGTAATCGCGCTGGGTGATGACGTCATACTTGTGATCATGGCAGCGCGCGCAGCCGAGCGTGACGCCGAGGAAAGCCGCCCCCACCGCATCGGTCGCGTCGTTCAGGAAATCCTGCCGCTGTTGCGCGGGTTCCTTCGACATGCCGTCCCAGGAGCCGAGTCGGGCGAAGCCGGTGGCAATCCACGCATCCGGGTCGTCGGGCCAGAGTTCATCGCCGGCCACCTGCTCCTGGACGAAACGGTCGTAGGGCTTGTCGGCATTGAGCGAACGGATGACGTAGTCGCGATAGCGCCAGGCGTGCGGGCGCACCTTGTCGTCCTCGTAGCCATCGCTCTCACCGTAGCGCACGAGGTCGAGCCAGTGCCGCGCCCAGCGCTCGCCATAGCGCGGGTCGGCGAGCAGTCGCTCAATGAGCTTCTCGTAGGCGGCAAAGGATTTGTCGCGAAGAAAAAGCTGCGCCTCTTCCGGTGTCGGCGGAACGCCCAGGAGATCGAAGAACGCCCGGCGAAGCAAGGTGCGTGCATCGGCCGGCGGCAAGGGTTTGATTTTCTCTGCCACCAACCTGCTGTCGATGAAACGGTCGATGGGATTCACCGCCTTGCCCTTGGGCAACGGTGGCTCCTTCGGCGATTGGAAGGCCCAGTAATCATCGCGCTCCGGCCACTTCGCGCCCTCGTCAATCCACTGCCGGATGCGCGACACTTCAGTCTCCGTGAGCCGTGCGCCCTTCGGCGGCATCATCTCATCGCTGTCGTGCAACGCGATGCGCCGCACCAGTTCACTGCGCGCACTCGCGCCCGGCACGATGGCCGGGTCCCCGGACTTTCCGCCCGCGAGCGCATTGGTCCGCGTATCGAGTAACAGTCCACCCTTGGGCTTCTCCCCGTCGTGACACTTGTAGCAATGCACCGCGAGGACCGGCTTGATGTCGTCGTAGTAGCTGACCGGCGGGCGCACCGCAGCCGCCGCCGCCGTCCCGCCCGCGGGTGAATTGGCGAGGACTGCGCCAGCCGCCCACGCGGAAGTGATGAACAAACGAGACAAGAACAGGAGGCAGGAGATTCTGATTTTCATCCGGGCAACGATTCTTTCGTCATTCTTCGCCTCCTTCGACCCGGCTCACCCCGTCTGAATTCAATAACTGAGCAGCAGCACTTCATGGATGTCATTGACCACGGCTTCGACGCGGTTGCCCCGGCGTTTTAGTTCAGTGGAACGGTTCAAAGCCTTGGCGCTTTTCAAGGGTTCGCGCGTCGTGAGGCTGACGCGATACATCGGGGCGTCTTCGATGGGAACTGGGAGCACGTAGGGACGATCCTTGGCGGGCGTGGTCTGCGGCGGGGTGTTGTAGCCGAGCAGATGGACACGCAGCGTGCGCGTGGTCGGATCGTCGGTGATGACGGTCTGCACTGCGACGGGCGCTTCGATGGTGATGCGTGGTGCGGGATTCAGCAGGCGGACGGCGTTGGCCAGAAGCTTGCGCGTCTCGGTCAGGTGATGGTCGCTGGCGGTCGCCCAGTCGGGGGACGCGGCGAAGGTGAGCACGGAGCCTTTGCCGAGTTGATTGAGCAGGATGGCGGGACCGACCGGCGCGTCGGCGCTCATGGGCCAGTCTTTGTTGTAGCGGTTCTCGGCGTGCAACGCGGTGCGATGCGGCTTGAGCAATTCGCCCACGGGCGTGGCGGTGGTGGATTCGTAAACGACTGCCGGACCGCGAACGAGGAAAGGCCAGTTCTGATGTTTGGCCGGGGAAAGCGCCGAATCGAGCACGACCTGAATAGCGTCGTGATCACCGAGTACCTTTTCCCGTTCAGCGCCTGACCAAGGTCCTGCCGCACGGGTTTTCGCGTGCTCCTCAACCTTTAGCTTTATGTCATGAAAGCGCACCCAGTTGTCCGTTGAATCGAGCTCGCGAATGAACTTCGCGCCAATCAGTTCCGTCAGTGTGGATTGGGAATTGGTCTCACCCCGCCATCCTCTGGTGCCGCTGAGACCGGTCAGGATCAAGTTGCCGCCTTCTTCGACGTAACGACGGAACAGCGCGACCTCCTGCTCCGACACGATGGCCACGTTCGGCAGCATCACGACAGGGAATTTCTTCAGCGTGTCGAGGGTGGCGTTCTCGTCCAGCACGACGCCCCAGGGGATGTGTTCATACTCCATCGCCTTGTGGGCACCCTGGAACGATTGGAAATGATCCGCCGGCTTGTCGCGCCCGAACCAGTCGCGCGTGCGGCTGCTGTAGTAGAGACCCACTTCATACACCGGCGCGTGACCGAAGTGCGCGCGTTTGGTGTGGACTTCCTGGAACGCCGCGCCGAAGCGTTCGTAAGCCACCGGGTCCAGCCAGCCATCGAACGCGGTCTTGTCCACGATGGTCACGAAACCGCCGTGACTGAGCAGGGTGAACAATTCCCACCGCAGGTCATTGAGCGGGCGGGTCGTCTGGTCGTGATACATCCGCACGCCGCGTTGCATGGCGATTTGAAACGGCAGCCCCGGGGTGGCGGCCTTGTAGAACTCGGCGTTCAGCCCGACGGTCAACGCGCTGAAGCCCCACACTCCCGTCTCGCCGGTAATGAAGTCGCCGTTGCCCGCGTGTTGCGCGGGGCGTTGGCCCACCTCCCAGGAGAACGGCGGG
>JANLTG010000028.1:0-54272 GCA_031362805.1 bacterium
GCCGATCATCAGTTGCTCGCCTTGACCTCGATCACGTCGTGCGGCGCGGCTTCGCGCTGGCCGGCGGGCGTCACGCGAATGTAACGGGCCTTCTCGCGCAACGCGCCCAGATTGCAGGCTCCCAGATAGCCCATGCCGGACTGGATGCCGCCAATGAGCTGGGCCAGCACTTTGTCGAGCGAGCCCGAAACTTCTTTCAACGCCTCGACGCCTTCCGCCGCGACCTTGCGCGTAGTGTCCTGCTTGTCGTGGCCGTAGCGCGCGGCGGAGCCCGCCTTCATCGCCGCGAGACTGCCCATGCCGCGATACTGTTTGTAAATCTTGCCGCTGATTTCCAGCAATTCACCGGGCGCTTCGGCGCAACCGGCCAGCACGCCGCCGCAAATCACCGCGTTTGCCAGGGTCAGCGCCTTCACGATGTCGCCGGACTTTGTGATGCCGCCATCGGCCAGAATCGAAACGCCTTTCTTCGCCGCCGCCTTGGACGCGACGTAGAGCGCGGTGAGCTGCGGGATGCCCACCCCCGCGACGATGCGCGTGGTGCAAATCGATCCCGGTCCCTGGCCGATCTTGATCGTGTTCGCACCGCAGCCGGCCAGGAACTCGACCCCGGCCGCGGTGGTGACGTTGCCGGCGATGATCGGGAGCTGCGGATACGCTTCGCGGATCATCCGCACCGTCTCGCCGACGCCTTTGGTGTGGCCGTGCGCCGTGGAGACGGCGACGACGTCGATGCCCCGTTCCACCAGTCCGCCGAGGTGTTCGAGAATGCGTTCGCGGTCCAGTTCACCGAAAGCGTTGCGCGTTGCCGAGACCGCCGCGCCGACGATCAGCCGGAAGTTGGCGTCGCGGGCCGGCTTGAATTGCGCGATCCGCTCCTGCGTGATGCGCTCGACGTCGCTCATCGTGAACAGTCCGTGCAGCCGGCCGTCGTCGTGGACGACCAGCAGCTTGTGGATGCCCGGATGGTCGGTGAAAAACTTGTCCGCCCGCGCGATCGGGTCCGTGGCGATCTCGCGCACGTTCAGGGTCTGCACCTGGGCCCGCGGAGTGAGCGACTCGGACACTTTGCGGTTGGCGTAGCGGGGCTTGACCACATGACCGGGCAGCAGACCGTGCAGTTTGCCGGCGGAATCCACCACCGGAAATGTGCTGAAGGCGAACTTCCGCTTGTCGATCATCTCCAGCACGTCGCCAATCAGTTGGTCGGGCGAGACTTTGATTGGATCCTGGATCAGCCCATGCACGTGATTCTTGACGCGGCTGACCTCGGAGAGTTGATCCTTCTCGGCCATGTTGTAGTGGATCATGCCGAGTCCGCCGTTGAGCGCCATCGCGATGGCCATGCGCGCCTCGGTGACGGTGTCCATGTCGGACGAGATGATCGGGATGTTCAGGTGCAGGCCGTCGGCGAGCGTCGTGTCGAGTTGGGTGTCACGCGGCAGGACTTCGGAGTAAAGCGTGGCGAGCGTGACGTCATCGTAGGTCAGACCCACGCGATGGTTGCCGGTGAAAAAGGGGTCCGCCGGCTGGTAGAATTGTTCGTCGAGCGAAGCTGAAGTTGAAACTGGTAAAGCTGCCATGACGGAAGATGCAGGAACGCGGCGGCGGGAGGCAAGGAGGTATTTTCATCATCCCATCCGCACCCGGTCAATCGCGCGGGCCGGCCGCAATCTGCTGGGCCATCGCCACGGCCCGGAGCATCGCTTGGCTCTTGTTCACCGTTTCCTGGAACTCCGCCTCGGGATCGGAATCCGCGACCCAGCCGCCGCCGGCTTGCACGTACGCCTGGCCGTCCTTGAGCAGCGCGGTGCGGATGGTGATGCAGCAGTCGAGGTTGCCGTTGAAGCTGAAATAGCCAACGCAACCGCCATACGGCCCGCGCGTGGTTTGCTCGAGCTCGGAGATGATCTGCATCGCCCGAATTTTCGGGGCGCCGGACAGCGTGCCGGCCGGGAACGTGGCCCGCATCAAATCATAAGGCGTCTTGTCGGCGGCAAGTTTGCCTTCGACCTGGGTGACAATGTGCATCACGTGGCTATAACGCTCGATGATCATCAAGTCCTGTGGTGTCACCGAACCGTATTCGCAGACGCGGCCGATGTCGTTGCGCGCGAGATCGACCAGCATGACATGCTCGGCGCGTTCTTTCGGATCGGCGAGCAGTTCCGCCTCCAGTGCTTTGTCTTCCTCTTCCGTCTTGCCGCGACGGCGGGTGCCGGCGATCGGGCGAATCTCCACCCGCCGGTTCTCACAGCGGACGTGAATTTCGGGGGACGCACCGACCAGCGAGAAGCCCTCGAGCTCGAGCAGGAACATGTACGGCGAAGGGTTGATCGTGCGGACGGCACGGTAGAGATCGAGCGGCGCCGCGGCGAAGGGCGTGCTGAAGCGCTGCGAACCGACGACTTGGAAGATGTCGCCCGTGCGGATGTATTCCTTGGCTTGGGCGACGTTCGTGAGGAAGCGCTCGCGGCTGACGTTGGATTCGACGGCGACATCGGACGCGACCGGCACGGGCACCGGATGACTCGCCAGCGGTTGTTCCAGCAAGGCAACGATCCGCTCGATCTCGGCAACCGCGTCTTCGTAGGCGTCGTCAACGGAAGCGCCGTCGGCCAGCACCGCGTTGACGATGACGGTCACGGTTTGCGCGACGCGATCGAACACGAGCAACTGATCGGCGATGAGAAAATACATCGTCGGCGTGCCGAGCTTGTCCTGCGGCGGTCGAGGAACCGTCGGTTCAACGTCGTGGATGAACTCGTAGCCGATGAAGCCGACGGCGCCACCGGTGAAGCGCGGCAATTCCGGCAGGGCAACCGGCCGGTAGCGAGCGAGCACTTGCTCGACGACCTCCAAGCCGTCCTTCACGCATTGTCCGCAGTCGTCGTTGGGCTTCGTCGGGATCGCAAACTTCTCGATCACCTTGCCCGATTCGCTGACTTCGATGCGGTTGCCGGTCTGCTTGATGATCGCTCGCGGGTTGCACCCAACGAAGCTGTAGCGACCGAGATGTTCGCCGCCTTCGATCGACTCAAACAGGAACGACTCGCCCTGGCCGCGAATCTTTTGATAGGCGGACAGGGGCGTCTCGATGTCGGCCAGCAGGCGGCAGTAGAGCGGGATCAAGTTGCCCTGCGTGGCGAGCTTCGAGAACTCTTCGCGACTCGGTGAAATCATGAGTTGGTTGGATCAGAATGGAAGTTGGATGGTGTGGGGGATTGCCCTGAGTGGCTGACGGCGGGTCACTTCTTCCCATAAATCTCGTCAGCGGTCTTGAGCTGCACCTCAGTTGTTTCGGTGCCAGCACCCGCCTGACGGACGGACCGGAAGAAACACGAGCGGTAGCCTTCGTGACAAGCGGCGCCGGCTTGCTCAACTTGAATCAACAGCGTGTCGCCATCGCAATCGAGCGCAATGTCCTTCACGGTCTGCGTGTGGCCGCTGGATTCGCCCTTCATCCAAAACTTTTTTCGGGACCTGCTCCAGAACCAGGTCTTGCCTGTCTCGACGGTTTTTTCCAGGGAATCGCGGTTCATCCAGGCCATCATCAACACACGCCCATTGGCGGCGTCCTGGATGATGGCGGGAATCAATCCGTCGTCGGTGAATTTCAGTTGCTCGATGAACTTCATGTGGCGCGCGATGGTAGGGCGGGGCGGATGATTTGCAAGTGGCGGCGAGGCGGGAATTGCGCCCTGTATTCCCCTTCAAACGCGGGGTGCTGGGGAAACGATTCGACGGCCAACCATTCTGCTGCTAGTGAAAGGCCATGACCACTCCCAGCCATGCCGTCATCGACTGCCCGGTTTGTGCCCGCAGCCTCACCGTGCTGGCCGTGGGTAGAATTTTGGTGGACGTCTGCCATGGAGGCTGCGGCGGCGTGTGGTTCGACCACTTTGAGTTACAGCGCTTCGATGAGCATCATGAAGGTGAAGGCAAGACGTTGGCTCATGTGGATCGAAAGGCGGACGTGACTCGTGATCCCCAGCAGCGACTGCGCTGTCCCCGTTGTCAGGACGTCGTACTGCGGCAGCATTTCTTCAGCGTGAAGCAACAGGTGGAAGTGGACAGTTGCCCAGGCTGCGGTGGCTACTGGTTGGATCATGGAGAGCTGGCGCGAATCCGGGGCGAGTTTGCGACCGCGACGGCGCGAGCGCGGGCTGCTGAGAAGTTCATCGACGACCTCAGCGATCAGCAGGTTGCCAAGCCCTGTCCGGTGGCGATGACGAAGGCCAATCGGGCGCAATCGTTGTCGGCGATGCTCCGGCTGGTCGGTTCGCGCTACGTTTAGCCGGGCGCCCCGCGACGGGTTTGGTTGCGAATCAGGGAGTTAAAGAATCGTGCGTCAATGGAATTGACGACGGTCGGGTTCGGGACAAGATCGCTGGCGTTCACTCCCAAACCACCAACCAAAACGTCCCTTGCCCGGAGTAGATTTTATGTGCAAGCAATTCGTCTCCCTGTCTTTGCTCGGTGGGTTGCTGGCCGTGCCTGGATTTGCGACCGCGCAAACTCCGGTGCTGGCCGACGCCTCCCACCTTCGAGTCACCACCGCTGACGCCGCCCGCCCGCCGGTTGATTCCCGGTTGCTCAATGCAGGCGGCGAAATCGAGATCATCATCCGGCTGGCTGATCCTTCGCTGGCCGCCGCCCAGACTGAAGGTGCCCGGAAGACCGGCTCCCTCATGTCGCCGTCGCGGCAGCGCGAGCATTTGCGAAACCTGAGTGCCCGCCAGAGCAGCTTCCTAAGTTCCATCAAGGTGACTGGTGCTCGCGAGTTGGCCCGCTTTGGCAAAGCTCACAATGCCGTGGCGGTGCGGGTCAATGCCTCACAAATCCCGACGATTGCGGCGATGCCGGGCGTCACCGCGGTTCGGCCGGTCGTGAACTACCAATTGGATCTGAGCGAGACCGTGCCCTACATCGGTGCGGCCGCGGCGCAAGCGGCGGGCGTCAATGGTGCCGGCGTGCGGGTGGCGGTTGTGGATTCCGGCATCGATTACACACACAAGAATTTAGGAGGTGAAGGAACTTATGCCGCGTATGAGGCAGCGTACGGCGTGAGCACGGACGATCCGCTGACCACGACGCGCGATGGTTTGTTCCCCACGGCGAAGGTGGTCGAAGGTTATGATTTCGTCGGTGAAGTCTGGCCCGACGGTGATCTGGCTCCGGACGAAGACCCGATCGACTTCGGCGCGCACGGCACGCACGTCGCGGATATCATTGGCGGCGCCAGCGCTGATGGAACGCACAAGGGTGTGGCCCCCGGCGTAAGCTTGCTTGCGGTGAAAGCGTGCAGTGCGGTCGCGACCTCATGCAGCGGCGTCGCGCTCTTGCAGGCGATGGATTACGTCCTTGATCCCAATGGCGATGGCGACATTTCGGACGCCGTGGATGTGGTCAATCTTTCGCTCGGCTCATCGTATGGCCAGCGGGAGGATGACTTGAGTGAAGCTTGTGCCAACGCGGTTCGCCTGGGCATCGTGGTGGTCGCCTCGGCCGGCAACTCCGCCGACCGCCCTTATATCACGGGTTCGCCGGCGTCGACGCCGGAGGTTATCAGCGTGGCCCAAACGCAGGTTCCTTCCGCAGGACAAATTCCGCTGGTCATCAATTCGCCGACGGCCATCGCGGGATCTTACGCAAACACCGAGACGCTGGATTGGGCGGCGGTTGATGCCGTCGTGACCGGCGATGTTGTTTACATCGGGCGCGGCTGCCCCGGTGATCCATTGCTCGCCGATCCCACGGGCAAGATCGCGTTGATCGACCGTGGTGCCTGCGCCGTGAGTCTCAAAGTGGATGTCGCGGCC
Organism: bacterium; assembly: GCA_031362805.1. Lineage (GTDB taxonomy): Bacteria > Verrucomicrobiota > Verrucomicrobiia > Limisphaerales > RI-55 > RI-55. The sequence continues at coordinate 5,823 of JANLTG010000028.1, forward strand.
GATGCGGGCGCCACGGGGGTGTTGATTGGCCTCGTGGCGGATGGCGACGCCATCAAGTTCAGTTACGGCGGTGGCGACACGATGGTGCCCACGTTGGTCATCATTCGCAGCTACGCGAGTTTGATCAAAAATTCGCTGGCGGGTGGTGCGGTCGTGAACGTGACGATCTCGCCTGACAACTCGATCCCGCTCGTCGGTAGCGTCGTGAACAGTTCCGCGCGCGGTCCGAGCTACAGTTTCAGTGCGATCAAGCCGGACATCGGAGCGCCCGGTGCGTCCCTCTCCGCCGAAGCAGGCTACGGGGATCTCGAGACGGCCTTTGGCGGCACATCCGGCGCCGCTCCGATGATCTCCGGCGCCGCGGCCTTGCTGGTGCAGGCCTATCCTCACTGGACGCCGCAACAGATCAAAGCGGCGTTGATGAACTCGGCCGAAACCTCGATCTACACCAATCCCGCCCTGGCTCCGGGTGAACTTGCGCCTATCACCCGGATCGGCTCGGGCGAGGTTCGCGTGGATCGCTCGCTGGCGGCACGGACCGGCGCGTGGGCGCTGAACGGTGGCGGCGTGGGGCTTTCCTTCGGCTATGATACGGCGACCAAGGACTCGGTGCAGGTTCAGTTCGTGGCCGTGAAAAACAATAGCCGGAAGTTGCGGTTCTACTGCGTCAATTCCAGCTTCCGGTACGCGGATGACGCAGGCAGCGGCGCCGTGACTGTCTGGGCACCACCCTTCGTGATCGTGCCGCCGCACAGCACCAAGCTTGTTCCCGTGGTGATGAAGATCGATGCCAGCAAGCTGCCCGACTGGACCTTGGACGGCGGATTCCTCGGCGGCAGTGGCCCGCTGCTTCAGACCGTCGAGTTCGACGGCTACCTGCACATCAAGGACGGCGACGACAACATTCACCTGCCGTGGCATGTGTTGCCGCACAAGGCGGCCGATATCAAGACCGCCGGCAAGAAGGTGAACTTGAAACACAATGGCACCGGCAAGCTCAAGCTGAAGAACCACGGTGCAGCTTACGGCCCGGTGGACGTGTTCAGCTGGACCGGATCGAGCGAGCGCATCTCCAACGCGGAGCTTCCCGGCCCCGGGGACAACTTCGCGGTGATCGACATCAACGCGGTGGGCGCCCGGTTGGTGGCGATCGGCGGCACGGAAGAGGAGCCGGAGTTCGGCCTGCAGGTCGCGGTCAATACGTTTGGCCAGCGCGCGCATCCAAACTACCCGGCTGAGTTCGATGTCTATTTTGACGTGGATCAGGACGGCTATGCGGACTACGTCATCTTCAACTCGGAACTGGGCGGGTTCGCCGTCACCGGACAAAATGTCGTCTCGGTGTTCGACTTCGCCACCGGGCTGGCAACGCCGTATTTCTACGCGGATGCCGATCTCAATTCGGCCAACATCATTCTTACCGCACCACTCGAAGCGCTGGGGCTGACACCCGAGACACCCTTCGATTTTGAGGTTTATGCGTTCGACAACTATTTCAGCGGCAATCTTACGGATGTCTTGGGGCCGATGACCTACACGCTGGGAATTCCGAGATATTTCGGCTTCCCGCTGGCCGAGCTGGCGCCAAACGCCCAGGCCGATCTGGACGTGCTGGCCGTGCCCGGCGGTGAGGTGGCCTCGCCGTCGCAGGCGGGTCTGTTGTTGATGTATCGCCACGGCAAACTTAAGAGCGAGGCCGCCACGATCGAAGTTAAGCCATAGTCCGCTCGACTCACTCAATAGCCCCGGGATCGCTGACGGTCCCGGGGCTTTTCTTTGCGGTGGCTGAACATCGGGGATGACTGTGGACCAGTTGGCCGGCGAGTTCGACGAGTTCGCGGTCTTTCAGCAGATCCCCAAACTTAAGCTTCGGCATCCCGCTCTGCCGGGTTCCCAAAAAATCTCCGACCCCGCGAAGGCGCAGGTCTTCCTCGGCGATTTCGAAACCGTCGGTGGTGCGGAGCAAAACCTTAAGCCGTTCTACGGCCTCGGTTTTCCGTGAATCCTCCACCAAGATGCAGTGCGAGTCGGCAGCGCCGCGGCCAATGCGGCCGCGCAATTGATGCAGCTGGGAAAGTCCGTACTGCCCGGCGTTTTCGATGACCATGACGGTCGCGTTGGGCACGTCCAGGCCGACCTCGATCACGGTGGTCGCCACTAACATCTGAATCCGACCCGCGTGGAATTCGGCCATGATCTGCTGGCTGGGTGTGGAATCGATTCGGCCGTGCAACAAACCCACGTGGTGCGGCTTCATCAGTTCACGCAAGCGATCGTGCTCTTCGCTGACCGACTTGAGGGCTCCCTTCGGAGCGTCCTCTTCGATGCGTGGATATACCACATAGGCCTGTCGACCGGCGGCGAGCTGGTCGTGAACGAAGCGCCATATTTTTGGAAGTTCGTTTGTGGTGCGCAGGTGCGTGCGCACCTTTCCGCGGCGGGCCGGCACTTCGTCCAGCACGGACACGTCGAGATCGCCGTAGGCCGTGAGCCCGAGGGTGCGTGGAATCGGGGTCGCGGTCATCACCAGCAGGTGTGGATAGAAGCCCTTGCGAACGAGTTTTTCCCGTTGCACCACACCGAACCGGTGCTGCTCATCGATGATCACCAGGCCCAGGCGTTCGGGCTGATAACCTTCGTGGATGAGCGCGTGAGTGCCGATCGTCAACGCCGCTTGTGCTCCGCGAGTCGCGGAGCGGACGTTGCCCGTCTGCAGCGCGACGGCCACGTTCAATTCCTTGAACCAGTCGCGCAGTCGGGCAAAATGTTGCTCAGCGAGAATCTCGGTCGGTGCCATGAGCGCGACGGCATAGCCGGATTCGATTGCCATGAGGGCGGCGCACGCGGCCACCACCGTCTTGCCGCTGCCGACATCGCCATGCAGGAGACGGCGCATCGGGAAATCCCGTTTCAGGTCGGCACGGATTTCGCGCAGCACCTTGGTTTGCGCCGCCGTGAGCTCGAACTGGAGCTGCTTGAGAAAGGGTTTTATCAACCGATTGTCGCCGCCGCAGGGTAGCCCTTTCGCCTGCGTGCGAAAGGCAGCCCGGCGGGTTGCAAACCCCCGTTGCAGGGAAATGAACTCCTCGAGCGCGAAATGCAGGCGGGCCTTTTCGATGTCTTCCAGTGTCTTGGGGAAATGTAATCGGCGAAACTGGTCGAGGCGGGCGGCGCGCGTGTGGTCTGCGACCAGAAGTTCGTCCTTTGTTTCCGGGATTTCAACCGTCGCCAACAGCCGCCAGACGAACTTCCGCAACCAGCGTTGCGACAGGCCTTCCGTCAATCGATAAATGGGCACCAGACGGTTGAGGTGGATCGTTGGATCTTCGTCATCGAGGATGAGTTCGAATTCCGGATGATCCATTGCAGGGGGCTTGAGGCTCGTCAGTTTGCCAAAAACGAAGAGCTCCATGCCGACGGCGAATTGCGACTGCAGGTAAGGCAGATTCCAATACCGGCAATGCAGGCGGCCGGTGCCGTCAGCAAGCACGAACTCATAGACCGACTTGGTGCCCTTGCGAAACCGGTTGAGGCCATGCACCGCGATCCGGCCGCGCACCAGCGCTTCCTCACCGGGGTTGAGCTGGTTGATGAATCGCGGCTGCCGACGATCCTCGTAGCGTCGTGGACGGTGAGCGAGGAGTTCGGCGACGGTGTGCAGTCGGAGTTTGGCGAGTTGGTCCAGCCGCACCGGGCCAACCCCGGGGATCTCGCGCAACGCTTTCTCCGGTTTCAAATTCGTCACTGCCAAATGCTGGCGGGGTCCGATTGAGTCGGCAATCACGCAATCACGCCCGCCGGCTCGAGGTGAGGGCTGCCAAAGCAAATGGCGGAGGGCTACAGGCCCCCCGCCTTTGCGGTCTACAGTTATGCAATCAGACCAAAGTTCTAGGGCCGGCTTTTCCGCCAGAGCGACGTCGCTAGGAGCGCGGCACCGAGGAGCATCGCCGTTGACCCGCCGTCAGGCACCCGTTCTCCGGGTGGGTTCGTTGGGTCTCCACCCCCCGGATTTTGGGCGTTGGGGTCGGTGTTGTTTTCGATGATTCCCCGATAGAGCGGATTCGAACCCAGTTGTACGTCGTAGAAGAAGCCCCGGGTGAATCCTCGGGAGTTTAGATTGTTGATGACCACCGCGCTGGTTTGGTCAGAGTCCGGTTGATGGGCGCCAAAATAGGTGAAGGTGACTGCTTCGCCGTTGTCCCATGTGAAGGCGCCCGCACTGTTGACCGTCGACAGGCCGGTCCAAAAAAGTTCCGAACGGCCGAACGTCGTACGGATAAAATTCAATTCTTCGATGCTCCCAATGGACGTCAGATATCCGCCTGCTACCGCCGCCTCGCCATCCGCGTCGAACCAAGTCAGCGCCGTATCGGTCACCGAATAGAAATGGCCATTGCCGACGCTGGCATCCCATTCGTGCCAGGTGGCGGCGCGAAGTGAGGTGATCATCGCGAGACTGAAGATCACAATCTGGAGCGTGCGTTTCATTATCAATTTCTTCGGGTGATTAACTAGTCGACCGATTGCTTACCCTTTGCAGCAGTCGTGCCATTGTTTAATACGTTGATAATCAATGGAATAATGCATAATATCGAATATCGCTTCATTGCTCGAAGTGAGTGCGCATTGCAAAGGCATGCCGTGTGATTGCAATGCCATCCAACTGGATATGGCGATGGGGCGCGGGCGCAGCGGTGAGTGTTAATCGCCCACCAATTGCCAATCTCGACATTCACCGTCGCTGGGGGAAAGACTGGTGGCGCATGAGTTCAACTGAGAATCCAGCGGATCGCCTGTGGGGCCATTACAGCGCACTGTTTCAACGCTTCGACGATCTGACGCTTGCTCGCTGGCTGGTTCAGACGTTGGGCCACTTCAATGGCGGTATCTGGCGCTATTCCCACCCGCTGGTCGGGGCCTACAAGCTGGCCGCCCAAACTGGCCATCAGCGACAGATCTGGCTGAAACGGCTGGTGGACATCCCGAATCCATTCCCGCTCGCGGAATGCTGCCGGTCACCGCTCTTCCCGTTGATTACCCGCGACGTGGTTGAGTCCGGTTTGATTTGCATGAATTGCAGCGAGACGGCTCTTCCGTTGGCGGAACTTCCCGAAGACTTCCAGGAGCGTTTGAAAAGCTGGAGTAACGATTACAGCGAGATCCACCGCGTGGCCCATCTCGAGGGAGCGGCGAAAGCGTCCCTTGGAAACTTCGACGATGCGTTGGATGAAGCAGCCGACCGGGCAGTCGAGTCGCTACAAAAGGCGGCGGACGACCTCTTCCCCAAGCTGCTGGATTTTTATCCTGCCTTGGTTTGGGAAGATCACGATGAGTGCTTGGAAGTGCGCCCGGAAGACATCGGTGCCCTGGCTTGAAACAAAAACAATTTTGCGGGCGTGAGGCCTGGGTTACTCGCTGGGCACCGCACTGAGTCGTGTCGAATGCCTGTGTTGCTTTAGTGGGCGGTCCCGCCCCAAGGCTTTGGCCGATTTCAAGCGTTCTTCAACCCGCGGCGGGCAATGACCGCTGCCCCGTAGATCCCCGCCTTGTCGCCGAGTTTGGAGGGAATGATTTTGATCCCCTTGGCAACTCCCGGCAGGGCAAACTTTCGGGCGTTCTTCTCAATCAGATCGAACATCACGTTCTCGAGCGCTTCGATCAAACCGCCGCCCACGGCAATCACTTCCGGGTTGAGTAGATTGATGACGTTGGCGAGGCCGATCCCGGCGTAAACCGCGGCCTCCTCCACGATGGTTTGCGACAGCTTGTCGCCCTTGCGGATGGCCTTGCGGAGATCGCCACTGCGCATGTCCTCCAAATCGTTACCCAAGGTTTCGGTGAGGATTGTCTTCTTGCCGTCCTTCACCGCTTGCTTGATCCGCCTGAAGATGGCGGTTCGGCTGGCGAGTTCCTCGAACGTTTCGCCGGGGTTGTCCTTGTCGGCCGCCCCTCCGGCGCGAATGATCATATGGCCGATCTCGCCCGCCGTGCGGTTGAATCCCGAGTACATCTTGCCGTTGAAAATAAGACCAGCCCCGACGCCTGTGCCAAGAAAGATGCCGACCAAATCACGGGCCTGGCCGCCCAGCTCGACCTCATGCACCCCGAGGGTGCAGGCGTTGCAATCGTTCTCCAGGAACACCGGCACCTCGAGACGCTTCTCCAGTTCCTTCTTTAGCGGTACGTTCTGCCAGCCGAGGTTCGGTCCGTTGATGACCACGCCCTCGGCGGTGTCCACGGCTCCGGGCGCGCCGATGCCAACCGCTTTGACCTGCTTGAAGGTAAGATCGCATTCATCGACGGAGTCGCGCACGCACCGGGCGATGCGATCGATCACTTCTTCGGTTGAGCGTTGCGCCTTGGTGCTGATCTTCAGCGTGCCAGCGAGGTCCAGGCTGCTGTTGAAAATGCCGGCGAGAATTTTGGTGCCGCCAAAATCCACACCGATGATTACGTCTGATTTTTTGTCAAATGACGCCATTTGTTGTGTTTGGTAGCGCGTTGGGAGCGGGCGTGCGGTCGCGGTTAGTCGTCAGCGGCTGCGACCCGCGACGATCGATTGAATCTTGCGTTGCAATTCCCGGTTGATCACATCGGGTGGCCGGTCGCCGTCCAAGATAGTGAAATTGTAGATGGTCTGCAGATGGCGGAACTTCTCCACGACCATCCGCTGGTACTTCAAAAAGCTGTCGAACATGTCGCGCGACAGCCCCAGGTCCATGCCACTCTCCCAATAGTCGAGGGCGAAGTCCTTGGCGAAATTACGCTGGACCAGGTTCTCGGGCGAAACATTCAGGTAAAAGACCGCATCAGGCTCCAGGGCGATGCTATAGAGATTCTTCAACCACGGCTCATCCATGCCCCGCACAAGATCGCGCGCCATCAAAGTATAAACATAGCGATCGGCCAGCACCATGAAGCCGGCGCGCAGGGCCGGCAGAATGAGATTCTCGAGCTGATCCGCGAAATCCGTCGCGTAGAAGAGGCTCAAGGTGGTCCGGCTCAAAACATTTCCCCGTTTGGCATTGTCGAGCTCCTCACTGACCAAGTTCGAACGCTTCAGGCCCACTTGCACGGTGGCGTGGCCGGCAGCTTCAAGCCATTCCACGAGCTTGGCGATCTGGGTGGACCGGCCCGAGCCGTCCGCGCCTTCGACCACGATCAGTTTGCCGCCGAGTTGCGACGCATCGACGCCGGGCAGCCCGTGGCCATAGAAGCGATGGCTGGAGCGGCGCGGGGTTACCACGCGGCGCTGGATTGGTCCCCGCTTGTGGAGGGGCTTCTTGGCGGAACGTTTCATGTCAGGATAAAGTGGAATTCCCCGAGGGGAATGGTTTTGGCAACGATCGTCCGCGTCAAGTCCTGCTGTGGTTCGATCGTGGTATTGGCGTCAATAATCGAAAAGTTGAACTCGGTGCTCATGGCAAGGTACTGCTCAAGGATACGCCCTTGAAAGATACGGAAGCTTTCCTGGATGTCGGTCGATAGTCCGAGATCCATGCCGGCCTCGAAGTACTTGAGCTGCGGGCGGCCTTGCAAAATGCGGTTCAGTGAAACTTCGAAGTCCGCCTTGAAAAAGAAGGTAAGGTCGGGAAGACAGGCGAAATTATACAAGCCACGCACCCAGTCGATCGGGCAGCCCCGCACCACGTCCCGGGCGAAAGCCGTGAAGACATACCGGTCACAAAGGACGAGATAGCCCGCTTTGAGTAGGGGAACGAGCTGGCGCTCGTAGCGATCAGCGAAGTCCGTCGCATGGATCAGGCTGAACGTGGTGGGCGTCAGCAACTCCATCTTCTTGCCCTTGCTGGTGGCGGACTTGACGACCTCGGACGAGTTCCATTCCGTGAAGAACACTTTCAGGTTTTGCAGTTGGAGCCACCGCTTGAGGAGATACACCTGCGTCGATTTGCCCGAGCCATCCAGTCCCTCGACGGCGATCAGCCGGCCCGGATATCCCATTTCGGCAAAGGTCTTGTTTAGCACGGCCAAAAGTTTAGGAACCGCTCGTCGAAAGACAATGGTATTGTGGTTCCGGATTCAGCGGCGGGGCGATCCTGCAGCGCAACCCCGACGAGGATTCCCAATCGACAGTGGCAAGGGATGAGGGGGCAGGACCGCCATCCGGGACGGCATCGCCAGTCGCAACGGTGTGAAAACTTGGCGCGCAAAATTTTTGATTGCGCCGGTCAGCGAATGCGCTTACAGAAAGGCGCATCGAAGGTCTGGCCGCTCCGCTGGTTCGCAAGTCTGATTCCTGATGGGGCGGATTTCCCGAAGATTCAACATTCTGTAAGTCGTATTTTCCGGGTTCGCAAAGGTTACCAGACCGACCCACAACCAAACTCAGTATTGTCAGTTTATGAGCAAACCAGCCAATGGTTCGCCTGAGACCGGCTCAGGCTACCTTGAAATTGCTGAAAAGGGCTTCGGCTTTCTTCGATCGCCGGACCAACATTTCAGCCCCAAGCCCACCGACATCTTCGTGACCCCGGATACGATCAAGCGCTGCTTCCTGCGGGAAGGAGCCCTAGTTTCCGGGTTGCTCCAGCCGCCGCATCGCGGCACGAATCCGCAGCTCCGGCACGTGGAAGAAGTGAACGGCATGCCGTTCCAAGAATACACCAAGGCGCCGCGCTTCGAAAACCTCGTCACGATCGACCCCACACAGAAGATCAACCTCGAAACAGCACCGGATCAGCTCGAGGCCCGGATCATTGACCTCGTGACGCCCATTGGCAAAGGCACCCGCGGCTTGATCGTTGCCCCGCCCCGCACCGGCAAGACCACGATTCTGAAACAGATCGCGAACGCGGTAACTACCAATCACCCGGAGGTCGAGTGTTTGGTGTTGCTGATCGATGAACGACCCGAGGAAGTCACCGACTTCCAGCGCTCAGTCAAGGCGGAGGTCATCGCCTCCTCGAACGATCAGGACTTGGAGACGCACGTCCGGCTATCGCGTTTCGTCATCGAGCGTTGCCGCCGCCGCGTCGAGGCCGGCAAAGATGTGTTTGTCCTGCTGGACTCGATCACGCGGGTGGCTCGCGCTTACAACAGCGTGCACGGCGGTTCCGGGCGTACCATGACGGGCGGCGTTGATGCGCGCGCCCTGGAGATTCCGCGCAAGATGTTCGCTTCCGCGCGCAACATCGAGAACGGCGGTTCCCTGACCATCATCGCCACGGCGCTCGTTGATACCGGCTCCCGCATGGACGAGCTGATTTTCCAGGAGTTCAAGGGCACCGGTAACATGGAGTTGATTCTGGATCGCAAGCTCTCCGAGCGGCGCATCTACCCGGCGATTGACATCCCGAAGAGCGGCACGCGCAAGGAAGAGAAGCTGTTCGACGCCAAGAATCTCGAACCCATTCGCAAGCTGCGCCGCATGATGGTTGATCTGAATCCGGTGGAAGCGATGGAAACGCTGATCGGTGCGCTAAAGAAGTACAAGACCAACGACGAGATGCTGGCCAAGCTCGGCTAGGCGCGACAGGGGGAATCGTTTTTGAAAGGGACGGCTTCGGCCGTCCCTTTTTCTTTGGCGCATTCGCAATCCAGAGTTGCCTCCGGGCCGGCGGCGTTGGTTAATGCCCGCGTGAAACCTGTCGCCCGCTCGCGCGCTGCCCGCTCATCCGTTCACTCGGGTGGCGGTCGCCGGGGTGATACGCGTCCGCCGATGGAGCGCATGATGCGCATCCATCAGGCGATTCAAGCGGGCGGTTATCCGAACGCCACGACGCTGGCCCGGGAGTTGGACGTCAGCGCCAAATCCATCCAACGAGACCTCGACTTCATGCGCGACCGGCTGGATCTGCCGCTGGCCTATCATCCGCAGCGTTACGGCTACCATTACACCGAGGAGGTCAGCGCGTTTCCCTCGCTCCAGATCACGGAGGGCGAGCTGTTCGCGTTGCTCGTTGCGGAAAAGGCGCTTCAGCAGTATCGCGGCACCAGTTTCGAGAAGCCGCTCGTCAGCGCCTTCAAAAAAATGGCGGCAGCACTGCCCGACACCGTTTCAATTCATCTCGCCGACTGGGACCAGGCGATTTCGTTTCGCACGAGCGCCATGCCGATTCTTGACCTCGAAGCGTTCGATGCCCTGGCGCGGGCGGCCGCCCGGCGGGAGCAGTTGGAGATTGTCTATCGCAAGCCCGGCGCGGCGGCCGGCGAGACGCGGGTGATCGACCCGTACCAAATCGCGAACATCAATGGCGAGTGGTTCCTCTTTGCTTTCGATCATTTGCGGAAGGATCTGCGCACGTTCGCGCCGTCCCGCATTCAAGCCGTCACCCGTACGGGCAAGACGTTCACCCGGCCCAAACGCTTTTCCATCGATCACCGGCTCCGCGACAGCTTTGGTGTTTTGTCCGGCAAGGAAACGCACAACGTGAAGATTCAGTTCAACGCCTTCGCCGCCGAGTTCATCCGGGAAAAGCGCTGGCACGCGTCGCAAGTGATCAAGCCGCTGCCCAACGGCGGAGTGGAGATCTCGTTGAAACTGTCGAGCCTGATTGAGGTGCAGCGCTGGGTGCTGGGCTGGGGCGGGAATGCGGTCGTCGTTGAACCGCGTGAGCTGGTCGAGTTGATCCGGGGCGAGGCGGCGCGAATCTCAGCGGCCTACGCCGGCTGATCATTTAGTGATCCATCGCCATTGAGTCGGCCTGGATGGCGTCGTGCAACCGGTTCATGGCGAGTTGCCGAAAGCGGGTGCGCACGCGCTCAGGGGTCTCGGCGACTCGCAGCGCGCCGATCTGGTGGGCGATCAACTCTAGCAACCGCGTGAGAATGCCGAGCAGGAGCAGGGCGTTGTCGCGGCGGAAACGACGGAGCATGTGCCAGTCGGGCTTCAGTCCCGCGCAAATATAAGCAACTCCCGGATCGACGGACAGTCGCCCTTCGATTTCCTCGGAGCTGTAGACGCCGCGTGCGTAGCAGTAGGTGAGCAGCGTGGCGGTTTGTTCGGGACCGAACGTGCGGCCTTTCGCCAGCATCCGGGCCGGCATCGTCAGGTCGAATTCATGGACGGCCTCCAAAACCAATTTGATCAGCGCAGCGCCACTCAATTGGTCAAACAGATCGAGGCCGGGCGTTTGGCGAGGCTCGCCGGGCACCCAAGTTGATTCGGTTGTTCTCACGGGGACAAGGTGGCTGGGGATTGTTACGAACAGGTGGCGACCCGGCAGCAATTCGGCAACGCTATTGAAAGTCATATCTTCATATCCGGATGCGATGATTTTTAATTTGCAGACAGCCGGCCAGCCCGCTAGCTTCCGGCCGTCTTGCCGGGGCGATGCCGCCTGAGTGCGCGTCGGCTGGCCAATTTGCATGTCCGACAAGCCAACCATTCATTCGGCCAGCGCGTTGCAGCAGTTGCTGCGGTCACGCATCGCCATCATTGACGGCGCGATGGGCACCACCATCCGCACCTACGAGATGAAGGAGGCGGACATCCGCGGCACGCGCTTCGCCGGTTCGAAGAAGGATTTGCTCAACAACGGCGACCTCTTCTCCCTCACGCAGCCGGCGATGATCTGCGACATCCACCGGCGCTTCCTCGAAGCTGGCGCGGACATCATCGAGACGAACACGTTCTCCGCCACGAGCATCGGCCAGAGCGAGTTCTTCGTTGACGACCCGCGCGAACACGGCGGGCGCAAGGATCCGGCGTTCTACCAGAAAATAATCGACGACAAGTTCCTCAACGACCTCGCGTGGGACATCAACGAACAGTCCGCGCGCCAGTGTCGCGAATGGGCCGACCGCGTCGCGAACAAGGACGGCAAGCAACGCTTCGTCGCCGGCGCGATAGGGCCGCTCACGGTCTCGCTCTCGAACTCGCCGGACGCGGACGACGCGGGCTTTCGCGTCTGCACGTTCGATCAGGTCAAGCAGGCTTACATCAACCAGGTGCGCGCGCTCATCGCGGGCGGCTCGGACTTCCTGATCGTCGAGACAATCTTCGACTCGCTCAACGCCAAGGCGGCGTTGGTGGCGATTCAGGAAGTCTTCGATGTCGACAAGATCATTCTCCCGGTTTCGATCTCCGCCGCCGTGGGTCGCGGTGGCGAGACGATGATTTCCGCCCAGACCATCGAGGCCATGTGGAATGCGGTGAAGCACATCAAGCCGCTCTCCGTCGGCCTGAACTGTTCGCTCGGGCCGGACTTGATGAGGCCGTTCCTCGCGGAGCTTGCCGCCAAGTCGAGTGCTGCGATCTCGTGTTATCCGAACGCCGGTTTGCCCAATCCGCTTTCGCCGACGGGCTTTGATTTGAAGCCGGAAGACATGGGCAATTATCTGGGCGAGTTCGCGCAAAGTGGATTGCTGAACATCGCCGGCGGTTGCTGCGGCAACACGCCGGAGCACATCGCCGCGATTGCGAAGGCGCTGGCGGGAAGACATCCGCGCGAACTCGGAGCGCAGAGCTCCAGCTCTGCGCGAACCATTTCATTTCCACAACGCGCCGACCGGGAGGTCCGCGCTCCGAAGCCCCTGCGCCTCTCCGGCTCGCAGCCGTTCACCCAGCAGATCGGGCAATACATGATGATTGGCGAGCGCACCAACGTCGCCGGTTCGCCCAAGTTCGCGAAGCTGATCAAGGAGAACAAATACGACGAGGCCGTCGCTATTGCCCGCCAGCAGGTCGAGAACGGCGCCAACATCATCGACATCTGCATGGACGAGGGGATGATCGACGGCGTCGCCGCGATGTCGCGTTTCCTCCAGCTCCTCGGCAGCGAACCCGAAGTCGCCAAGGTTCCCTTCATGGTGGATTCCTCGAAGTGGGAAGTCATCGAGGCCGGCCTGAAATGTCTTCAGGGCAAAGGCATCGTGAATTCTATCTCGCTCAAGGAAGGCGAGGCGAAGTTCCGCGAATCCGCCGGGAAGGTTTTGAAATACGGCGCGGCCGTCGTCGTCATGGCGTTCGATGAGAACGGGCAGGCCGCGACTTACGCCGAGAAGATCCGCATCTGCGAACGCGCCTACTGCATCCTCGTCGATCAAGTCGGCTTCCCGCCCGAGGACATTATCTTCGATCCGAACATTCTCACCGTCGCCACCGGCATCGAGGAGCACAACAACTACGCCGTGGACTTCATCGAAGCCACGCGTTGGATCAAACAGAACCTGCCGCACGCCAAAGTCAGCGGCGGCGTGTCCAACGTCTCGTTCAGTTTCCGTGGCAACAACCCGGTCCGCGAGGCCATGCACAGCGCGTTCCTTTACCACGCCATCCAGGCCGGCATGGACATGGGCATCGTCAACGCCGGCATGTTGGAAGTGTATGAGGAAATTGAGCCGGAGCTGAAGGTGCTCGTGGAAGACGCCTTGCTCAACCGCCGCCCCGATGCCACCGAACGCCTCGTCGACCACGGCGAGAAGCTCAAAGCCGCCAGCGCCGGCACCACTGCGACCGACAAGAAGGTTGAAGAAGAATGGCGCAAGGGGACCGTCGAGGAACGCCTTTCGCACGCGCTCGTGAAAGGCATCGACCTCTTCATCAACATCGACACCGAGGAGGCCCGCGCCAAGCTCGGCCGCCCATTGCTCGTCATCGAAGGCCCGTTGATGGCCGGCATGAGCGTGGTCGGTGATTTGTTCGGCGCTGGCAAAATGTTTCTGCCACAAGTCGTGAAGTCCGCGCGCGTGATGAAGAAGGCCGTGGCCTACCTCACGCCGTTCATGGAGGCGGAGAAGGCGAAGAAGCGGCGCGTGCGTGAACTACGCTTGCTCGCTGAACAAACCACCGGCGACACGGTGACGCTGGTGGAAGGCTTCACCTACACGCGCTTCGCTGATCTCACGGAAGCTGAGCGGGCATTGGAAAACAAGTTCGCCGCCGAGCTGGCCGCCGACCTCGACGAGGCTGCGCGCCGCTACGAAATGGAGTTTGCGAACGTCTTCGACCGCAACTGCGCGCAGGAGCTCAGCCCGGAGTTTGCCGCCACGCGAGAGAGCCGGCAGCGCTGGAGCGTGGCCACGCTGGGGCCGGCCGGCGGGTTTATTGACTGGCTGTTCGCAAAGCGCATCGCGGAGTTGCCGCCGGAAAGTTTGATCGCCTTCAACGCCGGCGGTCAGGGCAGCGGGAAGACGACGGCCAGCAGGATTGCCGACGCCAAACGAAAGGCGGCGATTCTCATGGACGGCACGTTGCAAGATGAGCAGCGCAGTCGCGAACACATCGCGGCGGCTGTGGCTCATGGACACGACGTTCAGATCCGTTTTGTCTTCTGCCCTTGGGCGAGCGCCGTTCGCAACATCCTGCGGCGCGGTGCCAAGGAAACCGGGCGCCTTGTTCCGTTGGCTCGCGCGGTTACCGGGCACTTCCAATCGGCCCGAACCGTTTTGTCCTTTTCGGGGGATTTGCTGATGGGCGTGGGTGACATCGTGGTTTTTGACAACGCGGATTTTAACAATCCCATTCAGCGAGACCTGGCCTGGCTGGCCGGGCGACTCCATGAATCCAGGGAGAAGCTCCTTGAAACAGGCCGCCAAACAGCCGAAGATTACCTCCATGAAAACAGAGACGACTCAGATTTCACAACGCGAGCGATTTGCAGCGGATTCTTCCAGACGGGAACGAGCGCTGGAGAAGATGCGCATTCTCGACGAGGCGACCCTGAACGCGCTCCGCAACGCAGGGCTGGCCCGCAAGCAGAAGGAGATGGAGGAACAGGCGTTGCGGGAACAGCCGGCACCCTACGGGCAGCCGCCGAAGAAAGCGACGCCGCCGGCTGCATAGTCCTAGCCACGGTCAAAGGCGATGTCCACGACATTGGCAAGAACATCGTCGGCGTCGTCCTCGCCTGTAACAACTACCGGGTGATCGACATGGGAGTGATGGTGCCGTGCGAGAAGATTCTCGAACGGGCGAAGGAGGAGAAAGCAGATCTCATCGGCTTGAGTGGGCTCATCACGCCGTCGCTTGATGAGATGATGCACGTCGCCCGCGAGATGGAGCGCACCGGCTTCAAGGTTCCGCTGCTCATCGGCGGCGCGACCACGAGCAAGGCGCACACGGCCATCAAGATCGCCCCGCACTTTTCCGAACCCGTGGTCCACGTCCTCGACGCCAGCCGCGCGGTGCCGGTGGTCAGCAGCCTGTTGAGCAAGGATGGCAAGGCAGCGTTCGTGAAACAGCATCGGGAGGAATATGAAAAGGTCCGCAGCCAGTATTCCAACCAGCAGGTGAAACTGCTCTCGCTCGAAGCCGCTCGCGCCAACGCGCCGAAGTTGCAGTATGACGAGCTGCCGAAGCCGGAGTTCACCGGCGTCCGGGTGTTGGAAGACTTCCCGCTCACCACGCTGCGCGAGTTCATCGACTGGTCGCCGTTCTTCCACACCTGGGAACTGCGCGGCGTTTATCCGAAGATCCTGACGCACGAGAAATACGGCGAAGAAGCCACCAAACTCTTCGCCGACGCCAACAAGTTGCTCGACGAAATCATTGCCAAGAAGCTGCTCACCGCGAAGGCCGTCTATGGCTTCTTCCCAGCTGATCGCGTCGGCGAGGACGTGGAGCTTTACACAGATGACTCTCGGACCGAGGTGCTGAACAAGTTCCACTTCCTCCGCCAGCAGATGGAGAAAGGTGACGGCACGCCCAACTGGTCGCTCGCCGACTTTATCGCGCCGAGGGGCATGCCCGATTTTATTGGCGGTTTCGCCGTCACGACCGGCTTCGGGCTCGACGAACTGGTCAAGAAATACAAAGCCGACCACGACGACTACAACGCGATCATGGCCGAGGCCTTGGCAGATCGTCTGGCCGAAGCCTTCGCTGAATATCTGCACAAGCACGTCCGCGATGAATGGGGTTTCGGCAGGGCTGAGAAGCTCACTACCAATCAACTTATCGATGAGCAATATCGCGGCATCCGGCCCGCCGCTGGTTATCCCGCCTGTCCCGACCACACCGAGAAGGGCACGCTCTGGCAGTTGCTCAACGTGGAAGAACTCACCGGCATCAAGCTCACCGAGAGCTTCGCCATGTGGCCCGGCAGCAGCGTGAGTGGGCTCTACTTCGCGCACCCCGAGGCGAAGTATTTTGCCGTCGGCAAACTCGGCCGCGACCAGATGGTCGACTACCATATCCGCAAAGGGCTGACCCTGGCCGAAGTCGAACGCTGGCTCGGCCCGTGGTTGAACTACAATCCGGCTGGGTAGAATCTTCGAGCCAACGTCCGCGAGTTGTGTGTTCGCGCGAGCCCGCACCAAACAGCTTGCTGGAAAAAGTTCAGTCAGCGATCACGTTGACCAAGTCGAACTCGACGTGACAGACGCCAGCGGAAAAGGTGGACCGGTGCTCGGGGACCAACCGTTGGAGGAGATGCAGCATCGCCGTGTTCTCAGCCATCACCTCCGCAACGAAAGTGTGCAGCCCATCCCGGCGCCCCTGTTCGACCAATAAGCTCAGGAGCCGGCGGCCAATGCCCTGCCGCTGGAAGTCATCATGCACGGTGAGGGCAATCTCCGCCGTGGCCAGATCAGGCAACCGCACATAACGAGCGCCACCAACGATCCGCCTGACTGGCGGCTCATGCAGTTCCCCCACCAGGCAGTAATCCCGCGCTGGATCGAGGGTCAGCATCCGGTGCAATTCCTCCGGGACCACACCACGCAATGGAATGAAGAAACGATGCCGCAACGTCGCGCGCGAAGAAGTCCGGATGGCTTCCGCAATCAAAGCCTCGTCGGCCGGGACCAGCGAACGGAAGATGATGCGACGGCCGTCGGGCAGCAGGAACTGCGCGTGGCTCGCCGGTTCTTTATTCATGCGTCGCCCATGCCGTGACCTCCACTGGCGCGGGCCTTGGTTGGGCTGCTGAACTTGAGCGCTCGCAAACCGAAAGGCTCATTCCCTGAGGCGGTCAAGGTATTGGCAAAGCTGTGTTGGAGACAGTCGCAGCGTTGGTGGTCGCAGCTGGAGTGGCAGGGGCATGATCCATCGGACCATACTCCACCGGTGAATAGCGCCGCTCTTTGCGGATGGAACGGAAGACGAGGTAGTTGCCCACAACCAGTCCCAGCAGCGCGAAACCTAGGACGGGAAGCAGGATTTCCTTCCGCACCCAGGGCGGATACTTGATCGGTGGTGGCGTCGGCTCGTTCATCGGTGACCCGATGAATACCTCGCGTTCGGCTCCCCGGCAACTCTGGCGAGCGGGTGGCCGGTTCGTTCCCTCAAGTGCGTTGGCATTGCGGACAGAAGTAAGTGCTGCGTGCCGCCTGAACGATGTGCTGGATTGCCGTGCGACATCGGACACACGGCTGCCCCAGGCGGTCGTAGACCCGCAAGCGTTCTTGGTAGAAGCGCGAGCTGCCCTCAACCTGGCCGTAGTAGAACAGTCCGTCGCGCTTGCTCGTGCCGGCGAAGTCCAGTGGGATGGTCGAGCCGCAGTCGATGGCTTCCTGCAGCACTTCCTGGATGTGCTGGTGCAGCGCCCTGACCTGCGCGGTGCTCACCCGGCGGGCCGCCTTGCGCGGCGAGATACCTGCCCGAAACAGCGCCTCGCTGGCGTAGATGTTCCCGATGCCGGCCACCAGAGATTGATCCAGCAGCTTGACCTTGATGGCTTGCGTGAAGCGTTTGAGGGAGGTGCCGAATGAAGTGGCCGTGAAGTCTTCGGACAACGGCTCCGGGCCAAGCTCCGCGAGCGATGAAGTGTCCGTGGTCAGCCGGCCGAAGTATCGCGTGTCTTCGTAAATGAATCGCCAGCGGCCGAGATCGAATGAGACGGCGGCGTGCCGGGGCAGGGGAGCCTTGGCCGGCTGGAGATACATGCGTCCGGTCATGCCCAGGTGGCCGAGGAGGATAATGGGTTGCCGGCTGCCGGCCGGCAGTCGAAGGGCACGGCTCTGGCCGGTGGCATTGAGCCGTTGGCCAGACTTCGAGAGTTCGAACACCAGAAACTTTGCCCGCCGTTCCACGCCGGTGAACCGCGCTCCCGTCAATTGCCGGCGCAAGCTCGCGGTGGTGCCTGGCCGGATGACCTTCTCGCGATGCACCGTGACTGCGCGGATGGTCTTGCCCTTAAGCAGCGGCGCAAGGTGACGCACCAACACTTCAACTTCAGGAAGCTCGGGCATTAAAAGGTGCAA
Organism: bacterium; assembly: GCA_031362805.1. Taxonomy (GTDB): domain Bacteria; phylum Verrucomicrobiota; class Verrucomicrobiia; order Limisphaerales; family RI-55; genus RI-55. Next base: position 23,928 of record JANLTG010000028.1, read on the forward strand.
AGAACTACCAACGACGAACGACAACTTACCCCGTCACCAGTGTCCCCACCTTCTCCCCCATCACCACGCGCTTCAAATTGTGCTCCTTGAAAAAGTCGAACACGATGATCGGCATCTTGTTATCCATGCACAGTGAGAAGGCGGTCGAGTCCATCACTTTGAGCTGCTTCTGGAGCGCGTCGAGGTAGCTGATCTGCGTGAAGCGCTTCGCTTTGGGATTCTTCTTCGGATCGCTGTCGTAGATGCCATCGACCTTGGTGGCCTTAAGAATCACGTCCGCACCGATCTCGTTCGCCCGGAGCGCCGCCGCCGTGTCCGTGCTGAAGTACGGGTTGCCGGTGCCGCCGCCGAAGATGACCACGCGCCCTTTCTCCAAATGCCGCACCGCTTTGCGCCGGATGAAGGGCTCGGCAACTTGCGACATGCTGATCGCGCTCTGCACCCGCGTTTGCACGCCGTGTTTCTCGAGCGCGTCCTGGAGCGCCAGCGAATTGATGATCGTCGCAAGCATGCCCATGTAATCTCCGGTGGCGCGCTCGATACCTTTCGCGGTCCCTTGCAAACCTCGGAAGATGTTGCCGCCGCCGATCACGACCACGACTTCCACGCCGAGATCGCGCACCTCCTTGATGTCCGCCGCCATGCTATGGACCATCTCGGCGCAAATGCCGAGGCCCACCTCGCCGCCGAGTACTTCGCCGGACATCTTGAGGAGAATGCGTTTGAACTTGGGTTGAGCCTGGGTTCGAGCGGTGCGTTTCATCAGTGGGCGGATAATGGCGATCCCGTGGGTTTGCGTCAAATGCGGTTTGCGCCGGAAGCAACGCCGTGGCTCAATCCGCCCCGCATGTCGTTTGAATTGCTGAAGAAAGACTCCGAATCCCGGGCGCGCCTCGGTCGCCTGAATACACCGCGCGGCGTCATTGATACCCCGGCGTTCATGTCCGTGGGCACGCAGGGCTCGGTCAAGGCGCTGGATCCCCGCGAACTCGACGAGATGGGCACCCAGATAATTCTCGGCAACACCTACCACCTCTACATCCGGCCGGGGCTCGACATCATCGACCAGGCGGGGGGCCTGCACAATTTCATCAACTGGCAGAAACCAATTCTCACTGACAGCGGCGGCTTTCAGGTCTTCAGCCTCGCGAAGATCCGGAAGATCAAGGCGCACGGCGTCGAGTTTCGATCGCATCTCGACGGCTCGCCGCTGTTCCTTGGGCCCAAGGAAGCGATGGAGATTCAGCGCCGCCTCGGCTCAGACATCGCCATGGCTTTTGATGAATGCCCGCCGCACGGCTGCACGGCGCGGGAAGCAAAGACGGCGGTCGAGCGCACGCTGCGCTGGGCTGCCGAGTGTCTTGAACAACCGCGCGCCAAGGGCCAGCAGGTGTTCGGCATCGTGCAAGGCGGCAGCGATCCGAAGTTGCGCGAGCATTGCGCGAAGGCGCTCGTCGGGATGCCGTTTGACGGCTATGCGATTGGCGGTGTCAGCGTCGGTGAGCCTGAACCCGAGATGATGCTCGCGGTCGAGTATTCGGAACCGCATCTGCCGGAGAGCAAGGCGCGCTATGCGATGGGGCTCGGCACGCCGGCGCAGCTCGTCGAGTTGGTGGCTCGCGGCGTGGACATGTTCGACTGCGTGCTGCCGACGCGCATCGCCCGCAACGGCACGGCCTTTACGACGGAGGGCACGATCGGCGTCAAGGGCGGCGCATACAAGGCAGACTTCCGGCCGATCGAGGAAGGCTGCACGTGCTTCGCCTGCCAGCGTTTCACGCGCGCCTATCTGCGGCATCTCCTGAACGTGAACGAAATCCTGGGGCTTCGGATGCTCAGCGTTCACAACACGCACTTTTACATGAAGCTGATGGCAGACATCCGCGCGAACCTCGCTGGTGGCACGTTCGCTACGTTCCGCCAGGAGTTCATCCGGCGCTATCGACCCTCGGCAAAAGTGCTTGCCGCGCGCGAGGCGTATCACAAGTCGAAGGCGGGTTAAGCCGGCTCCGCGCAGCGCGCCCGGCGCGAATATGTTGGGATCCCCTTCCGCTGGCCGATGGATGAGCGAAGGGGCGGGCGGAAAAAAGCCTGTTGAACCCGCTTGGCTTCGCGCTTGACCCATTACCGGTTCGGCCCGAAAACTCCCCGTCCGTCACCGGTTGCGTGCCGGTCAGACCCATTGTCATGAGCAAAACCTTGTTTCTTTCCCCGCCGTCCTTTGACGGTTTCGATGGGGGCGCCGGTTCGCGTTACCAGGCGCGCCGCGAAGTCACCAGCTTCTGGTATCCGACGTGGCTGGCGCAACCCGCCGCCCTCGTGCCCGGCGCGACCTTGCTCGATTGCCCGCCGCACGGCGTGGACATCAAGGCCTGTCTCGAACAGGCCAAGGCCTATGACCATGTGATCATCCACACCTCGACGCCGTCGTTGCGCAACGACTGCAAGGTGGCGGAAGCGATCAAAGTCAACCGGCCGGAGACGAAGATTGGTTTCATCGGCGCGCACGCGGCCGTGCTTCCGGCGGAAACGCTCAAGGCGTCGGCGGCCATCGACTGGGTGGGCCGCAAGGAATTTGACTACACCTGCAAGGAAGTCGCTGAAGACCGCCCGCTGGCCGGCATCACGGGGCTTTCGTACCGCACGCCCGAAGGCAAGATTCAGCACAACCCCGAGCGCGAAATGATCCCGGACATGGACGCGCTGCCGTGGGTGGCGGATGTCTATAAGCGCGATCTCCAGATCGAGAAGTATTTCATCGGCTACCTCCTGCACCCGTATGTGTCGATGTACACGGGCCGCGGTTGCCCGGCACAATGCACGTTCTGTCTCTGGCCGCAGACGATTGGCGGTCACAAGTACCGTGTCCGTTCGGCGCAAAACGTCGCGGATGAGATGGCCTACATGAAGCAGCTCTTTCCCCAGGTGAAAGAGTTTTTCTTCGACGACGACACGTTCACGGCGAATCTCCCGCGCGCCCGCGAGATCGCCAAGAAGCTCGCGCCGCTTGGTGTCACCTGGAGCTGCAACAGCCGCGCGAATCTCGACTACGACACGATCAGCTTTTTCAAGGACTGCGGCCTGCGCTTGTTCCTGGTCGGCTACGAAAGCGGCAACGACGAGACGCTCAAGCGCATCAAGAAGGGTGTGACCACGACCGAGATGCGGCGCTTCACGAAGGACTGCCACAAGGCGGGCGTGGTGATTCACGGCACGTTCATCCTCGGCCTGCCGGTTGAGACGCGCGAGACGATCGAGCAGACGATTAACTTCGCGCGTGAGTTGGATGTGTTCAGTCTTCAGGTTTCGTTGGCGGCGCCTTATCCCGGCACCGAACTTTATGAACAGGCCAAGCTCAACGGCTGGTTCACGAAAAAGGACAAGACTGATCTCGTCGAAGGTGATGGCTTCCAGCAGAGCACCCTCGAATACCCTGGCTTGAGCAAGGACCAGATCTTCGAGTCGCTCGAAGAGTTCTATCACCGCTATTACTTCAACAAATTTGGCAAGCTGCTGATCCCGCGCAAACCGTCGTGGCGCATCTTCAAGTCGATGCTTCAGGATCGCGAAGTTTTCGCGCGACGCGCCCGCGAGGGCGTTGAGTTCTTTAAGAGCCTGGCCCAGCGCCGCACCGACCTCGCGGCTACCAAGGCAGCGAACTGAGGGGCTGCTCCGGCAATCAATCTTCGAGCAAAGGCCCGCACTTCAGTGCGGGCCTTGTCATTTGAGTTTGTGCCTGTTCGTCGCCCAACTGTGACCGGCGTGACCCGCGGCCAGCTTATTTGCGAAACAACCAGGACAGCAACGTGAGCACGATGCTGATGACCACGCAGGTTGCGATGGGAAAGTGGAAGCTGAAGTTCTCGCCCTGTATATGGATGTCACCCGGCAATTGGCCGAACCAGCCTTTGCCGATGCCGGACCAGAGCAATGCGCCGACCGCGGCGATGAGCAGTCCCGCAACTACCAAATATTTTCCGACATCGTGCATGGCGATAAACCTGTCGAAGCTAAACCCAACTTCCACGATTGGCGGCGATCGGTGCTTGGGCCAACTCGCGAGGCAGGTCGTCGATGAAACCGGTCCAACTTGCTGCGTCGCCGGCCAGACCGTGCCGCCAGACCGCGTGGCGCACGGTGAGCAATGGGTCGCGTTGCCAGGCCGGTTGTGCGAGCAGGCCGCCGATAAACCCGGCGAGCACATCACCGCTGCCGCCTTGCGCCAGTCTTGGGCCGCCGGTCGTATTCACAAAGAGGGAGCCATCGCCAGTGCCCACCAAGGTCTGATAGCCCTTCAACACGACGCACGCATCCCGAAGCTGTTGCGAAAGCTTTCGGGCACTTGACACTCGATCGGCCAGTACCATGGCAGAATTGGTCTTCAACATCCGCGCGGCTTCGCCGGGATGCGGGGTAACAACTCTGAATCCGCGCGCCGTCGTCTCCATCGGCAGCAGCCAGTCCAACGCGTTGGCGTCGGCAATCACCGGGCCGCGAAATTCCCGCCACCAGCGCACCGCCTGTTTGCGCAAGCCCGTTGGCACGGATGGATCGGCGAGCCCGGGGCCGAAGAGCACCGCCGTGGTTTTGTCCGGCAGTTCCCAATCGGATGCCCAAGGGCGGACCATCGCCGATTGCAGTTGCGAGGCGATTGGTAGGTAGACCTCGTCAGTTGTCACCACCGTCACCAATCCCGGACGCGCAGCCTGCGCGCCGCGGGCCGCCAGCACGGCTGCTCCGTGATAGCCAAGACTGCCCGCAACGATCACCAAATGGCCGAAGGCGCCTTTATGGGAATCCCGATTCCGCTCTGGCAGCGCTGGTTCAAAATCCGATTCCAAGCTCCACTGGAGGTCGCTTTCCGGCGGCCGCCCAGTCAGCCCGATTTCAGCGATCAATTCGAGCTGACCGACATACGGCAAAGCGGAGCTCATGATGAGCCCCTGCTTGATGGCGCCGAGGGTCAGCGTGATGTGGGCTCTGATCGCATTACCCTCGGGCTTGCCGGTTTCGCAGTTTAACCCGGAGGGAGCGTCGACCGCCAACACCGCAACTTCTGATCGGTTGATTCGATCGATGAAGACCTTCCAGTCCTCGTCCAGCGGACGATTCAGGCCGATCCCCAAAAGCCCGTCGATGATCAGTTCGGGATGCTTCGCGAGCGCCCTAGCCAGCTCCGGTAGCTGCCGGGTGGGATCGGTGATTTCGAGGAGTTCAACTTCGCGGCCCGGGAGGTGTAGAGCCGATTGGCGTACGTCGTCCCCATTGTGGCCTTTGCCAGCGAGCGCAAGAAGTCGCGCGCCTGGAGCCGATAGTTGCAAGGCGCGGATCGCAACCAACTCGCCCACTCGGGTGATGACGGATTGCTCTGAAACGCCGGATTGCCAGGTCGCTTGTTCCCAAGCGCGCATTTGGGTGACGGTCAAGATCGGGCTCGGCATGGGAGAATCATGGCACTGCAGCGACACGTTGCCGCAACCAAAAACAAAATCGGCGCCAGCCGTTTGAAACTGCCAGCGCCGTCAACTTTTACGGTCACCAATAATTCTGGGGCTGGTAACTGCAGTTTCCTTACCGCACCGCCGCCTCGGCGTTTGATCACCCTTCCGAAAGGAACCGGTTCGACGCGAAGGCTACCTGGCGGACTGATTCACGATCGCGATACGATACCTGGACCGCATGATACAGATTGGCGAACCGCTGGGCGCGCGTCAGATACAGGCGGGCCACACGCTTGAGCGAATACTTGGCGTCGGCGAAATGGCCGGGCTTGTTCCAGAGCAGATAGAGCTCGGTGGCATCCGGGTCACGATGCGTCTTGGTCCGGAAATCATTCACCCGGTCGGTCAGGATCCGCTCCGCGACCAGCCATGCTTCGGCAGGGTTGTGAAAATCTTTGGTGCTGGAATAACGTTTCCAGACTTCCGGCATAATCTGGTAGCGGCTGACCTCGCCACTGCCACCCCGCATGAAATCAGATTGATTGCGGTGGAAGGATTCGGCACCCGATTCAAACAGTCCCAAGGCGTAGGGAAGGGGTTCAGCCTTGGCAGGGGTGGCGATAACAGCCAGAAACAGCGCGAACAGCGTTGTGATGGTCTTCATATGTATTTTCTTCAAATCGCCGCCAAGGGCCACCACCCCCGGCTAAGCGGCGCGCACAGTATTCACGTCCTGAAACGAGTCAAGGGGTGAATCTTCAACCAGGCCGGGGCCAACAATTGGCATGGTAGGTAAACCATCTGAACTCCAGAAGGTTAGCCCAAGCAGGGCGGAGCTTGAAAAAAACTCCTTTAAAATGGCACTTCCATCGAAAAACAGTCCTGCGAGGTGCCTTTTGAACCAAAGTTGGAATACCCTGCCTCATTCTTGGATTCAAGGGCCCCGGCGCAGAATGCGACCCATTGGATACGAGAGCTGCTTGTCTCCCAAGCAATCGCAAGGTCGGAAGCAAAGTCGGTTTTTATCCGTGGCTGGCCAGTGAATTCTCCGACCTGGAAACAAGAATGCCGGTGCTGAGTAGCACCGGCATTTCGCAGTCTTATGCCTCTTGCTTTACTCTTCGATCACTTTGAAAACGCGGGACTTTTCCGAGCGCTTGCGCTGGTTTTCGTCCAGGATCTTCTTCCGCAGGCGCAGGTTCTTGGGCGTGGCCTCGACGAACTCGTCCGAGCCGATGTATTCGAGCGCGCGCTCGAGGCTCAGCCGGAGCGGGGCGTTCAACTGGATGCCCTTGCCGTCGCCCTGGCTGCGCATATTGGTGAGCTTCTTTTCCTTAACCGGGTTGACCGGGATGTCGTTCTCACGCGCATTCTCGCCGACAATCATGCCGGCATAAACCAGCTCGCCTGGTCCGATCATGAGGCGGCCACGTTCCTGCACCATATTCAGGGCGTAGGACGTAGCTTCCCCGGAGTCCATCGACACCAGGGAACCATTCTTGCGGGCCTCGATGGCGCCGCGATCCGCGCCGTACTCATGAAACAAATGGCTCATCACGCCCATGCCCTTGGTCTGGTTTACGAGATCGGTCTCGAAGCCGATCAATCCGCGCATCGGGACCAGTGCCTCGATTGTTACCTGGGCGCCGTGGTGACTCATGTTCGTAATCTCCGCCTTGCGGAACGCGAGATTTTCCATGATCGCCCCCATGTTTTCCTGCGGGATTTCCACAAACAGCTTCTCGATCGGCTCCTGCAAAGTGCCGTCCGCCATGCGGCGATAGAGCACTTCCGGCCGGCTCACCAGCACTTCGTAGCCTTCGCGGCGCATCTGCTCGACGAGAATGGCGATCTGCATTTCGCCGCGACCGGCGACATCAAACACTTTCGGGTCCGACGTTTGTTTGATCTTGAGGGCGACGTTCGTGCGCGTCTCACGCAACAAGCGATCCCAGATGTGTCGGGCGGTCACGAGTTTGCCGTCCTGCCCCGCGAGCGGCCCGTCGTTCACCGCGAACTCCATCTGAATCGTCGGCGGATCAATCGGGATGTAGGGAAGCGCGGTGCGGGCTTCAGAATCCGTAATGGTCTCGCCGATGAAGACGTCTTCGAAACCGGTCAAGCCGACGATGTCACCGGCGTGAGCTTCCTGCACTTCGATGCGTTTCATGCCCTCGAAGTGGTAGATCATGGTGATCTTGTTCTTGGAAATCTTGCCATTTCCATGGCGACAGATGGCTGAATCGCCCACCTTGATCTTGCCTTCGTAGATCTTGCCGAAGGCGATCCGCCCGAGGTAATCGCTGTAATCGAGGTTTGCCACGAGCACCTGAAAGCCATCCCCCGCATGGGCGCGCGGCGGCGGGATGTGCTTCACGATCGCGTCAAAGAGCGGCTCCATCGTCCCGGTGACGTGATCCAGTTCCACCTTGGCATAGCCCTGTTTGGCCGAGCAGTAAATGAAGGGGAAGTCGAGCTGTTCATCCGTCGCATTGAGCGACATGAACAATTCAAACACCTGGTCGAGCACCTTCTTGGGATTGGCGTTGTCGCGGTCGATCTTGTTGATGACCACGATCGGCTTGGCCCCGGCCTCCAGGGCCTTGCGCAACACGAAGCGCGTCTGCGCCTGCGGACCCTCTGCGGAATCCACGACGAGCAACACGCCGTCGATCATGTTCATGATGCGCTCCACCTCGCCGCCGAAATCCGCGTGGCCGGGCGTGTCCACGATGTTGATGTGGTAATTCTTGTATTTGAACGCGGCGTTCTTGGCGCGAATGGTGATGCCCTTCTCCTTCTCCAGATCCATCGAATCCATGAGGCGTTCGTCCGTTGATTCGTGCTGGTTGGCGCGAAAAGTTCCGGATTGTTTCAGCAGGCAGTCCACGAGCGTTGTCTTGCCGTGGTCGACGTGCGCGATGATGGCGATGTTTCGAATGTGTTGCATGGGCGTTGGATCGGCCGGCCTGATCGACCGGGGCCGCGCAGTGTGCCGCCCAAGGGCAGTGCGTCAAGCCCGGCGTGACATATTTTGAACGCCCGTGGCGCGGTCAGTCACGAGGCTTTCCAAGTCAAATGGGAGCGTTACACAACCCGGCCTTTCCGATCCGGACGCGGAGCGGGCGATCCGATTCCGGAACTCTCAAGCCTTGGGAAATCGCCTTTCGCAAACAAAAGGTCCGGGAGATTTGAGCGGGAGAGTTATCAATTAACGAAGGATTCGTGGAATCTGGAGAAAGCAATCCAACAACGGCGAGGCCGAACAGCACTGTGGCATCCCGGGTGCAAACGGGATGGCGTGCGACTCCTACTTGCAGAAGATCAGCCGGCCGTGGCCGAACACCTCGTCGAAGGCCTGCAGGCTCACGGCTATGCCGTGGACGTGGCCCACGACGGGGATGAAGCGCTCTGGCTCGCCGGCGAAAGCCGCTACGATGCCCTGCTGATGGATGTGATGCTGCCGGTGAAGGATGGCATCACTGTCGTGCGCCAATTGCGGCGTCAGGGCAATCAGACGCCGGTTCTTTTTCTGACCGGACGAATCGATGTGGAGGATCGGGTTCGCGGACTCGACGCCGGCGGAGATGACTACCTGCCCAAGCCTTTTCATCTGGAGGAACTGCTCGCGCGCCTGCGCGCGATTCTCCGACGGCAGCGTTCCGATACTTCGTTGCTGCTCCGCGTTGCTGATTTGGAGCTCGACCTGATCAGCCATGTGGCTCGCCGCGCCGGTCAGGAAATCCTGCTGACGCCGCGTGAATTCGCCCTGTTGGAGTTGCTGATGACCAACTCGCCCCGCGCAGTGAATCGCACCAGCATCATCGAGAAAGTGTGGGACCAGCACTTCGCTTCTGGAACGAACGTGCTGAACGTTTATATGAACAAACTGCGCAAGAAAATTGACCTCCCCGGCACGGTACCACTCCTGCAAACCATTCGAGGCACAGGCTTCGCGCTGGGCGCAGTGGCCGAAAGCGCCATTAACTAGCTGCTTATTTTTTTTTAACTTCCTGCCCCGCCCAAAGTTTAGCCGCCCGTGCGATAACCGATACACATGACCGCAAGAGTCGATCACGCCGAAACCGCCGCCCTCCCACGCGCCCAGTGGCATCGTTGGTGCCTCGTGGGTTGCTCATTCGCACAGGGCTGGATCGTTCGGGCCGAGGACCGTGTCGCCTACAAGTATGAGGATTACGCCGAGGACAATGGCCGCATCCACATCCAGACCCACAGCGCGTTCTTCGAGGTGGGGCTGGTGTCCTGGCTGTCCCTGAAAGGTAACTATGTCTACGACGGCATTTCGGGGGCTACCCCGGTGGGCCCGCCGCCGCCAGTCGGTGAAACCGCCCTGCCCATGGCAAACATCGAGGACATTCGCCGGGCTGGCTATTTCGAGCCGACCATCTCCATCGCCAATCACACGTTGAGTCCGCAATTCTCCGTCAGCATCGAAAGCGACTACGAGTCTTACGGGTATTCACTGAGCGACGCGATCGACTTCAACGACAAGAACACCACGCTGGTGTTGGGTATCAGTCAAACCGACGATCAACTGCTTCCCAACTTCGGTTCCTCGCTGATCGAAGTGAAAGACAAAAAGACCACGGATGGGTTGATCGGTGTCAATCAACTCCTGGATCAAAACACGGTCCTGACGGCCAATCTAACGATCGGTTATTCGGAGGGTTTTCTGGCTGATCCGTACAAGCAGGTGCTGCTGCCGGACTACTTCAGCGTCACGCTCCCCGAACAGCGACCCGACTCCCGGTTTCGGCAGGTCGGCTATCTCGAAGTAACCCGCTTCATTGAGAAACTGAACGGAGCGGTCAACGCATCGTATCGCTTTCACCACGATGACTGGGAGGTCACCGCGCACTCGATCTCGCTCGAGTGGCGTCAAAAGGTTGGCAACTGGCTCACCCTTTCGCCGCTGGTCCGTTACCACTACCAGACTGCGCCCGACTTTTATATGACCACGGTTCCTGGTGTCCCACCCGAGGTTGTGGATTTCTTTCCCGGCGCTGCGGTCACTCCGCCGTATTACTCCTCGGACTACCGGCTCTCGGAATTGCAGACGTTCACGTTCGGTTTCAACGCGACCGTGCTGCTGTGGGAACACGCCCGCATCGAGCTGGGTTACAAGCGCTACATCATGGCAGGCTTGGATGAGATCACTTCACCGGCCCAATACCCGTCTGCCAACGTCTTCTCCGCCGGTCTCAGCCTATGGTTCTAAACACCATGAATGAAGTCCATGACCGCGTCTGGCGCTCCGCCACCCTGCGTGAGGCCGAAGGGGTGAGCGAAATGAGCTTCTTCGCAATGGGCACCCGGTGCCGGGCGGCGGTTGCCGGAGCGGATCGAGCCGTTGAGAATGCCTACTTCGAGGCGCTGCTCGCGCAAGTCGTCCGCTTTGAATCGACCTACTCCCGTTTCCTGCCGGACAGCCTCGTCAGTCGGATCAACACCAACGCCGGCCAAGGCTGGGTTGAGATCGACGAGGAGGCGTCGCAACTGCTCGCCCTGTGTAATGAATTGAACTTTGTCACGGGGCGGACGTTTGATCCTACGGCGGGTCCGTTGCTGAAGTTGTGGAACTGGAAAGCCAATCCGCCCCGTATTCCCTCCGATGAAGAAGTGCAGGAAGTCCGGCGGCGGGTCGGCTGGCAGTTCGTGGAACGTCGCGCGGGCGCGGTTCGCCTGTCGATCGAAGGCATGACGCTCGACCTCGGCGGCATCGGCAAGGAGTTCGCCGTGGATCAGGCAATCGGACTCGCCACGAATCACCGGTTGAAAAATGTGCTGATTGATTTCGGCCAGGACATTCGCGTGCTCGGCCGGCCGCCCGGCAAGCCCGCCTGGCATGTTGGACTGGAGAATCCCAACTCGCCGGGCACGTGCTGGGCGAGCGTGGCGATCGATCAACAGGCGCTTGCTTCGTCCGGAAATTATCTCCGCTGCTTCGAGCACGCGGGCCGCAAATACGGGCACATCATTGATCCGCGCACGGGCTATCCGGCCACCACGGATTGCCTGGCAGCCAGCGTCATTGGGCCGAATTGCACCATTGCCGGCGTGCTTGCCACCTGTGCCCTCATTCTCGGAGCGAAGCCCGGCCTGGATCTGATCCGCCGCCAGTATGGCTTTGACGCTGCCCTGTATTCCACGCACGGCACGGTCTTCTCACCCGCCTTCGACCGGCACCTGGTTCAAATTCTGTAACCCTTGCAAACCATTATCCTTATGAAATCAATGTATCACTCAAACCGCTGGCAACGCCTCGTGTCCTCACTCCCCGCCCTGGCCCTGGCTGCCGGACTGGTCCTGCCGACGGCCGCGGCGCCGCTGAAGGAAGGCGACCCATTTCCCGATTTGAAGACCTTCAAACTCGAAGGCGAACTGCCGGACTTTGCCGGCAAAGTGGTCATTGTGGACTTCTTCGCCTCGTGGTGTGGTCCCTGCAAAGACTCATTCCCTGCGATGCAGGAGCTGCACGAGAAGTTCGCCGGCAAAGGACTCATCATCCTCGCGGTGAACCTCGACAAGAAAGCCGAGGACATGAAGGAGTTCCTTAGCAAGCACACCGCGACGTTTCCCATTGTCCGCGACGGTGCCAACGCTCTCGTGAAAGCGGTCAAGATCGCCACGATGCCCAGCTCGTTCATTCTGGATCGCACTGGCAAAGTTCGGTTTATCCACCGTGGTTTCAAGGGCGACAAGACGAAAGAGGAATACCTCCAGCAAATCAGCGAACTCTTGAAGTAACATGAAAATCCTTCTCCGCCTCAGCCTTCTGTTCGTCGCGGTCGGGTTCCTGACCGGCTGTCGGCACGTCGAACCTTGGGAGCGCGGCAATCTCGCCGAGTACGTCATGCGCGCGGATCGCGATCCCCTGGGGGATCAAGCCGCCGAGCATATGTGGTTTTCTCGTGAGTCTGCCACGGGCGGTGCCGGTGTCGGCGGCGGTGGCTGTGGTTGTAATTAAATCCTGAATCCAAATTCGTTATGCGTAATCTGTTGTCCCCGTCGGCCTCCGCACGCAATCACCTCAGCAAAACGTTGCGTGTTGTTTGTGCGGCAGTGTTGCTCTTCCTCACTCCTTTGCACGCGCAGGAGGAAGTTGTCGAAGATCCGTTTCAACCGACCGTCACCGCCACCACCAACAATGCCACGGCATCATTGACCGTCCAGTTCACCGTCCCGGCGGGTCACCACCTTTACCGTGATCTGCTCGTGTTTTCCGTGGATGGAAAAGTGATCGAAACCACCCTGCCGCCCGGCAAGGAATTGAAAGATCGCAAGTCGGGTAAACTGCGGGAAGCGTATGAATCCAATCTCGCGATCGCACTGCCGCTGGCTGCAACCGACTTCGCTGCCACGCTCTCGATTGACTACCAGGGCTGCAATGAAGAGGCGTGTTTCTTTCCGCAGACGCGCGAATACCGCATCAGTGCAGACGGCATTCTGGCACTAAACGCCGCCGACAATGTGGACGCAGCCGAGGCGACCACCAGCCCGGCGAAATTGCTCACTGGCTTTGAAGTAAGCCGGCGGGCCAGCGGTTTCATGAACGCGGAAACAATGGTGGGCTTCCTTGAAGGGAAGGATGCCGGCCAAAGCGCGATTTCGACTTCGGTCGCGAAGTTCACTGGCTGGGGCCGCTTGTTCATCATCGGCGGCATCCTCCTCGGCGGTCTGGCGCTGAACCTCACGCCCTGCGTGCTGCCGATGATACCAATCAATCTGGCGATCATGGGCGCCGGTTCAAATCGCGCGAGTCGCCGCCGCGGATTTCTCCTGGGTGGCACCTACGGCCTGGCGATGACGCTCGTTTATGGCGTGCTCGGCTTGGCGGTGGTCCTGACCGGCGCGAAGTTCGGCAGCCTGAATTCATCGCCGTGGTTCAACCTCGGGATCGCCGCTGTTTTCATCTTGCTGGGACTGGCAATGTTTGACCGGTTCGCCATTGATCTGTCCCGGTTCTCGGGAGCCGGATCGAACGGCCAGCCCAAAAGCAACTGGTTGCTGGCGGCGAGCATGGGCGGAGTCGCTGCTCTGTTGGCCGGCGCCTGTGTCGCGCCGGTGGTAATTTCGGTGCTGCTACTCTCGACCTCGCTGCATCAGGCGGGCATCTGGGCGGGTCTGCTGCTGCCCTTCATTCTCGGACTGGGCATGGCCTTGCCGTGGCCATTCGCTGGCGCGGGTCTTACGTTCCTTCCGAAACCAGGCGGATGGATGACGAAGGTCAAGTACGGCTTCGGGGTATTCATTTTCGCGTTTGCGGCCTGGTACGGCTGGCTCGGCGTGAAATTGCTCGATGTGCCGCTGCTCACCGCGCAGGCCCGTCCAAACGGCAGCTTTGCCATCGACGACAACGTGACGCGTCTCAAAGACGCTTTCGCGGAATCACGCCAGATCGGTCGCCCGGTGCTCGTCGATTTCTGGGCCTCCTGGTGCAAAAACTGTGAAGCCATGGAAGCCACCACGTATCGCAACGATGAGGTGAAGGAACGGCTGAACGATTTCATCCTCGTGAAGTTTCAAGCGGAACGTCTGCGTGATCCGGCGATCAAAAAGGTTCTCGATGAATTTGGAGTTATGGGATTGCCGACCTGCGTAGTGGTGCAACCGGAGCCCCGCGTGGCCAACGCCAGCACCGAAGCCCATGCGCCCACCCTCTGACGTGGGTGCCGCTACTTAACCTCAATATGCCGCTCTCATGAAGTACTTGTTTGAACAAATAAGCCGGCTGTTTCGCACCCCGGCGCTGATCCTCGCCGTCCTCCTCCAGATGCTACCGTTCGTACGCACCTTCGCGGTCGCCTACGAAAGCCTGGCACCGGCGTTTGCGATTGTCTTTCGGCTAACCGCGTTCTCCGCGGCAACGATGGGCGGCTTGAACGCCGTCTCCGGCGCAACCCAGATCGATCAACCCCCTGCGCCCTACCAAATGAGACTGACCAACGGTGCGGCCTTCTTCCAGCCGCTGCATGTCTCGGGTCAGACCGCCACCTATTGGACCATCAGTTCAAAGCCGTCCTGGATGAACCTCAACGGGGTCAACGGATCCGCGGTTTGGTCACTTTCCGGAAATCCAACGGTAGCTGGTGTTACCACGCACACCTTGACAGCCATGGAAAATCAGACGCTCACCGATCCAGAACGGAGAATGAGCGTCACCTTGACCATCACGGTGGTGAATCCAGGAGCCAGCAGCCCACCTACAATTTCCAGCCCGCCACCCAGCAAGACGGTAAACGCGGGTGCGATTACCAACCTTTCGGTGACGGCTACCGGCACCGCGCCGCTTAACTACCAATGGCGGAAGGGAGGTGCGAATGTCGGCGTCAACAGCTCGAACCTGACTTTCAATCCGGTCATCGCCGGCAATGCGGGCAGCTACGATGTGATTGTCAGCAACGCTTCCGGTTCCATCACCAGCACGCCACCCGCCGTATTGACGGTGGTGGTGCCGCCCGTGATTCAGACGCCACCGGCAAGCCTGTCTGCTTACGAAAGCGGTGGCGCAGCGTTTACCGTGACGGCGAGCAGTACCGTCCCGCTGACCTACCAATGGCGCAAAGGGATTGCTGCGGTTGGCATGGACAGCCCGACCTTCTCCATCAACCCGGTGACCGTCGGGAGCGCCGGCAGTTATGTCGTGGTTGTCAGCAACCAGGCTGGCTCGGTGACCAGTGCGCCACCGGCGTTGCTCACCGTCGTTACGCCCGCCGCCATTCAGCTTCAATTGCCCCCTGGACAACCTGTCGCTGGCCCGCGAACGGTCAATTGGCAGGCGCTCGCCGGCAAATCGTACACGCTTCAGCGGCGCGACGATTTTGCGCCCGACTTCTGGCATGACGTCGGCACGACGAATGTCACCGCCAGCGGACTGGTTCAAATGACTGACGGCACTGCGGGCAGCGCGAACATCCGCTTCTATCAGATCCGGACGCAATGACCCCAGCCCCGGCCGCGCTCGCTGGCCGGACAATTGGTTTGGCAATCTGCGAGGGCCTCTTCGTTTCGTCCGGCGGCTCGCTTGGCAACCCGCGGAGGGTCGCTCGATTGGAATTCGGCGCACTTGGCGCAGCTTGACGCCTCTGCTAGGTTGGCGGCGTTGATGCACGAACACACCGCGAACGCCGCGAAAGACGACTTCACATGCTTGGTCGTTGAGGACGATCCCGCTTTTCGCTCGATGGTCGTGCAGCTCGTCGAATCATTGGGCGGCGACGCCCGCGAGGCGGGAACCGTGGCGAGCGCCCAAACGGAGTTCGACCGCCACCGGCCCGACCTCATCCTGCTCGATAATCATCTGCCCGACGGCCGGGGCTATGAACTTTACGAGCGCTTCAGCCGGATCGCTCCTGAGACTCCGGCGATCATGATCACCGGCATTCCGGATCTGGTCGAAGCGGTTAAGCTGACCCGCAATGGTTTGTTCGAGTATCTCACCAAGCCGGTGGATCTCGAAGTCCTGACCGCCTGTGTGAAGCGTGCGTTGCTGCGCATCCGGACCCATGGGTCGGATGTCGGTTCAGCCGACTGGCTTGGTGATTCACCGGTAATGCGCAGCCTGCATGTCCAGCTGGAACAGGCGGCAAGGCATCTCGCCGCCACGGTACTGTTCACCGGTGAAAGTGGCACGGGCAAGGATCTCGCCGCGCGGGTGCTTCACCGTCTTTCGTTTCCCAACGTCAGCGGCAAGCATCCGTTTGTTGCGGTGAACTGCGCAGCCATACCGGGTGACATGTTCGAAGCCGAGTTCTTTGGCGCAGAGAAAGGCGCTTACACCGGGGCCGGCCAGAAGCGCACCGGTTTGGTGGAGGCAGCTAGCGGCGGCACGCTCTTCCTCGACGAAATCGGCGACGTCCCACTCAACCTTCAGTCGAAGTTGCTGCGGTTGCTCGAATCCGGCGAGTTCCGTTCGTTGGGCAGCACCACGACCCAGAAATTTTCCGGACGCCTGGTGGCCGCAACGAATCGCGGACTCAAAGCGGACATCGCTGCCGGCAAGTTTCGTGAGGATCTCTATTTTCGCCTCGCGGTCATTGAGATCGAGCTCCCCCCATTGCGCGATCGCCTGGCCGATCTTCCCAAACTCGCGGAGGCGCTCCTGCAACAAGTCGCGGGTAAGTACTCGCGCTCCGTGCCGTTGTTGAAAGCGGAAGACTTGGCGCGCCTTCACGGGCACAACTTCCCCGGCAATGTGCGTGAACTTCGCAATGTGCTCGAACGTTCGCTGCTGAAGACTCCCGCCGGAAGTCGCTGGTTGAGTCTCGATGTGAACTGGGAGAGGCAGTCGAGTTCCGTCATCACCGCGAGTCCTACCGCCGTGCCCACCTTGCCTGCCGCGAGGCGCGAACTGCCGCTCGTCGAGGCGCAGGAGTATCGGGTCATCGCGCAGGCCATGAAGGACGCCAGGGGAGGTATTCGGCGGGCGGCCGGCATTCTCGGCCTGACTCCGCAATCCCTGTTGCGCCGGCTCGAGAAATGGCCGGAGCTGCGCCAGAGCGAGTGAACCGGTTTTGGGAACGCTGTTCCGTGCGCGGAACGACTGTTCCGTTGGCGGAGCCATTCTTTGTCCAAGCGTGCTTAATATCCGTTTATAGTGATGAATTTACTGTGGCAGAACCTGTGCTAAACTGGGCGTCCTCCACCCGCCGGGGTGATCGCCATTCACCATGAACATGTCCGCCCAGCAACCAAGACGAGCCACCGCACAAGCCGCATCGGCGGCGCGTGCGCTGCGCCGGTGGTGTCGGCTGGGCTTGCTGATTTTGATTTTGTTGCCGGGTCGCGGGTTCGCCGCTGACTTGCAGGACATGTTCGCCAATCGTGAATCGGTGACGACCGAGACCGGTTTGATCGCTGGCGATAACTTCACCGCGACCATCGAGAGTGGTGAACCCCGCCATGGTGATCGGACGGGTGGCGCTTCAGTTTGGGTTTCCTGGATCGCACCCACCAACGCCATCGTCACTTTCACGACTGTCGGCAGCTCCTTCGACACCGTTCTGGCAGCCTATTATGTCGAGGACGGCGACCCGTCGATCTTCAGCAAGCTGCACCGCGCGGCAGAGAACGACGACGATGATAGTCAGGGCGCAGGAAGTACCGTCGTCTTTGGTGCGTTGGCGGGCAAACGATATGAGATCGCCGTGGATGGTTATCGGGGCGCCCGGGGGACGATTCTGCTAAGTTGGTCAATTCAGTCCGTCGGCGATACCCCGCCCATAGTCATTGCGACTCCCAACGACCAAGCGCTTCGGGAAGGGTCGCCGCTCACGTTATCGGTCGCCCTTCAGAATCCATCCGCCTACAGCCTGCATTGGTTCCTGAACGGCCGCGAGCTCGAGGAGGAGGCCGCGACGCTTTACGTCCCCTCCCTCGGTCGAACCAATCTCGGTCAGTATCGCCTGCGGCTCTCACTCGGCGAGATTCGCTTTTTCACGAAACCGGTCGAGATCCAGATTAACTCGGAGGGCTTGGTTGACTCGCTGGTGCGCGACAAGCTTTACGACGCGCTCGATCCGGCGATTGGCGCCAACGCCGTCGGCGGAACAACTCCCATGGTGAAGGCCAGACCCAAAGCGTCCGGGCCACGAACGCTCGACGGCGTCAACCGCGGCTACAACGGCAGCCAGCTCTTCAACACCATCGGCGCCACGGCGGCACCCGGCGAACCGACGATCTGCGGCCAGGCCGGCGCCGTCACCTGGTTTGCCTATCAGCCGCCCGAGAATGGAACGCTCATGTTGAATACGGCGGGGAGCGAGATTGGCGTGGCCATCACCGTGTTCACCTACGTGGAACCGTTGACGAGCATCTCGCAACTCGAAGTCATCACCTGCGATTCACCTCCCGCCAACGGCACGGTCAGCGAAGTCGAATGTGCGGTGCTGCCGGGCCGCACTTATGTCGTGGGAATTGCCGGGCTGGGCGATATCCGTGGCGTCGTTAAGTTGAACTATCTACTCGATCTAACGCACCTCCCGCTCGCGCCATCCGTCTATTTTGGCGGTGCCGAACTGACGGTCGCCGCGGGACAGCCGCTCGTGCTCGCCGCCGCCGCCGCCGGCAGCCCGCCACTCCACTTTACCTGGTTGAAGAATGGCGCTGCGATCCCGAGTGACGACGCCGGCGCCCTTGTCCTGCCGTCAGTAGCACCAACCGACGCGGGCTCGTACCGGGTTCGCGTCCGGAATCATATCTCCGAAGTGCTCAGTGGCTCACTGGCGGTTCGCGTGCTCATTCCGCCCGCCCTCCAAGTCGAGGCGAAGACCGGCAAAGTGCTGCTGTCTTTCGACACTGTTCCGCAGCAAAGCTACGGTCTGGAGTACCGCGATCCTTCCGGCAGCAATGTGTGGCTGCCACTTGGTCCTGCTCGGCTTGGCACCGGCAGCGCGATCACCCTGACGAACGATCCGCCGTCCTCCAGCGACGCCTGGTTCCGCGTCCGGGTGCAGTAGACGGCTGCTCCCTCCGGTTGCGACAAAAAGTTCCGCCACTGGCAAGTGCCTCTCTTGATCGATGAAAATTGTGCGACAGCACCAACGCCCCGCGTTCATGATAACGCTGGCCTGGTCATTGTTAACGGCATTTTTACTTCCGGTCGCGGCGGCCGAGACCAACTACCTGTCCCGGGTCATCGAGGTGTCCGGCAAAGTGGAACTCCGGCGAAGCCCCTCGACGAATTGGCAGGCGCTCGCAGTGAAGGCAATGCTCGCGCCCGGTGATCAGGTCCGGACCGGCCCCGACAGCCGGGCGGCGATCGAGTTGAGCGACCGCAGCATCGTGCGGGTGAGTCCAAACTCCATCTTGCTGCTGCAACCTCCGCGCGGCCAGGAACAGCGCCGGTTCAGGCTGGAGGCTGGAAAGATTTTTCTCTTCAACCGCGCCCAGCCTTCGTCAGTCGAGTTTGAAACGCCCCTGGCCACCGGAGCCATTCGCGGCACCGAGTTTGTGCTGAGCGCCGGGGCGGATGGTGGCCGGACTGATCTCGAAATGGTTGATGGCAGGGTAGAATTGAATGATGCCCGCACCATTTACCAACTGGCATCCGGCGAAGGCATCACTCTCGAACCCAACCAGCCTCCGGCGAAGCGCAAGATCGCCATTGCTCGATCGCTGCCGCCGTGGGCCATGCATTTTCCGATGGTGCTGGTGAAGGAGGATCTGGCGTGGGTCGAGGGCGAGGCGGGTCGCATCGCAGCCAGCCTCGCGCTCTACGATCGGGGCAAACCGCAGGCCGCGCTCGCAGCATTGCCGGTGGAGACCGCTGTTGGCGACGCGACCAAAGTATTTCACACCGCTTTGCTAACAGCTGTTGGTTCTACGACAGCGACGACTCTTTCAGCGGCCGGCACTGACACTAATGGGAAAGCCGCGCGCGCCATCAACCGCTTGATCCAAGTCGTACAGGGCGACACCTCCGGAACACCAGTTGAATCCGACACCGCCACTGAGTGGCTGGTCGAATCGTGGGCACGCCAGCATGACCGCGATCCGGAAGGTGCGCTCGACGCGGCCCGCAACGCGGCTCGGCTAAGGCCATCGTCAGGGCTCGTCTGGCAGCGCATCGCCGAACTTGCCTTCGGATTGGATCGACTTACCGAAGCGGCCGCCGCAATCGACCGCAGCCTGGAGGCCGCACCGGACCTCGCAGCGGCGCACGCGTTGCGGGGATACCTGCTGCTCGATCGCGCTCGACTGAGCGACGCGCTCGCGGCCTTCGATCGGGCCGTGGAGCTTGACCCATCCTCGGGTGGTGCCTGGTTGGGCCGCGGCCTCACGCAACAACGGCTTTCGCAAAAAGATGCCGCCCATCAATCGTTGCAGTGCGCCGCGGCATTGGAACCGCAAAAGTCCGCTTACCGGATCGCCTTGGCTCGGAGTTTTTCCACCACGCGAGAGAACGAACTCGCAGAGAAAGAGTTGCGCCTCGCCCGAACGCTGAACCCCAACGACCCCTCCACCTGGCTCCACAGCGCTTTGCAACACTGGCAACAAAACCGCCCCAACGAAGCCGTCCGTGAACTGGAGACGTCACTTTTGCTGAACGATGACCGTGCCGTGTTTCGCTCTGACAACCTGCTCGACCGCGATCGCGCCATTCGCAGCGCCAATCTGGCGGCGATCTATCGCGAGGTCGGTTTCGAGGAGGCGGCCTTGCGCCTCGCGATCCGCGCCACCACCGACGCTTACACGGATTTCTCCGGCCACCTGCTGCTCGCGAACTTCTACCGTGATCTCGAAGATCCCAACGCATTCGATCTGCGTTTCGAGACCACGCGCTTCAGCGAGCAATTAATGGCCAGCCTGCTCGCCCCGCCCGGCGCGGGAAATCTTTCGCTGGTACTCGATCAACAGGAGCACCTGCGTTACCTGGACCCGCCGCGTTTTGGCATCGGCTCACGCACGGACTATCGCAGCAACGGCGACTGGTGGCAGCGCGCCTCGGTCTTCGGCAACGAAGGTCAAGCGAGCTACGCATTCGATGTGGATTATCGCTCACGCAATGGCGAACAGCCCAACGGCTGGCTGGAGCAACGGTGGTTGTCCCTGCAATGGAAAATCAATCTCACGCTTCGGGACCAGCTCTACGTTCAAGGCGGCTGGTTCGAACGCGAGAATGGCGATGTCGCCCGGCACTATGATCCATCCAATGCGAAGCTCAATTTCACTGCCCAGGAAGCGCAACGTCCGTCCTTGCTGCTGGGCTACCATCGCACCTGGTCGCCCGAGCATCACACGCTGTTGCTCGGCTTGTACATCGACGATCAATTTTCATCCAGCGACACCGAACCTTCGGTCCTGTTTCTTCAACAAACCGGCGGCACGACCACGAGCGTGCAGACGCCCGGCTTATTCGCGGAAGATTTCAACAGCAAGTTCCGATTGTTCAGCGGCGAGGCGCAACACATCTGGACTCCGGGCCGCCACACGCTCATCGGCGGCGCCCTTTTCCAGTCGGGCTCGACCGAGACGCACGCGACCCTTCAGCGCCCGCTCCCGCCGCCGGTCACCGATCAGTTGATCGACGAGCCGTTTCAACGCGCGGACGTTTACCTGTACGATCAGTGGCAATTGCTCGACTCCCTTTCGTTGATCGGCGGGCTCACCTACAGCCATGTCGAGTATCCGGTAAACGCCGACCTCGCACCACTGGCGACAGGCACAGAAAGCAAGGACGTGCTTGGTCCCAAGGTCGGTGCGATCTGGAATCCGTGGAAGCAAGGTCTCGTGCGGGCCATGTATTCGCGGTCGATCGGCGGACTTTACTTCGACAACAGCGTGCGGTTGGAGCCCACGCAACTGGGCGGCTTCAACCAGACGTTTCGCAGCCTTATCCCGGAATCCGTGGCCGGTCTGGTACCCGGCACGGAATTCGATGTTGTTTCGATTGGCATCGATCAATCCCTGACCGGCGGGGTCTTTCTCGGCGCCGGTTTCGATTGGTTGGGTTCCGACGGCGAGCGCCAGGTCGGCGTGCTCACCAACAGCACCATTCTGCCGATTCCGGATTCGGCAGCGCTGACCCGCCAGACGCTGAAATTTCAAGAGCGCAGCTTTTCCGTGTACGCCGGTTGGTTGCTTGGTGATGAGTTTTCCGTGAGCGCCCGTTACCGGCTCAGTGCTGCCGATTTGGAATCAAGGTTCCCCGAGATACCCGTTGCCGCCGTCGGTTTGAATCAACTCGAGGAAGAAGTGACATCGATCCTGCACCACGGGCAATTCAATGCGCAATGGCAGCATCCGTTTGGCTGGTTCGCCCGCTGGACCAGCGACTGGTATCAGCAAAGCAATGCCGGCTACTTCACCGACCAGCCCGGCGACGACTTCTGGCAGCACTCGATCTTCGCGGGCTACCGCCTGCCTGGCCGACAGCTTCAAGTGCAGGCCGGTGTATTGAATCTGTTCGATACTGACTATCGGCTCGCCCCGCTCAACTACCTGCCGGAGCTGCCGCGCCATCGAACCTTTGTGGTCAGCCTGCGATTAAACTTCTGATGAATCCCGAGGCTCGCCTTTCGCACCTTGCCCGGTAGCCTGTCCGCGATGTCGCGCCGATGGGCAAATTTCAACGTGCCGCGGTGGCGTTTCTGGCTGCCGCCGTTGATCGGCCTGCTAGGCCTGCTGCTCGTCATTCCGTCGCGCCTCGGTGAACACCTCGCACGCTCCAGCTACGACTGGTTGCATCAACTCACCGGGCTGAACTCCAGTGCCCTCGCCGACGCACCGGTCCTGCTCGTCTATCTTGATCGCGATTCCTTCCAGGCGCTGGGCCAGTCCGAGTCGCAACCGCTGCCGCGCGACATCTATGCCCGCCTGCTCGATCGCTTGACCCGCGCCGGCGCCCGGGCCGTCGTCCTCGACATTCTCTTTAGTGCGCCCGGCCCGGATGCCGCCGGCGATGAGGCCCTGGCCGCTGCGATTCGCCGCAACGGCAAGGTCATTCTCGGAGCAGCGGTCATCGGCTCCACATCGGAGACACCCAATGTCGAGCGTTCGCGGGTGGTGCAACTGGAGTCGCCTCTCGACCTCTTCACCACGAATGCTGCCGCGATTGGCCTCACCAGCACCGCCATTGACGATGACCTGGTCAGCCGCCGCCACTTCACCGGCCTGCCTTCGCTTGGCCACCGCAGTCTCGCGTACGCCACGGCGGACTTGCTTGGGGAAAATGCATCGAAGGATCGGGAGTCCGATCGCTGGTTGCGTTACTATGGGCCGCCCTTCGCGCTGCCCCAGTTGAGTCTGCACCGCGCCTTGAGCGACACGGATGTTGCAGATGCCGTTTTTCGCAACCGGATTGTTTTCGTCGGCGCCCGGCCCGCGCCCGGCCGGTTCGCTGAGCGTGGCGACGAACTGCGCAATCCGTTTTTCGCCCTCAACGAGCTGGAGCAATTCATGCCCGGCGTCGAAATTCACGCCACGCAAACGATGAATCTGCTGCGCAGAGATTGGTTGCTGCGGGCGGGCCCGGGCTCGGAGTCGATCGCTTGGATGGTCTTCGGCCTCATCACCACCGCCGTGCTCGTGCGACTACGACCGGCGTATGGAATTCCCGTTGCCCTCGCGTTGGCGGCCGCGGTCGCCGCCATTTCTTTGGTCGCTATGGTCCGGAGCAATCTCTGGTGCGCGTGGCTGATCCCGGTCTTCATCCAGACGCCGGTGGCCATCGCAGGTGGGCTCACGTTTCACTCGATCGACTGGTTCCTCACCCGCCGCCGCAACGAAGCCCGCATCCGCGAGCAGGCCGAGCTGATCGACAAGGCGCAGGACGCCATTCTCCTCTTCGATCTCGCGGGAAAGCTCCAACTCGCCAACCCAAGAGCCAGGGGGTTGTTTGAACTTCCCAATGAGGGCGGCACGCCGATCGACTTCGCGGCTGAGCCGGCCCTGACCGCGAAACGTATCGTCTTGGAGGAAGGCCAGTGGCAGGGCGAGATGATGCGACCCCGCCCCGGCGCACCCGACCTTGTGCTTGCCAGTCGTTGGACGTTGATCCGCGACTCGTTGGGTACGCCAACGGGAATCCTGGTGATCGACACCGACGTCACTGAGCAGAAGCAATTGGAGGCGCAATTGATCCGCGCGCAACGCATGGAGGCCATCGGCTCCATCGCCGGCGGCATGGCGCATGATCTCAACAACTCGCTCGCCCCGCTGTTGATGGGCGTCCAGCTCCTCAAGAAGCAACACGAGGATGAGTCAACGCGCCGCACGCTCGATCACATGGAAGCCAGCGCCCGGCGCGGGGCCGAGATGGTCCGGCAGGTTTTGTCCTTCGCGCGGGGTCGCGGCTCGCAGTTGGCCCGGCTCGACGTCGGCACCTTGCTGCGGGAAATGACCCGGCTGGCCCGCGAGACATTTCCCCGCAACATTCGCGTCGATTCACAGATCGCGACCGACCTCTGGGCGATCGAAGGCAACGCCACGCAGCTGCACCAAGTGCTGCTCAATCTTTGTGTCAACGCCCGTGACGCCCTGCCGGACGGCGGCTCGCTGACGCTGACGGCGGACAACGTTGCGCTGAACGCCGAAGCGTCCACCGGGATTCCCAACGCCCGGCCGGGTGATTTCGTTTCGATCATGGTCAACGACTCTGGGACTGGAATTCCGCCGGAAGTGCTGCCTCGACTGTTCGAAGCTTTCTTCACCACGAAGCCCGAAGGCAAAGGCACGGGCCTCGGCCTGCCGACGGTGAAGCGGATTGTGGACGCGCACGCCGGCTTCATCAACCTGACCAGCACTCCCGGCGAAGGAACGTCATTCGAGATATTTATTCCAAAAGCGACCCAGTCCATCACGCCCGCGGTAGCTTCCAAAGATTTCCAAGAAGTTCGGGGGACTGGGCAGACGGTTTTGGTCATCGATGAAAATGCCGCTGCGCGTGAACTGCTGGGTGAAGCGCTCACCAGCCACGGCTACGAAGTGCTGGCAACCGGGGCTCCCTCCGAGGCGCTGGAAAAGGTGGCTTGCGGCGAATGGCAGCCCTGTCTACTGGTGCTCGACCTGAATCTGCCCGGCGTTGACGGCCGGGAGTTGCTCCCGATCCTCCGGCGAGACAAAGCGTGCCTGCCAGCCATCTTGATTGGAATCGCGTCGACCGGTGCCAAGACCGACAAGGCCCCGCTCACGGAATATCTTGAGCGACCGGTGGAGCCCCGCGACTTGCTGCAGCTTGTTGACCAGTTGTTGAAGGAGGCTGGTCAGCCGAGGCGTGGTTGAACGGGGCCGGCATCACTGACCTCCGGCATCGGGCGCCAGCCGGACGACCTGGTAATGCCGGTCGAACCATTCACTTCCGCTGCGTGGGTGGTCCGGGCCAGGCGCGGGGAATTCATAGCGCGGCACAATCGCAACCCGCACGAGGCCCAGTTTGATCAACTCGTAGAGTTCTTTCGGATTGCGCGAGACCGGCAACAGCCGGGGGTGACCAGCCGGCAGCGGTTGCTCCTCAAGGTCGTCCGGATCCGGTGTGCCGATGAACGAAACGAAGAGGTCCGCGTCCGCGTATTTTCCGAGCATACGGTGCAGCCGGCGGGCGGAGAGACCGCGCCCCGGCCCGTACTTGGCCTGACCTTCCGAATCCACGTGATCGACGTCGTCGATCGTCACCGCCGGATGCGCCGCGAGCGCCCTTTCAAAAGCGGCGAACTGAAGGTCGATTTCCTCCGACTGACCTGCTTCGAGCGTCACGACGGCAATTTTGCCGCGACCGGACAGGCTCTCGACTGCGAGCGAGGCGAGGCGTTCACCGATGCCTTGCTGAAGTTTGACGTCGAGGTCCGTGCGCTCGGTCTGGCTCAACCAGATGCGCCAGCCCGCGAGCGCAATCACCAGCAGGCAAAGCGCGGGCACGAGAAACGATCGTTGCAGAAGTTTCATGGCGAAGAAGTTTCAAGGCAGGACTTCTACCCGGAAGAAGCGCTGGTCAGCGGTCAGCGAAAACGGGATCTGCTCGGTGCTTCCCTGACCGGGAACGGTCTGCACCGCTGTCCAACTCCCGGGCGTCAACGCGAGCCGCGAAGTGACGTGGTAATCGACACCGGCCTCGGCGAGAAACGTGAGCCGGCCAGCGCCGCCAACCCGTTGAAAATTCAACTCCGGCGCGGTCGGCCGGGTGATCACATATGCGCCGCTGTTGTTGAGTCCACCGGGCAACTCCAGGGTACCGACCGTGCCGACGCGGAGGACGCCCTGATTGTTCACGGCGTTTTCAAAGCGCAACGGCCCGCTGGCCGAGTTGGCGCGGATGAGCCCCTGGTTCGTGACCGGGCCGATGATCGTGCCCCAGCCGAGCAATTGTGCGCCGGGCCGCACCACGAGCCCACCCGCGAACCGATGCGTGCCGCTCCGCACCACGAGGGTCGCCGGACGATCGCCATCGCCCACCACGAACGGCACGGTGTTCGTCACTTGCGTGGCGGCCGTTTCCAGCCGGCCATCCGTGAAGCTGACCACGCCGGTCGCGGAAGTTGTGAACCGATCCACCGACACGCTCGCGCCGGCCAGGGTGAGCTGGCCGTTCAGCACAGCCAGCCAGCCTTCGCTCAGCGTCGAGGTGGTTTGCAATGTGCCGCCGGTGAGACTGACGCTGGCCGTGTTGGACACGCCGACCATGATGTTGGAGACGACCAGCAACATGCCCCCGCCGAGACTCAGTTCGCCACTCGATCCAGGCGACATGGCCAGCACGACCTCTCCGGCCAAGAGCGTGCCGCCGGTGATCGACGCGACGCCCGTTCCTTCGCGCCCGAGGCGCAGGCTTTGTTGCTGCAAATCCACCACGCCGGAGCCGCTCAAAATCAGACGGCCTTCACCCCCGGCGAACCGCCCGAGCGTCAGATCCTCACTCACGAACGAACCCGCCATGACGGTGACGGTGCCAAGGCTCCCGGTCGCCCGCCCCACGGAAACATCGGCGAGACGAAGTTCGCCGCCGCTGATGTCAACCTGCCCCACGCCGTCATCGCCGATCCGCGCGGTATAAAGCGCATTCGTCGAGATGACGGTGCCCGCTTCAAGCACGAGCCGGCCGACGGCACCCGGGTTGTCCCCGACGATGAAGGCCTCACGGGCCAGGATGGTTCCGCCGCGCATGAATGCCGTGCCGGAGTGGCCGGTGAGATCCCCGATGTCCAGTGTACCGGCCAACAGCGTACCCGTCTGCTGCACGTACTCGGCGTCGCCCGTCCGCCCGAAACGCACCCCACCACCGCCGGCATCGATTGTCCCGGACAGTAGCTGCAGGCTGCCCGCCTCGACCGTCAACGCGGCTCCACCGGCCCCATCGAGGAGCAGCGCGGAATCCTCCACCACGGCGGCCCCGCCCGCGCTGATCACGAACGAGTCCGCAAACGTGACCGGACGTGCGGCGAGCCGGTTGAAATGCAGAGTGTTGGTGGCGCCGCCGGGTGCGCTCAACTGCACGCGCGGCAACGCGAGTTGCGGGGTTGGGGTCGAGGCGGACAGCGTCACCGTCTTCGTGCCGGCATTGGTGACGGTGATGGTGATCTGTCCGGGCTGGGGCAACCCGGCGCTCCAGGCGGCGGGATTTTCCCAGGCACCGCCGACCGGACTGATCCAGGAAGTTTGAGCCGGACTTCGGCCGGCACCCAGCAGGGCACAAGCAGCGACGAAGAGGGAGAGTGGGCGCATGATCAAAATGGGAGAAGTTCAGTGGTGCAAAGCTGGGTTCAGTTCGCGGGCGAAGTGACGGCCGGATAACGCCAGAGGATGCGGCCAGTCATGTCATTCACCGCGGGCAAACCAAAAGTGTCGTGCGTCTCAACGTGGCCGTCGAAGAACAGGAGGTTGGAACGTCGCCGGTCGCCATGGCGCGCGTTAATGCGCTCATCCTTGCCGTTCAGAATCCACCAGCCGTCAAAGAGCGCCGGCATCCGGGAGGCAAAGGCGGCGACCGAATCGAGCGTGTTTATCTGGCGAGCGCCGGTGTCGCTCGGGTAGCGGGTGAATGGATGTTTGTCGGGATCGCCCAGCCCGCCGTTGATCCCGTACCAAGTGTGCAGATTGTATTTGCTACCGCCGCTTTCCGAGGTGAAGGCAAACGCCTTGGCACCCTCGCGATCGTCCCGCGAAGTTGGATTCAACTCATACACTTCCGGCAGACCGCTGGGGCACCGGAAGATCGACCGCCCTTCCTCCAACCGGTGATACTCGCTCGAGACCGGCGCGGGCAAGTAACCACCGTTGACGAGCAGCGTGGCCCAACCTTCTTCAAACGGCGCGCCGTTCCGCGTGCTGTAATCGGCGGGCACCAACCGGCCCGCGTGATCGCCGGCGTACATCTGGATCGCCAGCCCCTGCTGCCGCAGGTTGTTCACGCAGGAGATCGATTTGGCGCGTTCCTTGGCCGAACGCAGGGCGGGCAACAACAGCGACGCGAGCACCGCGATGATCGCGATGACGACGAGGAGTTCGACCAGCGTGAACCCGCGCCCAACGCGGCGGTGAAGTGGGTGGTTGAGTTTCATGATCAGGGTGCAGTCAGCGCCGGTGTCGCGAGCCTTAGGCGTGATTGGCAGAGTTGGACGAGCGCGTCGGTGGTGTGCGCACGGCCGGGCAGTTGCGTGGAAAGGCCGATGTGCCGCGCCAACGCGAGCGTCCGCCACTTTTCGAGGGTGGCAGCCTCAGCCCCCGATCGTAGTTCGAGCCAGGTTTCTTGAAACACCCGCTCACACGCGGCGAGTGCGTCGGGCTCGTCGTGGTGCCGCAGGCTGTGCTCCGTGAGGTGTGCGA
Organism: bacterium; assembly: GCA_031362805.1. GTDB lineage: Bacteria > Verrucomicrobiota > Verrucomicrobiia > Limisphaerales > RI-55 > RI-55. The sequence continues at coordinate 52,646 of JANLTG010000028.1, forward strand.
GAAAGTTGCCCGCGTCGAGATGCGGATCACCCGTGGCGGCCAGGTCGAGATCGAGAATCACTACCCGCGAGCCGTCCACCAACAGCTGATCCGGATAGTAATCGCGATGAATCAACGTCGCGGGGAAATTGGGCAACGCGCTGGCCGCGACGGCGCACGCTCCTTCAATCTCAGCGATCGCCGCGTGCAGGTCGGGTCGTACCTGACGGGCCCGGGTGAAGGCTTTTTCCAGAATGGCAAGTTCATCCACCACAGTGTGGGTCCGGTCGGGACGGACGGCGGACGCATGCAATTTGCTCAAGGCCCGCGCCGCCAACCGACAGGCATCAAGGCCGGCGCGGCTGTCCAGCAACTCCGTGAGCGGCTGGCCCGGAGCGACCATCTGAAGCCAGAGTTGCAGAGCCGGCACTTCCCCCATCACTTCAGGCACGCTGATGCCGTCCCCGCACGCCGTATGAAAGCCTTCACGGGCCAACTGTCGCAACAACGCTGGCGTGCGGCGGTCGAGACCCCGGGCCCGCACTTTTCCCAACCAGGTGAAAGAGCGCGGGTCACCCGAGGGCTCCGAAATGTGTCCCTGGTACTCGATCAGGCAGCGCCGGCCGGGCTTGTATCGACGCATTTGCGCGCTCGCCAGCTGCAAGTCTTCCGGAGGCAGCGCCAACGCGGCGGCGAGGGTTTCTCCGGCCCGACGCGCATTCAAAGCCTCCGACAGAAACGGCATGACCGGGTCGGAAACTTCCACCTCACCGAGATCACGGTGGGCGGTTGTCGCGGGCGACCTTCCCTGGTCCAGCAACCGGGCGGCGCGATCCACCGCGGCCTGCGTGAGGTCCACCCAATTTGCCGCACCGGATCGGAAGAAGTGTGGCGCATGCACCAGCAATCGGAGGGCAGTGGCGGCGTTCAGGGCTTCCGTGCGGCCGGCTCGGCCATAGCCCGCCAGGAGGGCCGCGTTCAACTCATCCCGCCGCGCGGCCTCGAGGCGGCCGAGCAATACGGCCGCCTCCAGCTTGGCGCACCAGTTGCCCAGATCGCTCAACGGATCGCCCAGGGCCGCTTCGTCAAAATCCAGCAGCCGGATTTCGCCGGCATGGTGCAGCACCTGTTTCGCGTAGAAATCGCCGTGGACGGGCACGCGCTCCGCCCCTCCGTCGAACGGGGTCGCGCGCAGCAACCGATCCAATTCGGCGAGTTGCCGGACACTCGCAGGGTTGACCCACGCCAGAAAGCTGCGCGCGGCGTCCCAGGCCGCCAGTTCATCCAGCCAGGTCAGCACCGGCAGCGCCAGGCCCCGGGTCGCGTGTAGTTGTGCGAGCGTCCGCCCGGTCGCCATCACGATCACGGGCGCTTCCGATGCGTTCAGATGATCGGCGAGCACGTCGCCGGACTGCCAGCGGAACACGAGGAGGTTTCGTCGCTTCGAGCGGCCGATCAGCCGGGGTCCCAGCGGCAACGGCGCATCCCGCAACGCACGGGCTCGCAGGAGCGCCGCCGGGAACGAACTCCCGGTATAGATCTTCACGACGGCGTGCGTCATCTGCGCATCCGCCAACGCCCCCACGAAACGGCGTTCGGGCTTGTAATTCAAGGTGGCGAGCCGGGCGCCGGCGAGCTCGGGCGCCGC
>JANLTG010000049.1:0-41083 GCA_031362805.1 bacterium
AGATGGCCGCGTGAAGATCGCCGATTTCGGCATCGCGAAGATGCTCCATGCCGACGGCGCGGATATCGGACTGACGGAAAGTCAGCCTGCCGGCACGCCGCAATACATGGCCCCGGAGCAGAAGGCGCATCGCCGCACCGATCATCGCGCGGACATCTATTCACTTGGCGTGGTGCTCTACGAATTGCTCACGGGCGAGATGCCGGGCGCGAAACTTCAGCCGCCTTCGCGCAAAGTGCAGATCGATGTACGCCTTGATGAGATCGTCCTGCGCGCCCTGGAGCAACGACCCGAACTGCGCTACCAGACGGCGGGCGAGATGCGGACGCAGGTGGTAACCGTCACGGATTCGCCCGACCGCCGCGCACCTTCCACGACGAAACAGATCACCGGGATCCTGGCCACCCCGGAGCGGGTCAGCACGTATCGAGGGCAGCTTTCGCTTTGGGCAAACCGCGGTTTGTTGGCGCTTGATGATCAGCAGATCACTCACCAGGCCGAGGGCGTAGAGACTTGCATTCCGCTCACCTCAATCAGCGATGTGAGCATCGGACATCTGCCCCGTGGGCTCAGTCCGAGCCGGCTTCATAAGATCGTCTATGTAACCTACGCGATGTCGGGCACGCAAAAGCGGGTGCTGCTGGCGCCCTGTCCCAACTTGATTGGACTGCCCTCCATCTGGAATGCCGGGGTGCAGGAATGGCACAAAGCCATCTGCGACGCGGTGGAGCGACGTTCCGGAAAGCCCCCAACAGTTACGCCAGTGGAGCAGGTGCCAGTGCCTTCGACTTCACCACAGGCCCTGGCAATGTTGATCGCCCCGCCCCTCGTGGCCGTAATTGGGATCTTGGGACCGCTGATCATACTTTCCAGGGTGACAGGTAAAGGCGCGTCGTGGTCTGGGGCGTTAACGCCATTGTTCATGGCCGTGATCGTCGGTGGGTTGATCTGGCTTGTGATGCGGCTCAAGATCAACCGGCCTTCGCTTCCCGGCGAACCCCTCGCGGAGGGAGGCGGCTCCGGATGGAACGGGGGAGCGATTCTCGGCGCCGCCGTCGGACTCAGTCTCTGGATGCCCGTGACGGCGATTCTATCGGACTGGAGCGGAATGGGTGTGGCCCTAAGCGACTTGACGGCGATAGTTATCCTGGCTGCGGCGTTGGTACTTTGGAATCTGCGTCACCGCATCCCGGCATTGCACGGGCTCATGTGGCTGCTCGCAGTGGGGTTCGTGTCGACATCGGCCCTCTTGCTGGGAGCGCATGGGCTTGGCCTGACCGTGCGCTCCTCCTGGCCCGGAGGTGGCCTGGCGTCGCCGCTGCAACTCGCGTGGATACTCGGACTTTTCCCGGTGGTTGCGATCTGGCTGTGGATTCGCCACCGCGCCGGGAATCAAAGCGTTCCCCAGAACTTGAGCGGCAACTTGGGCGAGGCCTCACGGCCACGTTGGGGTTGCCTCCACGTCATGGCAACCGTCGGGGTGGTGATGCTGGTGCTGTTCGCCGTGATGATCGCCGTGTGGATTGGCGGAGCAAATCGGGCAAAGGACCTGGCTCAACAGGCAAGGGATGCAGAACAGCAGGCTCGATCGGCCGCCGAAACCCTGGCTCGGAACGCCGCCGCCCCACCTGCGACGAGTGGCCCCGAACGGGAACTCATCAACCTCGCGCAAGAACGGCTCCAGATGGCGCGCGATCGAATGAACGCAGGAGTTGGAAGCAGTATTGAGGTGATCGAAGCCGAAGGCGAACTGGCCCTTGCCGAAGCGTGGAGCAATCCAATGAAACAGGCCGAAGCCCGCGTGATCACGGCAACGAAACTTTTGGAAATCAAGGAAGCGCAACACCGGGTTGGTGTTACGAGTGGGGAAATCGTCAATGAAGCGCGACAGCGCAAGCTCCTGGCCGAGCTGGAACTTCAACGCCTGCGTGCCGCGCAACCGACGACTCCCAGCCCAAAGTCGAACGAGCCCGACCCGTTGCCCAAAGGCGCTTCCAACCAACCAACGGCGCCGGACTCGCCCACGGTAGCCACCGAGCCCCTGGCGCTGTTCACTCCGGTGAGCGAACCCAGCCTGGGCGATTTGAGTTATCGGCTGGTCAGCACGCTGGTCAAGCCACGCCATGTGGTGGTGGCCGAAGTCGCACTGGTCGATGACCGATACTCGACCGCGCACACGATTTCCCAACTGGGCTTCTACCTTGCCTCCGCTGACGGAACCACCAACGCGTCCAGCCGGGTGACGTGGTCCATCGAGAACGTCACCGAGGGCGAGGGGGCGTGGATCGTTCGCGTGGGCGGGGAAGGCGGCGGGTCGAGATTCGAACGCATTGCCAGGCTCGGCGGTGGTAACAAGGGCTTCGCTGATATTCTCGTTGCCCCAGGTCAGCCGGAGAATCCTGACCGTGGTGCTGAAACCAGTCTCGATGACGCGACGACGACGTGGGTGGCCGTCCATCCCGAGCAATCCCATTGGGTCGGCCCGGGCGAATGGAACGTGGGTGAATGGAACCGCCTGACTCTATTCGAAGCGCGGGACGACAAAGGCAAGGTGCAGCGTCGCCTTCGCCTGAGACTGCTCGTGCGCCCCATGCTGGCAGGCGCAGAAGTTACTTGGTCCGGTGTTCTCCTTCGCAGCGGCGATTGGGAAAAGGATCAGGAACTGAAATCAGTAATTCGTCCCGGTGCGGGCTTGAACCAGGCCGCCGGCGAACAAACCAAAAGCAAACCATGAAACAGCACATCGGAACAAAACTCAGTATTGGCCTCCTGGTGGCCATCGTGATCTTTGGTGCGACCAGAGCAGTAATGCGGTCCAAAGCAGAAAGAGCGGAGATGCAAAAAGCACAAGCCGCGGCAGCGGCCGAAAGTAGCGTCCGCTAGGCGGAATCCGAGCGCCGGTAGAAAGCCTCAAGCCTGCCGGAAGATCGGGAGCGGTGTGCATATTGGGTTGAGTGGCTCGTCTTACAAACGCGCGCGGCCTCCCCGGCCCTTGGGTTTCCTGCGGGCGCAGCGTTAATGCTCAAGAATGCGTGCGACCACGGATTCCTGATTTACTGGCCGGCGCTTCGCCTTCATCCTTCGGCCATGGACCCGCTGGCGTATCTTGGAATTGGCATCGTGCTGGGCGCTCTCATCGGCGCACTGGCCGCGTGGGTGCTGAAGTCACGTCAACCGGTCGATGACCGCCTGTCCGCGGAACTTCGCCAGCAACTTGCCGCACGCGAAGCCGAGTTAAACGAAACCCGCCGGCAACTTACCGACGCCACCGCTGCAGCCGCATCCGCCGACGCCCATCAAGCGGCCACCGAGAAGTTGATCGCCGAGCAAAGGGCCCTGCACGAAAAGTCACTCACCGACGCAAAGACCGCGCAAGACCGAGCCATTGCCGACCTCAAGGATTCGTTCAAGGCGCTCAGTGCTGATGCCCTCAAGCAAACGCAACCCGACTTTCTACGCCTCGCCAATGAGACGTTGGGCAAGTTCCAGGAAACGGCGAAGGGCGATCTCACGCAACGGCAGGAAGCCATCAAAGGGTTGGTGGAACCGCTCAAGCAACAGCTCGAAAGCTACCAGCGGCGGTTGCAACAAAGCGATGCCAGCCAGGCCGAGTCATTGGGCAACCTCCGCAAGCAACTTGATCAACTGGCCGTGCAAAGCCAGTCGCTCGCGCAGGAGACGCAGCAGTTCCGCATGGTGCTGAAGTCCAATCAGGCGCGCGGTCGTTGGGGTGAAGAGACGTTGCGCCGCGTGGTCGAGGCGGCGGGCATGAGTGCGCATTGCGATTTCACCGAGCAAACCGTGGCCGGCGACAGCAAGCCCGACCTCGTCGTCCGGTTGCCCGGCGAGCGCATCATCATTGTCGACGCGAAGGTGCCGGACTTTGATTTCCTCAGCGCGCTCGATGCAGCCGATGAAACCAAACGGCGCGATTCCCTGGCCGCGCACGCCGCCAAGCTCAAGCAGACGATCAAGGCGCTGGCGGATCGTGATTACCCGACGCAGTTCCCAAACTCGCTCGATTACGTGGTGCTGTTCCTGCCGGCGGAATCGCTCTTCAGTGCCGCGCTGGAAGGTGATCAGGAACTCATCGTCTGGGCGGCGCAGAAAAAAATTCTCCTGACCACGCCAGCTTCCCTCATCGCCCTGCTCCGCTCGGTGAGCGTGAGCTGGCAGCAACACGCGCAGACGGAAAACGCGCAGAAGATTCTGGAGGAAGCGCAGACGCTATACGGTCGGGTGGTGAAGTTCATCGAGCACTTCGAGAAGATTCGCGATGGTTTGGACAAGGCGACGGGTGCTTACAACAACGCAGTCGGCAGCTACGAGCGACAGGTCCGCCCGAGCGGCGAACGCTTGCAGAAGCTCGGCGTCGAGGACTCTTCAAAGGAGATTCCGCTCATCGAGCCGCTCGATCAGCCGCTGCGCCAGCCGCCGGCGGGTTGACCATCAACCCCCTTCGGCCGGGACCGCGACTTTCAGTTGCTTCCTGATTGCGAAACAACCCAGCCGCAGGCCTCTGAGTTGGAAGGGGCAGCCACCGGAGTCCAATACGGCGCCGCCCGGTGCCGGCCCCTCGGCTGAAAGCTACTTGATCCTCCAATCTCCGGTGCGCTGGATCAGCCAGGCGGCATCGGGATTGTTTGGTTGGACGTACGCGGGATTGAAAGATTGCGGGCTGTTGTCAACCAGAGCCTCGCCTTTGAAAAACGGCGGCGAGGTGCGCTCATCCTGCCAACGTTTCGATTCAACATGCCCGTCCACGAATGAAAAATTGCCCCCACGGTTATGGGCAGATCCGGGCGGATCCTGATAGTTGTTCATGGGGGTGGGATCATCAACCCAGGATGCCCAAAAGCCATCGTCAATGATGTCCTCCCGCTCGCAGACGAATAGGATCTGTCTCGTCGAACCCAATCGGTCCAACACATCCGTCTCCTTCTCGTACCGCTGATAGGGTTCCCAGCCGAGGTAATCGTGATTGATGGCCTTGCCGCCGAGAGCGCTATTCATGGAGTAGGTGCGGACACGGTTGTGAACCCTTTGAAAAAGGATCGCCTGGCTCTTGTCCGCCGGGCACCTGAGCAGTTTTGGGTTTTTGAAATACGCGCCTAGCAAGCCGGCCCGGCCTTGATTCTCCGAATAGTCCGGATTCATGAATAGCTCGGTATTGATGTTGTCATAGTTGTTTGGGCCGCTGTTCTTGGTAAAGGGGCTGTTGCCAAGGGTCAGAAAGCCATTGGCCCAAGACTGCAATCCCTTGGCGGTGGCGACGGGCCCTCGGACATCGCCATTGTTTCGGAACGAAATAGCCGTTGTTATCCCCACTATAAAGCATTTCAGCGATGGTCATTTGTCGCAGGTTGCTGATACACCCCGCCTGTTGGCCTTTCTGTTTGGCCTTGCTCAGGGCGGGAAGGAGCATGGCCGCCAGCACGCTGATGATGGTGATGACCGTGAGCAGTTCGATAAGGGTGAAGCCGGGGGCGGCGGGTGGGGTGGCGGCAGGACTTGTTTTCATAGCATAAGCAGGTTTTGAGATTTGGGCTTTCATCCTTAATACGCGTCGTTTCCGGCAAGAAAGGGTCAGCAAAATGAAACTATTTTTCACCTCAACACCCGGCCAGCTGCAACTCATTGATCAGGGCCAGATTGCGCTGAAAAGAATTTTGGCCGCAAAAAGAGCGCAGCGAACACAAACGCGAATTCCAGGGTAGTTGAACAGGAAGCCGCAGAGATCGCAGAGGTTGAGGACAAGGTAAGGCGCGGCGCTCCGCGCGCGCCGTCGGTCCGGTTGGTTGGCCGCGAAAAAGCGCCAAAAACACAAAAGCTTCGGGCGCCGGGCTTGAGGGCCGAAGGCCCGCCCCATACCAGCCTGAGGCAACGCCCCAGGAAACCGGATCAATTTGCCTAGAGGTCTTACGCGAATGAACGCGAATCCCGAACCGGGGTTCCGCCGCACACTTGAGCCAAATCCCAAAAACGGAATCGGGCCGATCATGCCGGACGCAAATCAGGAACCGACCCACCGACCCTCCACAAACAAGGGTTACGTCGGATTACCGGCTAAGGCACAAGTAAGCTCGCCATCCCATGATGCTCACTTCAGCGACACCTTGGCCGCCAGGGTCAGGATGTTCACGCCGATCTTGTCCACGTCGAATTTGCCGGCCAGCGCGTCGCCGTAATTCGCCAGCACGATCACGCCAGTCTGATGCGTCGGGTCGATGCCAAGATAGCTGACGTAGCCGCCGGTTCCGCCGTTGTGCCACCATACGGTTAGATCCTCGAGCGTGCCCATCTGATGCCAGCCCAACCCGATCTTCTGAAGCGAGACATCACTGTGGATTTGCAGCGAAAGCTTCAACGCTTTCCCCAGCGGATCGTCGCCCGGATTGAGCGCCGCGCGAATGAACTTGAGCATGTCATTCGAGGTCGAGCGCAGGCCGCCCGCTGGCGCGAAGGCGTCGAAATCCCAACTGGTGGTGGGCTCTCCCTGCGGCGAGTTGCCTTCCGCCAGCCGCCCTTTCCGATCGTTCGAAAGGGTCAGGCTCGTGTCGGTCATCGCCAACGGATCAAGGATGAGCCGCTGGAGCAGATTCGAATAGGTCTCGCCCAGTTTCGCGGCGAGCAACTGGCCGAGCGTGGCGGTGCCGTAGTTCGAGTAATCGTAGCCCTCGCCGGGAGGGCGGTTCAACTTCACATCCTTCAGGCTGGCGAACAGCTCGTCCGGCGTATAGCCGGCGTACGGATTTACTTCGCTGCCTTTTGCCTGCACCCAGAAGTCGGCGGGCAGGCGCGGCAATCCGGACGAGTGCGTGGACAATTGCTTGAGCGCGATCTGGCGGCGATCGCCCTCATCCAACGTGTAGCCAGCCGGCAGCAGCGACGCCACTGAATCTTCCAACTTCACCACACTGCGGTTCACCGCGTCCGCCAGCGCGATGCCCGTGAACACCTTGGTGATCGAGCCGATCTCGAAAATCGTGTTGCCGTCGGGTCGGGTGTTGGCCGTGCCGGGGTTGGTGGTGCCGAAGCCGCCGACCCAGGTCTGGCCGCGTTGATGCACGCCGATGACCAACGCAGCGCGCGGCCGGGAGGCGAGATACGTCCCGGCCATCGTCTCGATTCGCGTGGTCAGATCGCGGGTATCATCAAGCCTCGCGAACTGGCGTTGCTTCCAGGACACGTAACCCACCAGCAGAGCGAAAACGCCCCCGATGACCGCGAGCACGACGAGCAAAGTGATGCCGCCGGCTTTGAGCAATTGTTTCGTCACGCCCGCGACCCTGCCATCAATAGATGGACCAATCCAGCTTCACGTCCGCGCTTTTCCATGCTTTCCGGAACTCGGCGGCAACGGCATCGGCCGCCGCCGTCTTGCCCTGCTTGCGCAGGGCGGCGGCGAGGCCGTTCAGCGACCAGCCGTTGCGCGGCAGCCATTCGAGGTCTTTGCGGAACGTGGCCTCCGCTTCAACAAACTTGCCCGTCTTTACCTGCGCCGCACCGAGCGACCAGCGAACCGAGTAGTAAAAGAACGGCGGCTCCATGTAGGGGATCTGGTCTTCGAGTTCCACAGCCTTGCCGAGATGCTTAAGGGCGTTCGCTTCGTCGCCTTGATGCAACGCCAGCTTGCCGAGCAGCACTTCGTCCGCGACTTCCACGACCTTGCTCGCCGGGAAGTAGCGATTCTCAACCCCCTTCACCGCCTCGGCGTCGGTGGCCTTCTTGAACGATTGATACTCGGCGTCCGCGAGGGCCCGGTCGTTCTTCGCGAGATACGCGAGGCAACGCGCGTAGTGGTGCATGCCCTGGTCGAACCGCTGATCGTTGCCTGGCAACGGCAGCGCGAGCACCTTGTCCCACTGGCCGAACTGCGCGAGCGCGAGCGCGTGGAGATAGCGTTGGCGACCGCCTTCCATCGCGCCACAACGCAGGTCGAGCGCGTAGTCGGCGACCTTCTTCGCGGCCTTGATCGCTTCGCGCGAGTTGCCGCGCAGGCTGTTCGCATACCAGAGGAAGTGGACATTGTGCGGGTAGTAGCCAGCCGGGTAAACGCCCTGCGCGCGGCATTGATCGATGTAGTTCTCGTCGGCCTTGGTGGCGCGATCATTCGCGATCACGGCGCGATCATACTCGCCGACGCGAACGTAGATGTGCGACGCCATGTGAACCAGATGACCGGCGGCCGGCGCGAATCGCTCGACGCGTTCAGCCGCAGGAATCCCCTGCTCAGGCGTCGGCCCGGCTTCGACCGCGTGAATGAACAAGTGGTTCGCGCCCGGATGATCCGGATTTCGGCGGAGGACGGTGTGCAGGGTCTTCAGCATCTCCCCGGTCAACTCCTTCGGGCGACGCTCGGGCGTCCAGTAGTTCCACGGCATCGCGTCCATGGCCGCCTCACAGAACAACGTCTGGGCCTCAAGGTCGTCGGGATAAGTCGCGGCCACGTGGCGCATCGCGTTGGCAAATGCGAGGTCGAGATGCGAGCGATCTTCAACCGGTTGTTCCACATAGCGGGTCGCGAGCGCGTCGATGTACGCTCGTTCGCGGTCAGATGCCTTGCTCTTGAGGGCGATGGCTTTTTGCAACGCCTCCCAGGCCTTGGGATATTTTTCCGGCAGCATCGGCAAATTGATGTTCGGCCCTTCGCAGAAGGCCACGCCCCACCACGCCATCGCACAATCGGGATCGAGCTCGGCGGCGGCCTTGAACGAGCGGACGGCTTCAGCGTGGTTGAAGTTGTAGGCCAGAAGAAGGCCCTGATCGAAGTAGCGTTGCGCCCGCGGCGAGCTGGTCGTAACGGGATGGCTGAGGTTGCCCAGCCCCTTGAGCAACGGCGCTTCGGGCTTGTTGGTGGCGGCTGCAAGGTGAGTCGCCGCAGCCACAAGGAGACCTGCCAGAATAGCGAGGAGGCGGGGTGGTGATTTCAAGTTCATATTCAGTGATGTCGGGGATTTTAGGTGAACAACCGTGCTGCCAGAGCCACGACCAGCGTGGCTGGTGCTTAGCGCGAACCGGCGATTGTGCCAAGCAAGTTTTGCCTGCGATCGAAGCGGCCAATCTCTTACCAAAATCTGCGTCGAACAAATGGTGACCAAAGCCGTCCAAGTGCGGGCGCCGACTTTCAATCAGGTCTTGCGCGACGTGTGATCTGAAGACCAACCTAGCCGAAATGACTGACATGAAAATTCCACTTTGGTTTACCTCGCTAACTGCCGTCGGCAGCGCGTTTCTGCTCACTGGCTGCGCCAGCAGCGGCGTCAAGAACCCCTCCGGCGCGCCGGTCACCGAAATGAAAGCTGACGAGCGCGGGTTCGTCGCCGGCACCGGCATCGAGTCTCAGGACATGGTGGCGGTGACCGACAAGATGGCCCGCAGCATTCTGGGCATCCCGGAAATCGCCAACGCCACCACGCCACCGCGGCTCGCGCTGCTCTCCATCAACAACGACACGCGGTTCCCGATCAACAAGGACGTGTTCCTCACGCGGCTCCAGACCCAGCTCATTTCCAAGACGCAAGGCAAGGTGCGCTTTCTCGCCCGCGAGCAAATGGAGGCCCTGGAAAAGGAACGCAACTTGAAGCGCGAAGGAGCCGTCACCAGCGCCAGTGATCCTCGACTGCAGGAGTTCAAGGGTGCGGACTTTTTCCTGACCGGCAAGCTCTCCGGCATGACCACCAAGACCACTGCCGGCACGAGCGACTACGTGCTTTACTCGTTCCAGCTGATCGAGGCGCGCACAAGCGAGATCGTCTGGGCCGACCAGTCAGAGATCAAGAAACAAGGCCTCGAGGACGCGGCGTACCGGTAGGCCGCCTTTCGATGTTCAGCGTTCAATGTTCAATGTTCGATGTTGAACGCCGCCGCGCGGCGTTGCTCCACCTGTTTCTCGTTCTTAGTTCCTTGTTCGTGATTGCCGGTTGTACGGTACCAGCCACCGGCCCGGCCATGGCCTACACCGGCGATCCGATCAAGGACGGCCAGGCATGGATTGAAAAGGGACCACCCAAGGACAAGGTGCTCTGGCAGTATCGCACGGCGCTGCACGCGATGCGCCGCAGTGACTTTCCGCTGGCCAAGCAGTTGTTTGACGACGCAATCCTGAACCTCGGCGCGATGATGCAATCGGACGCGGACACCCGAAAGGCCCGCAGCTACTTCAGCGAAGAAGCGAAGAAGACCTTCTACGGCGAACCCTACGAGCGCGTGATGGCGTGGTACTACCGGGGCATTCTCTATTGGATGGAAGGCGAACTCGACAACGCCCGCGCCTGCTTTCGCAGCGCGCAGTTTCAGGACGCCGACGCTGAGAACAACGAATACAAATCCGACTACGTGGTAATTGATTACCTGGAGGGGCTCATCACCACCAAGCTCGGCGGCGACGGCAGCGATGCCTACAAGCGGGCGCAGGCGCTCAGCAAGTTGTCGCAACTGCCGGACTACAATCCCGACATCAACGTGATCCTCTTCATCGACCTGGGCGCGGGCCCGCAGAAAATGGCGGGCGGAGAATACGGCGAGCAACTGCGCTTCGGGCAGGCTCCTTCCACGGCGCGTTCCGCCAAGTTGCGCTTCGGCGACCAGACACTGGCGATCTCGCCAACCGACGATCTTTACTTTCAGGCCACGACCCGCGGCGGTCGTGTGATGGACCACGTGCTGGGCAACAAGGCCGTATTCAAGAAAACCACCGACGCGGTGGGCACCGCGGCGATCGTCAGCGGTGCCGTGCTCGCGACGAATCACGATACGCAGGAAGCCGGGCTCATCGTTCTCGGGGCGGGCGTGCTGGCCAAGATGTTCTCCGCCGCGACGCGGCCGGAAGCCGACACGCGCACCTGGCAAAATCTCCCGCAATACCTCAGCTTCGCCGTGTTGGAACTGCCCCCGGGCGAACACCAGTTGACCATCGATTTCTTGACGGCCGGCGGCCAGACCATCGGCACCCAAAGCAAGGTGCTGAACGTGACCGTGGCTGCCGGACGCGACAACGTTTTCTACATCAGCGATCAATCGACTCCCACCCCCGTCCCGACTCCCAACGCTCCCACACCATGAAAAACTTTTTGAACCTCATCGCCGCTGCCGGACTGGCCGTCACTTTTGCCGCTTGCACGTCCACACCCGAAGGACCTTACACGCCAACGGCGGCCGCTGACGTCGAAGGCAAGGAACCGATCGTGCTCATGGACCGGATGGTCCAGACCTCGGTGACCTCGCAAGGCATCCGTTATCGCGAATTGCCCGACGGACGGCTTGAGGTTGTTGCCGTCTTCCAGAGCAAGGACTCGCGTCGCATCCAGGTGCAGGTGCAGTGCGTGTTCAAAGACGTGAACGGCCTCGGCATCGAGGACGAAACCCCGTGGCAAACGCTGATCCTCACGGAGAACGGTCAGGAGCAGCTCAGCTTCAAGTCGATGAACAACCAGGCGAAGAAGGCGACCGTCCGCGTCCGCCAGGCGAGGTAGGGCAATTCAGAAGCACCGCGCGCCGCCCGCACCAAAGAGTGACCGCTGGGGCAATCGGCTTTTGCCTTTGGCTTTGCATTCCTCTATCAACCGCGGCGTGACCAACCCACCCAGCTTCGCGGGCAGCGCTTCGCCCGGACGTTTGCGATCGCTCGATGTCCTGCGCGGCGCGGCCGTACTGCTCGTGCTTGGCCGGCACATCGAGCACACGCCGCAACTGCCGGAGCCATTACAATCGCTGGTCGGCTACTGGCATCGCTGCGGCTGGGTGGGCGTGGACCTGTTTTTCGTGCTCAGCGGCTTTCTCGTTTCCGGCCTGGTATTTGAAGAATGGAAACGCACGGGCGGCTTCGCGGCCGGGCGCTTTCTGATCCGCCGCGGGTTCAAGATCTATCCCGCCTTCTACCTGCTGTGGCTCCTCGTCGTAATCGAGCAGTGGTTCGCCGGGCGGGGGTTCGATGTCGCGCGATTGCTCAATGAGTTCTTCTTCATCCAAAACTACGGCCCGGCCGAATGGCGACATACCTGGTCGCTGGCAGTGGAGGAACACTTCTATCTGGGCCTCGCCCTGCTCTGCTGGTTACGCGTGCGGGCGAGCACCGCTGGCACAAACCCTTTCCTCCCGATCGTGTGGTTTGGTGGCGCCCTGTTGTTCATCTGCCCCTTGCTCCGCTGGCACGCCTCAGCCGGCGGGACATTTGATCTGCTGAGAAACCTTTTCCCAACCCACCTGCGTATCGATTCGCTGATGTCCGGGGTGATCGTTTCCTGGCTTTGGGCCTTCAAGCGGCCCTGGTTCGAAAGCTTGGTTCGTCCACATCGCTTGGGGATTGCGCTAAGCGGACTGACGCTGCTGACGCCCACGCTGTGGTTCTCGCTGGAACAAGATCGCTGGATACACGTGACCGGCTTCAGCCTGTTTGCTTTCGCCGGTGCGCTTCTCGTTCTCGCCGCGGTAACCGCAGAGGGTGACGCGAAGAACCCGATCGCGCGAGCAACCGCTTCGATCGGCTTCTACTCCTACTCGATTTACCTCTGGCATCTGCCCGTGGTGCGCGTGATGGATTCAACGCTGGCCGGAAAACTTTCTCCGAACGCCTGGCTGGTGGCCTATTTGGCCGGGTCGTTGATCACGGGAATGGTGCTCGGCCGACTGATCGAATGGCCGGCGCTCAGGTTGCGCGACCGCTGGTTCCCCAAGCCACTGCGGGGCCCGGGCTAGCCGGCAAGTTCCAATATCGCCAAGCATCCGGCAACCGGGTGAAGCAGTTTGCCGTCTTGTTGCCCTTGGTTGAAGGGACTAGGCTTTAGGAAATGAATTTTCGCGCTCTGATTTCGGCCGGCCTCTTGCATTCACTCGCTGCACAAGGAGAAACCGGGCTTAAGTTTGAATCGATCATGCTGACCGATCTACGACCGGAGATCACTATCGACCTGCTCTATCGGCCGGGCATCGTCGAGAAGCATCCGGTCATCTTGATGCTGGGCACCTTGAAGGCGAACGAGCCGCCGCCGTGGGCGACCGGGCTCGTGCGTGACGGTTGGATGCTCTGCGCTTTCACTGCAGCGTACGAGCCAGATCCTGACCCGGCACGGCGGCCGCAGTGGCTGGTGTTTGACGAACGCTTTGCTCACAGCTATCCGCTCGCGGGCAAACGCGCGATTCAAGACACCGCCCGAGTGGTCAAGCAGCTAAGCAATCGTTCGGACGTGACGCCCACGAAGTTTGGCTGGTTCGGCAGTTCCTCGACCGGCATCCCCGGGCTCGCTGTCGCCACTCAAGGCCCGCGCCTGGCTGCGGTCGTGACGTTCGTCAGCACGGGCGCCTATCGCTCGTGGCTGGATTCATGGGAGCCCAACGGACTCTGGCGGGGCGGCAGCGGAGGTCGCTGGCCCGAAACGGCTGAACTGCTGGCGGAATTCGACCCCATTCTGCATGCGACGAATCTCTGGCCGACGGCGACGCTCATGGTGAACGGCGGCGACGACAAGGTGATCGATCCAGCTAGTGCGCGGGCATTCTTTCGTGCCGCACAGCCGGCGTTCGCCGCTGATCCCCAGCGCTTGCGTCTGATCATGTACGAAGGGTTCTCACACAATTTACCCGAGGATGTGGTGAAGCACTACGCCGAGCATTGGTTCCGACTTTACCTGCACCCGACGAATCCACCGCCCGGCCCGGCGGCAGTGGTGAGATCGCTCGAAGAAGCAGCCAGACGCACGCAGATCAATGCCCAGGATCACAAGCGCGTGGTGGGCGCCGAATAGCGAATCGATCCCAACCAAACAGTCTGATCACTCGGCCGTGAGCTTGAGCTGATGCTCGACCGGCACGAACGCTGTGGCAATTGCGTTGGCTAGCGGCTGGCGCACTTTCTCGGTCAAGGCAACCGTTGCGGCCAGATCCGTTTGTCCTTCTTCGCCGTGGAACAACGTCTTGACCTGTCGTGTCTCGTAGCTCTGCTTCCTGCCCACGGCGTCATCAACCTTTTTGAAGGCCTCCGTGAAGGGATTCACCGCGAAGTCAGCGGCGAGGTTCACTCCTTGCGCGAGCTGGGCGGCAGAGTAGCTTTTTGAAATTGTGCCCCAGGTAACCTTGTAACTCGCAGCCGTTGTGCCTTTCACCACCAGCCGCAGCCGATTCAAGTCTTCGTTGAACGGGACCAAAGTCATTCCCGAACGGATTGAGTCGTCCTTGTCGGTCGCGCCTTCCGCACAGAACGGATAACGCGTGCTGCGAATGGTCGCCGATCCATCGGCGAAAGCGGTGACGGTGTGGCCGCCCGTTCCTTGTGCTTTGCCCGTTCCAAGATCAATCGTGATCGACCCGAGATCACCATCGAGACCCAATGCGTGCAGATAGCAATAGGCCATGATCAACTGTCCGGCCCAACCGGGATGGACACCGTCCTTGCCCGGCACCGCGAAGTCGGGTCCGTAACGCTTTTGCGCGTCGAAACCTGTTTTGAGCATCGGCCAGAACACGTCGGCAAAGCGGACGCCCTGATCGGCGGCGATTGCGATGTCGATGTTACGGAACGTGGCGAGATTCAGATTCAAATTCTCCAGCGTGAACGTGTCAGACTTGGTCCAGGTCGGCACTTTGCCGACACATCCCGGAGAACCGAGCACCACCCGGGCACCGCCGTGCTTCAGCGCTTTAACCACACCTTCATAATTCTCCCGATACCACTGGCCGTTGGCCTGATCGTAAATGCGATAGCGATGATCATTCATGCCGTAGCAGAGCGTCGCGATGGTGGGCGCGAACCGCAGGCAATCGTTGGTCATGCGGCGCAGAAAGCCTTCCGCGGTTTCGCCGCTCCAGCCATATTGCCGTGCCGTGATTTTCAGTTCCGGCACGCAAACCGTCAGATACGTCTCGATGATCCGCGAATACATCTTCTGCTCGGTGATCGAGTCACCAATGATCGCCAGTCGATCTCCCGGTTTGAGGAGCAAGCCGTCCGGCTTGGGTGATTGGCGCAACTTGAACTTCGCAAAGAACGGATCACTCGGCATGGGTTCCAACGGTCCCTTCACGTCGTCTGGATTCGCGGGGACTTGAGCGGACAGGGTCGCAACAGAAAACAAAAAGGCGAGGACGAGCCGAAGCAGCTGGTTCATCGGGCGATGGTGAAAGGCCGGTGAATCAATCGTCAAGCGCCGTGACACGGCGCAGCGATCCAAGCCCAAGTCCTCCGTTGACCCCACGCAGCCTGTCTCCCAATGTTTCCTGGTGATCGCGCTCATCGACTACGACTCGGGCAACCTGCGCAGCGTCCACAAGGCGCTCCTCGCCGTGGGTGCGGACGTGCGCGTGGTGCGCTCGCCCGCCGGGCTGGCTGACGCGCACGCCGTGGTGCTTCCCGGCGTGGGTGCGTTCGACGACTGCATCAATGCGCTGCAGAAGCAGGAAATGCTGGCGGCATCGCTGGCCGCCATTCGTGCGGGCAAACCATTTCTCGGAATCTGCGTTGGCTATCAGGCGTTGTTCGAGGGCAGCGAAGAATACAACAGTTGTGCGGCTGGACTGGGTTGGTTCAAAGGCCGCGTTGTGCGTTTTGATCCGAAGCACGGCTTGAAGATTCCCCAGATCGGTTGGAATCAGGTCACCTTCGCCCGGCCGGAGTGCCCCCTCTTTCAGGGCATCGCCGACGGAAGCTATTTCTATTTCGTCCACAGTTTCTTTCCGCAGCCAAACGACGACTCCGTCGTCGCGGCGCGCACCGACTACGGCAATAGTTTCAGTTCAGCCGTCTGGCGCGATAACGTGTTTGCCACGCAGTTTCATCCGGAGAAGAGCCAGGGTGTGGGTTTGCAACTGCTGAAGAACTTCACGGACTTCGCGGCCAAGAACTGAGCTCATCAGCGCCAGCGAAGGTTGCCCGTGGGCGCCGGAGAATTCAGGAGGGGTACAGAAAAAACCCCACCATAGCCGTGGGGAACAGTTCCTATGAACGTCGGAGGAACAGGTGGAGCCCGATCGATTACTTTCGACTTCCAGCGAAGGCCTGTCGGCCACTACCGAAATAGAGGCTCCATTTTATTGAGCTTACGGTCCAAGGACTTGGTTCCGATACACGCACAAGGCAGGGTAAATTTGCTTTGTTGATCCTGAATTTCCAAAGATCTCGCGAGGCACCGAGACTCATCTCTATTGCCCCGCACTGCTGTTATTCATATCGGTCATTTCAGCTCACGTCTCAAGCTCAATCATCTTTTCGCGGTAAATATATTTCCAGCAACCTGACTGTGATGGCAGCTCTAATGCCTCCGCGGTCCACCGGCTTTCACATTCCGTTCAACACGTTGATCAATCCGCGCAGCCGGCCGTAGTCGCGACGATTAAAAGTGAACCCAATCCGCGGCAGGTTGATGTAATCCTCGTCTTCGCGTTCGTCATCCGTGGCCTCAATCGAATGGATGGGCTCACCATTGATGATGTCGGCGAAGTCCTCGTTCAGCGCCCTGATGGCCGTCTCGGTCAGCGGATGCAACAGGCGAATGACGTAGAGATCCTTTACAAACCGGCTCGAGTGATAGTTGCGATAGAACCGCGTGATCACCCGCACCGCGTGATCCACATCATCCGTGAGCTCGTAGAGATTCAGGTCATCATCGGAGATGAGTCCGTTGCGAAGCAGGTGCTCTTTCACGTGCTTGTCCCAAGTCTTCCAATAAGTGCCACCCGGTTTGTCCATCAACACCAGGGGCATCAAGCGGCTCTTGCCAGTCTGCATGAGCGTCAGCGCTTCGTAGCCCTCATCCATGGTTCCAAAGCCGCCGGGGAAGAGCACGATGGCGTCGGATTGCCGGATGAACATCAGCTTGCGGGTGAAAAAGTAGCGGAAGGTCACCAGCTTCTGGTCGCGCTCGATCACGGGATTCGCCGATTGCTCCCACGGCAGCCGGATGTTGCAGCCGAAACTGTTCTCCGCGCCGGCTCCTTCGTGGCCCGCCTGCATGATGCCACCACCCGCGCCGGTGATGACCATGAAACCCGCCTCGACCATCTTCTGGCCAAACTCAATCGCCTTCTGATACTCGGGTTTGTCGGGCTTAGTCCGGGCGGAACCGAAGATGGTGACCTTGCGTTTGCACTCGTAAGGCTCGAACAGCCGGAAGGCATACCGCAACTCCCGCACCGCCGTCTGAATCACCCGCACATCGCCGCGGGATTTCACGTCCCGCAGAATCTTGAGCGCGTTCTCGATGAGATCCTCGACGAGATCGGCATTTGCGCCGCCGCCCTTGTGGTCGATCAATGCCCGGATCTTGGCCTTCAATTCCACATCGTTGCCGCCCTTGTTCACAGTTGCCATGCAACGAGTGTGCTCGACTTCAACTCGGGAATCAACTCAACCGTTGCAGTCTGTGTTTGCCTCGGTGCCTTCGACGATGGGTTGAAATTCAATTTTCCAGTGCCGCGCGTTTTCGGCGAAAGCGGTGAGAACGCCGCTGCCCTCGGTCGTGCCGCGCAAACAGATGCTGCGGCTTCAGGCGCAGCGCCACGCCTTGCCGTTCAG
The DNA here is from genome assembly GCA_031362805.1 of bacterium. Classification (GTDB taxonomy): domain Bacteria; phylum Verrucomicrobiota; class Verrucomicrobiia; order Limisphaerales; family RI-55; genus RI-55. The sequence goes on from JANLTG010000049.1 coordinate 17,504, forward strand.
GACGAAGCCGGGCACTCGGTGTCCTCGGTGTAAACTAGCGCTACGCGTTCGGGACTGCGCGAGTTCCAGCCGTCTTCGGCGAGTTGGACTTTCTGGCGCGCGGTTTCTTCGGTGAACGGCGGCAAGGGTGGGCGGGTGTTCATGCGGTGTGGGGTTTCCATCGGTTTCACATTTCAGTTGAAGGGCATTTCAAAGGGGCGGCTGCGTCTTGCGGTTTGGGCGGAGAATCCGGGCGACGCGCGTTCGCAACTCCGGAATCACCTCCGTCTCGAACCACGGATTGCGCCGCAGCCAGATGCGATTGCGGGGCGAGGGATGGGGCAGCACCAGAAATCGTGGGAGATGTTCGCGAAACCCGCGCACGGTTTCGGTGAGTGTGTCGCCGGCTTTCTCACCGAGGTAGCGGGCCTGCGAATATTGACCAATCAGGATGACGAGCTGGACGTTCTTCATCCCGTCCAGCACACGCTCGTGCCAGAGCGGGGCGCATTCGGGACGCGGCGGCAGGTCGCCGGTTTTGCCGCTGCCGGGATAGCAAAACCCCATTGGCACAAGGGCGAATGTCGCGGTGTCATAGAAAGTTTCCGCATCCACGCCGAGCCAGGTGCGCAGGGTGTCCCCGCTCTGGTCCTGCCACGGCACGCCAGATTCGTGGACCCTCCGACCCGGCGCCTGGCCGATGATGACGATTCTCGACTGCGCGCTGGCGGCCAGCACCGGTCGCGGGCCGTGCGGCAGAAACTTGGCGCACACGGTGCATTTCACAATTTCGCGCAGCAGAGTTTTCATGTTGCCAAGGTTAACAGTGACTTTGTTCAAAACCGAGGGCGGCGACAGATTCGTCGCCGCCCAAAGGTCGCGAGGATTACTTCGCGTTCTTCTTCACCAGACCAGGCCAGTTCTTGTCGGCCTTGGCCACGTTGCCGCCGATGTCCTCATTGAACTTCTTCAGAATGTCGGGATTCAAGTTGAGATACAGCTTCGCTTCGCGCACCTGCCACGTGTTGATGTCCACGGGGAAGAGCTTGCCGACGGCGACTCCGTAGGCGCAGAACCCGCCGAACTGCGGCGCGTATTTCACCGGGTTTTCCGTGAACAGCTTCTTGTGTTCCTCGGTGGCGAAGTAGTAGGTCGCGCCCTGATAATCAGCCGCGATGAAGGGTGAGCCATTCACCGGTTTGGAATCGGTGAAGAAGGCGACGGTGTCGTAACCGCTGACGGCGGCCTTGCTCGCCCCGGAGACGTTGACCAGGTCGCCGGCGAAGGCGGAGGCGGACAGCAGCGCAATGGCCGCGATGGATTTAAGGATGTTTTTCATGTTCGTTTTTCTTTCTTGTTTTTTGTTTTTGTTGGTTGATCTGTCCACGGCGCACACGGAATGCGCTCCGCGGAAATTTTCTCAGGCACAGCCGCAGCCGGCAGTGGTGCAGGCTTCGGCAGGGGCTCCCACAGTCGCTTCGGCCACGCCGGGTTTGACTTCAGGGAAATCGACGACGGTCTGGGCGACGTGGTTGACGTAGTTGGTCAGGATGTTCAGCGCGACGTTCGCGGTGGTCTCGACGATCTCAGCGTCAGTGAGCTTGGCCGCACGGGCGGCCTTGAACTCAGCTTCACTGAGTTCACCGCGCTGCACGACGATGCTGCGGGCGAGGTTCAGAATGGCGGCGGTGTGTTCGTCGGTGGCCGAGACCTGACGTGCGTCGGCAATTTCGATTTCGCTTAGGCCGACCTTGCCACCGATGTAAGTGTGGGCGCTGAGGCAATAGCCGCAGTAGTTGATCTCCGCGACAGCGAGGGCGATCTGCTCACGCACTTTCGCGCTGAGCGCGCCACCGGCGAGCGCGCCGCTGAAGTTGAGGTAGCCTTCGAGCGCGGCGGGCGAATTGCCGAACACGCGGAAGAGGTTGGGGACGATGCCGAGCTTGGCTTGAACGCCGTCGAAGAGTTGCTTGCTCTTACCGGTGGCGCTGGCGGGGTCGAGTTGAGTGATGCGGTTCATAATTTTGTTTTTCGTTTTCGTTATTCAGTGCTGCGTTGTGCAGCGATGCACCCCCTAACACACGACGCGTGCCAACGAGTCGTGGAGGGCGGAAACCTTCGAATCATTGGGGTTGTGTGAGCTTTCACGAATTACACACCACTACGACAGTTCGTGAACTATGAACAGTCGTTGCGGCTACCGACGCGTTCTCGTAGTCTCGGCACATGCATTGCGCGGACTTGCCCCAGGTGATGGTTTCGATGGCCCAAAACCGGTCGTTGCCCGAGGTTTTGCGCGCCGTGGTCAGCGGCATCGCCCAGTGCGAGAACGTCGTGCTCGCGCGCATCTGGCTCATCCAGCCCGGCGACATCTGCGCAACGTGCCGCTTCCGTTCCGAGTGTCCCGACCAGACGCGCTGCCTGCATCTCGTCGCGAGCGCTGGAAATTCCGGTGACGCGAAAACAGACTACACGCGGCTCGATGGCGGCTTCCGCCGTTTCCCGCTCGGCGTGCGGAAAATTGGCCGCGTCGGGAAATCAGGTGAACCGCTCCTGATCCCCGGCGTGCGTGGTGACGAGGAGTGGATTGCTGAACCCAAGTGGATCAAGCGCGAGAAGGTGAAAACGTTCGCCGCGCAACCGCTCGTCTTCCGTGGCGAAACGCTCGGCGTGCTGGCCCTCTTCGACACCGGAGTGTTCGGCACTGAAGATTTCCAATGGCTGCGTGTCTTCGCGGATCACGCGGCGGTGAGCATCGCCAACGCCCGAGCCTTCGAGGAGATCGCGTTGCTCAAGGACCGGCTCGAATTGGAGAATCTTTATCTGCGGGAAGAAGTCACGGCGGCACTCGGCGCACACGACATTGTCGGGAACAGTCCGGGTTTGAAGAAGGTGCTCCAGCAAATCCAACTCGTCGCGCCCACCGATGCCGCGGTGCTCATCAATGGCGAGAGCGGCACAGGCAAGGAACTCGTCGCGCGCGCCATCCACGAGAACAGTCCGCGCAAGGACCGCACGCTCATCAAGGTGAACTGCGGCGCGATCCCCGAGAACCTGTTCGAGAGCGAGTTCTTCGGGCACATGCGCGGCGCGTTTACCGGGGCGGTCCGGGACAAGCCAGGGCGCTTTGAACTCGCCGACGGCGGCACGCTCTTCCTCGACGAAATCGGCGAAATCCCCCTCGCCATGCAGGCGAAGCTGCTGCGGGTCTTGCAGGAACAGGAGATTGAGCGCGTCGGCGACACTCGGACGCGCAAGGTCAACGTTCGCATCGTCGCCGCGACCAACCGTGATTTGAAAAAGGAAGTGGCCGCCGGCCGTTTCCGCCAGGATTTGTTCTATCGGCTCGGCGTGTTCCCGCTCGAAGTCCCGCCCTTGCGCGAGCGGAGCGAAGATATCGCGCCACTGGCGGCGCACTTCGTCCGTGTGACCGCCAAAAAAATGAACCGTCCCGCGCCGCGTTTCACCAAGGCTCACGCCGAGCAACTCACTGCCCATGACTGGCCCGGCAACATTCGCGAACTTCAGAACTCCGTCGAACGCGCCGTCATTCTCGCCCAAAGCGGCCCGTTGCACTTCGAACTTCCGACCACCGACACGTCCCGTTCAACTCCTGCCAAGGCGACTCCCGGCGATACGGCTGAGTTCCTGACTCGCGGAGAGTGGAAGCGGCACGAGCGCGAAAGCATTTCTACGGCATTGAAGCGGAGCGGTGGGAAAGTATTCGGCCCAAGCGGTGCAGCGGAGCTGCTCAACATGAAGCCCACCACGCTCGCCTCCCGCATCAAAGCACTTGGGATTCGGTGAACGGGGGGTAGAACTGAATCAATGCTCATTGCAGCATGGGCCGTCCCGCTTGTGCTCGTGTCCTCCGTCCGGACGCCGGGGTTTGGCGGGCTTCCGCGACGCGTGGAACAGAACAAAGACTGTCCCCACCGGCAAGTAAATCGGCGTGAGGAACAGGGTCATTAGCGCGAAGCCAATCCGCCCAGCCACACTCACGGTGGACTTGATGTGGGTAAATCGTGGACGGGGAGCAAACGGCGCGGACCAGAGTCTCCAAAACAAGTTCCATGATTTGACGAATCGATCAGTTATGGATCTTCGGGATGCTACCGCCGGGGCGTCAGTCTGACCGTCGGGCAGATATACGAACGTATTGATCAGCCCGATGTCGTCGTAGGTTTCCGCACCGCCGCGCCATTGCATTTGCCCGGGAAATTCCACGTCGTGTCGCGCGGCTTCGGTGAGCAGCAGGTATTGATCGGCATTGACCGAGTTCTTGAGCAGCCGGTGAGCGATGATGACATCCACGCCGGCCAGCTCGACAAAATTCAAGACGCGATGGAACAACGCTTCGCCGCTATGGACCACCACTTTGAGCCGCAGTTTCTCGATGTGCGCGCAGGCGTTGCAGGTGCAGGTCGTGGACTGACTCAACTCGCTGATCTTATCGCCAAACATCCGGAAGAAGGTGATCAAATTGTCGCCGATAGTCTTTCTGGTTGCCGGCGAGAGCTTGGACTGCTTTTGCTTCCGACAATAAAAAAAGACTGCGTCGCCTTCGAGCTTGGCGACCTCCAACGGCAGTTCGATCTGCTTGACGATCGCTTTGACCAATTCGGTGATGATGGTCTGGCTGTGGGCGAGCGTCTTGGCGTTAGCCGTCATGAAGCGCGTGTAGCCGCTGATGTCGGCGATAAGCAACAAGACCGGTTCGGCAGCAGTGAGCGGAGGCAAGTTGGCCGCACGCCCAGCGGCCCGGGGAGAAAGTGAATTCATGGCAAGCGGTTCGTCGCTCGAGATCGCGAATCCTTACGGCACAAAGACGCGAAGATAACTCCCGACGGGTGGAACATTCGTGTAACGAATCAGGCTGGGGCTGCCAAGCCGGTCAAGCCGCGTAGCGTGCCTCAGATTGCCGGATCGGGGGCCTATTCGATGCGCCGACTACTTCCAGCTTCGGTCGTCAATGAGGCTTCAAGGTCGGCCCCAATTCGTTGCGGGGAGCCCAATTGAGGCGGCGGCGGCAGTACGACCGGTGATTGCACAGCCTTGATCAAGTTGCGGAAACCAGCGACCGGTTGATTGAAATCCGTCTGGCCGTAGCGGAGGCGGAGCGCCTTCTCCGGCCAGTCGTTCCACCCGCGTCTTGGCCGCTCAACGTGGCGAATGGCGATGGGGTGGCTGCTCTAGCCACGCGGCTCTCGCCCCCGCCAGCACCCTCGCGACCGCGCGGTGCGCTGTGCCGCCGACGGATGTGCCAACTTCAGGCAGCAGCGAGAATCTTAAACTTCCCCTGTAAGTTTCTCGCCGGTCGACCTACCTACCAGTGTTGCTCCAGAGCAAAATTCTGGGGTGCATTGTCCAGAACATGAGCCAGACTGAAAACATCGAAACCGTATGTCATCAAACAAAACAACCGGAATTGCCGCAAGCCTGTTGCTGGGGGCAGGTCTTCTCGCGATGGTGCGTCAAGATCCCGCGCGGCCGACCGAAACACCCGCCATTGAGCCCGCAACCATGAATGCCTTTAAGAAACCTGAACCAGCGGAGTTGAAGAAGAAACTGTCCGCCGAACAGTTTGCCGTCACCCAGCAATCCGGCACTGAGCCGGCGTTTCGCAACGCCTATTGGGACCATCACAAGCCGGGTATTTACGTGGATGTGGTGTCAGGCGAACCGCTGTTTAGTTCACTCGACAAGTTTGATTCCGGCACAGGCTGGCCGAGCTTCACCCAGCCGGTGAAAGGTGCGGACATTGTTGAAAAGAAGGACGCGAAGTTTGGAATGGTTCGGACGGAGGCACGGTCGAAACTGGCGGACTCGCATCTCGGCCACGTGTTTGACGATGGCCCGGCTGACAAGGGTGGCATGCGCTACTGCATCAATTCGGCCGCCCTGAAGTTCGTTCCTGTGGAGGAAATGGATCAGGCCGGCTATGGCCGGCAGCTCGAACCTTTTGTGAAGGCGGGTCTGGCCAAAGCCCCGGTGCGTGAAACAGCAGTTCTGGCGGGCGGCTGTTTCTGGGGCATGGAAGAAATCATTCGTCAAATCCCCGGAGTAATCGAAACGGCGGTTGGATACGCCGGTGGCACAACCGCGAACCCGACTTATGACGAAATATGCACCGGTGTCACTGGCCATGCCGAGTCGATTCAAGTTGAGTTTGATTCCACCCGTCTGAGCTACGAGAGCCTGCTCGATTATTTCTTCAGGATGCACGATCCCACAATGCTGAATCGCCAGCACAATGACGTGGGCACGCAATATCGTTCGGCAATCTTCTACCGCACTGAATCGCAAAAGCAGGCTGCGGAAAGTGTGAAGGCGAGATGGGACAAATCCGGCGAATTCAAGCGCCCTATCACCACGGAGATCACGGCAACCGGGAAATTCTACCCGGCCGAGGATTACCATCAAGACTATCTGGTCAAGCACCCCGGCGGCTATACCTGCCACGTGCTGCGGGATTGAGGTGCCGCCAGTCGAGAGACGATTTCAGTGCGAGTATCCTTGTTCGGCAGCAGACGATGTTTGCCTTAGCACCAGCCGGGCAATGCCGAACTTGCTCGTCTTTGAAAATCTGGGCTCAAATGAAACTAAAGAGTTCCTTCTCACCCCCCCCCTCGCCTTGCGCCTCATGGCGCTGGGAAGCAAGAAGGGATCAAAGCAACCATTCGTTGGAGAAAATTGTTGTAAGGATCCGTTGATTGAGGCGACTTAGCAGTGGCCAACCGTCATGACTCGATGTTGCGGATGGCCATCGACCCGATGCAAATGAACGTTGTCTGTGGATAAGAATTCGCCACCTGTGGAAACTGTTGGAGCCATGCCGCCCGCCACTGGCGCGGCATCGGGGCCGCGCCTCTCGGACCCCGAGAGCTGGGTGGAGGAACACGGGGACTACCTGTTCAAGTTCGCGCTCGTCCGCTTGCGTGACACGGCCAGAGCCGAGGACATGGTGCAGGAAACCTTTCTGGCGGTGCTCAAGGGCGGGCAAAGCTTTGCGGGCCGCAGCGCGGAGAAGAGCTGGTTGACTGGCATCTTGAAGCACAAGCTTCTCGACCACTACCGCAAGGCAAGCCGCGAGACTTCGTTCACCGATCTGGAGTTCTATCAGGACGAAGAAAGCGACCGGTTCATTCCCGACGGCCTGTTCAAAGACGGCTGGATTCATGAAACCGGACGAGATCTGGGACCGATGGAATGGTCCACCGATCCGGGGGCCAGCCTCGACAGCGCGGCGTTCTGGAAGGCCTTCCACGATTGCTCGAACAAGTTGCCACGAAACATCGCCACCGTGTTCACCATGCGCGAAGTTGACGGCGTGGAGAGCAAGGAAATCTGCCAGACCTTGAACATTTCCGAGAGCAACCTCTGGGTGATGCTGCACCGCGCGCGCATGGCGTTGCGGCGTTGCCTGGAAACAAATTGGTTTGGCAAGGACGCTTGAGATGAAGTTACTCCATTCATTGAAAATGCGGTGGTTGGTCTGGGTGTGGCAGCACACGCCGAATTGCGCGGAAATGTCCCGGTTGGCTTCGCGGTCCCTCGATCAACCGCTCACTTTCAAGGTTCGGTGCCAGATGCGGTTGCACCACCTGATCTGTGTCTGGTGCCAGCGCTATCAGAAGCACCTCCGGTTTCTTCACCAGGCCGCGCCAAGGATGGAGGGGGAAATCGAGACCGCCGCCCACCGTGGTTTATCGCCGGAAGCCCGGCAGCGCATCATGCAGCACCTGCGCGAGGAGTGTCGGCATTGAGCGAGCGTGGGCTCGATAACGCGACCGACAACATGAACTTTCTGACCGCTCTCGTCCGCCGCCTGATTGAAGTCATTCGCGCACTCTCGCCGAGTTGCCGCGAAGCGACCCGGCTCCAGTCGGACGCGTTGGATCGCGCGCTCCCGCTACTGAAGCAAGTCGGACTGCGGATTCACCTGGTGCTGTGCCGGTGGTGCCGAAGATATGGGGGGCAGATTCGCTTCCTGCGTCGAGCCGCGCGTTCCCATTCGGATGCGACTGCTCAGGCCACGCCGTCGCTTACACCTAAAGCCCGACAGCGCATAATTGACGCCGTGCATAAAAATGCCGCCTGAAAGTTTCGTGTAAGGTTCCCGCCTTCGCTCCGACTCACCTTCAGCTGCCGGTAGACTGGCAATGGTGTCCAAACGACCTTCAATCAATCAGCCTGAACTGTTTGCAGTCACAAATTCTAATCCATGAAATCCAATCGCTTGTCTATCCAATCCTTCAGCCGGGTCGTCCTGCTTCTGGCCGCGGGGATCACTGTCGCCCTTACGCCGATCAGCCTGCCCGCCGCGCCGGCGGACTTCACCGTCGAATCGCCGGCGGACGGCAAGAAGTTCAAACTTTCGGAGGCGAAGGGCAAATACGTCGCCCTGCATTTTCTTCTGAAGACCGAATGTCCCTATTGCCTGAAGCACACCCACGATTACGCGGTCAAGTCCGCCGGGACGCCGAATGTAATTCACATCTTTCTCAAACCCGATGCTATCGACGAAGTCAAGGCGTGGTCGGACAAGGCGAAGCGGGGTGAAGAATTTGCCGATGTGGCCATCTACCACGACGCGGATGCGAAGCTCGCGGAACAATATGGGATTCCGGACGGCTATCAGTTTCACGGACAGTCGGTTCATTTTCCTGCGCTGGTGTTGCTCGACCCTGCGGGCAAGGAAGTCTTCCGGCAGGTGGGCAAGAGCAACGCCGACCGATTCTCCTACGAACAGTTCGCCATGAAGCTCGCCGAGCTGGACGACAAACCGTCGGCCGCACTTGCGCACTACAACTTGGGCGCGGACAAAATTGCGTTGAGCGGTTACGACCCGGTCGGATACCTCACCCAAAACAAGGCGCTCAAAGGCCGCAAAGAAATCAGTTCGCGGTACCACGGTGCGACCTACTTCTTCGCCACGGACGAGAACAAGAAGCTCTTCATTGCATCACCCGAGAAGTATCTGCCGACTTACGGCGGTTGGTGCGCGACGGCGATGGCGAAGGGCGAGAAGGTGGAAATCGATCCCACCAATTTCAAAGTCACCAACGGACGCCTCTTCCTGTTCTTCAAAGCGTTCTACGCGAACGCGATCAAGGATTGGAACAAGGACGAGCCGAACCAGACCGCCAAAGCCGACGCGAACTGGAAGAAGATCGCCGGCGAATAAAGTTTCTCGCCCTATCCCGCCCATGAACTCCTACAAAACCAAAACCATCGCGAGCTGGATCTTTCAGCTCATTGCCGCCGCGATTTTGGCCCAGACGCTGTTCTTCAAGTTCAGCGGAGCTGAGGAATCGAAATACATCTTCGCCACGCTCGGCGTCGAGCCGTGGGGCCGCATCGCCAGCGGTTGCGTGGAACTCGTCGCGGTGGTGCTGCTGCTCACACCACGCGCGGTGACGCTGGGCGCGCTGCTCGCGATTGGCGTGATGACCGGGGCCATCGGCAGCCACCTCACGAAGTTGGGAATCGTGGTGAAGGACGATGGTGGGCTGCTCTTCGCGCTCGCCGTGGTGGTGTTTTTGAGCAGCGTAGCTGTCCTCGCTATTCGCCGTCGCGAGATTCCCCTACTCGGCATCTTCTTCGCTCCGCTCACCGAGTTGAGTTGTGAAACCAAGGGCTGCCAGCACTAGACCTTTTTCCAATTTGCACCCGACCACAATGCCCCTCATTTGCATGACCGAAGAAATGACCTCGCCGAAATCCAACGTGGAGCCGGCCGACGGCACAACGCCCGGAAATGGTGGCGATGATGCGCGCCGCATCGTGACCGCCGCCATTGCTATTCTCGCGCAGGGTGAGGAGCTGCTCCGCTCGCTGCCTGTCGGGAGCTACACTCTTGTCGTGCCGCTGGCCTTCAACGCCTGCATCGGCGGGCACTACCGCCACTGCCTCGACCACTTCACCAGTTTGCTGCGCGGACTCGATGCGGATGAACTGAACTACGACCAGCGCGAGCGTGATGTGCGCATCGAGTCCCAACCAGAATTTGCACTCGCCGTTACCAGGCAGTTGCGCGCCCAGCTTGAAGGACTCCCCAGTGGTGCGCTCGCCGCTCCGGTTCGCGTGCGCTGCCAGGTCAGCTACGCTCATGGTGACTCGCCGGTCACCAGCTCCACGTTCGGACGCGAATTGGTGTATGTCATCGCTCACGCCATCCACCACTTCGCGCTCATCTCCATCATGGCCCGACTGCTGGATCTCAAGCTGCCGGTGCATTTCGGCGTGGCGCCTTCGACGGCGGCGCACAACGCGAAGCAAGCCACGCGATGACTTCGCCTGCACAACTCTGGCTCCCGCTTGGCTTCCTCGACTGGCTGCCCGTTACTCAGGCCGTGACGCTCGGCCTGCTCACCTTCGTTCAAGAAGATGTGCCGGCCGTCAGCGCGGCGCTGCTGGCGGCGGCGGGCAGCTTGAGCTGGCAGGTCGGGTTTCTCGGCGTGTTCCTCGGCATCTGGATGGGTGATGCGCTGTTGTATCTGCTCGCGCGCGGCTTCGGGCGACCGTTGTTGCAACGCGCGTGGGCGAAGCGATTCTTCGATCCCCTCGCCGTCATGCGGAGCGAGCAATGGTTTTCCGAGAAAGGCAACTGGCTGCTTATCAGCAGCCGCTTTGTTCCGGGGACGCGCCTGCCCACCTATCTCGCGGCTGGCTTTCTTCGCCTTCCCTTTGGACGGTTCCTGCTGGTGACGGGGACAGCGGTTGCGATTTGGACGGTCGGCATTTTTCTGCTCGCCAAAACTTTTGGTCCCGATTTGTTGCGTTGGCTCCAGCGGTGGAACTCCGGGGGCTGGACGATTCTCCTGCTCATCCTGGCGCTGGTGCTCGCGCTTCGTTTCGCTGGGAAGCTTTTCGAGAAGAACTTTCGTCGCCGCGTTGGAGCTGCGTTTGCGCGTTGGAGGCGCTGGGAATTTTGGCCCGCGTGGTTGTTCTACTTTCCGGTGGGGGCAAACTACCTTCGACTGGCCCTGAAGTATCGCGGCTTCACGGTACCGACGGCGGCGAACCCCGGCATTTTCTCCGGCGGATTTGTCGGTGAATCCAAGATCGCAACGCTTCGCGATTTGACGGCAACCAGCCCGGAGTTCACCGCGGAAGCCCACTTGCTTGAAGGCTCGACACCGACGGAGCGTCTCGCGTTCCTTCACCGCTACTGCGAAGAGCATCGCATCAACTATCCGTTCATCCTCAAGCCCGACGTGGGCCAGCGCGGTGTCGGCGTTAAGCTCATCCGATCACCGGAACAGGCGTCGGCCTACCTTCAACAAACGGCCGCGCGGCTCGTCATCCAGCGTTACGCTCCAGGGCCGAAGGAAGTCGGCGTGTTCTACTTTCGCTTCCCGCACGAGACGCACGGACGCATCTTCGCCATCACGGAAAAGATTTTTCCCACCATCACCGGCGACGGGCAACGGACAGTTGAAGAGCTGATTTGGAGCGATGCGCGTGCGCGTCTTGTTGCGGAGAAATATCTTCAACGCCTTGGCGAACGGCGCTTGGAGGTATTGCGGGCAGGAGAAGCTCTCAAGCTGGTTGAAGCCGGCAATCACGCTCAGGGCTGCATCTTCCGTGATGGCGCGCCGCTGTGGTCGGAGGAATTTGAACGGCGCATCGACGAGATTTCCCAGCGTCTCGGCGGCTTCTTCATTGGCCGCTACGACATTCGCTATGCCTCCGATGCCGACCTGCGAGCGGGTCGCGATTTCCAAATCATTGAACTCAACGGCGCGGCGTCGGAAGCGACGAACATCTACGACGCACGCAACTCGCTGTTCTCCGCCTACCGCACATTGTTCCGCCAATGGGAGCTCGTCTTCGCGATCGGTGCGGCCAACCGGAAACTCGGTTCGTCGTCCACCAACCTGGCGTTGCTCTGGCGCTCGTGGCGCGCGACCAATGCGCTGGTCGCCACGTATCCGCCCGCCGATTGACCCCCATGTGTACAGTCACCTTCATCGCCCGCCGCCACGGCTACGCCCTCGGCATGAATCGCGACGAGAAATTGACACGAGTTACGGCCTTGCCTGCGGCGCGGCATCGCCTCGGCGAGGGCGACGCGCTCTTCCCCTCGGAGCCCAACGGCGGCACATGGATTGGCGTGAATGATTCCGGGGCAACACTTGCGCTCATCAACTGGTATTCCGTGGCTGCCCGCGTGGCTGGAAAAACTTTCAGCCGTGGCGAAGTTGTGAAGTCAGTGCTCCCGTCTGCGTCACCCGCCGGTGTGGATGCGGCGCTCGCCGAAGTGTCACTTATCCGTGTGAATCCGTTCCGGCTCATCGGCGTGTTCCCTAAAGCCAAGACCGTTGTCGAATGGCGCTGGGATCTCCGGCAACTCAAACGCTTTTCACACACGTGGCAAACCAACATCTGGATCTCCTCCGGTTTCGACGAACCCGGCGCGCAACGAACGCGTGGTAACTATTTCACGGAAGCCCTCCGCCAAAGCTCCGCCGGCTCAACCGAATGGCTGCGCCGCCTCCAGCGCTCGCACAGCCCGGAGCGCGGTCCCTACTCCATCTGCATGCACCGCGACGATGCCGCGACCGTGAGCTACTCCGAAGTCACCGTGTCGCGTCTGGCGGCGACGATGCGCTACACGCCTGGCGCACCCTGTTGCACGGCATCGCAACCCGCTCTCCGTCTGGCGATGGTTTCCAAGCGTGACAGGTTTGACCCATGACGGCCAAGGGCGCGAAAGCTGGGAATTGCTCGGAGCAAAAAATTAATCCGGCGTAAGGTTTTTGAGCCCTTCACCGACCAGTTTGAGAATGATTCGGCAACTCAACAATAGTTCCACCAACCCTTGGGTCGCACTCACCCGTTGATGCGCATGAATCACCCAATGGAATTTCTTAACCATGCGACCTTCGGCATTGGTATATTGGGGGTGCTGGTCATTGTTTATGGCGTGGTCATCGGACTGCTGTGGTTTGTGCGTTCGGAGGTCCAGACACTGCGCGGGACGAACGTCGACGGGGAGCGCAAGCGACTGCGGCATCTGTTGGGATACTACCTTTTGCTGGGCCTGGAGTTTCTGATCGCGGCGGACATCATTGACACACTCTTGAAACCTGCCTCGAATGGCTTCAACGATTTGATTGTTCTCGGCAGCACCATCGTCGTCCGCACGGTCATCAGTTGGTCGCTCAACGCGGAATTGACGGCAATGCAGGATGAAAGAGTCGGGTGAACCCGCGCCCCCCATCCATCCAGCCCCAATAACCACCCTGGAAACCTTTATGCCTGACGACAGCAACTCCTGGTTCAACGCCGGCCCGCTCGAACATTTCAGCGGACGCGCGCTCACCGAGGTCACCCTCGGCAAGACCAAGCTCGCCATCTCGCATCGCGACGGCGTCTTCGGCGCGATCTCCAACATCTGCAACCACGCAGGCGGCCCGCTCGGTCAGGGCCGGCTCGATGGCGAATACGTCGTCTGTCCATGGCACAATTGGAAGTTCCATCGCCAGACCGGCAAGGGCGAACCGGGATTTGAAGACGACGCCGTGCCGAGTCACGAGGTGAAGATTGAGGCAGGTTGTCTTTGGGTGCGAACCACTCCGGCAACGCAGCGTTGCAAGAAACTACACACGCCGCATCCGCTGGCCCGCCCTGTGAAACGCGAACCCGGCGTCATCCGCGTGGTCGGCATCTCCACAACCGCGCAAGACCCGGCGAACCCGCGTTACTCCACCTCCGAAGCCTTGCTGGAAGTTGCGCTCAAACATGTGCGCGAAGAACTCAAGTGCGAGACGCAGTTGATCAAACTTTCCGAACTCAAGTTCCGCGCCTGCGAAGGTTATTACTCCAAGAGCGCCCACGCCTGCACCTGGCCCTGCTCAATCACCCAGGCGGATGAGGCCGACCAATTGACGCCCGTGTACGAAGCGCTGGTCCATTGGGCCGATGTGGTGTTGATGGCCACGCCGATCCGCTGGGGTCAGGCCAGCTCGCTCTATTTCAAAATGGCCGAGCGATTGAACTGTGTTCAAAACCAGATCACGATCAAGAATCGCGTGTTGATTCAAAACAAGGTCGCCGGCTTCATCATCACCGGCGGACAGGACAACATCCAGGGCGTAGCCGGGCAGCTTCTCAGCTTCTTCACCGAACTGGGATTTCACGTGCCGCAATTTCCCTTCATCGCCCACTCGCGCGGCTGGACGGCGGAGGACATGGAGAAAAACATCGCCGCCGTCCAGCACAGTGCCGAACTCCGCGAAGGTGCCTGCGCTCTGGCGGAGCGCGCCGTGAGACTTGCCGGCATGTTAATCGAGAGCGACCAGCCCGGCGACAAGACCGAGCGTGGTGGACGCAAAGCGCACCGTCTCGAAGTGGAAATAAACCCGGAAACTGCATGATCGCCGCTGTAATCCTTATCGCGGGCGGCATCTATCTGGCCTGCGGCCTGGCGTTCGCCCTGCCCGTTGTGTTCGTCGGCGTGAAACGAATTGATCCGCACGCGGCGCATGGAAGTTGGGGTTTTCGCCTGCTGATCATGCCAGGAACGATGTTCCTCTGGCCGCTGCTCGCGCGACGGTGGATCAAGGGGAACCACGAACCGCCGGAAGAGAGGAACCCGCATCGTGACGCCGCGCGGAAGGACGCTCGAACATGATTCGTCCGCTCCGACAACGGCATCGCGCGATGGTCTGCACCCTCGGCATCCTGCTGCCCGCGGCCTTCGCAGTGGGCCTCGTGGCGCGGCGACCTGTTCCGGTCGTCGCCTCGCTGCCGCCCGGACTCGCGGCACAAGCGAAGGATTTCGGCCAGGTCGTCTGGACCAAGGCTGACCTCTGGCCCGGCCAAAGCATCGTCACCACCTTGCGGCGCGATGCCGCCAATTCAGTGGTGGTGGAATTGACGTTTCACGATCTGGCCAAGCCTGATGTCCTTGTCTATTGGGCGGCGGGAAAGGAGCCGGACGTAAAAAGTTTGCCGATCAACGCGCGACTGCTCGGCGCCCTCTCGAACCGCGCGCCGCTTCCCATCCAGACGGATGCACGCAACGAAGCTGGCCGCTTGGTCCTCTACAGCCTCGCCGACCATGACGTCGTGGGTGTGTCGAAATCCTTCGTGGTGGAGCAGGACTAAACCCTGGAGAAAACGAATGGGCCTCGAATATAGAGCAGTGCAATGGAACCGGCAGAAACGAATCTACGACTTCGTCCTGGCCGGTGGCGTGGGCGCTTTTCTCATCTTGTTTGCCGTCCTGAGCAAAGTCCTGTTCCCGTTCGTCACGGATGAAATCATGCTCATACGCGCGTTTGGCGCGGCCGCGTTTGTTCTTCTGCACGTCATCCTTTGCATCGGTCCGCTGTGCCGGTTGGACCGGCGATTTCTCCCATTGCTCTACAACCGCCGCCATGCCGGCGTCACGATGGCGCTGCTCTCGCTCGTTCACGCGGCGCTCGTCATCATCACGTACCACGCGGGTGGCGACACCAATCCCATCTTGAGCATCTTCAAAGGCAGTCCGCTCGCTGGTTCCATCGCCGGCGTGCCGTTCCAGCCCTTCGGTTTCCTCGCGCTCGTCATCCTGTTGTTGATGGCCGCGACCAGCCATGACTTCTGGCTCGCAAATCTCGGTGCGCCCGTTTGGAAATCGCTGCACATGCTGGTCTATGCCGCCTACGCGCTGCTCGTGCTGCATGTCACGTTCGGGGTGCTGCAAGCCGAGGTCAGCCCCGTCTATGCCGTCACCGTGGGCGCTGGCCTGGCCGCCGTGCTGGGGCTTCACATCGTCGCCGCCCGCAAAGAAGCGCGGACTGATCGCAGCCGCGACGGAGGCGCGACCGCAGACGGTTTCGTGGAGGTGTGTGCTGTTGCTGACATCGCGGAGAACCGCGCCCGGATCGTCTGTCTCTCCGGCGAGCGTGTCGCTGTCTTCAAGTACGACGGGAAAATCTCCGCCGTCTCAAACGTTTGTCAGCACCAGAATGGCCCGCTGGGCGAGGGGAAAATTCTCAACGGCTGCATCACTTGTCCCTGGCACGGCTATCAATATGTGCCGGAGACCGGCGCGTCTCCGCCGCCATTTGCGGAGAAAGTTCCCACGTTCAACGTGCGGGTAAAAAACGGCCGGGTGTTTGTCCACCTCAAGCCGAACCCGCCCGGCCTGCGGGCGGAACCGGCGCTGATTCCCTCGCCCGAATCCGAGGCAATGCAAATCCCATGAACGGCAACGACGAATTCTACATCGGTTGGGAAAACAGGGCGCCGGGCGGTATCAGCTCGCGGGTTCGGCGAGTTGTCGTGTTTCTCCTCGTGCTCGTGATCGGGCTGGGCGTTCTGCTCGCGCTGACGCAGCGCAACATCGGCGTCAGCGTGTTCGAATGGGGCAAGGTCAAGTCCTTCACCGGCATTCTCCAGCGCCACCCCTATCCGCACCTGCTCGTGCCGCGGCCCGGTGCCAGCGATGGTTCGACGCCTTTCTCCAGCTACTATCTGGTGAAGCCCTTCAAGTTCGGTCTCGACGATGCCACCGCCAGCCGCTTCGACGGTCAGGCCGTCAGTTTGAACGGGACGCTGATCTATCGCGGCGCACAAACGATGATCGAAGTTGTTGCGGATTCCATCCAGCCGGTGGAAGACCCGGAGGGCCGACTTTCCAAAACCCAGGCAACCACACGCGTGAGCCTCGGTCGGCAGACGCTCATCGGCGAAATCGTGGACAGCAAATGTTACCTCGGCGTGATGAATCCCGGCGCGCTTATTCCGCACCGCGCATGCGCCATTCGTTGCATCAGCGGCGGCATCCCGCCCGTGCTCCTCGTCCGCCAGACGAACGGCCCCGCGCTCTATTTCCTGCTTGTTTCCAGCGAAGGCCAACCGGTGAACAAGGAGGTGCTTGACCTCGTCGCCGAGCCAGTTGAAATCACCGGCGAAGTCGAGCACCAGGGCTGGCTGCTCATCCTGCGCGCTGATCCCGCCACCTATCAGCGGGCGTTGCCATGACGTTACGACCGCCCGGTTTTGGCCGTGAGGATGATGACACACTATCCGGCAGCTACCGATGAAACCCAAACAACCAAGCAGCGTCGGTGGCGACAATCGGCAACTCCGCAACCGCCGTTCCGTCCTCAAGCAAGCGTTGGCCATGAGCGCCTTTGGCGGCTTCTGGATTGCACTCCCAGCCTTGGCCGAGGACAACGCGACCCCGAACAACCCAAAAACCATGAATCCCAATCCACGGCTCTTCTCGTTCGTCGGCGGCAGTGAAGGTAAATGGAAAGTAACTGCGGCCCGCGCCGTGCGTGGTGAAGCGCTTCCGGTCATCGAAGGATTGAACATAGTCCCGGGCGACGTCGGGCCCTCCAACGGGAGCGCCTGGGTGTTGCGCGGGGTCACCAGCAACGAGCGTTACGTCACGCGACCGGAAAAGGAGCAACTCCTCGCCAAGCAACCCGCGTTGGGCCGGCCCGAGGCGGATTGCGCGGTGCTGATTCCGATTCGGAAGAATTCGACATGGTGGGCGCTCACGCAAGACGAGCGGCGGCAGATATTCGAAGCCCAGTCGCGTCACACGCAGGTCGGACTGGAGTATCTTCCGGCGATCGCCCGACGTCTGCATCACTGCCGCGATCTGGCTGAACCCGAACCGTTCGACTTCCTGACCTGGTTCGAGTTTGCGAAGCAGGACACGGCGGAGTTTGATCGATTGCTGGTCAAACTGCGTGCGTCGGATGAATGGAATTACATTGAGCGCGAAGTCGAGATTCGCCTGACGCGAGCCAGCACGGCCACAGGGTAGACGCATCTAGTCTGCTGCCCTTGTAGTGTCTGCCCTGGTGCAGACTGTCGCCTCAATTGACAGACGGGCGCCGCCGCAGGCATCGTGTGGCCGGCGATCCCCGTGGTTCACCAGCTCCAAAACATCCATGACACGCGAACAGATCATTGCCCGGCTCAAGGCGCTCCTGCAAAAACAGACCGAGTTCAAGGGCGACGTCAGCACCATCCACGAAGCCACCAAGATCGACCAGATGGGCTTCGACTCCATCTCGATCCTCGATTTCATGTACGACATCGAAGCGGATTTCAACGTGCAGACCGAAGTGGCCGACTTGGTGAAGATGCAGAACGTCAAGGACCTGGTGGATTACCTCGCGAGCAAACTCGCTGCGCATTGATCGTCTTCGCGCCCGCTCTCGAACTTGTTGGGTGAACCGACGCTCGCCTTGAAGAAGCTCTGGCACCTTATTCTGTTCGGCCTCGCGAGACTCGCGCTGGCGCTCACGGCGGTTGCGCCCGTGGGATTCATGCTGGCCTTCACCGACGCGATTGGGTCGCTCATCTTCACGATCCTACCTTCCCGCGCCCGCATCGCTGTCGATAACTTGCTGGCCGCCGGCGTGGCGGCGGATGAAGCCGCTGCACGCCGCATCGGCCGCAAGTGCTTCCAATCGTTTTCTCGGATGATCACCGAAACCGTAATCGCCCGCGAACGAATCACCCCGGAGAACTGGACGGACTTCGTGACCTTGGACGCGACTCCGGAAGCACTGGCCTTGCTTCGCGACCCGCAGCAGGGGGCCGTGGTTGCCAGCGCGCACCTTGGTAACTGGGAGGTCGCGGCGCGCGCCGTCTCAATGATCCGGCCCGTCAGCGTCGTCTACCGGCCGATGAACAATCCCTATCTCGAGCGCCACCTTAACAGCGGCCGGGGCGGCAGCAACCTGCACTTCATCTCCAAGTACAAGGCCAGCCCCCTCCGCTTCATGAAACTGCTCGCCGAGGGCAACTGGCTGGCCTTGATGATCGACCAGCATATCAGCGAACCTGGCGAACGCGTGCGCGTAAACTTCTTCGGTCGCCCGTGCTGGACCACGCGCTCCGTGGCAATGATGCATCTCACCACGCGCATGCCGCTGTTCGTCGCCCTGGCCGCGCGCACGGGCCAAATGAAGTTCAGGGTCCATTTGTTGGGACCGATCCAATTTCAGCGCTCCGGCAACCGCGATCAGGACGTCTTGGGAATCACCCAGTCGCTTACCGACGAAATCGAGAAGATCGCCCGGCGTTATCCCGAGCAATACCTATGGGGGCATCGCCGGTGGAAGGAATAGCTCAGTAGGGCGGGGCTCCTGTCGCGACCTGATCAAATCGTAGCTGAGGCTCGGCAGGAGCCTCGCCCTACCTTGGAACCGAATTTCCCCTTCGCGTCGCGCCCGGCCTCTGGCAGTCTCGCCGCGTTCATTCATGGCAACTGATCCCTCAACTCCCGGCAGGTGGCCCACGTTTTCGCTGTTGTTCTTCGCCAGCCAGTCGGCGGAGTTTAAGAGCGGCAAGTTCGATGTCTTCCGCACCAGCACCAAGCTCGCGGACCAAATGGGCTTCGAGGCGGTGTGGATTCCCGAGCGGCACTTCCACGCCTTTGGCGGCATGTTCCCCAATCCCGCGCTCGCCGCCGTCTTCATCGCCGAACAGACGAAGCAAATCCGTCTGCGCGCCGGCAGCGTCGTGCTGCCGCTGCATCATCCGATCCGCGTCGCCGAAGAATGGGCGGTCGTCGACAATCTTTCGGACGGCCGCGTGGACATCGCTTTCGCCATCGGCTGGAACCCGAACGACTTCGTGATCGCCCCGGAGAGTTACGCCGACCGCAAACAGATCACCTTCGACGGCATCGAGCAGGTGCGCCGACTCTGGCGCGGTGAAGCGATCGAGTTCATCAATGGCAAGGGCGAAAAGGCGGCGATCGTGGTGCATCCCCTGCCCGTGCAGAAGGAATTGAATGTCTGGATCACCTGCTCGGGCGGGCGCGAACGCTTTGTCGAAGCGGGCGAAAAGGGCTTCAACATTCTCACCGCTCTGCTCTTTCAAAAGGTTGAAGAGTTCGCCGAAAAGATCGCGGCCTATCGCGAGGCGTGGCGAAAGGCCGGCCATCCCGGTCACGGTCACGTCACGCTCATGCTCCACACTTACGTCGGTCAGGATGAAGCGGAGACGAAGGCCACGATTCGCGGTCCCTTCAAAGCCTATCTCGAAAGCTCGGCGGATCTCTGGCAAGTGGGCACGGATCGTTTGAAGGACCTTTCCGTGCGCAAGAAGGCCGACATCTTGGAGTTCGCTTTCGAGCGTTACTATCAAAAGACCGGCCTCATGGGCGGCGTCGAGAATTGCACGAAGATGGTGCGCGCCGTCGCGGATGCCGGCGCGGATGAGGTTGCCTGCCTGATCGATTTCGGATTGCCGCCCGAGAAGATCATCGATGGACTGGAGGCCTTGAACGATTTGCGGAAGGGAGGCGGCCGATGAAATTCCGAATGCTGAACTCCGAATTCCGAACCATGGCCGAGTGCCGAAACGAGCAAAGGCTTACCGCTCGCCGAGCCGGCTTCGGATTTCGAACATCGAGTTTGATTCGACGTTCGGACCTCGGCGTTCGTGCTTTGACCGGAGGTCTGTTGTGAAAAATTCCCCTCCCCTGCCCCGTCGCGTCGTCATCACCGGCATGAGCGTTGCCTGCGCGCTCGGCTTCGAGGTTGAGGAGTATTGGCGCAACCTCCTCGCCGGCCAGTGCGGCATCCGCCGGTTCCCAAACATTCCCGACGACAGCCCGCTGCCGACGAAGTACGCCGGTTGGATTGATGATGAATTGCTCGCGACGGGCATGCTTCGTTATCAGATCGACGATCCCGATCGGCCCAATCAACTGGGCCTCTACGCCGCGGGCCGTGCGCTGGAGGACGCGGGCTGGCCCACGGATGGCGCCACGCCGCTCGAAATGGACATCATCGCCGGCACGGGCCACGGCAACACTACGTTTCACAACGAAACCATCCGGGCCTACACCCAGGGCGGCTACCGCAAGATCCGTCCCACGGCCGTCGTGCGGATCATGCTCAACCGCGCGGCGAACATCGTTTCGATTCGCTACAAGCTCACCGGTGTCGGCTTCACCGTGAGTTGCGCGTGCGCGACTGGTTCAATCGCGATCGGCACGGCCTTCAATCACGTGCGCTTTGGCCTCGCCGAACGCGCCCTCGCCGTGAGCAGCGACAGCGCCCTCGACCTCGCGTCATTTGCCACCTGGAACCGGCTCGGCGTCTTCACCAAACACGCCGACCCGGCCACAGCCTCACGACCTTTCGACAAGGACCGCGATGGCCTCGTCATGGGCGAAGGCGCAGCGGCCTTCGTTTTGGAGACGCTGGAAGCTGCGCAGGCGCGCGGCGCCAGGATTCTGGCGGAGATCATCGGCTACGGCACGTCCTCGGACGCGGCGCACATTGTCGTGCCCGAAATCGCGGGACAGGTGAAAGCAATCCGTGCTGCACTGCAAAATGCCGGCATCTCGCCCGAACAGATCGACTACGTGAACGCGCACGGCACCTCGACACCGCCCGCCGACAACGTCGAAGCCGCGTCGTTGATCGAAGCGCTGGGCGCGGCCGGTCGCAGCGTGCCGGTCTCGAACACCAAAGCGCAGCTCGGCCATCTCATGGGGGCCACCGCGGGTGTCGAGCTGGTGACCACCATCCTCGCGATGCAAAAAGGTGTCATCCCGCCATGTCGCAACCTCGACAACCCCGATCCCGAGTGCCCGTTGAACTTCGTGCGGAACGAGCCGTTGAAAAAAGACGTGAAGATCGCGCTGAAGAACAGTTTCGCATTCGGCGGAACGAACAGCGTCGTGTTGCTGCGGCGATTTGATTGAAGACAGAACGCTGGCATTTGCCTATCACCACGCCGACTTCAGATTCCACGTGTCGATCTCGACCTGCTTCAACATGCCGCGCTCGACATTGAGTTCGAGACCGCGCGAATCGGGCTTCGGCAAGATCAAGCTGGTCAACACCCTCTCGCCGTCGTTGACGAAGATCTCGATCGAGGACGTGTCCACGAAGACCTGCAATTCCAGATCCCCTTCGTCGAGGCGGATGGGCGCGTGCGAAACCGTCGGGAACTCGCGATGGAAATCCACGAGGCCCGACTTCGTGCGGTCGAGCGTCAGTTCACCCTTCGCGACATCAATACGGACGGTCGTGGTCTCGGTCGCACCCTTCCGGAAGTCGAGGGTGAACACGGCGTCGGCCGACGGCTTGAATTCGGCGTCCAGTTCGTAGCGATCCGTGAGGACGCCGTTGGGTCCGTTGACAGTCATCCGACCGGCGAGATTCTTCGCACGCTGGCCGTGGCGCTTCTCACGTAGCTTTGCCATTTCCTTTACGGGCCTTTGCACGAGCAACCAGTGGTCGCCGACCTTGCGCAACGTCATTGAGCGCGCGATCGACATCGCGCTGCGCCACGGCGAGGTGGGCACGTCGTTCGCGTATTGCCAGTTGCTCATCCAGCCGAGCCAGAGCCGGCGACCGTCGCGCTTCGGCACGTCGCTCCAGGAAACGGCGGCGTAGAAATCCTTGGCGTAATCCACCCAGTTCGCCGCCTCACCGGCAGCGTGCGCCGGCGCATCGGCGAACATGATGTGATCGACATTCACGTGGCCCCAACCGTCAGTGCGTTGATCGACGACCTGCAGCCGCGCGGTTCGGCCCTTGAGGTCGGTGACATCCCAGGACTTCCAGTTGAGCCGCTCGTCGCTGTCGCCGGTGGCAGTACGCACGGGTTTGCCATCGACCAGCAGGTTGAGGCACGTCTCGCCTTGGTGCCTGCCGCCGCCGATGAGAAAGTTGATGTGTGAACGGGCGATCTTGAACTCCGGCGACGTGAGCGCACCGGTCGCGCCATCGCCGTTCGTAAACGAGTTGATGAGACCAGCGCCGCGAAAGCCGGTGACGCCTTGCTGATCGCCAATCGCACCGCGAGCCGGCCCGTCGCCAAACGCATCGCCCGTCACCGTCCAAGCGCCGTAGTTCGCCTCGTCGAAGCCGGCGAAGACGTCGCCGTCGGGAACGACCTCGGCCGATGGCCCCGTTGGCAGTGCGTCCGCGACGAACTTCACGCCGTCGAACTCGCCGACGAAATACTGGCAGCCCGAGCCACCCGCGACGCTCGCGCTGCCGATGTTGACGATGAGCACCCATTTCGATTTGCGGCTGCCGTCGATCTTCACCGGGAACAGGTCCGGGCATTCCCAGATACCTTTGACCGAACCGGCGGGACCGAACTCGCTGAGCTGCGTCCAATCCTTCAAGTTCGGCGAGCCGTAGAATCGGATCTTCCGATCCGTCGGCATGGAGACCGTCATCACCCATTTGCCGGACGGTTCGTGCCACATGACTTTTGGATCGCGGAAATCGCGCGCACCGATGTCGAGCACCGGGTTGCCAACGTATTTGGTCCACGTGCGACCGCGGTCGTTGCTGTAGGCAATGTGCTGGTTCTGGAGCGGTTTCTCGGTGTAGTGGCCGGTGTAGATCGCGATCATCGGCGGCTTTCCATCTTTGCCGAAGCCGCTGGTATTCTTCCAATCCACGACTGCGCTGCCGGAGAAGATCATCACGCCATTCTCTTCGGCGAGCGCGAGCGGCAGGTGTTCCCAATGCACGAGGTCCGGACTCACCGCGTGACCCCAGCTCATGTGGCCCCATTTGTCGCCGAACGGATTGTATTGGTAGAACAGGTGATACTCACCGTCGTAGAAGACCATGCCGTTCGGGTCGTTCATCCAGT
>JANLTG010000052.1:0-1572 GCA_031362805.1 bacterium
ACCACCTTCGACGCGCCGAGCCGCGAGTTCTGCGTGCTCAAGCGTTCGCGCAGCAACACACCGCTTCAGGCGCTCAACACGCTCAACGACCCCGCGTTCATCGAGTGCGCCCAGGCCATCGCGCGCCAGGTTACTGCGAAAGCCGACGCCGACGTGAAGGCCCGAGCCGCGCACGCCTTCCGCCTCGTCCTCGCCCGCGCGCCGCAGCCCAGGGAAGTCGAGCGCCTCGTCGCGCTGTTCCAAAGCGAACTCAAGAACTACGAAGCCGACGGGAAGGCTGCTGAGAAGATGGCCACCAGCGAACTCGGCAAGCCGAAGGAACCTTACAACCTCGCCGAACTCGCCGCTTGGACGGTCGTGGCGAATGTGTTGCTGAACCTCGACGAGGCGATCACGAAAGGGTGAACATCATGTCCGACGAAGCCCCTGCTCCTACAGTGCCACCGATTCCCTGCTACAAGCCGTGGGTTGGGGTAGTCCTCTCCTTCCTTGTCACCGGCCTCGGTCCGTTCATGGCGGGAAGGAAACGGCTTGGGGTGGCGTGGTTCATGGCGTTGCTAATGTTTGCGGTCTTTTGGAGATGGGCGTTGGGCGCGAGTCTCGTGCCCGCGGTGTTCGCATTGTGGATCTTGGGCGGCATTGGTTTCGTGTTGTGGGTAATCATGCTGTGGAAGTCCTGCACAGCGGTACCTCGATTCAAGAAGCGGCTTTGGTTCTTGTTTGGTGGGCTGTTCGTTGTCATCGGTCTGGGGCAGGGCGAGATCTCAGCTCTGTTCACACAGCCGTTCAAAGTCCCGACTGGCGCGATGAGTCCGACGCTGCAAGGCAGCCGGAGTGGAACGAATGATCACGCAAAGGCGACCGATCACCTGTTCGTGAGTCGATCCGCCTACTGGTTCTCCAAACCGAACCGCGGAGACGTCATCGTGTTCAAGACAGATGGGATTGAATCGATGCATTCCTCCCAACAGGGCCAAATCTACGTGAAGCGCGTAGTCGGGCTGCCCGGTGACCGCATCTCGATCCAAGATGGAAGGGTGATGAATAACGGAGTTTCCGTGAGTGACCCCGTCGTGTTCACCAAGCTCAAATACGAGATCGTTGCGAAGGGCGGGCCACAGTACCTCCGGCAAGAAGGCGAGGTTTTCGATGTGCCAGCGGACAGTTACTTTGTCTTGGGCGACAATTCGGCCAACAGCTACGACAGTCGATTTTGGGGAGTGCTGCCCGCGAAGAACGTGTTCGGGCGTGCGACGAAGATTTACTGGCCGCCCGATCGGGTCGGCGCGATTGAATGAACGACCACCAGACAAAGTTTAGCCTTTGAGTGCCATGAACCCCTTCCTCCCTGAACTGAACCGCCGGTCCCTCCTCGGCGTCACGCGCCGGCAGTTCTTCGGCCGTGCCGCCAGCGGCATCGGTTCGCTCGCGCTGGCGTCGCTGTTGCGTGAAGACCTGTTCGCCGCCGGCTCAGCGCCCGCCGCGGTGAATGCGCTGGCGCCCAAGGGACCGCACTTTGCGCCGCGGGCCAAGCGCGCCATCTACATCCACATGGCCGGGTCGCCGTCGCAT
>JANLTG010000074.1:0-1637 GCA_031362805.1 bacterium
GGCGCAGCGGCGCGCTCCACAAGGTCACCGCCGCGCACGGGCGCGGGGCGCGAGGTGCGGAACGCATGGCCATGAGCTTCCTGGGGCGGCAGGGCGAAGGCAGCGAAAGTTCGCGTCCGGCGGGTCGACCCGTCAGTGCAAGGCCTGCCGGCCGCGCGGAGTCCTACAGGAATTCCCGCACCGGGCCGACATTCACGCGGCTTGAACTTGCCTAGGGAATCGCTGAACAACTGACCGCACAGAGCAACGGAAGAACGCGATCGAGTCGAATTTGCGGTTTGAATGAAATTTTCACGAACACGAAGGCCATATTGAGAGAGGAAGCGGGGTATTTCCCGACATTTCGGTCACGCTGGACGCACCTGTCCTGTGAGTGGCCTTCCCCATTTGCTCAGATTGATCAAAGCCAGCATCGCAAACGCGCGATTGGCGTTCTTGGCCAGGCCACGATAGCGCACCTTGGCAAAGCCCCAGATGCGCTTGAGCGTCAGGAATGGATGTTCGACCTTGGAACGCACGCTCGACTTTCGCCGGTTGGTTTCTTTGTCCACATCGCTCAAGGGCCTGTTGCGGGCTGCCCGCTTGTTGGTGAAGTCCTTCGCCCTAGGTGCGATGTCCTTGAGCTGCGCGCGTTGCTTCTCGCCCCGGTAGGCACTGTCGCCGTAGAGCCGGGTCTCCCCGCCATGCAGCAGGTTGGGCAGCTCCTTGCTGTCATGCACATGGCCGGGAGTGACGCTCGCGCTGTGGATCAGCCCGCTCTGACTGTCCACGCCGATGTGCAGTTTCATGCCGAAGTACCATTGGTTTCCCTTCTTGCTCTGGTGCATCTCCGGGTCGCGCTTGCCCTCTTCGTTCTTGGTCGAGGGCGGCGCGGCGATCAGCGTCGCATCGACGATGGTGCCGCCAGAGAGCTTCATTCCATTTGCCAGCAGCAGTTCACCGATCCTGGAAAACAGCATCGCGCCGATTTTGTGTTCTTCGAGCAGATGGCGGAATTTCAGCAAGGTGGTGGCGTCCGGCACGCGCTCACGCCCAAGGTCGATCCGGCAGAAGTCGCGAAACGCAGGCACGTCGTACAGCGCGTCCTCGCACGCCTCATCAGCCAGGTTGAACCAGATGGAAATGCAGTACATCCGCAGCATCCGCTCTATGCCTCTGGGCGGGCGGCCGCTTCCGGCCTTCGGGTAGTGCGGTTCGATCAGCGCACAAAACTCCGCCCACGGCACCAGCGCCTCCATGCGCGCAAGAAATTCCGCCTTACGGGTGGCTCTACCGTGCACCTCGAATCCTTTGGCCGTCGAAAACGTCATTTGCTTCACAATCAACCCCTCCCGTTTGCGTCTCATACTTCGACAACGCAACGAGAGACTTGTTCAGTGTTTCCCTAGGACTTGTTCGCGGCGACCGCCGTATTCACCGGCTGTTTCGTGGCCGGGGCTTCCTGGGCGATCGGCGCCGTGCCCGGTGCCGGAGCGAGGGTGGCGGTCGGGACCGCCATGCAGACGCCGCGCACATACTGCTGTGCGCCGCCCGGGACCGTCACCTGCCTGCTCGCCGCCTGGCATTGCGCGTACGACTCGTAGGGCACGCGCAGGCTGATGTTCTTGCCCGTGCAGCTCAGCGAGTCGCCAGAAGCG
>JANLTG010000093.1:0-1914 GCA_031362805.1 bacterium
GCGAGGCCGCCTCGCCGTCACGCTCGACATGCTCACCGATGCGCTCTCGCTCGTGGGCCAGCATGGGGTTTATTGCCAAAGTTCCCGGCAACCCGGCAAGCCGGCCATGGATATCCAGCTGATTATGGGCCTGGTGGCCGATTCCAAAGAGCTCATTATTACCGTGATGGAGCAATTGAAGGTGGCCAAACGAGTTGGGTGCGCGACCTAAAAGTGGAGATCAAGCCGCCCGGCGTGCTTCCCAGTAGTCCTCGAAGCTACCGTTGAGGTGGGAACAACGGAGAGCGAGGATGGAGTTGGCACCGGTGACGGTCCAGAACATGCCGGACTGTTTGAGGCGATGGCCGACGACGGTCTTGCAGCCGGCTTCAATCACACCGGAGCCGATGAACAGGTGCTGCTTGCGGAACTTGGGATAGTTCATCCGCGCGGCGTTGTTGGCGAAGTAGTCAGCTTCGTTGGTGAGTTTCTTGGCCAGTTCTGGATCTGTAGTTTTAAGCGCTCGCAGGGACGCGACGAGTTGGGAAATCTTGCCTTGGTCGAGCCAGCGTTTCTGATGAAGACCGATCCAGGCGTTGCGGCGCTTGGTGTCGGTGGGATGGAGCAGGCGAGCCAGATCGCCGAGGTGCTGGCGGGCATGAAATAGGTCCACGATTTGAATCGCGCTGGGGAAGTGCTCTTGGGCGATGTTCCAGATCCACTCGGCGCCATCGCCGATGACGACTTTCTTGTCGGCACGGCTCCAACCGCGTTGCCAAGCCTCGACATAGAGCCGTTTACCAAACTGTTCGGCGTTCTCAATGGCGCCGGTGTAGGTGGTCGAACCGGGGTCGCGCAGCGCAAAACCTTGCTCGTCCCAAGTAGTCTGTGTGAACACGCAGCCGAGTTTGACTTCGCGGGTGTGAGAGGGCAAGCCGTCGAGCTTGCCTTTGCGGCCCGCCGTTTCTTTCTTCACCACGGGCACGCCGGTACCGTCCATTTGCACGTAGAGGATGGGAATCGGTTCGCCGACGACGAGGGGGAGGTCGAGTTGGACGGCCCGCTTGATCTGGTGTTGCTCCTGGTGAGCAATGTCGGCGCCGATGGCTTCGGCCACGCGCTCCACGGACTTGGTGGTGACCTTCAAGCCCGCCAGTAACTCGATCTGTTCGCGGCCATGATCGAAGGAGGCGTCTTGCCCAACCAGGGCCTGCATGCGGCGCACGCCGGGCGAGAACTCGGTGTTCACGCAGTCGAGTTGGGCGTCGGCGGGAAACTGCCCTTGGTGACAGTGCGGGCAGAGGAAGTAGGGGCGCGACACGGTCACGGCCCCGACGGCGGTCAACAGCGTTTTCGAACGTAGTTCACGATAGCGGGCTTGTTGTCCGCAGGGGCATGGAATCGCGCGTTGGTCCGGGGTTGGAAACCGTAGCAACTCGGTCAACGCACTGGCTCCGGCCTGATGCATGGCCGAGCGCATCAGCATTTCGACTGCTTCCAAATCCAGCTGGCCCGTCTTGCGCATACCGGTGAAGACGGTACGCAGCAGTTGTGCTACTTCGCGCGCGACTTCCAGCTGGATGGCGTCCGCCGTTTTTTTTCCTGTTCACTCACGAGTTGCTCTTCGGCTGGCCGCAGACGGCAGATCTTTGCATTGACGTCGAGGAACGAGCGGCTCAATTCCTGAAACTTCCGGAACTCGGCGATTTCGCGCTCCGCCTTGCGAACGGAAGCTGGTGTCGGCAACGTTTCGCTGATGGTCTTACCTTGAGCCTTGTAGGTCAGGCGCAGAGTGGGGCCGTGGCCGGGGTCGTCGAGCTGAGCGCAATGACAGGTCGGCTTACCGCAGCGGCGGACGATTCCGGTGACCGACCCTGGGCGAAGATCGCCCAGCCGGGACAGTTGGGCGGCCAGTTGGGAACGTTTCAGTTGAAG
>JANLTG010000155.1:0-3886 GCA_031362805.1 bacterium
AGCCCTGCTCCTCGACCGGGTTCGCCTCGGGCTCCGGACCGACGTTCCCCGGCCCCGGGGCAGCCCCGTGCGACTTGCCAAACGAATGGCCGCCGACGATGAGCGCCACCGTCTCCTCGTCGTTCATCGCCATGCGGGCGAAGGTTTCGCGGATGTCCGTCGCTGCGGCGACCGGAACGCGATTGCCGTCTCGACCTTCCGGGTTGACGTAAATCAGCCCCATCTGCACGGCTGCGAGCGGTTTCTGCTGGTCGCGCGTGTGCGGCTTCTCGATGTTGTCGTCGGAGTCGATGACGCCGTGCCCCGGGACGCCGGGCGAGCCTTGCGCGTAGCGGATGTCGCCTCCCAGCCACTTGGTCTCGCTGCCCCAATAGACATCCTGATCCGGCTCCCAGGTGTCCTCACGCCCGCCGCCGAAACCGAACGTCTTGAAGCCCATTGTTTCCAGCGCGACGTTGCCCGTGAGGATCATCAGGTCGGCCCAGGAAATCTTCCGGCCGTACTTCTGTTTGATCGGCCAGAGGAGATGACGCGCCTTGTCCAGGCTCACGTTGTCCGGCCAACTGTTAAGCGGCGCGAAACGCTGCTGCCCCCGGCCGCCGCCGCCGCGACCGTCACCGGTGCGGTAGGTGCCGGCGCTGTGCCACGCCATGCGGATGAACAAAGGGCCGTAGTGGCCGAAGTCTGCGGGCCACCAGTCCTGCGAGTCAGTCATCAGTGCCGCGAGATCCTTCTTCACCGCCGCGAGGTCGAGATTCTTGAACTCCTTCGCGTAATCGAAGTCCTTGCCCATGGGATTGGACTTGGACGAATGCTGCTGCAAAAGATCGACCTTCAACTGGTTCGGCCACCAGGCCTGGTTGGTGGTGCCGCCCCCGGCGGTGTGGTTAAACGGGCATTTGGCTTCGGTTGACATGTGTGTTTTGTCGATTGATCGGTTGAACTAAATTCTGCGGACGACGAGTCTGAGTTTGGCGCGACTTCCCATTAGGTCAACTGCCGACCGCCAGGTCAGGCGCTCGCGACTTTGAGGCGCCTGCTTTTCGAGCATTTGACGATCCTGCTTCATTAACGCACCGCGCAGGCCCCTCGCGCGTCACCGCCTGTTACTTCAAAATGCCGGCGAAAGTTGAACAAGACATTTCTTGAAGAACTGAACGGCCAACGAGGGTTGCCGCCCATTCGAAAGCGCGGCGCGCCCTAATCCGCCAGCAGGCTACGCAACGCCTGCGCCAGCAGTTCATACTGCGGCACGGAGTTGTAGAGCTGTGCGGAAATGCGAAGCAGTCGCTTCGGCGGTGCAGGCCAGGGAATGATCGGCACTTCGATCCGTTGCCCCGCCATCAACGCGTCCTGCCATGGGTCCAAGTAGAGCGGCGACTTGGACGGCGCACATAAAACCGCATCCGGAATCGGGACCGATGCCAGCGAGCCAATCATCTCGTCGGGACAAGGCTTCTCGGTTCCCAATGTCCGGCAAAGCACTTCCCGGCCAGCCAACGCCAACTCGCGATTGCGCTTCATGATCGCCGGCCAACCCCCAGGCACGAGCGTCGCGAGATACGCCAACGCCGTGGGGATGCACAGGCCGGCGGATGGGTCGGAGGTGCCCATCCAGCCGAATTCCATCTGGAATCGCGAACGATCCGTGCGCGGTGAGTTCGCGCCGTGGCTGATCACGAGCGGGCGAATGAGGTGCTGACGATCAGGACGAACGTGCAGAAACGCCGCGCCTTTTGGAGCGCAGATCCACTTGTGGCAATTCCCGGTGTAGTAGGCCGCGCCAAGAGTTTTCAATGCGAGCGGAATCATGCCGGGCGCGTGCGCGCCGTCCACGAGTGTATCGATTCCCTGCTCTGCCAGGCGCCGCACGATCTCCGCCACGGGCAGAATCATCCCGGTCTGGCTGGTGACGTGATCGATCAGCAGCAACTTCGTGCGGGGCGTTACGGCCGCGAGCACCGACGCGACGACTTCATCGGCCGATTGCAGCGGGAACGGAACCCGCGCCGCGACGACCTTTGCACCCGTCTGCTCAGCCACGAAGTTCGCTACGTTCCGGCAGGCGTTGTATTCGTGATCCGTGACGAGCAGTTCGTCGCCGGGCTTGAACTGCAGCGAGCGTAAGACGGCGTTCACGCCCGAGGTCGCATTCGGCACGAGCACCAGGTTGTCGGCATCGGCGCCCACGAACGACGCAAGCACGGCACGGGCTTCGTCGAGCAGCGGTTCCAATTCGCGAACCAGGAAGGTGATCGGTTCCCGTTCGAGTCGGAGGCGCAATGCATTCTGATGCTCAAGCACCGCGAGCGGGCAACTTCCGAACGAGCCGTGATTCAAGAACGTGATCGCGGGATCGAGCGGCCAGAGGGCTGGGTCGGTGGCGGGAAACTGAAAGGTATCCGAGAATTGATGACGTACCTGCGCCCCCCGCTTTTCTGAGGCGCGAAGAAGCGAACCGTTCGGGTTAATCGCCTCCTCATCCCGGCGAGTGGGATAATACGCCATCTTGTGAGCAAGTTCGTAAAAGAGAATCCCTTGGATACCAATAGCATCGCGCTTCCGTACCGGGCGTTTCCAGATCCTTTTGAACGAAGCATGGAGGCGAGCCGTATCTGATCGCGCCAACACCTCATCAATGAATGCCACGTCTTCTCCTCTTGGGAATATGAGCTCGAACTCTTCCTCAGTCGCCGCAAATACATCGTAAACACAGTTTTCTGCTCCATCGATAACCTGGATGTTCTTCACGCGGAAAAGCAGATGGAAAAACGCGGCACTTGGCTAGCGCGATCTCCAATTGGCCCCGGTCGGCGAGCCGGCCCCTTGCTCACGCCGGTGGAGCCCTACCGAAGTCACGGCCGCGCGAACCTCTTCCACAACCTCGGACAAAGGGCTTGAATCACCCGGCTCCAACTTTACCTTTGCCGCGCATGCAATTCCGCCGATTCGTTTGTCACCTCGCCTCCGTCGCTGCCTGTGGCCTGCTCGCTTCCGTTCTGCACGCCGCGGATCTCGGCCCGGCCAAGGAGCCGCCCGCACCCGCCACGTTCGACCTCGCCAAGACCGAGGCCCAGCGGGCGATCCGCAAGTTCCGCGTCGCGCCCGGCTTCAAGGTCGAACTCGTCGCCAACGAACCGCAGCTCCAAAACCCCGTCGCGTTCCACATCGGCAATGACGGCAAGATCTTTGTCTCCGAGACTGGCCGCTATCGCTCGAGCGCGCTCGACATCCGGCATCACATGTCGTGGTACGACGACGATCTCGCGGCGCGCACGGTCGAGGACCGGGTCGCGCTCATCCAGAAGAACGCGGGCACGAACTGGCCCAAGATGCAGATCGAGACGGAGACCATCCGGTTGCTGGAGGACAAGGACGGCGACGGCGTGGCCGAGACTTCGACCGTGTTCGCCGATGGTTTCACCAACGCCCTCGACGGCATTGCCTCGGGCGTGATGTCGCGCGATGGCTGGGTTTATTTCACGGATATCCCGAGCGTGTGGCGGTTGCGCGACAACGACGGCGACGGCAAAGCCGACGAGCGCGAGCAGCTCTCCTATGGTTACGGCGTTCACTTCAGCCTGACCGGCCACGATCTCCACGGCTTGATCAAAGGACCGGACGGCCGGATTTACTTCAGCGTCGGCGATCGCGGCGCGCACATCAAAACCAAGGAAGGCAACGTCATTGACC
Source organism: bacterium (assembly GCA_031362805.1). GTDB lineage: Bacteria > Verrucomicrobiota > Verrucomicrobiia > Limisphaerales > RI-55 > RI-55. Next base: position 3,694 of record JANLTG010000155.1, read on the forward strand.
TGCCCGACGAAGGCGCGGTGTTTCGCATGGAGCCCGACGGCGCGAATCTCGAAGTCTTCGCGCGCGGCCTGCGCAATCCCCAAGAGCTGGCCTTCAACCAATACGGCGATCTCTTCACCGGCGACAACGACTGTGATCACGGCGATCGCGAGCGCTGGGTGCATGTCGTCGAAGGCGCGGACTACGGCTGGCG
>JANLTG010000180.1:0-17010 GCA_031362805.1 bacterium
GATGTTCTCCAGCGTTTCCCCTTTGATGCCCGAGCTGTCTTCAGTGACCTTGACGCGATAAATGCCCTGGAAGCCGATGACGTTCAGGTTAAGGAAATTGTCCTGAAACTCCTCGGGAAAATGCCGGCTGCTGAGCATGCCGGTCGCCGGGCACGGACGCGACGGCCGGTTCCAGAACTCCCGCATGCCGGGGTGCTTGGCCGGGTAATCGAGGCGGCCGCTGAACGGTGCATCGAAGTAATTCGCGTTGCCGGTGGCGTCCGTGATGATGCCGTTGCCCCAGCGATCGAACACCTTGCCGTGCGGATTGGCGAAGCCGTAAGAGATGTAGGTCTCGAACTTGCCGGTGCGCGGCTCGAAGCGGTAGATCGCCGCGTCGTTGTTACGCAGCGGACCGTTCGGCGTCTCGACCTGCGTGCGGTGAAAGACGCCGTCGCTCAGGTAAATTGCGCCGCCCGGATCAAACGCCAGCGCGTTGGCAGTGTGATGCGAATCCGCGGAATCAAGGCCCATCAATACGCGTTCCTTCCAGTCGCCCCGACCGTCACCGTCGGTGTCCCGCACAAACCAGAAGTCCGGCGCCTGCATGATCAATACGCCGTCCTGATAGAACTGGAAACCGGTCGGGGCGTTCAGATCGTCGAGGAACGGGGTCACCTTGTCGGCGCGGCCGTCGTTGTCGGTGTCCTCGAAAACGAGCAGGCTGTCGCCCTTCTCGCTGAGCGGCGTGCGCTCCGGGTAATTCCGCCAGACGGTGACCCACAAACGGCCGCGGGTGTCCCACGCCATCTGCAACGGACTCAAAAGATCGGGAAACTGTTTCTCGTCCGCCCACAGGTTCACCTTCATGCCTGAGTGAAGGGTCATCTGCTTGATCGCCTCCTGCCCGTCCAGAAACACGTGCGTGCGATCCGCATTCGGACCCGGCTTGTTCGACTCGACCTTCGTCACCGGCGGCACATTCGAGTCATCCACCTTCAAATCACCGCCGCGCGCCACCGCCCAGATTCGTTTGTCGCGGTTGGCCGTCAGGACGTCGCGCTGCGCCATTTCCTCCTGCATGACCTTGTAGTTCGAGACAAAGGGCGCGGGCGCGGCGCGGTCGGTGATGAAGCGACTTTCGCTCGGGCTGTAAGCGAGTGCCGAGCGGCCGCCGTAGACGTTGTAGCCGTCCACCGTCCGGTAGCGTTGATGCCACTCCCAGTTCTTGTCATTGATCGCGGCCCGCAGCTTATCGAAGTCACCCGCCGGCGCTTCCTTGCCGAACAGCCCACGAAAGATCATGGGCGCGAGCTGTCGGTTGCCTTCTTCATTCAGATGAATGCCGTTCAACGTCAGCGACCGATTCTGCTCCCGCATCTGTTCGAGCAAAGCGCGCGATGGAGAAAAGATGTCCACGAACCCCACGCCGTTGGCCGCGGCCACCTCGGCCATGGCCCGGGTGTAGAGCGCCAGGTTTTCGTTGTTCGCCGCCGGGACCTCGAAGTTTGGATTCAGCGGTTTCTCATTCGCGATGGGCGAGAGCAGCACGATGCGCGGCGCGCCTTTGCCGCTGTAATCCATCGCCTTGGTCTCCTTGAGATAATTCCCGAGGTCGGTCTTGAACTTTTCGAGGCCCGCCTCGCCGGCAAAGGACTCGTTAAAGCCGAAGAAGGCGAAGACCACGTCGGTCTCCGTCCGCTTCAGCCAGTCGTTGGGCGACCCGAAATTCTCCGAGCGATGACGCGTGACCACTTCATCGCCGGTCACCGCGAGGTTGCGCACGGTCAGGTCCAGCTCCGGATAGGCGGCGACGATGAGCGTCTCCAGCCAGCCGTCGTGCTGCATGCGATCGGGCAACGCATTGCCGACGAGAGCGACGTGGTCGCCTTTCTTGAGTTGAACGACGGGTTCGGCGGCCGACGCCGTGGCCAGCGCAGCGGCGAAGCAGAGGGACAGATTGATGATCGGTTTCATGAGGCGGCTCATTAAACGCCCCGATCAGGAAAAAATTCAAGCCAGCTCCACCATCGCCTTAATCACCCCTGTTTCCGGCTTCGTCCAGCTCTCGAAGACTTCGATCATCCCGTCAAACGACGCGTGATGGGTAATCCACGGCCGGGTATCGATCCGGCCATCCTCGATCAGTGTGATGATTCGGGTGAAATCGCCGGGCAACGCGTTGCGGCTGGCGAGGATGTCCAGCTCACGCCGATGCAAGGCTGGCGCATGCGGGATGTTGATCTCCGCCTGCGTGATGCCCACATAAACCAGCCGCCCCTTGAACGCGCAGTAGTTGAGCGCCTGCGCCATGGACTTGTTGCTGCCGGTGGCGTCGATCACGACGTCGGCAAGTTGTCCGTTCGTCAACTCTTCGAGGCGCTTTAGCTCGGAACCATCGCCTTTCGCCATGATCGTGTCGGGCACACCCATCTTCTCGCGCACGAACGCCAGCCGTTGCTCGTTCATATCCATTACGATCGTCTTCTTCGCCGCGAGCTTGGCGAACACGCTCGCACTCAGGCCAATGGGACCGGCGCCGATGACGAGGACGTGCTCCTCCGGTTTCGGCTCACCGCGATTCACCGCGTGACAACCGATCGCGAGTGTCTCGACCAGCGCAAGCTGCTCGTAACTAAGATTCGCCGAGGGATGCAGCTTTCTGGCGGGTAGAATGATGCGCTCGGTCATGCCGCCATCGCACATCACGCCGAGGGTCTTGTTCGTCTCGCAGCAGTTGGTGTGGCCGCGCCGGCAGGTGTAGCACTGGCCGCAGTTGAGGTAGGGTTCAACCGAACAGCGGTCGCCGGGCTTGACGTTCGTGACGCCCGCGCCGACCGCGAGCACCTCGACGCCGAGTTCGTGCCCGGGAATGCGCGGGTAGCTGAAGAACGGCATCTTGCCGAGGTAACCGGAGATGTCCGTCCCGCAGATGCCGATGCGGTGCATGCGTAGCAAGGCTTCACCGGGACCGGGCGCGGCGGGCTCAGCGATGTCGATGCGTTTCCAGGACTGGGGCTTTTCGAGTTGGAGGGCTTTCATTTGTTTTGATCACAGCACGTCACCGTGCATCGCGGCGTAGGCATAGTTTCGGAGCGAGTCGCGAATCTTCCGGTTGCTCCAGATAAAGTCTTCAATGATCTTCTGCACCTTCTCCGGGTAAAAGCAGTGCCATTCGCCAAGCCCATGAAGCGCCGACTCCCGACAGGCTTCAGATTCCAGTTTGAGAGTTCTCTCCATGACACCAAGGAAAAGTGAATCAGTTTCCCGACGGCCCGTGTCTTCAGAACAGCCACATACCGGCAGAACGTCCCACCACATGTAGCAGATGGAATTCAAAGGGTTCGCCCCGTGCTCATCCAAGTGCGAAAGGTGATTCGAGCAGCGAACCATGAAGCAGTCCCGAAACAGGTTCTCGATTGCCAAGATACAAGATTTCCTGCTGTCCGGAGGGACACTTTCATCTGTCAGACATCGGCCAGTTTCCGAACACGCCCCGCTGATCAAATACCAAAAACCTTGGTTCAATTGATCGTCTGAGAAACTCTTCAGGCAAGCGCCCGATTCCAAGAGCATTTTTTTGAGATGCCCGACTGTTTCAACCGGTTTGCCACCCCATTCATCGGCATCATCGTTCCAGTGCCATGCAGGCTTTGTCACCGGATGTTCGAAAACGAACTCCAGCCACTCATCGAATCCCACATTCTTGAGGACGCGGCCCATTGTATTAGTTGTTCTCCTTCAACCCTTCCAAGTGCCCCAGGTTCTTCACCGGCGCGAAGATGGCCTGCACTTCGGCGAGCAGTTGCTGGTCGAGTGGTTCGGCGGCCCACTTGGCCCAGTTGCGGATGTTGTTCGGGTTCGCACTGCCGCTCACGGTCGTCGTGATGTCGGGATTCGCGAGGCTGAATTGCAGCGCGAGCTGGGCGATGTCCACTCCCTTGCTGGCGCAATGCGCGGCGGCGGCGCGGGCGGCGGACTTCACGTTCTCCGGTTCCTTGAGCCAGGTGGGCAACGGTGCGTTGGTGAGCAGGCGCGCGCTGAACGGGCCGGCGTTCATCACGCCCACGCCCTTGGCTTTGAGGTACGGAACGGCCTCGTCCGCGAAGCGCGTGTTCTGCAGCGTGTATTGATTGTAGCTGAGCACGCAATCGACGCTCGTCTGGTCGAGGATGAACTTGAAGATCTTCATCGGATACCCGCTGAAGCCGATGAACTTTACCTTGCCGGCCTGGACCTGTTTGCGCAGCGCGGGAATCGTTTCATCCACGATCTGCTGCATGGGCACGAACTCGATGTCATGACACAGCACGATATCGAGATGATCGGTCCGCAGGCGGTGCAGGCTCACGTCCACGCTCTCGGCGACGCGTTTGGCGCTGAAATCAAAGTGCGGGAGATCGTAGCGGCCGAGCTTCGTGCAGAGCGTGTAGCTGTCGCGGGGCACGCCTTGCAGCGCGATGCCGAGCAACACCTCGCTCATGCCGCGCCCGTAGAACGGCGAGGTGTCGATGAAGTTGAGCCCGCAGTCGAGCGCGACACGCACCGATTCGAGCGCTTCATCGAGTTTCACGCTGCGGAACTCGGCGCCGAGCGACGAAGCGCCGAAACTGAGGATGGGCAGCTTCAGTCCGGTTTTTCCCAACGAGCGAGTTTCCATGTTCAGCGTCCTTTGATGAAGTGGTTGAAGCCTTTGATCTGTTGCTGGGCGCACGCGGCGGTGTCCGGCAGCGGCAGCGCCTCGGCGCTCAAGTAACCGGTAAAGCCGATCGCTCGCAACGCAGCCACGATGGGCATGAAATCCGTGTGTCCCATGCCGACGGCGCGGCGGTTCGAGTCCACAAAATGAATGTGGCCGATGAAGCCCGCGCCAGCACGGAGGGCTTCGGCCACGTTCGCCTCCTCGATGTTCATGTGATAGAGGTCGGCGAGGACCTTCACGTTCTGCGTCTTCAGTGTCTTGAGGAACTCGACCGTGTCGCCCACGCGATTGAAAAGATTCGTTTCGTAACGGTTGAGTGGCTCATAGAGCAGCGGTTGTCCCAGGCTCGCGGCGTGTTCGCCCAAGTCGTTCAAGGCCTCGCCTAGCCAGCCGATCGCCTGCTCGCGGGCGACACCCTCGCCCCAGCGGCCTTGCATGGAGCCGATGATCGCCGGCGCGCCAAGCTTCGCGGCCACGTCCATGATGCCCCGAATGAAGTCCTTCGCCCGCTGGCGTGCCGTCAGATCGGGCAGACAAAGATGCAGCTTGTGAATCAACCAGCCGCCGCCAGTGCCAACCGCGGCCACGGCGATGCCGTTTCGTTTCACGAGCGCGCTGATCTCCACCGGGTTCAACGCCTCGGCACCTGGAGGGAAAATCTCGATGGCATCGAAGCCGAGTCGGGCGGCCTCCGCTGCGGCGGTTTCGAGTCCGTCCCAGAAAACAAAGGGGCCGCCTCGAGCTTGCTCGACAAGGGATACGGTGATCGCGGATTTCATGCGGGATCAACTATGGCTGGTGGACCGAACCGTCAACGGCGCTGCGCTGGTTGTCGGAAAGTCACAGCGGACCGGCAGGTCCGCCCCACCAGGATCGGTAGGGCGGTGCTGCTGCGCCGCCGTAAATTCAGTCGAGCCGAGCGCGACTCCCGCGTTGTTCAGAATATCCAAACCCGAGCGATTGGCTCCAGGAATCTTCATCCCACAAACAACGGCCGCAGGTGCCGTTGATAAAGATTCTCCGTCACGTTGCGCCCGACGACTTCTTCGTTCGCTTCCAGCAGGTCGAGGTAGCGACGGCCTTTCTTCGCCGCGAGCTTGAACGCGACATGCAGCAGTTGCCGGAAGCTCGCGTTGAATCCTGGATTCTTTTGATCGTGCCGCAGCGCGTCGGTGTATTGCGTGCTCGTCCAGCCCATCACCGCTTCCTCCGTCGGCAGCCTTGCCCGGTCGATGTCGATGACGGTCGCGTACGGTCCGCACAACTCGTCCACGTGCGCGAGCGCTTCGCCGTAGAGCTCCTGCGCCATCGCGAGGGCTTCGCCGCCCGCCTCGGCCAGGCCGATCAATTCCTCGAGCCAGGTCGTGCCAGCGGTCTTGAGGTGCAGCCCGGCGCCAAACTTTGGCAATGTGCGCCGGATGATCGGGTAGAGCGAAAACTTGTCGCTGCCCGAATGCACACTGAGCTTGAGATTCGCCGGCAGGCCATATGCCTTGATGGCGTGCGCGAACACGGCGAGGTCGTCGTGAAATTCCTGTTCAAACTGTTTCAGGTCGCCGACGTAATCGACGCCCTTGTTGAAGCGGCCGGTGAACTTGGGCGCAATGGTCTGCGCGGGAATCCCCTCGTCCGCGATGGCCGCCAGGATGATCAACAACTCGGGCGGCGTCTGCGGCGAGTCCGTTTCGTCCATGGACACCTCGGCGATGAAGTTGGTTCCAGCCGCCTGCGGACGGGCGACTTCAGTCGCCCCGTTTGCGCCGCCAGCCTTGGGCGGCTGAAGCCGCCCTTCCTTGGCCGCGGCGATGTGGCGGTAAATCTTCCCGGCTTCCTGCACGGCGAGCAGAAACTTGCCGGCCACACGTTCGACTTCGGCGCGGCTGATCGCGAAGGGTCGTTCGATCCCGGCGATCGTCACCGTACCGGTCAGCTCCGGGTGCTTGTCCACAAACGCCCTCACCGCCTCAGGCGCGGCCGGTTTGCCGATGAAGTCCGCGACATCGAGCGTGAAGAAATCCGAGTGCGGGAGGAAGCGGTCCACGGTCTTGAGCCCGATGTGATCGGCATCGACGTGCCAGCCCTTGGTCCAACCCAGCGCGGCCACGGCTTCCTTCGCGGCGGCGAGGACGGACGACGGTTCCGAACCGATGAAGGTGTGTTCGCGGTTGGACTTGTTCCAGACCGGCACGACTTGCACGCCGTCCCTGGCTAGCAACTGGCACGCGCGCAACTGGGCTTTGGCCTGGTGAGCGAACCGGTCGCCGACTCCGATCGAGAATTTTTCGAGAATCATGATGCGAAACGAAGATGAGATTTTGCCCGGCGCAACGGCGGAGTGCAATGCTGGGATTTGCCGGCGGAGAAGCTGTCGGCAGTCGCGCCTTGAAACTTCAGACTACGGCGCGACGCCCCCAGTTTTGGCAGACAGAAGCGGATCATCCATTTCGCGCTGCGCCTCGACCATGCGCGCTTTCAGGCGGGCCACGTTTGCCGCATTCTGCGGATCGGCGACAAGTCACGCTGTTCGTGGGGATCGGCTCTTAAATCGAGCAACCGATAAATGTCGATCGCCGGGTAATGGATGAGCTTGAAGTCGCCCTGGATGATCGCACGCTGTTTGTCTTGCAGATACGCGCCGTAGATCGACTCGTATTGCTCGGTCCGTTGGTCGCGGATCAAAGGCAGCAGGCTCCTGAACTCGACGTGAGCCGGTTTCTCGACGCCGGCCAGTTCCAGCGTCGTCGGCATGATGTCCTGAAGATACGCGCGGGCATCGATGCGTTTGCCTTTCGGAATGTCCGGTCCGACGACGATCAACGGCGGGCGCAGGCTGTCCTCGTACATGTTTTGTTTACCCAGCAAGCCGTGATGGCCGACGGCGAGCCCGTGATCCGCCGTGAAAAAGATGTCAGAGCCTGTCTGAAAAAGCGGTCGGTGGTGATTTCAGGCGAGGCAGCGGAGCATGAGGCGGATCAAGGCCAGGAAGATGAACCCGGTGGCGCTGGATTGGGTCTCCTCGTAGTCGCGCACCAGGCGGCGGTGTGGCATGAGCCAGCCGAAGGTCCGTTCCACCACCCAGCGTTTGGGCAACACCTGGAAGCCGCGCACAGCGTCGCTACGTTTGATGACGGCGACTTCCAGTTTGGGGCGCTGGGTTTTGACCCACGCGGCGAAGTCGGCGCCGGTGTAGCCGCCATCCACCCAGAGTTTGCGCAGCCACGGGAAGGGCGGGAGCCCGGGCTCCCGCAACGCCTACGCCCCGGCCCGCTCGGGGGGTGTTCGCCGGGGCCACGGCCGCGCCGAGCACCAGGTCCGGGTCCAGTCCGTAGCGCGCGGCTGCCGCCTTGATGTCCGCGTCGAAGTGATGATTCCGCCAGTGCAAAAAGAGCAGCAAGCCGAGGACAGCGGCCAAGGTCAGGATGGCGACCAGCACCAAAAACAGACGGCTTTGCACGGAGCCAGTTTGAAACGAGCGGCGCCCGCCGTCGAGTGGCGACTTGGTGGTGGGCGGCGGATTTCTTTTCGAACGCCGCCGTGCTCACCAGCCGGGCTCGTTCAACAACGGCTAGCTTCGACGCTCCTTCGTCCGACTCGGTCGGTCAAAGCTACCCTTGGGGGTTAGGCCATGCATCTCTACTTAGAGCTGAGGTTTTGGTTTCTCAACATGTGCTGCGTCACGGTCCCGAATCCTCTGCGTGGCGGCGAAAGCAACACGGTTGAACCATCCTTCGCGAGTCGAAGCGTGCCGTAGTCAGTGCCACCGTAGCCTCCCCAAAGCTGGACTCTCCAATAGCTCCCATCGTCCTGTGGCTTATCTGGCATCCCACAACCAGAAACGAACCTGTGAAAATACTCGGAAGAAACTATCGCTGCCTCCTGCTCGTCCAAACCGTCTTCAAACGTCACACCGTCCAGCGTCAGCTTTGGGAGCGAGACTGCTTGGGTGCTCTGTCGGTCCACGGTCGAACAGGATGCGCACAAGGCTGCGAGGATAATGGAGAGGGCGAATCTCATGGTCTAGTCAGTATGGCTTTCGCATTCAGTAAAAGCCATACTGACTAGGTCGCATTGGTACCATGCGAGAAAAGGCGGCGGACGACTCTGACCGAACGCCCAACGCCCATGCCAGAAAACCGCGCGGCAAAACCGAAAGCCAAAACCAGCAGGTCAACCACTGCCTGCGCCATGAGGACGAAGCAGACAGCAAACAAAATCATAAACAGCCACGCTCGTGGCGAATCCGAGATGCCAGTCATCCACAGGTAACAAAGGAAGGGGACCAACAAACTGATGACGCCGGCGCGGATCGTGCCGGTGTGCATTCCGATAGATGTGTTTAGTGTTTTCATAAGCTAAATGTGCATGGACGTGTGCAGCGGCCTAACATTGTTATTGAGCGACGAGGATAGCACGCCAGCGTGCATGGTTGATTCTCCCAACCGCTTCTCTTTCCATGCACTGATGAAAGCCGGGCTTTGAATCCCTCTCAAGGATTATCGCCGAGGCAATAGCTTGAAAGACCTGCCTCACAAGCTTCCGCCCGCTGGCACGCGGCATTTCGCCGCCGAAATGCTTGAGCTTCGCCAAATCCCCCGGCATCGTGCGGCCCGTTCCGGTTGCGCTCGTGGCGGAATTGGCAGACGCGCCAGACTTAGGATCTGGTTCCGTAAGGAGTGGAGGTTCAAGTCCTCTCGGGCGCACCATACTCATTCGGGAGGTCGATAGCTTTTCATGAGGGCGGCGTATTGCGCCTTGGCGATGCGGGCGCGATCGGCCAGTTGCCGGCGCATGTTCCGCGCGTGCGCAGCAAGATAGGCGGCGAACTGCGGATCGCTCTTGCCAAGTTGCGTGCGAACGCGTTCCTCGATCCGGCCCACCTGCGCGCCCAGCCATTCGGCGGTGAACTCTTTCTCCAGCAATTGCCCCATGCGCGCGAGGTATTGGCGCTGGAAATCCGGCACCTCAAAGAGTCGCTGGGCCACAAGCCCGTTGCGCCGAAAACCGCGCCCGCGTCCGCGACCTCCGGAGGATACGCCCGGCGTGATGGGATAGTTCACATCCCAAAACATCTGATCCATGCCGTGCGGCATGAAGACAAACTTGCGCGTCGCCGGGTCGTGATAGAGCCGGTAGTTGTTGCGGTTTTGCACGTAGCCATCCCAGTCGCAGGTGAGCATCTCAAGCGCGGCGAAGGTGATGAAGCGGTCGGTGTCGAGGACCTGGCTGAGCTGTTCCTTGCGTTGGGTGAGATCGGCGGTGTTGGCGGCGTCGGCCAGTTTGACGAGATCGCTCCAATCGCTCGGCCCGTCGCCGGAGTCTTTTTCCAGATTGTCGTCGACGTCCATGAGGAAGCCGCCGTCGTATAGATTGCCGCTGGTGTCCTTGAAATGGCGCTTCAGGAACCGCTTGTCGTAGCCTTCCTTGAGCACGTAGAAGCCGAGATCGCGCCCGTTGAACAGGACGCGGGCGTGGGTGGCTCGCGGCGTGGGCACCCCAGCGGCACGGAACAATTCCCCGCAGATGATCTCATTCATCAGGGTCGGATCCTGCACCGAATTGTTCAGGTGAAACTTGTCGAGGCCGTGAAACCGCTGGCCGCCGGTGAACTTGTCCATGTTGAGGGTCAGCGCCGGGCGATCGTCCACCGGCCGAAAGCTGCCGCGCGCGCCCTTGAGTTTGAGGGCGATGTCCGGGAAGACGTTCGTGCCCTCCCGCAGCGTGGCCCGCACATAAATCCGGGGCTCGATCCGCAACGTCGCCACCGCGCTCGGATCAAGGGTGATCTCGATGCGGGGAATGAGCGTGTCGAACAAGTCCGTCGACGCGTCGCTGGCGGGCGCGGCGAAGCTGGTGCCGATCGCCGTCAGCAAAGCCAAAAATAGGGTGACGACAGGGTGGAACATCGATGCGGAAAGTAAGTGGCCTACCATTGGGCCGCAATCCGCCAATTTCGGACTCGCACTGGCCAATCTTTGAAGTGGCGGACGCGAGCAACCGTCTGCAATATCCACAACACAGCTTTTTGAAGATTTGTATGTCACAAGAATGTTTCGATGACCGCCAGGCGCTCCGAGTTCCCTCCGCAGACGGCGCCCGGTGGCTGTTGGTTTCCGTGTTCCTTTCGACCGCGCTGCTCGCCGGTCGTTCCGAGGCGGAGGTGCAGTTCAATCGCGACATCCGCCCGGTCCTCGGCGACACCTGCCTTGCTTGTCACGGTCCCGACCCGGCCGCACGCAAGGCTGGTCTTCGCCTCGACACCAAGGTGGGCATGTATGAAGCGACGGAGAAACGCGGCCCGGCGGTCACCCCCGGCAACCTCGAGAAGAGCGAGCTTTGGCGCCGGATCATGACGAGCGACGAGGATGACCTGATGCCGCCGCCCGAGTCGCACAAGGTGCTGAAGCCCGAGCAGAAGGAACTCTTCAAGCAATGGATTCTCGAAGGCGGCAAGTGGCAGGATCACTGGTCGTTCATCAAGCCGGAGCGGCCGAGCCTGCCGGAAATCCGAAGTCCGAAATCCGAAACCCGAAGCCCGATCGACAGGTTTGTCGCTGCCAAGCTGGCCGACAAAGGGCTCGCGATGAATCCCGAGGCGGATCGCCGGACGCTGGCCCGCCGTTTGGCGCTGGATCTTACCGGTCTGCCGCCGAAGCCGGAGCAGGTCGAGGCGTTCGTTAAGGATACGTCAGCGGATTACTACGAGAGGTTCGTTGATGGACTGCTGTCCACGAAGCAGTGGGGCGAACATCGCGGGCGTTACTGGCTCGATGCCGCGCGTTACGCGGACACGCATGGCCTGCACTTCGACAATTACCGCGAGATGTGGCCGTATCGCGACTGGGTGATCAACGCCTACAACGCCAATCAGCCGTTCAACCAGTTCGTCATCGAGCAGCTCGCCGGCGACCTGCTCGAGAACCCGACGCAGGACCAGCTCGTGGCGACCGGTTTCCAACGCTGCAACATCACCACCAATGAAGGCGGCACAATCGAGGACGAGAATCTTGCGCTATACGCCAACGATCGCGTCACGACAACGGGCTGGGTGTTCATGGGGCTGACGGCCAATTGCGCCGCCTGTCACGATCACAAGTTCGATCCGTTCAAGCAGAAGGATTTTTACGCGATGTCGGCGTTTTACCGGAACACCCAGCAGTCCGGCTTCGACAAGAACTGGGGCGAGGGCGATCTCTACATGGTCACGCCCACCGCCGAGTCGGACCGCAAACGCTGGAAGGAATTGCCGGACGAGATCAAGGACGCGGAGTTGATCGGTAAACTACGCGCGACATACGCCGATCAGGAATTTGCTAACTGGAAGACCGAGGCCATCAAGCCGAAGCAGGTCATGCAATTGACCAAGGCGCCGCTGTTCGGCGATGAACTCCTGCAACTCCCGCTCGCGTCGACGAAGGACGGCATCGGTGCGGGAACGATCGCCGGGCAAAAACTTGCCGTTACGTCCGCCGCGCCGTTTGCGTGGAAAGACGGTCCACTCGGCCCGGCGCCGATCTTCACGAAGACGAACTCGCTCGAATTGGGCCGCGTCGTGGACCTCGATCAGACAAATGTCTTCAGCTTCGCCGCGTGGGTTTTTGTTCCGCCCGACTACAAAGGTGGCGGCTCCATCCTCGCCCGTATGGCCGGGCCCGAGCAGAAGAATCGTGGCTGGGACTTCTTCATCGACAACAAGCGGTTCGGCTTTCACCTCGTCCATCGCTGGTCAAATTCGGCGACCCGGGTGCGCGCGAATGACGAGGTCCTCAAGCCTGGCGAGTGGCAGCATCTGGTGGCCACCTACGACGGACAAGGCCGAGCCAAGGGTGCGAAGCTCTACTTGAACGGTCGTGAAGTCGGCTCGGGCGGCGATCATGATCGACTCGAAGATTCGGTCCGCAGCGACCTGCCCCTGCGGATCGGTCGCCGGGAAGAGGGCTCGGAGCTGGACGGCGTCGCGGTGCAGGACATCCGCGTTTACGAACGCCGGCTCGATCCGGCTGAGATTCGGGCGTTGGCCATCGCGCCGCGGGTGCTTGAGTTGCTCACCGCGCCGCCCCTCACCAATGCCGCGCCTGTTGAAGTCAAACTTGCTGACAACGCGACCGATGAGGAGAAGAAGGCCGCGGAAGCCGCGAAGAAAGCGGCCGAAGAAACGAATAAGCTTCGCGAGCACGAGCAGCAGTCGCTGAAGGATTATTATCTGGTGGCGAAGTTTTCCCCGACGCGCGATGCGCTGGCCTCCAAGCTCGCCCTGGTTGCTGAACAGGAACGCATCCGTGCCGTCAGTCCCGTTGCTCACATCCAGCGCGAGAAGAAGGACTCGGCGCCCATGGCCAGCATCCTCATGCGGGGCCAGTACGACAAACTCGGCGACAAGGTCGAAGCCAACACGCCCGGCTTCCTGCCGCCGATGCCCGAGGGCGCACCGAAGAACCGGCTTGGCCTCGCGCAGTGGCTCGTCGCCCGCGACAACCCGCTGACCGCCCGCGTCGCCGTGAACCGTTTCTGGCAGGAGTTGTTCGGCACCGGCATCGTGCGCACCGTCGAGGACTTCGGCGTCGTGGGCGAAGCGCCGGTGAATCAGGAGTTGCTCGACTGGCTGGCGGTTGAGTTCGTCGAGAGCGGGTGGAACGTGAAGCACCTTTACAAGTTGATGGTCACGTCGGCCGCTTACCGACAGACGCCGAATGTGACGCCCGAGAAGCGCGAGAAGGATCCCGACAACCGCTTCCTCAGCCGAGGTCCGCGCTTCCGCATGGACGCCGAGATGTTGCGGGACTACGCGCTCGCGACCAGCGGACTGCTCGTGCCGACGATCGGTGGACCCAGCGTGAAGCCCTATCAGCCCGAAGGTGTGTGGGAAGCCGTCGCGATGCCCGAGAGCAACACGCGCCAGTATGAACAGGACTCCGGCGATGCGCTGTATCGGCGCTCGATGTACACCTTCTGGAAACGCGCCGCGCCGCCGGCCACGATGGACGTGCTCAACGCTCCAAGCCGCGAGGTCTGCGCCGTTCGCCGCGAGCGCACCAACACACCGCTCCAGGCTTTGGTGACCTTGAATGACCCGCAGTTCGTGGAGGCTGGTCGAATGCTGGCCGAGCACGCGCTCGGCGCCGCCCAGGGCAGTGAAGAAGCCGCGATCGAAGAGATGGCCCGGCGTGTCCTGCTTCGTCCGTTGACCGAAAAGGAACGACAGATCGTGGGCGGCACACACAAAGAAATGCGCGCCTACTACGACGCTCAACCCGACGCCGCGAAGCAGTTGATTGCTATCGGTGAATCCAAACCGGCGGAGAGCATCCCGCCCGCGAAACTCGCCGCGCTGTCGATGGTGGCGAACCAGTTGATGAACCTGGATGAGGTGCTGAACAAATGACTGCTGAAATTCGCCCAAAAAACTTGAGAAGTGGAGGCGTCTTCAGGGCCGCGGCGGTTCCGCTGATCTTGTTCAGTCTGCTTGTGCAACTGGCCGCACTCGTCCTCAACGCTGGTTACTGGAGCTCCCAAGGGCAAGTCGGCATGCAGGGCATTAATGGTGGCTTCGATGGGCCGTTAAACTACGATCACGTTGTTCATTTGATCGGCCAGGCATCTGCGATTGATTTCTTTCAAAGTATGAGCCCGATCGAGGCCGCTGTCCTGTTGGCCCATCTGCTCGCGATCGCGCTCGTGTTTTCCAGGAAGACCAGTGGGTTTCTGGTGGTGACCTTTTGTGTGGCGCAGTTGATCGCACTGCTTTGGGGGGCGATGGGGCTTCCGCTAATGTTTTCGGAATTCGGGCAGGTATGGACTGGCGAAATGATCGTGGAAGGCTCGTTGAGCACCATTGTCGCGAGTGGTGTTTGGCTGGTGGTGTCCTGTGTTCTTGGAACTTGGTATGCCATCGCCAACAAGCTTTGGTTGTTCTTCCGTCCGGAACATATCCCTGAGCAAACCGTGTAAATCTTCGGCCACCATTTTTTGAAGTTATGAACCCCCTTACCGATTACATCCGCTCCGAAACCCGCCGGCAGTTCTTTGCGCGCGGCAAGAACGCCCTCGGCTACGCCGCGCTCGCCTCGTTGCTCGGCCCAAAGCTCAACCTCCGGGGCGAGGACACGAGCAAGCTGTCCGGCGCGTTGCTGCCGCACTTCGCGCCCAAGGTCAAAAACATCATCTACCTGCACATGGTCGGCGGGCCTGCCCAGATGGATCTCTTCGATCACAAGCCGGTGATGAAGGAGTGGTACGACAAGGATCTGCCGGAATCGATCCGCATGGGCCAGCGCCTCACCACGATGACGTCGGGCCAGAAACGTTTCCCGATCGCGCCGTCGAAGTGGGAGTTCAAGCAGGCCGGCAAGTCCGGCATGTGGATGAACACCGAGCTGTTGCCGTGGACCTCGAAGGTCGTCGATGACCTGGCGTTCATCCGCTCGATGCACACCGAGGCGATCAATCACGAGCCGGCCATTCTCCACATGCAGACCGGCAGCATGGTGCCTGGCCGCGCATGCATGGGCTCGTGGGTCAGCTACGGTCTCGGCTCGATGAACGCCAACCTGCCGACCTTCGTCGTGCTCGTCGCCGAGCCGACCAACAAGGAACAAATCCAGGCGATCAGCGGGCGGTTGTGGTCGAGTGGTTTTCTTTCGGGCGAGCACGCGGGCGTTTCGTTTCGTAGCAAGGGCGATCCCATTCTGTTCATCAACAATCCGCCGGGGGTGTCTGGCGAACTGCGGCGCACCCAGCTTGATGGCTTGCGCGCGCTGAACGAGTTGAACTTCGCGCAGGTGGGCGATCCGGAGACGCACACGCGCATCCAGCAGTTTGAGATGGCGTATCGCATGCAGACCAGCGTGCCGGAGCTCACCGACACGGCCCAGGAACCCGAGAGCACCTGGCAGCTTTACGGCGACGAAGCGAAGAAGCCGGGCACCTTCGCGTCAACCTGTGTGCTCGCCCGCCGGTTGGTCGAGCGGGGCGTGCGGTTCGTGCAGGTGTATCTCAACAACTGGGATCATCACGGCAATCTCACCGGCCGGCTGCCGATGCAGACGAAGGACATCGACCAGGCGACGTACGGCTTGATCACCGACCTGAAGGCGCGCGGTCTGTTCGACGAGACGTTGATCCTCTGGGGCGGCGAGTTTGGGCGCACGATTTACAGCCAGGGCGGTTTGTCGAAGGACAGCTATGGGCGGGATCATCATCCGCGCTGTTTCACCATGTGGCTCGCGGGCGGCGGGATCAAAGGCGGCACGGTGGTTGGCGAGACGGATGAATTCTCCTACAACATCGTGGCCGATCCCGTCCACGTGCGTGACCTGCACGCGACGATTTTGCAATTGATGGGGCTCGACCACAAACGGTTCACGTTCAAGTGGCAGGGCGTGGACATGAAGCTCACCGGTGTCGATGCCGAAGCGCATCTGGTGAAGCAGATCCTGGCGTAACCGTGCTACTTTTTTAACTCAGCAAGCGCCGCTAGGGCCGCGGCGCTTTCCGCAGCCTTCTTGCTCTTGCCGCGACCGGTGCCGAGGTGCCGGTTGCGATGGTGCACGGCGCATTCAAACTCGCGGTCGTGGTCCGGGCCGGTGATCGCGATGATCTCGTATGTTGGCGGCTCGGCGGCGCCAATCTGCAACAGCTCCTGGAGTTCACCCTTCGGGTTGTCGAGGCTCGGCAGATCGGTGAGTTCACCAAAACTTTCCTGATAACAATGCAGCACAAACCTGCCGGCGGCTTCGTAGCCACCGTCGAGAAAGATCGCGCCGATGAGCGCTTCAAAGGCATCGGCGAGGGCTGATTGCTTCTCGCGGCCGCCCCCGAGTTCCTCGCCGCGACTGAGCAACAGGTGGGTGCCGAGCGCCAGTCGCCGCGCCTGGTCGGCAAGCGTCAGCTTGTTGACGAGTTGCGCCCGCGCCTTGGTGAGCGGCCCTTCGTCGAGGTCGGGGAAGCGCTCGAATAACGCGCGCGTCAACACGAGTTGCAGCACGGCGTCGCCGAGGAACTCCAGCCGCTGGTTGTGCTCGATGCACGAGCTGGCATCAAACGCGAGCGAGGGATGCGTCAACGCCTCGCGCAGCAGCCCGACATCCTTGAACGCGTAGCCCATCCCGCCCTGGAGATCAGCGCTTGAAAGGGACTCTTCGCCAGCCACGGTACGATTCAGTTGAGGTTACCCACCGCCGGCACGCTTGATTCCTCGCTGCTGGAAGGCAGTTCCGCCGGGGCAGCGCTGACTTCGGTCACCGGATACAGGCCGTGCTCCAGCAACTGCGCGACCTGGTGCTGCACGGCGTCGAGTTGGTCTAGTTGCAGGTCGGGATCGGTGATGGTGAAGA
>JANLTG010000182.1:0-81501 GCA_031362805.1 bacterium
GCCACCGGCAGCGGCAAGTCCACGACGCTGGCGGCGATGCTCGAGCACATCAACGAAAGCTCGAAAAAACACATCATCACGCTCGAGGACCCGATCGAGTTCGTTTTCGAAGACAACCAAAGCGTGGTTGAGCAGCGAGAAGTCGGCCTCGACACCGGCTCCTTTGAGATGGGTTTGAAACATATCCTTCGCCAGGATCCCGACATCATCATGATCGGCGAAATGCGCGATGGAACCTCCGTGTCAGCGGCGATCAATTCGGCGGATACCGGTCACCTCGTGCTGTCCACGATTCACACGACCAGCGCCGCGCAAGGCGTCAGCCGGGTGCTTGAGTTCTTCAAGGCCGACGAACGGGAACAAGTTCGCCGGCAGCTCGCCGCCACGCTCAAGGCCATCGTCTGCCAGCGCATGGTGCCCACGATCGAGGGCGCAATGATCCCCGCTCAGGAGATCATGATCAACTCGCCGATCGTGCGGAAGTTGATCGAGGAAAACCGGCTCGACAAGCTGATCGCTGCGATCGAAACCGGCACCGAGGACGGCATGCTTTCCTTCAACCAGCACCTCTTTCAATTGGTGAAGGACAACAAGATCACCAAAGAAGCGGCGCTCGCGAAGGCCTCGAACCCGCAGGCGCTCGAGATGAACTTCCAGGGCATCTTCCTCGACGAGTCCCGACGAATCCTGGGCTGATCACCTCAGCACGAAGCCTTCGGGCCGTTCCACCAGGTGGAACAGATTGCCATCAGGGTCAGCGAAGAACAGGACTCGTCCGCCGCCGCCCGCCGGCTTGATTGCCTCCGTGAATTTCACTCCGCGTTCCTCCAGCTCCGCCTTCGCTGCCTCAAGATTGCTGACTTGTAGCGCCAGGTGCCGCCAACCGCGGAGCTTGTTATCGCAAGTCATGCGCATCGCGAAATCCGCTTGGTAGATCTCCAGCCGCAGGCCACCGGCCAGTTCGATCATGAAAGCCGGCGGTGTGTGCGCGAGTTCCAGCAACTGTCGGGCACCCAGCGTATTCACATACCAATCGCGGAGGGCGACGGGGTCCAGCGCCGCCAGCCCAAGATGTTCACAGCTAAAGTTCATGGAAGTCATGGGTCGGTCGCGACGGTCAGGATGCGGGCGGCAGCGGCAGAAAGGTCGTCGACGATCCAGGCGCGCTGAGCGAGTTGGGAGTTCGCCGACTCTACTTTCAGGCCGTATCCGGTCCGCACGAGAATGCTGCGCTGAACCCCGGCATTCCAGCCGCATTCGAGGTCAATCAATTTGTCGCCAACCATGAAGCTGCGGCCGAGCTCGATGCCGAATTCGTCCCGGGCATCAAAGAGAAACTGCGGCGAGGGTTTCCGGCCGCGACTGGGCTGCTCCGGAGCTTCGGGGGCGAAATAGATTTTGCGAAGCACGACTCCGTCCTTGGAAAGCATCTCCTCCAGCCGGCGGTTCACCGCGTGCATGTCAGCCTCGGTATAGTAGCCACGTCCGATGCCCGATTGATTGGTGACGATGAACAAGCTGTAGCCGGCATCTTGCAACCGCTTCAAGGCCGGGCCGACACCCGAGTACAGCTCGAGCAAGTCCGGGTTGCTGAGATACTCCTTCTCCGTGTTGATCGTGCCATCACGGTCCAGAAAAACGGCGCAGGCGGGGGCGGTCATTGCTTGAAGTCTTGGTAAATCCGTCT
The DNA here is from genome assembly GCA_031362805.1 of bacterium. Lineage (GTDB taxonomy): Bacteria > Verrucomicrobiota > Verrucomicrobiia > Limisphaerales > RI-55 > RI-55. The sequence goes on from JANLTG010000182.1 coordinate 1,688, forward strand.
GCCGACTCAACTTCTTTTAACTTCCAGCCGCTTGTCCGGCTACATTTCTTTGCGTTCTCCCGGTTCCAGCCCTATAAACGCGCCGCTGATTTATGGGTTCCAACGCCGCCAATTCCACGCCTGACGCTCCACCGCGGGTGTTTAAGAAAGTCCTCGCCGCCAACCGCTCCGAGATCGCCATCCGCATCTTTCGCGCGGCAACGGAACTGGGGCAGCGCACCGTCGCCATCTACGCGCAGGAGGATCGTTTCGCCATGCATCGCTTCAAGGCGGACGAGGCGTATCTCGTCGGGCAGGGCAAGGGCCCCGTCGCCGCGTATCTCGACATCGAGAGCATCGTGGCCATCGCGAAGGAGAAGGGCGTCGATGCCATTCATCCGGGCTACGGCTTCCTCAGCGAGAATCCGAACTTCGCCCGCGCCTGCGCGAAGGCGGGCATTGCGTTCGTCGGACCAAGACCCGAGCTGCTCGAAATGATGGGCGACAAGACGACCGCCCGTGCGCTCGCGCAGAAGATCGGCGTGCCCACGCTGCCCGGCACCGAGGAGCCGATCACGGATCGCGCGGAAGCAATGAAGGCCGCGAAGGAGATTGGTTTCCCGCTCATCATCAAGGCCGCGTTCGGCGGTGGCGGACGCGGCATGAGGGTCGTGCAGAAGGCCGGCGATCTCGCGGACCTGCTCGATGAAGCACAGGGAGAAGCAGGTCGTGCGTTTGGCAATCCGGCGGTGTTCCTCGAGAAATACATTCCGCGGGCGAAGCACATTGAGGTGCAGATTCTCGGCGACCAGCACGGTAACGTGATTCATCTGCACGAGCGCGATTGCTCGGTGCAGCGTCGTCACCAGAAGGTCATCGAAGTCGCGCCATCTTTTGGTTTGCCGGAGCACGTCATCAAAGAGCTTTGCGACGCGGCGGCCCGCATCGCGCGCGAGATTCGTTATGACAACGCCGGCACGATTGAGTTTCTTTACGACCTCGATTCGCACGAATGGTTCTTCATCGAGATGAACCCGCGCATCCAGGTCGAGCACACGGTCACCGAAGTCATCACCGGTCTCGATCTTGTCCGCGCGCAGATTCTCATCGCGCAGGGTCATCGGCTGCACAGTCTCGAAGTCGGCATGCCCGCGCAGAACCAGGTTCCGCGCAACGGCTACGCCATCCAATGCCGCGTGACGACGGAAGATCCGGAGAACAAGTTCATGCCGGACTACGGCAAGCTGCTCGCGTATCGCTCGCCCGGCGGCTTTGGCATCCGGCTCGACGGCGGACAGGGCTTCGCCGGCTCGGTCATCACGCCGTTCTACGATTCGATGCTCGTGAAGGTGATCGCGTCCGGCCAGACCTACGTGATGGCGATGGATCGCATGCATCGTGCGCTGACGGAGTTCCGCATTCGCGGCGTGAAGACGAACATTCCGTTCCTCGAAAACGTCATCGCCAAGGACGTCTTCCGCTCCGGCCAGGCCACGACCACGCTCATCGACACGTCGCCGGAACTGTTTGCCTTCAAGCCCAAGCGCGACCGCGCGACGAAGCTGCTAAACTTCCTCGGCAACGTCATCGTGAATGGCAATCCGCACGCGAAAGGTTACAAGCCCGAGAAGCTGATCACCGTCGCCACGCCGCCCGTCTACGACCATCGCCAGGCGCCGCCAGCCGGCACGCGCGATCTGTTGCTGAAACTTGGGCCGAAGAAGTTTGCCGAGTGGACGCTGAAGCAAAAGCGCCTGCTCATCACCGACACGACCTTCCGCGACGCGCACCAATCGCTGATGGCCACGCGCGTCCGCAGCTATGACATGCTGGCGGCAGCGGATGCGCTGGCGCGTCGCGTCGGCGCGGAGAAGAACGGCCTCTTCTCCGTGGAGATGTGGGGCGGCGCGACGTTCGACACCGCGATGCGTTTCCTGAGCGAAGATCCGTGGGAACGCCTGCGTCAGTTGCGCGCGAAGATTCCGAACGTCTGTTTCCAAATGCTCTTTCGTGGCAGCAACGCGGTCGGCTACTCGAACTATCCCGACAATGTCGTCGCTGGCTTCGTGAAGCACGCGGCGGCGAGCGGCATGGACATCTTCCGCATCTTCGATTCGCTGAACTATCTGCCGAACCTCAAGGTCGCGATGGAAGCGGTGCAGGACACGCACGCGATCTGCGAGGCGGCGTTTTGCTATACCGGCGACATCCTCGACCCGAAGCGCGACAAGTATTCGCTGAAGTATTACGTGAAGCTCGCGAAGGAGTTGGAGAAGATGGGCGCGCATTTCCTTGCCATCAAGGACATGGCCGGCCTGTGCCGTCCGTTCGCGGCGAAGAAGCTCGTGAAGGCGCTCAAGGACGAAGTCGGCATCCCGATTCATTTCCACACGCACGACACTTCGGGCGTGCAGGCGTCGGCGATTCTCGAAGCCGCAGCCGCAGGCGTCGATGTCGTGGATCTCGCCATCGCCTCGATGTCCGGCTCGACGTCGCAGCCGAACCTGAACTCCACTGTCGCGTCGCTGCAAAACACGCCGCGCGATACGAAGCTCGATCTCGAAGCGCTCAACGAGTTCTCCGACTATTGGGAAAAGGTGCGCGAGTATTATCATCCGTTCGACACCGCGCCGAAGACTGGCAGCGCGGAGGTTTATCTCCACGAGATGCCCGGCGGCCAATACACGAACCTCAAGGAACAGGCCGCGAGCATGGGCGTGTCGCATCGCTGGCCGGAGATCGCACGGCTTTACGCCGAGGTGAACCAGCTCTTCGGCGACATCGTGAAGGTGACGCCGAGCAGCAAGGTCGTCGGCGATATGGCGCTCTTCCTCTTCAGCCGTGGCATCAAGCCCGTGGACGTGGTGAATCTCGAGCTCGGCAGTGTTGGTTTTCCCGAAAGCGTCATCGACATGATGAGCGGCGGACTCGGCTGGCCGCTCGGCGGTTTTCCCGAGGACGTGATGCGCGTCGTGCTCGGCGAGAAGAAGTTTAAGGAAGCGAAGGCGGCCTTTGGGAAAGACGAGTCCGCCAGCAAAGCCGCGCCGATCAGCTTGAAGAAGCTGCGCGAGGAACTTTCCGAGAAATTCAAACGCGAGGTGACGGACGACGACCTGTATTCGCACCTGATGTATCCGCAGGTCTTCGCTGACTTCGCGAAGCACAGCGCGCAGTTCAGCGACGTGAGCGTGCTGCCGACACCCGCATTCTTCTACGGTCTGAGGCTGGACGAGGAAGCGACCATCAGCATCGAGGACGGCAAGACGCTTTTCATCAAGCTCGTCAGCGTGAGCGCGCCGGACAAGGACGCACGCCGCACCGTCGCATACGAGTTGAATGGTGTGACGCGCGAAGCTCACATCCTCGACAAGACCGTCACGCCCAAGACCAAGACGCGTGCGAAAACCGATCTCGCCGATCCGTTGCAAATCGGTGCGCCGATCCCGGGGCTCATTGCGACGATCTCCGTTACCGTCGGAGCCAAGGTCGCGAAGGGCGACAAGCTCCTGATGATGGAAGCGATGAAGATGCAGACCACTGTCTATGCTCCCGCCGATGGCGTAGTGGCGGAGTTGCCGATCCAGCTCGGCGACACGGTGGAAAGCAAGGATCTGCTGGTGCGGCTGAAAGCTTGACGCTATGGCGCTGCGGATTGGCATCTATGGTGGGTCGTTCGATCCGGTGCATAACGCGCATTTGCTCGTGGCCCAGGCGGCGATGGAAGAGTTGAGCTTGGACCGGCTGATCTTCGTGCCGGCGGCGCAGTCGCCGTTTAAGCCCGATGCAAAGCCCGCTCCGGCGAAGGAGCGTTTGCGATTGCTGCGGCTGGCGTTGGTGGGACACCCGGAGTACGAGCTTGATGAGGCTGAGATCCGGCGCGGTGGGGTATCCTATACCATCGATACCGTGCGGGAACTGCGCGAACGGAACCCTGCCGCGGAGCTGTTCTATCTCGTGGGAGCCGATCACGCGGCCACTTTGCCGAAGTGGAAGGCAGCGGATGAACTGGCGAAATTGATCCAATTCGTGGCGGTTCCCCGGCCGGGGCTGCCTGCGGTGGAATGGCCGGCACCCTTCCGCGGTGTCGCATTGAAAGGCTTCCCGCTGGGGGTGTCCTCCTCGGAGATCCGGGCGCGAGTCCGGGCGGGGTTGAGAATTGACCTGCTGGTGCCGGGGGCCGTGGCGGAGGCGATTGCCAATAATCGGCTTTATCTTTGAGCAACCCTCCCGCACTCTCCCGCGCGATGACATCCAGACAGTTAGCCCAGTGGTGTGCGTGGTTGGCCGACAACCGGAAAGCCGAGAAGATCGTCATTCTCGACGTCTCCAAGCTTTCGTCCGTCACCGACTTCTTTGTGATCGCCAGCGGCGGCAGCGAGCCGCACCTGCGGGCGATTTGTTCGGAGATCACCGACAACCTGCACGATGACTTTGGGGTGCGCCCCAACGGAGTCGATGGCTCCACGCAAACCGCCTGGATCGCGATGGATTACTTCGATGTGATCGTCCACATCATGAAGCCGGAAGCCCGGGAACTCTATGACCTCGAAGGTCTCTGGCGCGACGCCCCGCGCGTGACCCCCCGCAAGCCGGTGGCCGTCAAGCGCAAGGCTGCGGATGCGGATGCCGCGGTCGAACCCGCGTGATCAGAAGTTGAACTTGCGGGCCGGCACCACGATCGAGTCGAACGGCCGCAGGTAGAAGGGCACGACCTCCCCGCCCGCGAAGGCCTTGCGCATGTCGATCACGAAAGTCTGTTGCGTCCCCTGAAAGTTGCGCACGACCGATACGGAATCCAAATTTGCCCGGCGCGAGTCCGGGCCACCCGCCTCCATGAGCGCATCCATGAGCGACAACGGCCGGTCCATCGCCACCTTGTTGGGCGCCATCACCGCGCCCGAGACATAGACCACGGCGGCGGAGGTGATCAGGCTGACATTGACCTCGGGTGAGCGCAGTTGGCTGCCGAACTCGCCGAGCAACGCCTTCTCCAATTCGGCGCGCGTCTTGCCAGTGGCGTTGACCGGTTTGCCAAAGGCCGCCGGCAAACGTACTTCGCCATCCACGGGAACTTTGAGCGTGGTGTTGAGATTCGTCGCCGCCGGAAAGCTGATGGAAATCACATCGCCGGGCAGCACCAGAGTCAGATCATAGGGGCCGTCGGTGGTGCCGATGGTCTTCGGAGTCGATTGGCAGCCGGTGATCACCATCAGCACCAGTCCCAACGAAGCCGCAGCCAGCCCGGCAATGAGCCGAGCGGTTCGGCCCTGTGAACGTTGGCAGTCGGCGGTGACGTGAGCCGGGGCGGCGGTGGTCGGTGTCGGCGAGGTGTTCATTTGATTGCGAGTGCTCATGAAGTGATGAGCTTTCTGTAACGCCTGCGGGATGCAAAAAGCAAGCCATGATCAGGTTTGGAAACCGGTCAACGCATTGGCTCGACTGCGAAACGGCTTCACTTTCTGCCGGCGGTCGGCTTCGATTTGGCGGTGCCCCCCGATCGCAATCCCGTCGCCCTTGATTTGAGCCGCCTCCGAACCCAGCCGCTGGCGACGCGGCGGAGCCTGACCAGCGTGGAGGACATCTTGATCCGGCCGGAGAACCAGCCGGCTGCAGTGTCGGCTGATGTGGTGCCGGTTCTCGCCGCTGCCCGAATAGCCGTTCGCGAAGCCCGGCGTCGCAATGGCGCTGTCATGCTGTTGTATGGTGCCCACCTGCTGCGCAACGGCGCGGCTTTGATCATCGATGATCTCTTGCGGCGCGGCTTGCTCACGCATCTGGCCACCAACGGCGCCGGCACCATTCACGACTGGGAATACGCCTGGCTCGGCCGCTCGACGGAGAGCGTCCGCGACAACGTCGCCACCGGCACCTTCGGCACCTGGGACGAGACTGGTCGCAACATCCACCTTGCCCTGCTCGCTGGCGCGCTCGGGAGCGAAGGCTACGGCCGAGCCCTCGGCAGATTCATCGCGGAGGACGGGGTTGCGCTTCCCACGTGGGACGAGCTTCGACAGGCGATTCGCGACCGTCCCGACGATCCACTTACAGCCGCGCGTGCTGATCTCTTGCGCGCGATGTTGCAGCACGGTCTCCAGCCCGGTCATCAGTCGGTGACGCACGCATGGAAACACGCGTCGATCCTCGCGAGCGCCTTCCGCCACGACGTGCCGCTGACTGTCCATCCCGGCATTGGTTACGACATCATCGCCAATCACCCGATGTTCAACGGCGCGGCCATCGGCCGGGCAGGGGAGTTGGATTTTCGCATCTTCGGCGGATCAGTCGAGCAACTGGATGGCGGCGTGGTGTTGTCGATTGGTTCCGCGATCATGGGGCCACAGGTCTTCGAGAAGAGCTTGAGCTGCGTGAATAATCTTCGGCTGCAAGCGGGCCGGCCGATCGTGAGCGGGCACTCGATCTTCGTCGTCGATCTGCAAGACGGCGGCGGCTGGGACTGGACCCAAGGCGAACCGCCCAAGACGAATCCCGCTTACTACCTGCGCTTCTGCAAGAGCTACGCGCGCATGGGCGGCACCATGCACTACGCGCAGTGCGACAACGTGACCTTCCTTCACCACCTGTATCATCAATTGAATCAGCCATGAACGCCCGCCGGTTCAAAGCCATCACCCACCGCTATGCGCGACTGAACATCGCGATCGTCGGGGATTTCTCGCTCGATCGTTACCTCGAGATTGATCCCGCGCGAGCCGAGACCTCGATCGAAACGGGGTTGAAGGTTCACAACGTCGTGAACGTGCGCGCGCAGCCGGGTTCCGCCGGCACCATCTTGAACAATCTGTGCGCGTTGGGCGTGGGCACAATTCATCCCATCGGCTTCTGCGGCGTGGATGGCGAAGGCTTCGAATTGCGCGAGGCGTTGCGCGCCAAGCCCGGCGTGGTGATTGATCACTTTCTCCAGACACCCGAGCGCTGCACGTTCACCTACTGCAAGCCGCTCGTCGTCAAAGCCGGCAAGCCGCCGCAGGAGCTGAATCGTCTGGATCGCAAGAACTGGTCGCCGACACCCGCCGCCGTGCAAACCCGCATCATTGAATCGCTCCAGGCCGTCGCGAAGGAACTCGACGCCCTCATCGTGATGGATCAGGTGGACGCGGCGGGCACCGGGGTCATCACGCCGGCGGTGCTGGCGGCGGTGCAAAAGATTTCGAGCAAGCATCGCACGCTGCCGATCCTGGCGGACAGCCGGCGTGGGCTGCGCGGTTTCCCGCCGGTGATCTTCAAGATGAACGGCGCCGAGTTGCTCGCGTTCGCGGGTGGGGACAAGTCGTTGCAGCCCGCGATGGCTGGACGGCGCGCCGCGGAACTGGCGCGGGCCAATCAGCAGATGGTCTTCGTGACTCTCGCGGACAAAGGCATGATCGGGGCCGACCCGAAGGGCCGCACCACGCATCTGCCTGCCTGGCCGGTTCACGGACCGATCGACATCGTGGGCGCGGGCGATTCCGTGACAGCGAATCTCGCCGCAGCGCTGGCGGCCGGCGGCGAAATGGAAGAAGCCCTGGCGTTCGCGAATGCCGCCGCGTCGATTGTGATCCATCAGCTCGGCACCACCGGAACGGCGACTGTTGCGGAGATTAACCAACGGCTGTTGGGTCAATCGGAATCGTGAATCGGGTCGCCTATGAGCGGGAACACGGGACTGGTCTTCACGTGCTTACTTTCTTCGCGCTGTTCATCGCCCTTTGGCATCCGCTGCCAGCCGGCCGGCGAGTTGATCCATGAGATCGCTCATCGCAGCCACGCCGGCCGCGACCCGGTTCGTCCCCGTCTCGAATGCCTTGGTGAAGGTGGCGTTGCCGCGAATTACATCCGCCGGGTTGCTGGGTTTGAAACTCCGCCAGCGGGCACCAAGCACGGCTTCGTTGGCGGCGGTGAGTTCGAATTGATCGAGGTCGATCTCGAGCTGGAGCGTATTAGTGCCGGGGGTTGCCCGCTGAAAGGAGAGCACGCAGGCATCGGGCAGTTGCGCGGCCAACCGCGTGATCAACGCCCGCGGCATGGCCTGACCCAGCGGCTCGGCCCAGCGATGCCATTCGAGAAACCGGACTTCGGTGGGGCTCACGCGTTCTCGAACGCCAGGTTGATCGGCGCTGCTGGCAAGACGGACCGGTCCCACGAGCACGGTGCGCGCGCAGTCGTCACTTGCCGTCGTCGCCATGGCGGGCGTGCTCAAGACGTAGAAGCGCGTCGGATCGGATTTCGGATCCAGGCTCACGCAGCCGATACTCACGGCGAGCAGCAGTGCGCCGACCGCGGGAGACAGCAGGGCATTTAGTTTCATGGCTAGGGTTCCTGGGGTTTGCCGCGCAAGACGGACGCCGGGTTGCGCGTGAGTTCATCGGCGAGCTGCCGGAGCGCTTTCGCGGCGAGCGCGGTTTCTTCGAGAGCAGTCTGTAGTTCGGTCATCAGCGGTGATTCGCTGGCGAGCACGCGGCGCAGTTCGGCGGAAGTGCGCTGTAGCTCGGCGAAGGTGGTCGTCGCGGAATCCACGGTGCGCGTGAGGTTGCTGCCGAGCGGGCCGACCTCCTTTTCGATCGTTCCCAACACTTCCCGCGCTTTGTCCGAGGTGAGCCGGAACGAATCTGCGGTTTCCGCCCATTTGGTGGAGGTGATCAGTGAATCGACGGAGCCCAGCACCTTCGCGAGGCGGTCGTTGAGAACCTTGACGTTGAGTTCACCGAGCGAGGTGTTGAGCCGCACTAGGATTTCGTTCAACTGGCTGACCATGTTGGGCAGATCGATCTTGGAAAGGTTTTTGATGAACTCAACGAGTCCGGTCGCTTGCGTCGGGATCTCGGGATACTTGCTGCCGCCCACGTAGGTGGGTGGTTCCGCCTTCGGGAAAACATCGAGGGCAACATACAGGCGTCCAGTCACGAGGCTTTCGGTTTCGAGTGTGCCGCGGAGGCCGTTGTCCACCGCCTGCCGCAGTCGTGCCGGATTGGTTAGCGGCAAGCCGCCGTCACCTTCCGCTTGAATGGCGTTTTCATCGATCTCGATGATCACCGGAATGAGCAGCGCGTCGGAGCCCTTCATCCAGGCCAGCGAGATCTTGGTCACCTGGCCGATGGAAACGCCTTTGTACTTCACCGGCGAGCCGACCACGAGGCCGTTCACCGAGTCGCGGAAATAGAGGATCATCGGCACCGGGCGCGAGAAGAGGCTCGCGGAACCCAGCAGGGCGATGGTCACCACCAGGATGCCGGCGCCGATCAGGATGAACGCGCCGACCTTGGTCGGATTGGCTTGTTTGCTCATAGTGCTGGCGCTGGAGTTCGCTGTCCGCCCCGCGTCAGAAACGCGCGCACGGCGGGGTCGTCGGTGTTTCGTAACAGCTCTCGCGGATTGCCTGCCGCGGTCACCGTGCGGCTGACGTTATCGAGGAAAATTGCCTGATCGGCCACGGCAAAAATGCTGTCCAGCTCGTGGGTCACCATGACCACGGTCGTGCCGAGGTTGTCGCGCAGATGAAGAATCAAGTCATCGAGCCGGCGCGAGGTGACGGGATCGAGCCCGGCGGAAGGCTCGTCGAAGAACAGGATTTCCGGATCGAGCGCCATCGCCCGGGCCAGACCGGCGCGTTTCATCATGCCGCCCGAGATCTGCGACGGGTAAAAATCCTCGAACCCTTGCAGGCCGACCAAGGCCAGCTTGAGGTGGATGAGCCGCTCGATCTCGTCGGCGGGCAGGTCGGTGTGTTCCGTGAGGGGCAGGGCGATGTTTTCCGCGAGCGTCATCGAGCTCCACAGGCCGCCGCCTTGAAACAGCACGCCGAACTTTCTTTTGATCGCCTCACGTTCGGCCGGCTCCGCCGCAGGCAGGCTGCGGCCGTCGTAAAGGATGTCGCCCTTGGGCGGCTGGCGCAGGCCGATCATGTTCCAGAGCAGCGTGCTCTTGCCGCAGCCGCTGCCGCCCATGATGACGAAGACCTGGCCGCGCGGCACCTGCGCGGTGATGTCGCGCATCACCACGAAGTCGCCATAAGCGAGCTCGACGTTCTTCAATTCGATGTGCGGTGGCCCGGCCATTTCAAATTTTGAAAATGTTGAATAACACGGCGAAGACCGCGTCGGCCACGACGATGGCGGTGATGCCCGCGACGACGGCGGTCGTGGTTGCCTGCCCGACACCCGCGGCATTGTTAGGGCAACGCATGCCGTTGTAACAGCCGGTGATCGCCACGATCAGACCGAAAACAAAACTCTTCATAAACCCCGCCACGCAATGATTGAACGTGAGCGAGCCCACCGTCTGGTGCCAGTACTCGAGGAACGTGAGGTCCAGCATGCCGATGCCGATGAGCACGCCGCCCGCGATGCCGGCGAGATTCGAGAAGAGCGTGAGGATCGGCATCATCAGGAACAACGCGATCATCCGCGGCAGCACCAGAAAACCGATCGGGTTGAACTGGAATGTCCGAAACGCATCGATCTCCTGGTTCACCTTCATGGTGCCCAGTTGCGCGGCGTAGGCGGCGCCGGTCCGGCCGCACATGATGATGCCCGACATGATGCAGCCCATCTCGCGCACCATGGCGACCGCGACGAGGTTGGCGACATAGATCGACGCTCCGAACTGTTCCAGTTGCACCGCTCCGACAAAGGCCAGGATCAAGCCCACCAGAAAGCTGATCAACAAGTTGATGGGCAGCGCTTCGGCCCCGGCCTCTTGCATGAACAGGAGGAGATCAGCGCGGCGAAATTGCGCCCGACCCCGGATCAGCGCCGCCACCGCCAGCGCGCACTCGCCGATGAACGTGGTGATGTTCTGAGCCGCCTCCCAACCCCGGCTCAGCGCCAGCCCGATCCGCGTGACCCAGCCTGCAGGCGGGCCGAATGGCGTGGCGTCGATGTGTTCGGGGACCGCCTGCGCCAGCTCCAGAAGATTGCGAACGCCGTCGGGCAGCGAGGTCAGTTGAAAGTTGATCTTCCGCACCTTGCAGTTGGCAACGAGGGTGAACAGCCAGGCGATCAGTGTTGAATCCCAGGCCGAGACGGCGGCGAGATCGAACCCGATTTCCGCATCGCTTCGGACGGACGCGGCGAGCGTTGGCTCCGGTCGGCGGGTCGAATTGACGGTCCAATCGCCAACGAGCCGAAGCACGGCATGGGCGGCGTCGATTGACTCCAATTCGACGCGCGCCGGCGGCAGGCTGTCAGTCGGTGTATCCAAGTCGGCGGCAGTGTTGCCGGTCGAGGCAAACCCGGGCAAGGAACAAAGGCTGCGCCCCAAGCCGATTGGATTCGGGCTTGGCCGCTGCTCCGGAGCGCGGGTCTGCGGCCCGCAGCGGCTTGCGATGGTGTGGGGCATTCAGGCTGTTGGACGGGGGCTTGAAGTTGGCAAGTGCTGCGGGACACAGTCCCGCGCTCCGGCGACGTCGGGGTGTCAAGATGCGCCCCATGCCGGTTGTCATGGAAACATCTGAATTCCCCTGCGCTAACTCTTCTGACATCCTTCCGTCGTTCCCATGACATCTCCCGCCCGTACTGCCTGGCTCGTCGTCGCGCTGCTCGTGCCCGTCGCGCTGCTGAACTATCTCGACCGCCAGATGCTCGCCGCGATGAAGTTCTCGGTGATGGCCGACATTCCCGACATCGGCTCCGATGCGAACTGGGGTCGGATGCTCGGCCAGTTCAAATGGGTTTACGCGTTCCTCAGTCCGATCGGCGGCTACCTCGCGGATCGCTACAGCCGGCGGTTCACGATTTGCGGGAGCTTGTTCGTCTGGTCCGTGGTGACGTGGATCACCGGCCACGTCACAACTTACGACGGTTTGCTGCTCACCCGTTCGCTGATGGGTATCAGCGAGGCCTTCTATATTCCCGCCGCGCTCGCGCTCATCGCCGATTATCACACGGGACCGACGCGGTCGCGCGCGGTGGGATTCCATCAGATGGCAATCTACATCGGCGTCATTGTTGGCGGTTTCAGCGGCTACGTGGCGGACGCGCCCGCGCTCGGCTGGCGGTTTGCCTTTGATGCGTGCGGTCTCGCCGGGGTCATCTACGCCATTCCGCTCGCCTTCGTCCTGCGCGATGCGCCGAAGTCGGTTGCTTCCACTGCCGCTTCAAGGAATTCCGTCGGACAATCTGCCAAAGAACTTCTCACCAACGGCTCGTTCATTCTGCTGGTGCTCTACTTCACGTTGCCGGCGCTGGCCGGGTGGGTCGTGCGCGACTGGATGCCGGCGATTCTCAAGCAACAGTTCAACATCGGCCAGGGCCAGGCGGGCGTCTCGGCGACGCTCTACTGGCAGGCGGCTGCGATCGTGGGCGCCCTCATCGGCGGCTGGCTGGCCGATCGCTGGATGCAACGCCACAACCGTGGGCGTATCTTCGTCAGCGCGATCGGCATGATCCTCATCATCCCGGCGCTCTTCGGCGTCGGCAACGCCGGCTCGCTCCTCGTAGCCGTGCTGTTCCTGGCGCTCTTCGGACTTGGCTGGGGCTTTTTTGACTGCAACAACATGCCCATCCTCTGTCAGATCGTGCGCCCTGAATTGCGCGCCACCGGATACGGCATCATGAACCTGGTGAGCATCAGTTGCGGCGGTTTCGCCGACTGGGGATTCGGGGCGATGCGCGACGCAAGTGTCCCGCTCAACGTGATCTTTGGGACCTTCGCCGCCACCGCGATGATCTCCGTCGTGCTGGTGCTGTTGATTCGACCACGCGCGGAGGCAGAACAGAAACCATGACGAACACGCTTCGACACCGACCCGGCTCGCTGAACCGGCATTCTCCATTTGCGGTGCCTTTCACAGGGGCCGTCAGGAGCGCCGATGCACGGCGTTTGTCTGAGTGCTTGAGTTCCCATCTTTAGCCGCCTACAACCATCGCCATGAACCACCGCAAGTTTCTCCAGCAATGCTGCTCGTTGCTCGCCGCCACTGCTTTCTACGCGCCGACCACGTTTGCCGCCGATAAGACGTCGATCAACGTGATGCTCCTGACCGGTCAATGCAGCCAGTATCACAACTGGCAAGTCAGCAGCAAGGTGCTGCAGCACATTCTCGACGAGCCGGGCATTTTCAAAGTGGATGCTGTCCTGTCACCGGCCAAGGGCGCGGACATGGCGGCGTTCAAGCCGGACTTCAGCAAGTACCAAGTCGTCGTGCTCGACTACGACGGCGACGACTGGCCGGCGGCCACGCGTGAGGCCTTCGCCAAATTTATCAAGGATGGCGGCGGGTTGGTCGCCTTCCACGCCACCGACAATGCGTTTCCGTCGTGGGTTGAGTTCAACGAGATGATCGGCGTCGGCGGCTGGGCTGGGCGCACGGAGAAAGCGGGACCCAAGGTCCGCTGGCGGGACGGCAAGCTGGCGCTCGACGATTCGCCCGGCACGGCCACCCATCCCGCCAACCATGATTTTCTCCTGGTCACGCGCTCGCCGAATCACCCCATCATGAAAGGCCTGCCCGCCGAGTGGTTGCACGCCAGCGACGAGCTCTACAGCCAATTGCGCGGTCCGGCGAAGAACTTGGAAGTGCTCGCGACGGCGTCGGCGGATCCGGCCAAACAGAAGAACGGCACCGGCGAACACGAGCCGATGCTCATGGCAATCCAGTTCGGGAAAGGGCGGATCTTTCACACCACGCTCGGTCACGTCAGCCCCAAAGCAACGGCGGCTCCGGATTCAGTGAACTGCGTCGGCTTCATCGCCACCCTGCAACGCGGCACCGAATGGGCGGCCACCGGCAAGGTGACGCAGTCCGTCCCCCGCGACTTCCCGCTGGCGGACAAGACCTCGGTCCGCAAGCCGTAACGGCGGAGGCTAACGGAGTGTTTCCTCCGAACGGCTGGCAGTCAAATCATGCGTGAGTTGTCTATAATCAGAACCCCTTGATAGAAGGGGTAATGATGGTTGCCGCGAACGCAGCGCGGGATTAGGGCCACCTGTTGGGCTTAAGTGGATTCTAAGTCTTGGATGACCTCCCTTGCCTCCTCGTAGGTTAACCCTTCGTCCAATTCGTCGCTTACATCGGCGTCGAGTTCTTTGGCCAGTTTCTTGATCCTTCGAATCTGCGCCTCGGTTGCCGGCCGCTTCTGGTAATTGTGCTCCGCCTCTGGATTTGCTTCCACGCACTTTGTAATCAGGTCGCTCGCCTGGCCTTTCGTTGCGCCACGACGAAGCTCAATGCCGAAGTATTTCAGCTTGTCCATCTGCTTCTTCGTGGCTGGCTCCTTTCTCCACGGATGCTCCTCATCCAATGCCCTTGCGGCAATCCTAGCGTCAAGACGTGCCTCCGCTGATGCAACGCGAGAATCGAAAGCCTGCTTCATTCCGCCAAACCATTGGGCGACTTTGGAAATCCACTTTTGCGATTCAGCGGACCGCTCCGTTGGTTGATCCGAAAGCAAGACCGCCCCACCACAGTGTGGACACGGAGCTTCCAAGCCGCAATCGTGACGCGGGTAGTCCATTAACCCGCCGCAGTGCGGGCACGCTGAGCGAACTGTGTCAGCCATACGAATGAGGTTGCCTGAAGTTGGCACCGCATTGAATTCAAAATTCGTCGAGTCGTGCCTCGCCGCTATTTTGCAGCAACAGAAAGGGTTCTGACTATTGACAACTGAATGTCAGGCTTGGCCAGAGGTGGAAGGTAGTGCCGCCGGGCGAAATCCAACGACGCGCGGCGTGGCCCCGCTCAGGCCGCGTGGGCAGGACGAGCCTTTTTCTTTATGCTCGCACCGATGCGGGCTTGGCCAACGATGACCGCGCCTTCTTCGATGACCAACTGGCGGGCTTCAATGTCGCCAAACATCCGCGCGGTGGCCAGCAAGGTTGCTGTCTCCTCAGCCCGCAGGTCCGCCACCAACTCCCCGCCGATCCGGGCGGAGCGGACCTTGATCGGTTCCGGCCAGCGAAAGTGGTCCCCAGCCGGAATCACCAGGCAGCCCGCGGTGAAGGTGCCTTTGATCTCGGCGGTGGAATGAATGGTCAGCGTGCGTTCGACGACCAGCTTGCCGAGGAAACGGCCCTTGATGACGGCCTCACCGACCACGCATTCGGTGTTGAAGATGTAGCCCTTGGGCTCGACGACGAAGGCGCCCGCCGTCTTGAAATTCTTTGAGACAGCGTTGGTGATCCGGTAGTCGCGCAAGTCCAGGTAACTGCTGCAATGTTTGCACACGCTGGATTGCGCGCTGGCGGGAACCTGGAGTTCCGCACCGCAGTCGAGGCAGTTCAACCGGCGTTGCTCGGGACCTCTTTCAACGGTGTGCCGGGCCGGCTTGAGCGCATCCTGAACGCGGAAGTACTGGCCGCACTGCTTGCAGTTCGAGGAGTAACCGGTGGGCGGTTCGGCCTGTTGATGCCCGCAGTGCGGACAGGCCACCTTGACCGCGCCCTGCTTCTTCGCTGGCATTCTGTCGCTGGTGACTAACACGACATCCGATCAGCGGGCAACCAGTTTGCCGGCCGGTTCCGCGTTCCGGGCGGGCTCCGCCGGACGCGGCGGCGGCGTCGGGGCCACCTTGTTGGGATTGACCTCCGTCTTGCCGACAAACGTGACGCCTTCCTCGATGACCAGTTTGGCGCTGCGAATGTCGCCGAACAACTCCGCCTTGCTCTTGATCTCGATCTTTTCCTTGGCGGCGATGTTGCCGGTGACCTTGCCGCGCACGATGACGGTCTGGGCGTTGATGTTGCCGTTGATGACGGCGCTGTCGCCCAGATGCAGGGCGCCGTCGGTTTGGATCTCGCCATCCAGCTTGCCGTCGAAGGTGAGTTCGCCGGCGAACTTCAGGTTGCCCTTGATTTCGACGTCGGAGTTGAGCGTGTTCTTTGAGGTGTTTTGCGAAGGGTTCATTGGAGTTTCCATAGTGATGAGAGTTGCCCGCCGTCACGCCGTCAGCCCGGGGCTGGCAACCCGATCGCTGACGGGAACCGGCCGATGACCTGGGACGATTACGGTGGAGAATGTGCGTCGCAAGTGGCGTACCCGCTGAAGACGGTTATCGCGAACGACCAGGTAACCCTCGAAAGCTTGGTGCCATCGCGAAAAGTTGTCGCTCAACGCGCAGTGCCTCAGCCCGGACCCGCCAGTGGGTGGGCGAATTTGTGCCTCCCGTGAAACGAGATGTGTCAAACGGCCGTTACTACGTCAGCGCATCGTGCGAACCCGTCCATCGTGACTGGAAGGGCGACATTCTTGTCGAGCCATGCCGCGCGAACCCGCTGTAACGTCGCCCGCCTGAACGCTTGAGTTTTCCAGGACCGCGGAATACAACACGCCCATGAACCGCCGCAAATTCCTCAAGCAAAGCTCCACTGTACTCGCCGCTGCCGCTGCCGCTTCCTATGTTCCCACCACGTTCGCCGCCGAGAAGACGCGACGTGTCGGCCTGATCGGCACCGGCTGGTACGGCAAGGTTGATCTGCTCCGACTGATTCAAGTGGAGCCCGTCGAAGTGGTTTCCCTGTGCGACGTCGATAAGAAGATGCTATCCGAGGCTGCCGACATCGTCGCTGGCCGCCAGAAATCGAAGAAGAAGCCGCGCCTGTATCATGATTACCGCGAAATGCTGAAGCAGAAGGACCTCGACATTGTGCTCATCGGAAGCCCCGACCACTGGCACGCGCTGCACATGATCGAAGCCTGCAAGTCAGGAGTCGACATCTACTGTCAGAAGCCTATCAGCGTGGATGTGGTTGAAGGGCAGGCCATGCTGAAAGCCGCGCGCAAATACAATCGCGTCGTGCAGATCGGCACTCAGCGACGGAGCACGCCCCACCTGATCGAAGCGCGCGATCGCGTGATTAAGGAAGGTCTGCTGGGCAAGATTTCACATGTGGAGATCTGCTGCTATTACCACATGCGCAACGGCAACACTATTCAGGAGGCACCCGACGTCAGCGCGCCCGATTACCTCGACTTTGACGCGTGGACCGGTCCGGCCCCGCTGCGGCCCTATAACAAAATTGTTCATCCCCGGGGCTGGCGGGCCTTCATGGAATATGGCAACGGCATCGTCGGTGACATGTGCGTCCACATGCTCGACATGACCCGCTGGATGCTCGACCTCGGCTGGCCCAAGTCGGTCAGTTCCACGGGCGGCATCTACGTGGACAAGAAGGCCCGCGCCAACATCTCGGACACGCAGACCGCGACCTTTGAGTTCGACGACCTGGACGTCGTCTGGACGCACCGGTCCTGGGGTGAGGCGCCAGACAAGAAATATCCGTGGTCCGCCATTTTCTACGGAGAAAAAGGCGTCCTCAAGGCAAGCGTCAACGACTACGAATTCTTTCCCAACGGCAAAGACCAACCCACGCTGAGCGGCAAGCCGCTGTTTGAGTACGCCAAGTATCCCGAGGACGAAACGGAGAAGGATCTCGAACGGCATGTCGCCTCGGCGGTGCGCTGGCACATGATGGACCTGCTGAAAGCCATCGACAAACGCAGCCGGCCGGTCGCGGATATCGAGCAGGGCTTTATGTCCAGCACGAGTTGCATTCTGGCGAATGTCTCCGCCAAACTTGGCCGCAGCCTCAAGTATGATCCCGCCAAGGGCGAGATTGGCGGTGATCGCGAGGCCAATCGGCTGCTGGCCCGTGAGTATCGCAAGCCTTGGAAACATCCCGATCCCAAGAACGTCTGAGCTCTAACCAGCCAGGAACCAGCCATGAAACCCCACCGCGGCAACCTGAATCGCGAAGGTTCGGCGGAAACGGGGAACCGGCCAGTGGGGCGGGGCATGGTAGGGCAAGGCTCCTGCCGAGCACCATTCAAGCAGCAGATTGGAGTGCGGCGAAATTTACGGCGGCGCAGTGGCGCCGTCCTACCGTCTCATGGTAGGGCGGACCCGCCGGTCCGCCGAAACTTCCCGCGAACGAACGCAGCAATGTTCGCGGTCGGGGCGTGTGCGCTAGCTGGGACCAGGGAGCAATTCAATTTTCTCTCGCATAGTCGAGGCGCGCACGCAGCGACGCGCCCCACCTTATTCCTCGCGGCCGCTCTTCTGTTCAGCTCCTTCAACGCACACGCGGAGGACAACGCTCGCGGACTGGCGCTGTTCAAGGACGTCGTTCAGCCGTTGCTTCAGGAACACTGCTACGCTTGTCATAGTCACGGCAGCAACGTGGGCAAAGGTGGTTTGATGCTCGATTCGCGGGCGGGTTGGGACGCCGGTTCAGACACCGGCCCGGTGCTTCAATCAGGCAAACCCGACGAGAGCCGTTTGGTGCAGGTCATTGAGAGTCGTCATTCCAACCACAACTCGGCGCTCAAGCTCGACCTCAACCGCGAGCAGGTCGCTGCCATCCGCGAATGGATCACGCTCGGCGCGCCTGATCCGCGCGTGACCGCCCCGAGCTCCGAAGGCCGCACTGCCAGCCCAGGATCGAGGCACTGGTCTTTCCAGCCCCTGAAACGCCCGCAGGTTCCACCATCATTCATTTCGGATGGTGCCTCACGTCTCACTTCCCCGGTTGACGCTTTCGTCTCCGCCAAGCTTGCCGAGAATTCCGCCGCCATCCGTCCGGAGGCTGATCGCCGCACGTTGATCCGCCGCGCGTACTTTGACCTGCTCGGCTTGCCACCCACGCCGGAGGAAGTCGCAGCGTTCGTCGCCGATGATGATCCGCGCGCCTTCGAGCGACTCGTGGATCGCCTGCTCGAATCGCCGCACTACGGCGAACGCTGGGGCCGTCACTGGCTTGACGTTGCGGGCTTCGCCGAGTCGAGCATGTTCATCGGCGACATTCCGCGACAAGGCTTCTGGCGGTATCGCGACTACGTCATCCGCGCGTTCAACGAAGACAAGCCCTACGACCAGTTCGTCATCGAACAGTTGGCGGGCGACGAATTGTTCAACTGGCGCGACACGGAGCACTTCACCGACGAACAGGTCAATCTGCTTGCCGCAACCGGATTTCTCCGTTGCACACCCGACGCCACCGACAACCAGGCGATCACGCAGATGGACAAACGATTCATCGCGCAGCAGTCGGCCGTCGAAGTGTCGATGAAGGCGTTGCTGGGGCTCACCGTGAATTGCGTGCGTTGTCACGATCACAAGTTCGACCCGATCAAGCAGGAGGAGTATTACCGGCTTACGGCGGTGTTTCAGCCGGCCTACGATCCCGAGCAATGGCTGCCCGCGATCTGGAGCGGCGGCTGGATTGGTTCGCTCCGGGTCATTCCGCTGTTGCCGGGCGAGGAGCGGCGCCAGCTCATGCAGGAATCGCGCAAGTGGTTTGCCGAAAACATGACGCTGAGCGAGCAGGTGCGCAGCGGTCTTGAGCGCGAATACCGCGATCGCTGGCTCAGGCAGAATCCCGCCGAACTCGGTGACGAAGCGGCGCGCTCAAGTCTCGTGGCGGCGCTGAACCTGCCACCTGAGCAACGCGACGGCGCTGACGAAAAGCGCCTGACCGCCGAAGCCCAGCGGCTGAAGCTCACGGGTGACCGGTTGCGGGAGCTTTTCCCGGACTTCACGCTTCGCCATGCCAAGGCCACCAACCGCATCGAAGAACTGAAGAAGGGCACGGACCGCTTCAAGGACGACGTGATCTGGAATCTTTTTGACGCATCGACCAACCCAACACCGACTCATCTTCTCAAACGCGGCAATTACGAGACGCCCGGTGAGGAAGTGCAGCCAGGCGTGATCGCGGTAATCGATCGGCCCGAGCGCGCCGCCCGCTTTGATCAGCCGCCGCCGGGCGACTGGACCACCGGTCGGCGACTTGCGCTCGCCCGCTGGCTTACGCATCCCGAGCACCCGCTCGTCGCGCGCGTGATGGCCAACCGCATCTGGCAATATCATTTCGGCACGGGCCTCGTCTCGACACCAGATGATTTCGGTTCACGCGGCGCGCGGCCGGTGAGCCAGGAATTGCTCGACTGGCTGGCGGCGGAATTCGTCGAGTCCGGCTGGAGCGTGAAACACCTGCACCGTTTGATCATGAACTCGGCGACCTACCGGCAGGAGACCGTGGCTTCCAATCGTCCTCGTCCTTCGTCCTCGAAGCAGATCGATTACGAGAACGAGAACGACGACGATTCATCTTCACCCTTCGCCGCCTTCGTTCCCGGGCCTCGGCGACTCGAAGCGGGCGCGCTTCGCGACGCGATGATCGCCATCAGCGGCCGCCTCGACCAACGGCTGTTTGGCGTATCCGTGCCCACCGAGCGCCGCGGCGATGGCTCGTTCGACGTCAAACACGGACACGCCGACCGGTTGCGGCGGGCGGTGTACATCCATACTCGGCGCACGTACGTGCCGACCTTCCTCACGCTGTTTGACGAGCCGCAGATGGACACCAACTGGTCGAAGCGTTCGACGTCGGCCATCGCACAGCAAGCGCTCGCGTTGATGAACGAGCCCTTCGTGGCCGAGTGCGCCAATGTGTTCGCGTCGCGCGTCACGGCGGAAGGTGGTGCGGGTTTTGAAAGCCGGCTCCGACGCACGTTCGCACTGGCCTATCAACGCGCGCCTTCGGTGGAAGAATCCGCCGCCTTCCAGCAAGCCACAGCCGGTGTCGGGGATCCGTGGCCGACGATTTGCCAGGCCCTGCTCGGTTCCAGTGAGTTTCTTTACGTGGATTGAAGAGTTTCCAACGCCAATCCTAACGTAACCGTTGCCCCACTCGTAGTCGCCTGATCGCTCAAAAAAATTCCGCCCAAGACATGGCGGTGCGAAGTGAAATGATTCCCATGAAAGCCTATCTCATCACCACCGGCACCGTCTTCGGATTGATCACACTGGCCCACTTCTGGCGAATATATCTGGAAGGCTCGCAACGGGCCACCGACCCGGTCTTCGTTGCCCTCACTCTGCTGACCGCCGCGCTTTGCTTTTGGGCATTTCGGCTGCTCAAGCAATTGCCTCGTGCGTGATCCTGAGCTGACCGTCGCCTGCTTGACCGATTCCCGGTTGAACTTGGTATGAGCAAAAGAGGGCGACCGCGGAGTCCCTCATTGCTGGGCGGCGCGCATTTACCGCAACCAACCGATGTTCCGCCAACCCGCAGTCGGAGCTCGGCAAGGGATGTATCGCCAGTTAAAGTCCGGTTACCTGACCTTGTAGCCATGCTCCACATTGGTGCCATCGAACGACTCGAACGCGACACCCGCCGCGTCGCGGAGATCGTTGGTGTGCTTGCCAAGTTCGGGCTCGCCGACTGGCTCAAGGCGATTCCGCTCAGTGCCGTTCGCGAGCGATTGCGCAGCATTGAAGGCCAGCCCATCAGCGAGCTCGCGACTTCCGAACGCTTCCGTCTGGCCCTGACCGAGCTTGGCACCACGTTCATCAAGCTTGGGCAGATGTTGAGCACCCGCCCCGATGTCATCGGCATCGAACTCGCCGAAGAGCTCAGCCGCCTGCAATCGGATACCATCCCCGACGAGCCCGAGGCAGTGCGCCAGACGCTCAAGGAAGAATTGGGCCGCGCGCCAGAAGAGATCTTCGGCTACTTCGAGGAACGGGCGTTTGCGTCGGCGTCGATCGCCCAAGTGCATCGGGCCCGGCTGCCGTCCGGTGAATCCGTGGTCCTCAAGATTCAAAAGACGGGTGTCCAGCGCCGCGTTGAATCCGATCTTTCGATCCTCGCGGGGCTCGCCGAGCTGGCCGAGAAACACGTCGAGCAACTGCGTCCATATGAGCCCGTGGCCCTGGTGCGACAGTTTCGGCGGACGATTCTGCGTGAGCTGGATTTCACCATTGAGCGCCGCAACATCGACGAGTTCACCCGCAACTTCGCAGCCGATCCGGGCATCCGGTTTCCGCGGCCGTGGCCGGAGTTCTCAAGCCGGCGCGTGCTCACGATGGAGTGCTTCGATGGTGTGCTGGGCTCGGAGACGGAGCGCCTCAAGGCCACGGGGGTCGAGCTCAGCGAATTCGCGCGGCGCGGTGCGAGCATGTATCTCGAGATGATTTTCCGCGATTCGTTCTATCACGCGGATCCGCATCCGGGAAATCTGATGGTGCTGCCGGGCGGCGTGATCGGCGTGCTGGATTGCGGCATGGCGGGCCGGCTTGACGAAACCCTGCGGGACGAGATCGAAGCCCTGCTGCTGGCGGTCGCCCAACGGGATGCCGAGGCGTTGACGGATGCGGTGTTCTTGATCGGCGCAGTGCCGGTGAATGCTTCGCGCGAACAACTGCGGGCGGACCTGGCGGATTTCGTCGCGGAATACACGGGCCAGTCGATCAACGAGCTGGATCTCGCCGGCGCGCTGCGGGGCCTCGCGGACATCATCCGACGCCACCATATCTCGTTGCCGCCGGGCGTGTCGTTGCTGCTGCGAACTTTGATTGTGCTCGAAGGCACGGCGCAATTGTTAAACCCCGATTTCAGCCTGGCCGCGGTGATCCAGCCATTCTACACGCGAGCCGTGGGTCGTCGACTCTCGCCGCAACGGCTTTGGTTGCGCCTCCAGCGATCCTATCGCGATTGGGATCGGCTTTTTCAATCCCTGCCGCGAGACCTTTCGGAGACATTGCAGCGATTGCGGTCAGGACGACTCACCGTTCATCTGGACCACCGGCACCTTGATCCCGTCGTGAATCGGCTGGTGATGGGGATTATTGTCGCGTCGCTGTTTCTCGGGTCGTCGCTGTTGTGGAGCATGAAAGCGCCGCCGTTGCTGGGCGGGGTGTCGGTGTTTGGCGCGGCCGGGTACGTTGCTTCGATTTATCTCGGGTGGAAACTGCTGCGGGCGGTGAAGCACACGGGGAGCGTGGAATCGAAGGACGAGTAACGAATTCAGCCCAGGGGCAACTGCACGAGCGCTTCGGCGCCCCGCTGGCTGCTGCGGTTGCGGAGTTGCAACGAGCCATCATGGGCTTCGGTGATCTGCCGGCAAAGTGCGAGACCGATGCCGGAGCCGCCCGGTTTGGTGGTGAAAAAAGGGACGAACAGATTGGCGGTTTCGGCGATGCCGGGACCGTTGTCCCGCACGGTAAGGAAGAATTCGTCCGCGCGCACCTGCCACGCGATCTCGACTTCAGGTGGGCCGCCAGCCGGGTCCGTCAGGGCGGCGTCGGTGGCATTCCGCACGAGGTTGATCAGCAACTGATCGAGTTGATCAGCGTCGGCCTGGAGGACGATGGAGGGACAGTCGGCCACTTTCACCGCGAGCCGGGTTTCAAGGAGGGCGATGCGCTTCACCCAGTCGGCTACTTTCAAGTCGCGGCGGGTTGGGGGCGGCAGCTTGGCCAGCCGCGAGTACGATTCCATAAAGCGGCTAAGCGCTTCGGACCGTGACTGGATGATGCCCAGGCCCGCGCGCATGTCATCTTCCCAGTCGGCGGGGCGTGGTTGCCGCGCGAGCAATCGATCGAGGCTGGAACTGATCGATCGGATGGGCGCGAGGCTGTTGTTTAACTCGTGGCCGAGCACACGGATCAGGCGTTTCCACGCCTGGCGTTCCTCCTCCCGCAGCGCGCGGGAGAGATCGGTGATCACGATCAACTGATGCGGCTGGCCTTGTTCTCGAAAAGACGAACGCCGCAGCGCCCACCGACCCATGCGACCGGCGAAGGCCATATCGATGATCCGCGCGGGTTCACCCCGCAAGCTTTCGGCCAGCCCGATCTCGTTGGCAGGACGGCCGGTCATCTGTGCGGCGCTGCGACCGAGCAGTTGTTCGCCGGCGCGATTCACGAGTTGGAGTCGTTGATGCTGATCGAAAGCGAAGACGGCAACGCTGATCTCCTCCATGACCGTTCGGAGCAGGGCGGCTGTTTCGAGCCCTTCCAACCGGTGTTTACGCAGATGCTCGCCCAGCGCATTGAGTTCGGCGACCAATTCTCCCAGGGCATCATGACGATCACCGCCCCGCACGCGGAGGGAGTAGTCACCTTCGCGCATGCCGGCGATTTGGTTGGAGAGCGTCCGCAGCGGGTAGCGCGTACGGCGCACCATCAATGGAATCAGGCAAAACGGGAGAACGATGGCGCCGACCACGACGAGCCAGCGGAGCCAGCTGGGTTCGATGCCGACCTTGAGCCAGACGCCAGCAGCGACGGCGCCCGGCAATGCAATGAGCACCGAGAGAATCCAGAGGCGACGTTCAAAATGGCGAACCGGCATGTGAAGTCGGCGGCAGCGTGTCAGCTTGGGCGTGGCCTGGCGAGTGTTCCGATGCGGATTCGCGAAGAGCTACAATCCGTACTTCTCGAGTCGTCGGTAAAACGCGCTGCGACTCAAGCCCAGCGCATCAGCGGCTTGCCGGGCATTGCCGCCACACCGGGCCAGCGTTCGCTGAATCAAATGCCGCTCCACGTCATCAAGGCTCATTTCGTCGAGACTCGGGGCGCTTTCTGTGCGCGGGGTGAGGCCGAGGTCAGCGGCACGGATTTCCGGGCCATTGGCGAGCAACACTGCCCGCTCGATGGAGTGGCTTAGCTCCCGAACATTTCCGGGCCACGGGTGTTTCTGCAGCAGTGTTCCCGCTTCGGAATGAAAGGCTCGTAGCTCCTTGCGATAGCGACGCGAATGCAGGGCCAGAAAAAACTCAGCCAGCAGCAAGATGTCCTCCCGTCGATCGCGTAAAGCCGGCAGGTGAATCTCCACCGTGTTCAGCCGGAACATCAGATCCTGCCGAAAGCGCCCGGTCGCGACATCCGACTTCAAGTCGGCATTGGTCGCCGTGATAAACCGAACATCGGCCTGGCGCGTTTTGCTTGAACCGACTCGTTCGTATTCGCCGGATTCGAGCACGCGCAAGAGTCGGGTTTGCTGGCTGGGCGGCGTGTTGGCGATTTCGTCGAGGAACAGGCTGCCACCCTCCGCCATCTCGATGCGGCCCATGCGATCCTGCTTGGCGTCGGTGAAGGCGCCTTTGACATGGCCAAACAGTTCGCTCTCGAAAACCCCCTCCGGCATGCCGCCCATGTTGACGGTGACCAACGGCCGGTTGGCCCGCAGGGACTTCACGTGAATCGCCCGCGCTATCAGCCCTTTGCCGGTGCCGTTCTCGCCGGTGATCAGGATTGCCGCATCCGAGGGGGCCACCCGGGACACAACCTCCAGGATCTGTCGCATGGCGGCCGAGCCAGCAACCAACTGCGGCATGGCCTCCGATTGTTGAGCGCGCTGTGCGGCCTCAAATTGGCGCGCGTCTCGCCGGGCCCTCGCCAGTTCAAGCTGGTTATGAACAATGTTGAGCAGGCGTTGGTTGTCCCAGGGTTTTTCGACGAAGTCTTGGGCGCCGTGCCGCATGGCATCAACGGCGAGTTCCACGCTGCCCCAAGCGGTCATGACCACGACCGGCAGGACGTCATCCATTCCCCGAACCTGTTGGAGGAGCTCAAGGCCCTCTTTGCCGGAAGTGGTATCGCGTGAGTAGTTGAGATCCATCAGGAGCAGGTCGAAGTCGGCTGACCGGAGGCGATCCACTGCTTCCCGTGGCGAACTACAGGTTTCGGTTCGGTGTCCCTCACCTTTGAAGAGCAGTCGCAACGCCTCTTGGACGTCCTTTTGATCATCAGCGATAAGGATGCGGGCTGGTGCGCTAGCCATGGTGGTGTGTTATGACGGCCGGCCGGCCGGCGACGCAAGAGTGTTTACGCGAGGATCGGCACTGATGTTACCGCAAGGGCAGGTGAACGCCGGAAAGATGCGTGAGATTCACGCATTACGCGGGAAAAAGCCGCGTTCACCGGTGGTGAGTTTCCCTGATCTGTATGTAAACTGTTGTAAATAGGCGATGGCATATGAACTGCCTATCATTTGGCGTCTGTTCCAGGCTAGTGCTCCAACATAACCTGGCACCCATGGCGGCGAAACATAACATGGGAAACGAGAGTAACTGATTAAAGACGTTCCAAGGTGGTTCTGCGTGTGAATTGCCGCCGAGTTAAAAAGGCACCCTGCCCCGGGGTGCCTTTTTTGTTTCTTCGTTCACTTGTTCGAAGGTTTCCCCTTTCGCCTGAAGTTGGCGCCTCAAGTTTTTCGACTTCACGCTGGGTGATTTTCCAAACATGGTTTCGGGAAATGAAACCCATCCTTCGAAGTCTCTTGTTGAGTGCATTCTGCCTCGTTGCAACCCACCCGTTAACCGCTGCGGGCTTTGAGCCAAAGCTCGGCATCCAGACCTGGACGCTCCGCAACATGAATTTTGATCAGGTCGTCGAGTTTGCGAAGAAGCACGACATCAAATATCTCCAGATGATTGGCAATCACATGGACCCAGCCGCGCCGGTCGAGGAAACCCGTCGGAAGAAGGCGATCCTCGATAAGAATGGATTGGTTTGCTACACGTTCGGCGTGGCTGGGACTTCGCTTGATCAAGCCAAGAATCGTCAACTGTTCGAGTTCGCGAAGGAAATGGGAATCAAGGTGATTGTGGTCGAACCCGGCGATTTCAAAATCTTGGATCTACTCGAAGAGCTCGTTAAGGAGTATGACATCCGCATCGCCATCCACAACCACGGCATCACTTCGAACTACGGCAATCCTGGTATCGTGAAGAATCTACTGCAACATCGCGATCGCCGGATGGGAGTTTGCATGGACGTTGGCTGGGTCACTAGCGCCCGTTTCGACGCCGCCAAGGTATTCACCGGCTACGAAGGCCGGGTCTACGACATTCATCTCAAGGATAAGAAGGTCAATAGTACGCCCACCGGTGACGTCGCCACGGACACTAAAATCGGGGAAGGCGATTCCAACTACAAGGGTTTGGTGGCCGAGTTGAAGAAGGTGAAGTGGGAAGGTGTTCTGGCGATCGAAACGGACAGCAACACATTTGCCGGTGACCCCGCCGAGTTTGTGGATGGCGCCAAGCAGTTCGTGGCTAAGGCCTTCGCCGAGTAGCAGCGTCGATCGCATTGGGGGGCGCGACAATGACGCAACGGATAAAGGACATTCCCGAGCATGAGCGCCCGCGCGAGCGGTTGGCCGAGAAGGGGGCTGCCGCTCTCCGCGATGCCGAACTTGTCGCCATTCTGCTTCGCACGGGATTGCAGGGCCGGTCCGCAATTGAAGTTGCCCAAGATCTGTTGACGCAGTTTGTCACGTTCAACCGGCTGGCTGGCGCCTCGCTCAAACAACTGCAATCTATCAAGGGGATTGGTCGCGATAAGGCGATCACCTTGCAGGCGGCGTTCGCCCTGGCCCAAAGAATGGTGGGTGAGTTTCGTCGCGACTCGCCCACGCTCGACACGCCCGAACGCATCGCCGATCTGCTGCGCGAGGACGCCCGGCACTACAGCGTCGAGTCCTTTCAGGTTGTCCTGCTGAATACCCGCCGTCGATTGATCGGTATCGAGCGGATTTCACAGGGTACACTCGACACCATCCTCGTGCATCCGCGCGAAGTCTTCCGGCCCGCCATCGCTGCGAATGCCTCCGCGATCGTGCTGGTTCACAATCATCCCAGCGGTGACCCAACGCCGTCTGAAGCCGACATCAGGGTGACCCGGGACCTGATTCGCGCCGGCCAATTGTTGAAGATCGACGTGATTGATCACGTAATTTTGGGGCACAAGACCCGTGAAGATGGGCGCGACTACGCCTCCCTCCGCGAGTTGGGTTATTTTTATCCCTGACTTTTGACGGCCTGCGGGTTTGGCTTTTCACATGATTCATCCCACCGCGTTAGTGCATGCTGGAGCCAGCCTGGGCAAAGAGGTCACCGTGGGCCCTTTTTCGGTAGTCGACAAAGACGTGGTTGTGGGTGACGGCTGTTTCCTTGGCCCGAATGTTTACCTGACTGGAAACACGATCATTGGGCAGCGGAATCGTTTTCATGCGGGAGCGGTGATTGGTGACGCGCCGCAAGACCTGAAGTATGGAGACGAACCCACCCGGTTGATCATCGGTGACGACAACGTCTTTCGGGAACACGTCACCGTGCATCGCGCGACGAAGCTGGATGGCACGACCGAGATTGGAAGCCATTGCTTCTTCATGGCTGGCAGCCACGTGGGCCACAACTGCCGGTTGGGCGATCACGTCATCATCGCCAATGGTGCCTTGCTGTCCGGACATGTTACGGTTGGTGATCGCGCCTTCGTCTCGGGCAATTGCCTGGTTCATCAATTCACCGCCATCGGCACGCTGGCGATGATGCAAGCCGGCTCGGGGATCAGTCTCGACCTGCCGCCTTATTGCGTCGCCTCGGGTGGCAACCAGATGTGTGGCCTGAACACCGTCGGGCTGCGCCGGTCCGGCATTACCAGCGGGCAGCGGGTCGAGTTGCGGCGTCTTTACCAAATACTGTTTCGTCGCCAGGGCCTCTTGAGAGAAGCGATCGCCGCGGTCGAATCCGAAACGCTTTCCGCGCCGGGGCGCTTGTTGTTGGATTTTGTGAAGTCGTCAAAACGGGGAGTCTGTCCGCATGGCCGCAGCCGCGACTTTCAGAAGACTGATTCGGAGGAATGAAGTTACCGGACGCGGCACAGTTGGATGCCCTCGGCCACCGTCAACAAGGCGCATTCGACGCGCGGATCGCGCGCCAGCTTTTGGTTCAGCGCATCCAAGGCCTTGCCTGACGCTTCCTGGACCGGCCCACGACCGAGGCGCCCGCCCCACAGCATGTTGTCGAACAGGATCAGGCCGTCTGGCCGAACGTGCGGGAGCACCGCTTCGAAGTAAGCGTCATACTCCTCCTTCGCGGCGTCGATGAACACCAGGTCCCACGGCGCGTCCTGCTCGAGAGCTGACAACGATTCCAAGGCGGGGCCGATCCGGAGATCGATCTGGCTATCCACCCCAGCTTGCTTCCAAAAGCCACGGGCGATTGCCGTCCACTCCCGACTCACGTCGAGACAAGTCAGCTTCCCGCCGGGACGTAGCCCGCGAGCGATGCACAGCGCGCTATAGCCGGTGAACGTGCCGATCTCCAATGCTCGTTCCACGCCCGTTGCGGCCGTGATGATCTGCAAGAACGCACCCTGATCTTCGCTGATCTGCATGCGGCTTTCATCACCCAGCGCGGCGGTAACCCGGCGGAGTTGCTGGAGCAACGGGTCGCCCGCGTTGCTTCGGTGCGCGCAAACGTAGCGGCGAATCGCGTCATCAAGCGGGACATACTTAAAGCGGTTGGCCATGCCCGGAGCGTGTGCGTTGGTGGGCGAGTTGCAACCTCAAGAGCTGGCGCCTGATTTCTGATGCAGCAGCTTCTTGCGCGTGGCTTGGAGGCGGCGGATCACGAGATCGGCGACATGCGTCGCAAGTGCGTAGCCCAGCTTGGGATCAGCTTCGCACGCCTCCCGCAACCGCGTGCCATAGAAGAAAGTCGCTTTCGTGGGCTTCGTTGCCCGGGCGTCGAAGTGCCAGTAGTAGGGCGGAAACATCCAGGACCAGCCCAGCACGTCGCCGGCGCCAATGGTTTCGATGACCATGGGCTTGTGCTCGGGATTATCCTGCGATTCAAGCGATACTTCGCCCGCTTGAATCAAGTAGAAGCGGTTTGCGTTGTCACCTTCCCGAAAAATGACTTCGCCCGCCGGGATCTCAACCGGCATGGCGTTGGCCGCGAGCACCTGAAGTTGGGCCGGTTCAAAGCCGCGCAGAAACGGGTGGTCGCCCAGCTTGGTGATGAGCGTGGTCTGACTTTCAGTGGCGGCAGCCGCATTGGTGCGAAGTGCGTATGGATCAGGAGTGGTCATGGACAAACTCTGCCTGACAATGGTGCGCCGGCCAATCACATCTTGCTGCTCACGCAACGCGGGTTGGACCTTTGTCAGATCGCTCACCCCTTGGTCAGCGCCTCATCCAGGTTCAGGATGACGTTTGATAAAACAGTCCAAGCGGCCAGCTCGACGAGGTTGTCGTGCTCAGGTTTCGTCAGCCCGACGCCGACCAGCTTTTCGGCGGCGGCCGGATTGGCTTCGAACTTACTAAGGCTGCTTTGGAGGAGTTTTTGGAATTCCACCTTTTCAGATTCGTTGGCCCAGCGCGCCAGCGTGCGCATAAGGGCATAGTCCAGCCTGGACTCAAACGAACTCCCGCCGTGGGCCATCACCTGGCGCGCCAGTCCATTGGCGGCCACCACGAACGCCGGATCGTTCAGTGTCACGAGCGATTGCACTGGCGTGTTCGAGCGCGCGCGGCGTTCGCAAACCACTTCCCGGCTCGGGGCGTCAAATGCCATGAACGAAGCGTAGGGCGCCGTCCGGCGCCAGAACGTGTAAAGCCCACGGCGGAACTGGTCGCCGTCCTTGCTCAACTCCCACTTGTCGCTGGAATACGGGTTGTTCCAAACACCCTCAGGCTGGAAAGGAAACACGCTCGGCCCGCCCACGCGTTGATCGAGCAAGCCGGCGACGGCGAGGGTGTAATCGCGCAACATTTCGGCCTCCATGCGGAATCGTGGCCCGCGGGAGAGCAGCTGGTTGAAGGGATCTCTCTCGATCTTCTGGGGCGTGGCCACCGCCGCTTGGCGGTAGGTGGCTGAGTTGACCATGATCCGGTTCATTTCCTTCAATGACCAACCCTGCCGGACGAACTCGGTCGCCAGCCAGTCGAGCAATTCGGGATGTGATGGCAACTCGCCCTGGGAGCCAAACTCCTCGCTCGTAGTCACGAGGCCAGCGCCAAAAAACGCCGACCACATGCGGTTCATTGTGACGCGGCCAACGAGTGGGTTTTCAGGCGACACCAGCCAGCGCGCGAAGCTCAACCGGTTCGTCGGTTCGCCGGTCGGAAACGGATGCAACGCCTCCGGCACGCCGGGCTCCACCTTGTCACCCTTGTTGAGGAAGTTGCCGCGAATCATGACGTGTGTCTCACGCGGTTCCTTGATCGCCTCCATCACCAGCGTGGTGGGGATGTCTTTGGGCAGTTGCTTTTGGAGGGCTTCAACCTGTTTGCGTGTTTCGGCCAGTAGCGGCGTGCTCGAACGGAAGTGCTTTGCGACTTCTTTCTGGTGCTCAGCACTGCGTCCCGCGACTCCGGCAATCACCAAGCCACGAATCTTGTCGGGCACGTCGGCCAATGCCTGGTGATCGTCAACCGCGCCCGTAGCAATTGACACTCGGAAGCGACCGAGCAAGTGCTTGGCGCGCGATGAATTTTGGTCGATGCGAATGGTGCATTTGCTGCCGACCCCGAAGCCGAACGGGCGGCTGGCCACAAAGCTGGCGAAGCGGTTGGTGCGGTTCTTCTCCTCATACGCGGCGATCGCCCAGCCGCTCGTGTTATCATCATCCACTGCCTTCTTTACCTCGTAGCCACCCATGGAAAAGTCCGCCCACGAAAGTTTGAAAGGCACCTGCTCGACCGCTTGACCAGTGGCGGACTCGATCAACACGCTGAAGTCCGTCACGGTAAAATCGCCTTCCTCGTGCCGGCCGGAACTTTTCTGAGGCAAGCGTTCGTCGGTGATCGCCTCCAGACGAAACGCTAGGGCATTGGTCCAATCACCGCTGATGGTCAGAGTATACCGCGAATTGTCCGGCAGCTCGCCGTCCGACAGGATCGAACCATCCTCAAGCAGCTCGAGCGTGACGCCGTTGGTTCCACTCAGCTGAGCTGGTCGCACCACTTGCCAACTGTTGGAGATTGCCAGCCACCGGCTGCTTAGCCCCGCTTCCCAGGCCGACTGCGCTGCGTCGAGCTCCGGTGTTGGACTATCGAGCTTGTCCTGCAACGGCTTGATCTGCGCGTTGAGCTCGTCCTGTCGGGTCTTTTGCACTGGTGACGGGAGCGAAAGTTCCGGCGCGTTCTCCTTACCCTTGTCGGCGGTTTGATTGAGGATCGCCAGCAGTTGGTAGTATTCCTTTTGCGTGAAGGGATCGTACTTGTGTGTGTGGCACTGGGCGCAGGCGAGCGTGCTGCCCAGCCAGGCCGCGGAGCTGGTGTTCAATCGATCGACGAGCGCGGCGGTACGGAACTCCTCGTCGTCCGTGCCGCCCTCGGTATTCACCATCGTGTTGCGATGAAAGCCGGTGGCGATCTTCTGTTCGCGCGTGGCGTCGGGCAACAGGTCCCCGGCGATTTGTTCGATCGTGAACTGATCGAATGGGAGGTCGGCATTCAAGGCGTTGATCACCCAGTCACGATACGGCCAGATGGATCGCCGGTAGTCGGCTTCGTAACCGTTCGTGTCAGCGTAGCGGGCCATGTCCAGCCACGGTCGTGCCCAGCGTTCGCCATAATGCGGCGAATCGAGCAGGCGATCCACGAGGCGCTCGTAGGCGTTTGGGTTAGAATCGGCCACGAATGCCTCGACCTCGGCCGGCGTGGGCGGCAGACCGGTCAGGTCGAGCGAGAGTCTGCGAATCAGCGTGGTGCGCGGTGCCTCGGCGGCGGGAGCCAAACCTTCGCGCTCGAGGCGCGCCAGGATGAAGTGGTCTAGATCGTTACGCGGCCAGGTCCGGCTTTCAATCAGTGGCAGGGCCGGAGTTGCTGGCTTCTCGTAAGCCCAGTGTTTGCGATAAGGCGCACCTTCGGCGATCCATTGCCGCAACTTGGCCACTTGTTGCGAGGTAAGTCGTTTACCCGCTTTAGGCGGCGGCATCAATTCGTCCTCGTCCGCGGTCGTGACGCGGCGGAGCAGTTCGCTCGCGTCGACATTTTCAGGTGCGAGCGCACGCTCGCCGGATTTGGCCGGCTGCATCGCCGCTTCGCGCAGGTCGAGGCGGAGGTTCGATTTGCGGGCGGATTCGTCAGGCCCGTGGCATTTGAAACAAGTGCCGGCAAGGATCGGGCGAATGTCGCGGTTGAAATCAACCTCGGAGCCGAGGGCGAGGAATGGCGACAGGATTGCGAGGCCGAGCAGAGTCGGCCGCCAGGTGTGTAAACGAAGCGAGTCGGGCGTCATGGATTTATCTTCCGGACGTTGTCGACCCGGAGATAAATCATTTCGCCTTGAAAGGAAACCCTTCCGTTCGCGCAGGCGAAAAAGGAAAGGCCGGCCAACGTCCGCCCCAGCAAGCAATAGGTGCGTGCGTTGAAAGGTAAACCGAGCAATTTTTCTAACAGGCACAACGTGGTGCGGAAATACTGGTGGGAAAATCCGCACCACGTCATTGCCTCGGCCTGCCTGCGCTCACTGACGCAGGACGTTGGCCGAGACTCCGTTAGCAACGGGCTTGCCATGCGGTATTTGCTTGGGTTTTCGTGTGTTTCATCGAAGACAGCCGCATGGGGTGTCCTGCAATTGAGCAAAGCCGTGTCCCGTGCCGTTCAGATGAGTCGGCTGGCTTGGCTGAGGCAGGCGTCCGGTCGCCGCGTGAGGTAAACGAGGCGCCCTGGTCCAAATGCCATGGTTTGTCACCAGCAGCGGTGCGGATTTACACTCATCGAATTGCTTTGTGTCGTGGCAATTATCGGCCTTCTCGCCAGCCTACTCTTGGGTCCGGTCAGCCGCGCGCTGCAGAAAGCACGGGATGCGGAGTGGGCCGACAAGGTCAACCAGCGCATGGAACGGGTGGTGAACGCCCTCCGAGCCCATTGCGCAAAAGGCCCCGTGACGGATCGGTGGAACCCGGAGCAACTCTTCGAACGTGGCATCATCGACGGTGAACAGTTGCGGTTTCTTGGCGATCGGCGCGTTCGGTATGCGCCCTTTGTCACGGCAGATCCCGACGTTCTGGTCGTCATCGAAGTGCGCATTCCACATTCGTTCCTTAACGACGAGGGCGTGGAGCGGATTCGGAAGGAGCGACTCACGGCGACGGACAGACTCGGCGAGTGAGTCCCTGTCCGGCACTGCTGGAAAACGCCACGCGGATTGGGGTTCAAACCTCGCACTGGGACCGCTTTGCTCGGTTGACTTGCCGCTGCGGGGACCCTTGGGCAGGCTCGCCTCCGTCTAGTTGACGCTGAATTTGCCCAGCCAAACAGCCGGTTCCTAGGCGCGACCCGGCCGGGGTGATTTTGAGATGGGCAGCGGGCAGCTTGACACCCCCCCGCTCATTGATACTCTCCGCCGTCCGTTTCCGGACGGATGGGCCTTGAGGGCTCCTTGGCAGCATCAAATCGCTGTCCTGCGCTCGAATCGGTAAAGTATTTTGACATGAAACGCACGTATCAGCCATCGAAGCGGCGCCGCAAGCGCCAGCACGGTTTCCTCTCGCGCAACAGCACCAAGAGCGGCCGCGGCATCCTTAAGAACCGCCGTAAAGTCGGGCGCAAGCGTCTTACCCCCGTCTGATTTCCCGGCTTATGGCCGCCGTCACCCGTCCGCAATCCTTTCCGCGCGGACGGCGCATGCAACTTCCCGGTGAGTTTTCCCGCGTTCGTGCGCAGGGACAACGACTGGTGCTGGGATGCTTGATCATGAACTGGGCGGAGGGAGCGGGTCCGGGCAGCCGCCTGGGGGTGGTGACGGGTCGCAAACTGGGACCCGCCGTGGAGCGCAACCGCGCCCGCCGTTTGATGCGGGAATGTTTCCGGCGATCCCAACATGTGCTGACTGGAAAATTCGACATCGTGTTGATCGCCCGCAACTCGATCAATGGCCGCAGCATGGGTGCCGTCGAAAAGGACTACCTGGCCGCGTTGAAACGGGCCGGGCTGACCGGAGGGTCGGCGTGAATCCGGCCAAGCTCATCTTGATCGGCTTGATCAAGCTGTATCAGTGGTTCCTCTCGCCGCTGAAAAATGCGCTGTTTGGCGCTACAGGCCGTTGCCGGTTTGTTCCGAGTTGTTCGGCTTACGCAGTGGAAGCAGTGCGCAAGCACGGTGCATTGCGCGGTTCATGGCTGGCTGTGAGGCGATTATTGCGGTGCCATCCGTGGGGCGATTTCGGACCTGATCCGGTGCCCGAGCCACAGGACTGCGTGGCGGCAGGTGGCTGTCTGGCGCCTGGCAAGCATTAGGGCCGGTCCCGTTGGGCCGGCGCACAAAAGAATTTTCAATGGACAAGAAATCAATCGGAGTCATCACCGCCTGCATGCTGCTCCTGTTCCTGTGGGGCCCGCTGGTCAACAAGATCTGGCCGCCTGTAAAAGTCGAACGGGCGGCGGGCACCCCGGGCACCAATGCCGTTGCCCTAGCCGGTGGCACCACCCTGCCGGTGGCGCCCCCCGCCGCTGCCCACGCGCCGGCGGCTAGCAACAGCACCGTGCTCACGGCCCCCGGTCAGGCTCCCGCTGCGGAGGAATTGGTGCATCTGGAGAACGACCTGTTCAACCTGACGCTCACCTCCGAAGGCGGCGGCATAAAGTTAATTGAACTGAAGAGCTACCCGCGGCACGTGTCGCGCAAGGCCAAGGGCGATGACTCGCTCGCCACGCTCAATGAAGGTGGGCAGTTGCCGGTGCTCGCCATCGCGGCGGACAACAATCGTTACGCGTGGCAGTCGACCGAGAACGGTGGCCTGAAAGCCTCGGCCAAATGGGCCAATGGCCTAATCGTCACCAAGGAAATTTCCCTCTCCACCAATTACCTGTTGAACGCGCGGGTGCGTATGGAGAATCCCTCGACAGAGAGCGTGGGCTTGCCCGAGCTTGAGTGGAGCCTGGGTGCCTCCACGCCGCTTGGTTCGGCCTCCGACGTGCAGTTCACGGGTTTGTTGTGGTTCGACGGCAAAGACAAGCACGCCGCGACGGACAGCTGGTTTCAGAACAAGTTCCTGGGCTGCTTCCCGGGCACGCCGCGACCAGTTTACAGCGGGGGCGAGAGCAACGTCGTCTGGGCCGGAGTGCAGAACCAGTTCTTCACGCTGTTGACCGTGCCGAACAAATCGGCGGACAAGGTGATCGCCCGCCCGATTCCTTTGCCGGCCCCATCGGCTGCGGACCTCGAGGTGAATCCGAAGATGAACCGCAGACCCATTGGCCACCAAAGCGCACTCGTTTATGGGCCGACTACGATTGCCGCGGGTGACTCGTTGGAATACAGCTTCAATCTTTACGCCGGTCCGAAGGAGTACAACACCCTTTCGCGAATTGCTTACGCGCAGAAGAACGGCCTCGATCTCGTGATGAACTTCAGCGGGTTCTTTGGTTACTTTGCCAAACCGCTGCTCGCGTCGATGAATGGCTTGAACAACAAGTTCGGCTTCGGCTACGGCGTGGCCATCGTGGTGATCACCGTGATCATCAAGCTGCTGTTCTGGCCGCTCACCAATGCCAGCACCAAGTCCATGAAGCGCATGGCCAAGCTTCAGCCGCAGATGAAGGCGCTGCAGGAGAAGTACAAGGACGACCCGCAGAAATCGCAGCGCAAGCTCCTCGAGTTCATGAAGGAGAACAAGGTGAACCCCATGGGCAGCTGCCTGCCGTTGCTGCTCCAGATGCCGATCTTCATCGGCTTCTACACCATGCTGCAAAGCGCGATCGAGTTGCGCGGCGCGCCCTTTCTCTGGATCTCCGATCTCTCGAGTCCCGATACGCTATTCTTCATCCCCGGCCTCGAACTCCCGTTCAATCTGATGCCCTTGTTGATGGGCGCGACGATGCTTTTTCAGGCCCGCCTCATGCCGCCGAGCCCGGGCATGGACCCAGCCCAACAGGCGATGATGCGTTACATGCCGTTGCTGTTCATGTTCATGCTTTATGGGATGTCCTCCGGCTTGACGCTTTACTGGACCGTGCAGAACGTGCTCAGCATCATCCAAACGAAGCTCACGAAGACGGATGACGAGAAACGACCGGTTGGGCCCGCCGCCAAGCCCGCCCTCGCCGCTCCCGCCAAGCACCGCAAAGCCTAGCTTGCGTTCGCACTACTGACTTATGTCTGCCAATCCCAAAGAAACGCTGGAACTGCTGCTGCATCACCTCGGGTTTGCCGCCTCCGTCGATGAGCGACCCAGCGACGACGGCGTGCTGCTCGATGTTAAGAGCGCGGACGCCGACCGCCTGATTGGCCGCAACGGCCAGGTGCTGGCCGATCTGCAGTACCTGACCAATCGCCTGCTGTTTCAGCGGAACCCGGATGCCCCCAAGGTCACCATCGATATCGATGGCTTCCG
Source organism: bacterium (assembly GCA_031362805.1). Lineage (GTDB taxonomy): Bacteria > Verrucomicrobiota > Verrucomicrobiia > Limisphaerales > RI-55 > RI-55. Next base: position 38,514 of record JANLTG010000182.1, read on the forward strand.
CGCAAAGGCCCAGGAAGCGTTGGTCAAGCTGGCGCTCGACGGGGCCGAGAAGGTGCATCGCCTGGGCAATGTCGTGGAGCTCGAGCCAATGAGCTCGTACGACCGACGAATTGTGCATAACGCGCTGAAGGATCACCCGCACGTGATGACCGAGAGCGTCGAGGTGGAAGGCACCAACAAGAAGGTGATCTTGCTCCGGCCCAAGTCGGTTTAATATCGGTTCCTCAGGATGGCCTTTTGGGAATAGCCGGCCTCCCTCATGCCTCTTCCCTGCGCAATTATGGACCAAGACCCCGCCAAAATAGGGTTGGCCCAAGCACGAACCTCAGCTACACTCGCACCCATGAAGAAACACCTGAGCCTGTTTGCTGTCACTCAGACCATTGCACTCGCCGCAGCGTTTGCCTTCCTCCCGCTGACCAGCGCTCAGGCCGCTGACCAGAAGGCGGAGAAGGCCGCCCACGGCAAACCCGCCAAAGCCGCGAAGGCGGTCAAACCCTACCCACTGGATGTTTGCCTGGTATCCGACGAAGCGTTCGGAGGCGACATGGGCGAGCCACATGTGCTCATCGAGGACGGCCAGGAGATCAAGCTGTGCTGCAAATCCTGCCTGAAGGACTTCAAGAAAGACAAGAAAGCGCTCATGGCCAAGGTCGCCGACGCCAACAAGAAGGTGAAGGCCTACAAACTTGATACCTGCGCCGTTTCGGGCGAGAAATTCGGCGGCGACATGGGCGAGCCGGTCGTGTTTGTTTACAAAGGCCAGGAAATGAAGCTTTGTTGCAAAGAGTGCATGATCGACTTCAACAAAGACAAGGACGGCATCCTCAAGAAAGTGGTCGCCGCGACCGAGAAGAAGTAAGATCTGTTAGCGGGCTACCAAGCCCGGCCGCAAATGAAACACGCTCTTAAAACCGCTCTGACACTGCTCGCAGCTCTGACGCTCTTGCTCGTCCAGGGCGGTTTTGTTTCGTCCACTGCCGCCGCTCCCACAAAAAAGACCGGCTGTTGCGGCGACCAATGCCCAACCCATTGCTGCGTCGGCAAAAACAACTCCGCCCCGGCTCAACCCTGGCCCGCCGTTCCGCCCGTTTCTTCAAGCCACTCGCTACAGAACGCGTTGCTTCCGGCGATTGCTTGTTTGATCACCATTGAACAGCCAGCTCCCGCTTCGTCTCGCTTCGTTTTGTCCATCTCCTCCGTCTGCTTTTCGGTCCCGCTTTACGTGCGGACCCATTCCTTCCTCATTTGATTTGTTTCTGACGGTCGTACTGTGCCCTGCCTTCGTCCCGGCGGGGAAGTCCTTCACCCTTGGTTAAATCCAATCCCGGCTCCAGTTCCGCCGGGCAACCGTCTATGAAACGAATACTATCTGCCAGTACCGCTGCGGTCCTGCTGGCGACTTGCGCCATCGCGGCCAGTGAAGTTACCAATTCTGTCCAGCTCTCGGGCGAGTACATCAATGAACTCGCCGAGGTCATGCGCACCAATCACCCGGCGCTCCGCGCAGTGGCAAGTCGCGTTCGGGCGTCGGGCCACGCGACGGAGGCCGTCCGCACGTGGGCTGATCCCGAGGTGATGCTCGGCGGTCAGTTCGCGGACGAGGAAATGCGCGCGGACGAGGGCGACATCATCTATGGCGTCCGGCAGCCGTTGCCGCTGTTTGGCAAAGCGAACGCCATGCGCTCGGCGGCGGGGGCGGCGGCGGCCGTGGCTGAGTCCGAAGCGGACCTCCGCTTTCAGTTCATGCGCCGCGATCTTGCAACCGCGTTGTTTCGCACGGCGTTCAGTGACCGGACCGTCAATGCCGGAGTCGAGGACATCGCATGGCTCCAAGCCCTCGCGGCGACGGCGCGGGCGCGCTACGCTTCAGGTGACGGCGCACAGATGGATGTTCTACGCATCGAGAACGACCTGGCGCGGCGACGCGAGGAGTTGAAAACTGATCGCCAGATGCACGAGCACGAGTTGTTCGGCCTGAATCGATTTGTCAACCGCCCCTTCGAAACGCCGTGGCCGGTGTTCGAGCTTCCCAAGCCCGCCCCGCCGATTCACTACAATCAACAGGTGGTCGCGCTGGCCACGCGCTTTGAGCCGATGGTCCAGGTATTCCGCAAACAGATCGAAGCGGCCGAGTCCGAGACCACGGTCGCGCGACGGAACTACCGGCCGGATGTGAGCGTCGGTGTGGAAGCGCGCAACTACTCCGGCAACGGCGACTTCCGCCAGGCGATGCTGACGTTTGGGGTTTCGCTGCCCTGGCTCAATCGCTCGAAGTATCGCGCCGACGTGGCGCGCACCGAGTCATTGCGCGAGGCCCTCGAGCGCGAACTCACCGACCGCGAGATCGCCACCAGCCAGGAGGTGCATGACCTCGTCGTCAAGATCGACGATGCTCGCCGCCGGGCGCTGTTGAATCGCGACGAGATCATTCCCCGCACGCGCGCGATGCTCGACAGCGCCTATGCCGCGTGGACGGCCGGCACCGGCATGACGCGCGACCTGCTTGAGATCCGCCGCATGTTGGTCGAGGCCAATCTCGAATACAGCCGCGCGGTGGTCGAGCAATACCAGGCCATGTCGGAACTGATCCTCTGCTGCGGTCTGGGCGACCTCGAATCGCTCGAAATGATCGGCGCCAAACCCGATGCCACTGTATTGCACCACGAATCTTCCACCCCTGAAAACAAGCCATGAAACCTTTGAACGCATTTCTCTTGGTCGCCCTGCTGGCAGCCGTCGGCGCCGGCGGCTGGTGGTTTGGCCGTTCCAGCCAAGCAACCTCACACGAAGCGCATCCTTCAGCCGGGGCGACCAACAGCGCACGCCGCGTCCTGTATTACCAGTCGCCGATGCATCCGTGGATCAAGTCAGACAAACCCGGCAATTGCACCATCTGCGGCATGACGCTCACGGCTGTCTATGAGGGCGACCAGGGAATCGACGCCGGCGAAGGCATCGTTTCGCTGGGCACGAACACCATTCAGGCGATTCATGTCGCAACAGAAGTGGTGCAGCGGGCGCCGTTGCGGCGGACCCTGCGATTCGCGGGGACCATCGAGGATGACGACTCGCGGCATCGCATCCTCTCCGCTTACGTTGCGGGTCGGATCGATCGCCTGTTTGTGAACTATCAGGGCGCGGAGGTGAAAGAGGGCCAGCCACTCGCCCAGCTCTTCAGTCCGATGCTGTTGACCTCACAGCGCGAGTATCTCGCCTTGAAGAGGCAATCCGATCTGGGGGAAAGCACGCGGATGTTGCTCGCCGCCGCCGGCCAGCGACTGCGCCAACTCGGGCTGACCGAGACCCAGCTCGGCGCGCTCAGCGACGTGGCGATTACCAATATCCACACTGAGGTGACGGCACCGGTGACCGGCACCGTAGTGAAGCGGTTGGTCTACGAAGGCGAGTATGTGATGGAAGGCCAGAAGCTGTTCGAGCTCGCCGACTTTTCAACGATGTGGTTTCAGTTCGATGCCTATGAACAGGATTTGCCGTGGCTCGCGCTCGGTCAGGAAGTCGTCGTCACCACGCCGTCGGTGACCGGCAAGACGTTCGCCGGCAAGATCGCGTTCATCGACCCCAACGTCCGGGACCTGAGCCGCAGCGCCCGGGTGCGGGTGGAGATTCCCAATCCACTGGTGACGGATGACGGCCGCGCGCAGCGCCTCCTGCGGCACCGGTTGTTCGCCGAAGCGACGGTCCAGCTCACGGCCGCACCGGCATTGCTCGTGCCGCGCACCGCTGTGTTGATGCCCGATCATCGCCCGGTGGTTTACGTGGACAAGGGCGGCGGCGCCTACGAACAGCGGGCAATCAAACTCGGCCGGCGCGGCGATTCGAGTTGGGAAGTGCTGGAGGGATTGACGGCCGGCGAAGCCGTGGTGACGCAGGGCAATCTGCTGATTGATGCCCAGGCGCAGTTGAACTCGGGTGGCTCGCCCGTCCACGATCATGGTGGTGCGGCCAGCAACCCGCCGGACCGGGCGCCCGTGGCGGAAGCGAAAACTGTGGCCGCCCTGCCGCCAGCCACTGCGCTCAATGAGAGCCAGAAAGCGCTCCTCGGCGAGCTGTTCACGACTGCCGACAAACTCGGCGCCGCGCTTGCCGCCGACGACCTCGCCGCCTTTAACGCCGCGGCTCCGCCACTGCACACGCTTGTCCCCAAGGTGGTGTCGGCGCTCGCGGAAGCCGGGGACTGGATCTCGATTGCCGGTCAGCTCAACCAGTCCGGCCACCTCGCCGAGGCGAAGGACCTCGCGGATGCGCGCAAGGCTTTTCACGGCTTTGTCACCCCCGTCACCGAGCTTGCTCTCGGCATCCGGCGGAACACCACGAATGCGGTGCCGCGCATCTTCCAATGTCCGATGACCAAGCGCTCGTTTGAGGGCGCACCCGCCAATGCGCGGTGGATCCAGCTCACGCCGGAGACTCGCAACCCTTATTACGGCGCCGCGATGCTCGATTGCGGCGCGGAGGTCAAACCATGATCAACGGGATCATTCATTGGGCCATGCGGAACCGGTTCCTGGTTCTGTCCGGTTTTCTCATCCTGCTCGCGTGGGGCGTTCACGCATTGCGCACGACGCCGGTCGATGCCATTCCCGACCTGAGCGAAAACCAGGTCATTGTGTTCGCTGACTGGCCAGGCCGTTCTCCGCAGGAAGTCGAGGATCAGGTCACGTATCCGCTCTCGGTCAACCTGCAAGGGCTCGCGGGAGTGAAGACGGTGCGCGCGAACTCGATGTTCGGCTTCTCGCTGATCACCGTAATCTTCGAAGACAAGCTCGATAACTATTTCGCCCGCTCACGTGTGTTGGAGCGACTGAACTATCTTGGCACTTTGATGCCTAAGGGCGTCACCCCACAACTCGGCCCCGACGCGACGGGACTGGGTTGGGTTTACCAATACTACCTCGAGGTCGATCCTTCACGGGAGCGCCGAGCATCGCTCGGCACGAATGCGCCACCGGATTCCCAAGGCCGAGCAATGCTCGGCGCTCCCGCTCACCTCCCGGCTTACGATCTGGGTGAACTTCGCGCGATCCAGGACTGGTTCGTCCGCTACCAACTCAACGCCGTGCAAGGTGTCGCGGAGGTCGCCAGCATCGGCGGTTTCGTGAAGCAGTATCAGATCGACGTCTCGCCGACCAAGATGCGCGCCGCGAACGTGATGCTGTCTGACGTCATGCGCGCGGTCGGGGATGCGAACCTGAACGTCGGCGGCAAGGTGATCGAGGAGAACGGCATGGAATTCGTCGTGCGCGGCATGGGCCTGGTCAAGTCACCCGCCGACCTGGAAAACGTCGTGCTCAAATCGGTCGAAGGCACCCCCATTTACCTGAAGGACATCGCCACCGTGCAAATCGGCGGCGATTTTCGGCGCGGGACACTTGACGTGAACGGCCGCGAAGTTGTGGGCGGCATTGTGGTGATGCGCACCGGCGAGAACGCCCGCGAGGTCATCACTCGCGTGAAGCAGAAGATCGCCGACCTCGCGCCCGGCCTCGCGAAGCAGGGCATCACGATCAAGTCCTTCTACGATCGCAGCGAGTTGATTGACCGCACGATCGACACCCTGAAGCACGCGTTGATCGAGGAGATTATTCTCGTGACGCTGGCGCACATTCTATTCCTGTTCCATTTCCGCAGCATCCTGATCGTGACGATTCCACTACCGGCTTCGATCCTGATCTCGTTCGTGTTGATGAAGGAGTTCGGGATCACCTCGAACATCATGTCGCTGGCTGGCATCGCCATCGCCATCGGCGTGCTGGTGGACGCGGGCATCGTGATGACGGAAAACGTGATCCGACACTGCGAACGGGCGGAGCTGGCGAAAGGCAGCCGGCTGACGCCGGCTGAAACCTGGCAGTCCACGCTGCAGGCTGCCAGCCTCGTTGGGCGGCCGATCTTCTTTGCGATGGCGATTGTGATCCTGGCGTTCCTGCCCGTGTTTGTGCTGACTGGACAAGAGGGCAAACTGTTTCATCCGCTCGCGTGGACCAAGACCTTCGCGGTGGTCGGCGCCACGCTGCTCGCCGTGACGGTCGTGCCGGTGCTTTGCTCGCTGCTGATCCGCGGACCGTTTCACGCCGAAGACCGCAACTGGATCATGCGCTTCCTGATGGCCCTCTACGAACCGGCGCTGGACTGGGCACTGCGCTGGCGCAAGACGGTCATTCTCGCCGCGTTCCTGATCCTCGTCGCTTCACAGATTGTCGCGTGGGGTTTGCCGCGCACCTGGCAGGCAAAGGTGGAGCACGCGGCTCCCCGGCTGGCGAAACTGACCAAGGGCTTCGGTCGCGAGTTCATGCCGCCGCTCAACGAGGGCTCGCTGCTGTTCATGCCGGTGCTGTTGCCGTCCACTTCGCTGACCGAAGTGAAGCGAATCATGGCCTGGCAGGACACCGTGATCAGCCAGTTGCCCGAGGTCACCAGCGTCGCCGGCAAACTCGGTCGCTCGGAGACGGCCACCGACCCCGCGCCGGTCGAGATGATTGAAACGACGATCATGCTGCGGCCCGAATCCCAGTGGCGCGCCGGCATGACCAAGCAACAGTTGATCGCCGAGCTTACGTCGCGACTCAGCACGGTGCCCGGCTATGTGCCCGGGTTCCTCCAACCCATCGAGAATCGCATTCTCATGATCAGCACCGGCATTCGCGCACAGGTCGGTGTGAAGATTCTGGGTGAGAATCTCGACCTCTTGCAGAAGCTGGCATTTGACGTGGAGAAAGTGGTGCGTCAGGTGCCCGGGGCGGTCGGCGTCGCGCCGTCGCGGGTGCAGGGCAAACCCTACGTCGAGATCGAACCGGATCGCGTGGCCATCGCCCGTTACGGTTTGAGTGTGCGCGATATCATGGAGGTGGTGGAAACCGGAATTGGGGGCATGAACCTCACCACCACCATCGAGGGTCGCCAACGGTTCCCGATTCAAGTCCGGCTGGAACGCAGCGAACGCGACGACCTCGAACGCCTCGGGGAGATCCTGGTGCCGACGCCGTCCGGTCCGTTCATTCCGCTCGGACAACTTGCCAGCATCCGCCGCGTGACCGGCCCGAGCGAGATCGCCAGCGAAAACGGCCGCCTCCGCGTTTATGTACAGGCGAACGTCCAAGAGCGCGACCTCGGCGGTTTTGTTGAAGAAATTCGCGAACGCCTCGATCGCGAAATCAAACCCGGCCTGCCGCTCGGCTACACGATCGAGTACAGTGGCCAGTATGAAAACCAGCTGAGCGCCGAGCGCACGTTGAAGGTCATCATGCCGGTGGTCCTGCTCGTGATCTTTCTCCTGCTCTACATCGTGTATCACTCGGTGCAGGAAGCGGCGCACGTCCTCCTCGCGGTTCCGTTCGCGCTTAGCGGCGGCGTGTTCCTGCAATGGTGGCTCGGTTACAATTTCAGTGTCGCAGTATGGGTTGGTTACATTGCGCTCTTCGGCATCGCCGTGCAGACCGGCGTTGTCATGGTGGTCTATCTTGAAGAGTTCCTGGAAAAAAAGAAAGCCGAGCGCGGCGACGCCTTCAATCACGACGACCTGATCCAGGCCGTGAAAGACGGCGCCAAATTGCGGCTGCGCCCCAAGGTCATGACCGTGGCCACCACCATCGCCAGCCTTCTGCCCATCATGTGGAGCACCCGGCCTGGCGCGGAGGTGATGCAGCCATTGGCTGCACCGGTTATCGGCGGTGCAATCAGCAGCCTCATCCACATCCTGATTGTCACCCCTGTCATTTTTGCGTGGTTGCGCGAAAGGGAAATCCCCGGCATTAACACCAGAACAGAAAGCCACTCAACAAAAGCATGAAACACCTCAAGCACATCGTCCTCGCCCTCGGCCTCGCAGCCGCCACCTCGTTGTTCCTCGCCGGCTGCAAAGACGGCACTCAGGCCAGTCATGATGGTCACGACCACGCCGGACATGATCACGCCAGCGAGACTGCGAAAGCCGCCGGCACGGCGGGGGATGCCGCGACGGCCGGCGCCTTGATCGAAGCCCCCACCGCCGAGCAGATCGCCGCCGCCAAACCATACCCGTTGAAAACTTGCCTGGTCTCCGGCGAGGAGCTGGGCAGCATGGGTGATCCGCTGGTGATGGTGTTTGGCGATCAACAGATAAAATTCTGCTGCAAGAACTGCCCGCCAGACTTCAAAAAGGAACCGGCGAAGTTTATCTCCAAACTTACCGTCGCCAAATAGCTTCCTTGTGCCACACCACTCCAAACTCGCCACCGCCTCGCCCCGACTGGTGTTGGCGCTCCTGGTCCTGTTGGCTTGCTCCGTTACGCAGACCGGCGCGGCCGTGAGCGTCGAGAAGCTGCCGGCGCCGGGCGTGCAGCCGCAGATCGTCACCGCGCCCGACGGGATGGTGCATCTCATCTATCTGACAGGCGAACCGGGCTCGTCCGACATCATTTACCGGACGCAACGCTCCGGAGAGTCAACCTGGTCGGCTCCGCTGCGCGTGAACAGACAACCGGGCAGCGCCATCGCCATCGGCACGATTCGTGGGCCGCAGATGGCGCTCGGCCGCAACGGTCGGGTGCATGTGGCTTGGAATGGCTCGCAGTCCGCCGCCAACGAAGGAGCGCCCATGCTCTACGCGCGCCTGGACGACAACGGCAAGGGCTTCTCGCCGCAACGAAACTTGATGACGGGTTCCCACGAACTCGACGGCGGCGGCTCGGTCGCCGCTGATGCCGACGGTCGCGTCTGGGTGGTCTGGCACGCCTCACCCGCCGGCAGCCATGGCGAAACAAATCGCGCGGTGTTCCTCGCGCAATCGTCGGACGACGGAAGCACGTTTGCGCCGGAACGCGCGATCAGTCCGCCGCGCACGGGCGCCTGTGGCTGCTGCGGGTTGACGGCCTTTGCCAATGCCCGGGGCGAGGCGTTCGTTTTGTTCCGCGCGGCCCGTTCGATGATGCAGCGCGACATGGTCCTGCTCGGGTCCGCCGAGCACGCTGAAAGTTTCAAGGAGGTGCTGTCCGATCCGTGGGTGGTGGATATGTGTCCCATGAGCAGTGCGAGTCTCACCGGTTCGGCCGCCGGCGCCGGGGCTGCGTGGGAGACGGCGGGCCGCATCCGACTGGCCCGGTTCGGTGACCAGCAGGCGAATGCAAAAGCTCGCGATATCGGTCCGCTGACGGGTGCCAAGCATCCACGATTGGCCAGCAACTCCCGTGGTGAAACGCTGGTCGTCTGGACGGTAGGCACCGGCTGGCAGCGGGGCGGCTCTTTTGGGTGGCAAGTGCTCGCTGCGACGGGTGAACCCACGGCCGAAAAGGGCGAGCGTGACGGCATCCCGGTGTGGAGTTTTGCGGCGCCATACGCCCGGCCGGACGGAAGCTTCGTTATTCTGTACTGAGCCTTCGGGCTGTCACTGACTTCAAGCTGAACCTCCGGTGGTAGTTGGCCGGCAACTCACGTGTGCAAATTGGGTTGCCGATCCGCCAACCATTGGTGAGCGGTTCTGCCGGCACATGGAACCGTCACGGAGGCTCCAGAACAGCTATGAGACTGCAAACCTACAAACTCGTGAAAGCAAAGCGACCCGTTCTCGCCGCTTTGCTGTTGGGTTTGTGGGTTGCTTGCGGGCTGCTTTGCGCCGATCGCACGCTGGGTTGCGACAGCTCCGCCGCCGCTTCCTCGAACGCCGACAATGCTTGCTGTAAACGGCATGGGTCCGATGCGAACCTGCCCGACCGGGAAGGGCAGCCCGAAAAGGCATCGGGCACGACCTGTTGCGATGTCGTGACCAAGCCGGCAGTGGCGACCTTGGAACGTCCGGCAGCGACTGACAGCGGCTCCCGTCTCGAACCGCTCCACCCACCCAGCGCAACCATCTCGACCGACCCGATGCTGCACGCATCGCCGAGCGCGTTACCCGATGGTCGAGTTTTCCGGGTATCGCCGATCCAATTGCTCGGCGTGGCCTGCCTGCCTCACGGCCCGCCCACCCACGCCTGACCTGGTCGCTCCGGATCGTTCAGGCTGTGATCCCGATTCGATCGTTTCCCCCTTTTGGTTTCAGCCTGCCGGCATGCGGTAGCCGGCGATGCATCCGCAACCCGCCGCCGGGACGGGCAACTCCTGGAAGAAACTGAAAACTCAACTATTGAAAACTTATGAAAACTTCTCGAAACAGCATGCTGATTGCGGCCTCGCTGGCGATTGCCGCCTTCCTGCCTTCCGCCCAGGCCGCCGAACCTTCGAAGGGCGCCGCAAAGCAAATGGAATTGATCCATATTGAAACCGTCGCCGACGTCGAAGCGCTCAAGACGGGTGACTCCATCGCCATGGCGTGTGCGAAGTGCAAGACCATCTGGGTCAGCAAGGTCAAGCAGGATGCCAAGGGCGCCGAAGTACTGATGGCCAAGGGTCAACCGGTGAAAGTGATCGGGGTACATGGCTGCCCGGGATGCAAAGGTGAAGTCACCATCAGCCCGCACAAGAAAGGCAATGAGCCCGGTCTCAAACACGTCTGCACTGCCTGTGGAGACGACTCGGCGTTTTGCTGCGCAACCCGCAAGGGTGGCGGTGCGTCCAAGGGTATGGATAAGAAGTAGCGACAGCGCGGTCCGGTGGATGAGCCTTCACAGGCAAAGTCCACCGGCCGCCCGGTTTTCTCCGCTCCAATTTCCTGACGCCGTGTGCATCGCCCTGCTCGGTGAGAATGCGACAGGCGGCAGGAAGGAATTCGGAACTGCAGCAGTCAGGTGGCTTCACCTTTATCGCGATGAAAAACTTCGACGCCCGCAATGAAGCAGTCGCGACAGTGTTGTGCGCTGTTTGCGAGCAGCCGATCACCGGTGGGCGTTGGTTTGCCCGAATCAGCTCCGGGGACTTGTTGGCCGCTCTCTGTTGTCCACTCTGTGAAGCGACATTCGCCGGCAATCCCGCGCCTTATGTGAGAAGGATTGAAACGTATCAGCTCATGGCGGAGCCGCGGCCGGGGAATTGAGCAGTGTGCCGGGGTGGCAGGCGTTGAAGAGGGGATGCCTCATCTGTGACACCAACGGGGGAAAAATTGCGTGGTTGGTGACCGCCCGAAGGCGGTTCATCGAATGGCGCGACTTCCACTCCGCATTCCGGTCGCCAGGGCACTGCGCAATAGTGTTTGTTCCGCAGGCTCAACGGAGTGGACGAATTGACCGCCTCCGAGTTCTTTGCAACGTTTCGTCCATGCCCGCCACTCCTCCTTCCCGACTGGTTCGCCGGTTGGCGACTCAGCACCTGCTTTTCGGCGTCATCGGCTTGGGCGCGGTGTTCGGCATCCAGGCCGCCATTGATTCCACGCACACACCGTATCGCTGGAGCATGGCCACCGCTTACGTCGCGCTGCTGTTTCTCGGTGCCACGCTGGCGACCGGCCCGATCAATCTGCTCCGGCGTCGCGCCAATCCCAGCTCAACCGATCTGCGCCGGGATCTCGGCATCTGGTGTGGGCTGATCAGCGTGGCGCATGTTGTGGTCGGACTCCAGGTGCACATGCAGAGCATGTGGCTCTATTTCGTGAAGGAGATTACCGGGCCCAAGGCCTGGACGTTGCGCGACGATTTGTTTGGGTTGGCGAACTACACCGGACTGATCGCCACGGTGATCGTCCTCCTGCTGTTGGTGCTCTCCAATGACGTCTCGATGCGCTGGCTTGGCGCGGGTCGGTGGAAGAATCTTCAGCGCTGGAACTATGTCTTACTGTTGCTCACCGGGCTGCACGGCGCGTTGTACCAGGTGATCGAGAAGCGCGCTGCGGGTTGGCGCATCGGTTTCTGGACCATGCTGGCGTTGATCGTGATCGTACAAGTCGCAGGCATCGGGCGCCGGTGCCGGGCGAAAAAGGAATCCGCAACCCTTCAACCATCGGCAATCGCACCCCAGGGTTGATCGCCTCATGGCCCTGCCTTGAGACCGGCCGCATCGCGAAACGACTTGTGGCAGGCGGAACAGCTCTTCGCCATCGCATCGAAGGTCTTGTCGAGTTGCACCTTGATGTTTGCGTGGCCACCGGAGCCGAACAGTCGTAACAGCCGCTCGGCTTCTTTTGCCTCGGTCTCGGCTGTCTTGAAGCGTTCAACCATGTCCGATCCCTTTTGGATCACTTCCGACAATCGTTGCGCCTCGCGATAGTGCTCCCAGAGGATGACCGTCTCGTTCGCCGGCTGGATGTCCGGATGACTCGGTGGCGCCAGGTAGCCGGCCGCGCGGATGACTTTCAAGTGTTCCCACCGCTTGTCGATCTGGACCATGGCATCGACGAGGCCGGAGACTTTGGCCGTCTCGGGAAAGTTTGCCGGCGTGGATTCAAGCTGCTCGCCGGTCGGCTTTTGAAACTCGCGCACGACGCCGTACAACCCGGCGTAATTCGTCGCGGTGCCGGCCACCACGAGAAACGCCTCCGCCTGCTCCCTGCTCCAGCCTTGATCCGCCATGCAGATCACTGCCGCTGCCGTGGGGCCACGATGTTGGCCGTGCTGACAATGCACGTAGATCGGCCCGTTTAATTCGCGTCCCGCCTTGGCGAGCTGAAGCTGAAGGTTCGTGCTGATCCCGTCGTAACCGTGCGGCAGATGCACGTAGCGCAGGCCGTGCTTGCGCGCCAGTTCCACCTCCGGCTTTGCGCCATCGACCGAGATGATCGTCTTCACGCCGAGCTTCGCCAGCGCCTCGAACCCGGCGTCGCCCTCGGGCGTGCCGCCCGAGAAGACGTTGGTGCCGAGCGCGAACAGATTGTGGACGCCGGGCGCTTCCAACGCGCGATGCTTCGAAGCCACGTCGGACTGGTTCCCTCCGGCCGTTACGCACCATATCAAGTCGCACAAACACTGGACTGCGAGCAACAGGTGCATGGCCATCCGGACCCCACGCGGCTGCGGTGAACCAAACGTTGCGCGTGTCATACAAGTAGCCATCCCGTCACGAGATTCAGACCAGGTGGTGGATGAGTCGTTTCAGAATAACGGACCGCTTGAGTTGGGGCCGCGCATGGCTGGTGCTTTCCTCCGCTGGGGATCGCCGTCAAGGCAGCACTTCCACGATCCGGTAGAAGCGGTTGTCCTGGACAATTGTGTCGTCCAACACCTCGTGTAGCAGATCGTCACCGGTGATGACGTTCCCCACGGGTTGCCAGTCCGCGAGCGCACCAAGTTGCGACGAAGCCTGCACCTGCCAGTTCTTGCCAGCAGTCGCGGCGAAACGAATGTGGGTGTGATCTTCATCCGGCTCGATGCGTTCCACGTTCAGGCCCGCTTGAAACGTAATCTCGATGGGATCCGATGCGGTGTGAATGGGGCCGCCGCCCGTCCCGTTTGCCGAGGTGTCGAACAACTGGAACTTCACCTTGTAGAGGCCGGGTTTGGTCGCGGTGAACCGCCGGCCGTGGATGTGGCCAAACGGATCGGCACTCGGCGAACCATCGCTTGCGCTCAACGCCCAGCGGTGGGCCGCAGTTTGTCCGCTGGCGATCGAGACACTCGGCGCGGTCGCCCCCGCTTCCCAAAATGAAAACTCGCCGCCGACGGGGCCTTCGACCGACTGAAACTCGACGGCGATGAACGAGCCCGGCGCGGATGCCTGCGCCTCCGGGCCGCCATTGATCGCCGTGGTCGCGAGCGCCGTGAAGGTAATGTTCCCCTCGTAGAAGCCGGCATATTTTCCCGTGGTCGCCAGATTGAGCGTTTTCACGTAGGGGGACGAGGTCGCGAAGTCGGCGCCGTTGGCGAAGATCAATTTGTCGCCCTGGCTCTGGCCGACGGCGCCAGCGTTGAGATGGCCGTGGTCTTGAGCTCGAATAACGAAGGGCAGCACGAACAGCGCGCCGCCGAGGATGAGTGATTTACCGAGTGTGTTTTTCATGGTTAACGGATTCGAGTTAAGGATCGTTGAATTAGTTCTGAGGTTTGGAGGGATGTCCGTCCGGCCGCACGAAGCGCGAACCGGGGACGACTAAACGAACTTGCACCTCCGGCCACCGCAATGGTTCCACATGGCCATCCCCAAACAGATAGTTGGCGCTCCGCGCATGGCGCTGCACATCCACCTGGCCGGCGAACGAGTTGGTGGCGTAACCACCGTCCGCAGCGTCGGCAAAGTGATAGTGATCCGAACCGACGAAGTTGGTCCGGCTCTCCGCCATGAACAGGGTTTCCAGAGGTTTGGGAATAGACGGCTGGCGGGAGAAATCGAGTTCCTCCGCGCCGTAGGGATGCGGGGTCAGAAAGTCGTTGATCGCGTAGCTGTAGCCACGCGTGAGGTGCCGGTCGTCCGGGCAGCGATGCAGATTGGTGCCGGCCAGATAGGGTTGCAGCGTCCCTACCCACGACGCGTGGTCATGTTGCGAGCCTGGCAGAAACCCATTGAAGTCGTCGGCGTACATCTGGCTCGCGAGCCCGACCTGCCGGAGATTGCTCAGGCACTTGGTCGCGCGGGCGCGGGACTTCGCCTTGCCCAACGCGGGCAGCAGCAGACTGGCGAGGACCGCGATGATCGCGATCACCACCAGCAGCTCTATCAACGTAAATGCTCGGGAACGGATGCCCATGATGGGCGGACTGACGGGTTGGCCGACGTGTCCCGCCTGAACGACAGTTCAACTGTCAGCACAGACCGGGAATCTCCGCGCGCGGGGGCGCGGAGCCGAAGTCAGAAGCTGGATCAAGCCCGCCGGGGAGGGGGCAGGGGAGGAGCCGAACCGAAGGAAGGGAGCGGCAAACACTCCGGGATGGGAGCGATCAGGGAGGCGGGCCGCACCAGCACGTCGGTGGTCGCCGTGAACAGCCAGTCCGCCTTGTCGAGGGACTTCAGTTGCTTTTGCTCGCGTTCCGATTTTTTGCCTTCGTCCACCGCGATGCAGAGCTTGCAAGGGTGTTTGCCATCGAAGGTCTTGACCACCGCCTCGCCGAAGGAAGCTTCGACGGAGTAATCGACCAGCATCGACATCCACGCGACCGATTGCAGCACCGTCCAGTGCAGGCCCAACGTGAGGGCGAGCAGCAGAGCGGTGAAATGGCGCGCGCAGCGATTCATTCGAGGCGGCCGACGCTAGCGGTCCGTCGACCGAAGTCAACCGGTCAGGATATGGCGGCAGTCGGAGCGGGTCGTTCGCCTTCCAGCCAGAAGGTGGTTTGTTCGCCTTTGCCCTTGATCGCGATCGCGCCGCGTGGTGTCAGGACAAACTGTTTTTGAATCAGCCGCGCGGTGGTCTCGGTGACTTGAATGCGGCCGGGCTCCCCGTGCGATTCCATGCGGCTCGCCGTGTTCACGGTGTCGCCCCAGAGATCGTAGATGAATTTCTTGCGGCCGATGATGCCGGCGATGACCGGCCCGGAGTTCACGCCGATGCGCATCTGGAGCGCGGTGTGGTGCGTGGCGTTGAAGCGCTGGAGGGCGCCTTGCAGGTCGAGCGCCATCCCGGCGGCGGCGAGCGCATGATCTGACTTCGGCACGGGCAGCCCGGCGACCGCCATGTACGCATCGCCGATGGTTTTGATCTTCTCCATGCCGTGGCGTTCCGCGAGATCGTCGAAGGCGCTGAAGATTTCGTCCAGCAGCTTGACCACGACCTTCGGCGGGATGCGAATCGACATCGTGGTGAAGCCGACCAGGTCCGCGAAGAGCACCGTCGCCTCGGGGAAACTGTCCACAATGGTCGCCTCGCCCTGCTTCAGGCGATCGGCGATCGGTCGCGGCAGCACATTGAGCAACAGCCGTTCGGACTGCTTCTGCTCGTCCTCTATTTGTTTGATGTAAACTTTTTCCCAGTCGCGCAGCCGCTTTTTCTCCAGGGCGGCCGCGATGCGGGCGCGCAGCAACGTCGGGTTGAACGGCTTGGACAGGTAATCCTCCGCCCCCAGATCGATGCAGCGGACGATGCTCTCCATCTGGTCGAGCGCCGAGATCATGATCACCGGCACGTTCTGGAGATTGGGATCGTCCTTGATCTCCGCGAGGATCTCATGGCCGTCGAGCCCCGGCATCACCATGTCGAGGAGCGCGAGATCGAAGCGGCCTTCGCGCAGTTGCTTCAAGGCCTCGCGGCCATCGGCGCAGGTGGTCACCGTGTAGCCCAGCTTCTCCAGCCGCCGCTGCAACAGCTCGCGATTTCCCGCATCGTCGTCGGCGAGCAGCAGCCGTCCCTGCTCCGCGTGAAAAACATCCCGCTTTTTGGTGGCGCTGGAGAAGGTGTTGCGGATGCGCGACCAGTCCGCAGCCTGCGGATGCGCCGTCGGCGCGTCAGCGGGTGCCTTGCGGAAGGGCGTCGCCCGCTCGCCGAACAGGTGTTGCTCCATCAAGACGAGCCAGGATCGGCCGGCGTCGATGATCTTCGTGAGGTCGGCCCGAAACTCTGGTTTGCCAAAGTCTTCGCACAAATCCCGCAGCAGCTCGCCATAGCCGATGATGTGATTCGCCGGCGTGCGCAGCTCATGGCTGGCCTGATGAAAATCATGTTCGCGGATCAGGACGGATTCCTCGCCGAGGTACTGATTGATCAACGTGACCAGTTGCTGGCCGGCGCTGTGAATCTTCGCCAGGTCGATCAGGAATTCCGCCGGCACGCAGCCTTCGGCATCTTCCTGGAGAATCTCGCTGTAGCCGATGATGTGGTTGATCGGTGTGCGCAAGTCATGCCGGATGCGGGCCAGTCGAAAACGCTCGTCGCTGGCCGGGGATTTATGCGCGTCGGGTGGGGGCATGGCATTTCTCGTTCGAGCGGCCATCAAACTGCCGGCAACAGTTGCTGAATCTTTTCCAGCAGACGGGGCAGCTCAATCGGCTTGGTGTCGAAGTCATTGCAACCGGCCTCGCGCGCGCGGCGTTCGTCCTCGGCCATCGCGTGGGCCGTGAGCGCAATGATGGGGATGCCCTTGGTGTCGTCCGCGCCCTTCAATTGGCGCGTCGCCTCCCAGCCGTCGATGATGGGCAGGCTCATGTCCATGAGGATCAGATCCGGCCGTTCACTGCGAGCCAGGTTGATGCCTTGCTGGCCATCCACGGCGATGACGATTTGATAGCCCTTGCGTTCGAGCCGCCGCGAGAGCATGTCGCGGTTCATTTCGTTGTCTTCAACCAACAGTATTTTTGCCATGCGTTTTAAGAGTTAACCACGAATGAATACCAAGGAACCGAGTGCGGCGAGGCCACCACCCGGAGCGCGGGTTGGTAACCCGCAGCCACGCCGGAACACCAGCGGTCGCCGCCGCTCTCGGCCGGGTGCGCAATTGCTGGCCGCTGCGGGTTGCAAACCCGCGCTCCGGGCCGAACCGTCGGCGCTGATTCGTGTCCGCTCATCTCCATTCGAGATCTCAAGTTCGTTGAGTCAGGAGCTGCCGCACTTCGGTCAGCATCTGTTCGCGGGTCGTGGCGGTCTTCTGCAGAATCCGCGTTACCTGGCCGTTGAGACGCCGCCGGTCTTCCGGGGTCAAATCCTTCGCCGTAATGACCACCACCGGGATTCGTTCACAGCCTTCCCGTTTTCGCAGCTCGGTCAAAAATTCAAACCCGTCCATCTCCGGCATCATCAGGTCGAGCAGGATCAACTGCGGGATCGCCTTCGCGACCTCTCGTAACCCGAGCTGCCCGTTGCCGGCGACGGCCGTCTGCCAGCCTTCCTTCTGCAAATTGCGCACGAGCATGTCGCTGGTGTTCGCGTCGTCCTCCACCACCAGCACCAGCGGGTTCGTGAGGTCCTTGCGATGCCGGTTCAACGAAGTCGTCAGCCGCTTCCAGTCGATCGGCTTGGACAGGTAATCGGAGGCGCCAAGCGCGAACCCGAGGTTCTTGTCGTCCACCATCGTGAGGATCACCACTGGGATGTCGGCGAGCGCCGGGTCCGCCTTCAACGCCGTCAACACTGACCAGCCGTCCATGCCGGGCATGATCACATCCAGGGTGATGATGGCCGGCTTGAGGGCGCGCGCCAGTTCCAGGCCTTGCTGGCCGCTGCTGGCGGTCTCGACCCGGTAACCGTCCTTCACCAGCGAACGCGTCATCAACTCGCTGATCACCGGGTCATCATCGATCACCAGGACCACGGGCGCATGGGCGGGGCCTTTGTCGAGGGGAACAACCACCTGCCCGGCTGCCACCTGCTCGGGATCAATGACCACCGCTGGCAGCGTGAGGGTGAAGGTCGAGCCCTTGCCCGGCTCGCTGGCAACGCCCAGCTCGCCGCCCATCATCTGTGCAAACTTCCGGCTGATCGCCAGGCCCAGGCCGGTGCCGCCGTACTTCCTGCTCGTCGAACTGTCCGCCTGTGAAAAGGCCTGGAAGAGTTTTGCCATCTGCTCCGGTGTCATCCCGATGCCCGTGTCGCTCACAGCGAACGCAAACATTTCGGGCGGACGAGTTTCGGTAAGTCCATGATCCCCTTCCGACATGCCGGAGGGACGAGCTCCGGGAGTCCCTGACATGGCTCCGTCCGCCGGCCGATTGGTTTCAGGGCCTCCTGGAACTCGGCCCTCCGAACCTTCGATGTTGGGCGTTGAATGTTGAGCGTTGAACGTTCGGTTCACCTTCAGCGTGATCGTCCCTTTGTCCGTGAACTTCGCCGCGTTGGAGATCAGGTTGAACAGCGTCTGGCGCAGCTTGGTGATGTCCGCCTTCATCACGCCTACTTCGGCGGGGCAAACCACCTCGAGTCGGTTCCCGTTCTTGGCGACGAGCGGCTGCACCGTCGCGGCGACTTCGTTCACCAACTTCGTCACGTCGAACTCTTCGAGGAAGAGCGTCATCTTGCCGGCCTCGATTTTGGAGAGATCCAGGATGTCGTTGATGAGCTCGAGCAGATGCTTGCCGGCGCCGTGGATCTTCTGGAGATCGGGATTGAACCCTTCGTGACCCAGCTCGCTGGCTTCCTCCTGCAACATCTCACTGTAGCCGATGATCGCGTTGAGCGGCGTGCGCAACTCATGGCTCATGCTGGCGAGGAATTGCGACTTGGCCTGACTGGCGTTGTCGGCCGACTGCCGCGCCTCCTCGGCGGCTTCGCGCGCCAGACCGAGCTGGCGGTTCGACTCCGCGAGCGCGACCGCCTTGGCTTCGAGCCGAACGTGGGCGGCATGTTCCTGCTCGACCATCTGCTCCTTGAGCCGCTCGGCTTCGCGGCGTTTGCGAATGTAGAGAGAACGCGCGATGAACGCCCAGATCAACAGCCCGCCGGTCGTGCCTCCGAATGGGCCCACGATCCATGCGTTCAGATACCACGGAGGGACGATCCGCAGCGGCACCAGCGTCGGCGGCGAATAGTTCAAGTCACGATCGATGTATTGTACCGCCAGCGTGTGTTCCCCGGTCTCGGGCGCGTTCCAAACGAATTGTGGCTCCGTGAGAACTTGCCAACCGGAGTTCGTGTCATGATTCTCCGGCTGGTAGGGCGCGTCGCTCCGCGCGCGCCGCGCTGGACCATCCCCGGGAACGGCGCGCACGGAGTGACGCGCCCTACCTTCAGGTTCTTGCCAATTCTTGCTGTCGCGCAACGCCTCCGCCGTGGGTCGCCCGGCGACGACCTGCCAGCGGAACCGGCGAAGTTCCGACCGGGTCTTGTAATCGGCCACGTTGATCTTCAGGTCCACCCGCCGTCCGCGATCGATCGACGGCAGCGCCTCTCCCGGTTGGTAGGTTTGATCCAGCAACACCGTGACACGCGGTGGCGGGGCGGGAATCCGCGGCGCCACATAGCGCGTCACGCCCCGGTCCGTGCCGAACCAGAGCGCGCCCGACTGATCCTCGCAGATCGTGCGGACATCACTACCGGCCAGACCATCGGCCTTCGTCAAGGTGGACCACACGGCGCCGTCAAACCGGGTCGCGCCAGCCCGGGTGCCGAACCACAGCACGCCGCGGCGGTCGCGATAGACGCATTGGACAAAACTATTCGCGAGCTGCCCTTTTGATTTCGTGATGCGCATGAGTTCCTGGCCGTCAAACCGGACGGCGCCCGCATCCGTGGCGATCCAAAGCGAGTCATCCCGGTCAATGGACATGCTGTGCGCAGTGTTGCTGAATGAACCGGACGCGGTACTCAAGGGTTGAAAGCCAGCGCCGTCAAAGCGCCACGCGGATGCTCCCCCCCATGATCCTGCCCAGACGGTTCCCTTGGAATCAAACACGATGCTTGAAATCTGCTTTCCACCAGGACTGGAAAAATTCTGCCAGCGCCCATCCACGAAATGTGATAAACCACTCCCGGTCCCCGCCCAGACTGATCCGTCGGGATCTGCCGCCATCACATCCACCACGCCGCCCGCCCAACCTTCCGCCGCAATGGAGCGGATGAAGTTGGTGCCATCGAAACGGATCACACCATCGAACGTCGGAAACCACAAGGCGCCATCACGGGTTTGCGCTGGGGCGTTGCGGACGACGATGCGATTGGTCTCCGCGAAGGTGGTAAACTGCCGCCCATCAAAGCGAGAGATGTTCACGGGAAGACCTGAAGGTGAAGCTGAAATTGAAGCATTATACTCATGGGCAAACCAAACCGTGCCATCCGCAGCCAGGAAACTCCTCCATGTCGAGTTGGCAGCCAAACCATCGGCCGTGGTGTAGCTGATGAAGGTCGCCGGATCGTAACGGCCTGCTCCGTCACGGGTGCTTCCGAAGTACATCACGCCGTCCGGCGAACTGGTCACAAAGATCATCCGCTCGCCCGGCAGGCCGTCTTCCTTGGTAAAATTTACGAAGTTCGTCCCATCGAAGCGCGAGACTCCGCCCATGCCCGCAAACCAGACCGCCCCATCCGGAGCGACGTGGGTGCAGAACACGTTTGCCAGCCCCAGTCCATGACTCCGGCCGTAGGTGACGACATTCGTTCCGTCATAGCTGGCGGCCCCCCCAGGACTAAAACCAAACCAAACCTTGCCATGACGATCAACGCTCGGGGTATCGGTTCTCAATGCAAAGCCAGCCTGGCTCGTCACGTTGATAAAATTGGTTCCGTCAAAGCGCAAGAGACCGGCAGAGCCTGTCATCCAAATGTTTCCCTTACCGTCACCCTCCATTTTATTTACGCCGCTGGGCGGTCCGTTGGTGCCGGTGAAATAGGAAAACTTCTCCCCGTCAAAAGAGAAGACGGTGCGCGCGCTGTCAGCCCCGAACCACACCTTGCCATCCGGGGCCGCGTAGATCGCATCAATGAATTGCAGGTTGGCCACCTGATCGCCCGTCCATTTATCGATGCGCTTTCCGTCATAGCGGGCAATGCCCGTCAGCGTGGAGAACCAGATATTTCCCCGACTGTCGCGGGCCATGTTCGCGATAAAGTTGTCCGGCAGGCCGTCGTCGGTCGTGAAGTTTCTAAATTCATGGCCATCAAACCGGGAGGCCCCGCCCTGGGTGGCAAACCACACGGACCCATCCGGCTCGATCAAAATCTTGCGGATGTCGTTGTCATCCGCCAGGCCGCGCGCGGTGTTGAAGACCTCCCACGCCCCTTTCTTCGAGGGCGGGAAGCGAAGATCAATGTTCGCGACGGTCTTGCCCGGGATCACCTCCACTAACTGACGACTCGCATAATAGATATGGCCGTTGGGCCCCCGGGTACGCACTAGGTAGGCGCCTGGCCGAAGGTTGCGGAACGTGAACTCACCCCGCGCATCGCTCGCCACAGTGGCCGCCACCCGCCCGGTGACGGCATCCTCCGCCTCCGACACTGCGCCGGCGTGCGACGTCCCGTCCAGCGCCACGAGCGCGCCCGAGATGGAGCTGGATGTGCCCAAGGCCAGATCGAATCGGGCCGAAGTTTGTGAAGCGACGGGAACATTCGTGAGCCAGACGCCAAGCTGGCCCAGCTCCGCGAAAACATCGTAGGTTCCGGGCGCATACTTGAACCCAACCTCGTAAACTCCGGAGGCGTCGGTCAGCGCTGTGGCTGCCATCTCCCGGTCACGGTCCACCCGAACGGTGGCGCCCGCCGCAGGATTCCCCGTGCCATCGGTTACCCGTCCTGAGAGCGAAGTCATCGGAATTAATTCACCGGGCGACGGCACGGGCACTGGGACAATCCGGGCGTTGCCGACCAGCTTCGTGGCGTTGGTCCGCGATGATCTATCGACGGAAGTTTGATCATCGAAGTTGAGCAGGCAGACCAGGTCCGGCTCGTTCCCCATCAACCGCCGGAACAGGTTTTCGCGAATCTGGTCGCCCGTGCGCGCGCCGCGCCAGACGCGGAATTCATCCATGAACGCTTCCGTGTCGATGACGTCCGGGAACACGGTGTCCGCCCAGTTGTTACGTCCCAGTCGATTGCGCTCGCCTCGCTGAAGGCGGTTGAAGGGTGTCTGGTTCGGACCGGAAACCGCGAGGGCACCGTTGACGTAGAACTGGGCACGATCCCGGGCGATGACCGCCGCGAAGTGAAACCATTGGTTGGTGCGAAAGATATCCCGGGCGACGAATCCGTTCCCCTCACTATCACCACCCCCACCGCCGGGCGGCGGGATGGAAAAGACGATGTGCGGCGACGAGGCAAGGCGTGTCACATGGACCGAGTACCATTCCTTGCCGAAATCAAAGAAACGGCTCCAGTAGCCGTTATCCATCCATTTCACCCAGCCTTCGATGGTGACTTCTTCGAGATCGTTGAACGCGCCGCTGGGCAATTCGAGGAAGCCATTCGTGCCGCCGAGCGACAGCACGTAGTTCGTCGCGGCCGGCTGGGCGTGGAGGGGGGAGAGGTGAATGAACAGGGCAACCAGGCCGGCAAGGCAGCCGGCTTTCGGTATTTGAAAACTGGCGTTCTTAATTTTCACCGAGAATCGTGGCGAATAGAGTTTTCAATTTTGGCTGAAGCTTTTGCCAGTCACTTCGAGAAACTTGTCCAAGCTTGCGGAGGACGGTGGACTTATCCACGGTCGCCAACTTTTCCAGCCGAACGATTGACGGCAGGAGCAAACCCGATTTTTGCCACTCGTTCAAACGCACGTCATAATCAGTCCGCGCTGTATGACTGGTGACTGGAGCCACGAGCAAATCATCATCCCCACTCTCATAAACCACCATGACAGGGCGTTTCTTCGCACCGGTGCCGTCCGAGAACGCCATCGACACGAGCAGAGTATCCCTTTGAGCGTAGCTCATGGGGCAGCCTTGTCCTGGTCGTAGATGGAGTCGGCAGTCGAATATTGGTTTTCCAACTGTTCGGCGGAAAACTTCGCCCAAGCGGCGGCCTCGCTTTTGGCCTCCTGGCGCGTCAGCAGGTAATCGACGAAGTGCAGGGCTTCGGTTTGCAAGGGACTCGGCAACGCTTTTGCCTTCTTGAAGATTAAGTCAGCGGTGCTCATGGCGTTTAGACTAATGGAGCGAGGGCTGTGTGTAAATCTGCGAAAGGAAGCGGCCACGGAGGAAATCGCTCGTGCCCGTCCAAGCCGCTCCACTTGACCCAGCCTTCGAGGGTGACTTCTTCGAGGTCGTTGAACGCGCCGCTGGGCAATTCGAGGAAGCCGTTCGTGCCACCGAGCGACAGCACGTAGTTCGTCGCGGCCGGCTGGGCGCGGAGAGCCCCGACCGACAGCCAAAGCAGCAGGGCGACGAAAGGGAGTTGCCGTTTGAAGGTCATGAATGCTCGGGAACGGCGTAACGCTAGGGCAAAACACCACTCTTGGCCAGCGGCATCGTGGCCCGGCCGGAGCGCCGATTTCCAAATCGGCATGTCAGCGGCAACGTCGACATGGATGCGATGCGGCGCGCCAGCGTCGTGGAGTTCGCCAGTCCTCTGGCGCTGTCGAGCGCACCCGTCCATTCGCACCCGCGACAAAGCGGCAGCGGGCGGCCGCAGTCCACGCCCTGGCGGAAATCCATCGCCGCGGTGCGCACGGAAGAGATGGTCCTCTGCGGTCTCTGCTTCCTCCTGTTAATCGTTCAGGGTTCCGGTGCCCTCAGCCCTTGGCGGCGGCTTTCATCACGTCCTGGATCTCGGCCAGCAACTGCTGGGAGCTCACCGCCCCTTTTTCCAGGATCCGCACCACGCAGCCATTGAGCCGGTCGTGATCCTCCACTGTCAGTTCCTTTGCGGTCACCACGATTACCGGAATGCCGCGCCACTCGGGATGCCGCCGGAACTCGTCCATGAACTCGAACCCGTCCATCTCCGGCATCATCAGGTCCAGCAGGATCAGGGCAGGGGTGGATTGTTGGAGCCGGACGAGCCCGACGCGGCCGTTCTCCGCCTCGGTCACCGTCCACCCGTTCTTCTCCAGTTGCCGCCGCGTCATGTCCCGCGTGTCCGCATTGTCTTCAATCATCAGGACTTGGGCGCCGGCGCTGGCCAGCCGGTGTTTCTCCAGAATCCGGTGCAGTTGCTGCCAGTCGATCGGCTTGGTCAGGTAATCCACCGCGCCGAGCGAGAACCCGAGGTTCTTCTCATCGACGATGGTCACCATCACGACGGGGATGTGGGTGGTCCGGGGGTTGGCCTTGAGCTGTTGCAGCACGGTCCAGCCATCCATGCCCGGCATCATCACATCCAGCGTGATGGCCCGCGGCTGCAGACGCTCGGCCATTGCCAGGCCCGTCTTGCCGTCCACCGCCAGCTCAACGTGGTAACCTTCCTTCGTCAGCGAGCGCTGAATGAGTTCCCGCACGTTCGCATCGTCGTCGATCACCAGGATCACCGGTCCGTCGCCCGGCGCGTCGGGCACGAGGCGCACGGTGTCTCCGGCCTTGTTGGGGTCCGCGACTTCGGCCGGCAGGGTGACGGTGAAGGTGGTGCCCTGGCCCAGTTCGCTGGTGACGGTCAAGTCTCCGCCCATCAGCCGGGCGAACTTGCGGCTGATCGCCAGCCCCAGACCGGTGCCGCCAAACTTGCGGCTGGTCGACGCGTCCGCCTGCTGGAAGGCCTCGAACAACCGGCCGAGTTGCTCGGGCGTCATCCCGATGCCGGAGTCCGTGATGGCGAACACCACCGTCTCGGAGGGACCGTTTCGGAGGGACGAGCTCCGGGAGTCCATGACCGTCTCGGAGGGACGAGCTCCGGGAGTCCATGACCGTCTCGGAGGGACGAGCTCCGGGAGTCCCTGACATGGCTCCTTCCGCCGATAGATTGGTTTCATGGCCTCCTGGAACTCGGCCCTCCGAAGCTTCGACGTTCGTTGTTCGCTGTTGGATGTTCGATGTTCTCTTCACCTCCAGCCGGATCGTCCCCTGGTCCGTGAACTTCGCCGCGTTGGAGAGCAGGTTGAAGAGGATCTGCCGGACCTTGGTGAGATCGGCCCGCATGGCGCCGAGGTCCGGCGCGCACTCGACGACGAGGGCGTTGGTGTTCTTCTTGATCAACGGCTGCACCGTGGCCTCGACCTCGCGCAGGGTCTTGTAAACGTCGAAGTCCTCGAGGAAGAGCGTCATCTTGCCGGACTCGACTTTGGAAAGATCGAGCACGTCGTTGATGAGCCCGAGCAAATGCTTGCCGGCGCCATGGATCTTCTGGAGATCGGGAATGAAACCCTGCTGCCCGACGTCCTCCGCCTCCTCCTGCAACATCTCGCTGTAGCCGATGATCGCGTTGAGCGGCGTGCGCAACTCGTGCGACATGTTCGCCAGGAAACTGCTCTTGGCTTTGTTGGCGTCATCGGCCGTGGCCCGCGCCTGCTCGGCGACGTCTTTGGCTTGATTCAAGTTCTCGGCGGCCTCCTTCTCCTTGGAAATATCCCAGCTCATAAGTTGCACGCCCGTAATACGACCGTCGGGGGCAAGAACCGGCGTGCGGATGTAATGGAGCCAGATGGTGGGACGGTCCGGCCGCTCGAACTTGAATTCGTGCTCGATCAGTCGTCCCGTTCGGATCACCTCTTGATCTATCTCTTTGGTTCGGGCGATCTCCTGGGGCAGCAAAAAACTCTCAAGTGCACCGTAACCTTGGCCGACGACAAAGGCCTCTTTCCCACGCGAGCCGAAGCATTTTGCAAAGTACTCGGCGCCGAGCCGGTTGATGAAGGTAAACCGCCCTTCGAGATCCCTCCGATAGACGCACACGGGCACGTTCTCCACCAACGACTGAAAATACTCCTGCGCTTGTTCGCGTTCCCTGACCTCCTTCTCCAGCCGGGCCCGCGCCTCGCGATCACGGTTGGCCATCTCCTCCCGCAACTGCTCCGCCTCGCGCTTGCGCCGGATGACCAGCGACCGCGCTACGAAAGCCCAGCCCACCAAGCCCAGCAGCGCGCCGCCAGACGGCCCCATGATGAAGGCGTTGGCAAACCACGGCGGGACGATCTTCAGCGGCACTATCGTCGGCAGCGAATAGTTCAGATCGCGATCAATGTATTGAACCGCCAGCGTGTATTCCCCGGTCTCCGGCGCGTTCCAATGGAATTGCGGCTCCGTGAGAACTTGCCAACCGGAGTTTGTGGTAGGGACGCGTTGCCACGCGTCCAGGCCGACCGGCAGGTCGGCCCTACCAGGCGCATCGCGCAGCGCCTCCGCCGTGGGCCGGCCGGGGACGACCCGCCAACGAAACCGGCGGACTTCCGAGTGGGTCTTGAGGTCCGTCACTTCGATCTTCAACTCCACGCGCCGACCGCGTTCGATCGACGGCAGCGGCTCTCCCGGTTCGTAGGGTTTATCCAATACCACCGTGACGCGCGGTGGCGGGGCGGTGCCACGCGGTGCCGCATAGCGCGTCACGCCCCGGTCCGTGCCGAACCAGAGCGCGCCCGATTTATCCTCGCGGATCGTGCGGACATCACTGCCGGCCAGGCCATCGGCCTTCGTCAAGGTGGACCACACCGCGCCGTCGAACCGGCTCGCGCCATACCGCGTGCCGAACCAAAGCACGTTTTGGCGGTCGCGATAAACGCATTGGACAAAATTATTCGCGAGCCCCTCTTTGGATTTCGTGAAGCGCGTGAGTTCCTTGCCGGCGAACTGGATCGCTCCCGCGTCCGTGCCGATCCAGAGCGAGTCATCCCGGTCGATAAACAGGCTCAACACACTGCTGCCGATTGAACCGGACGCGGTGCTCAATGGCTGAAATTCAGCGCCATCGAAACGCCAGACCGATGATCCCTGAAATGATGCGGCCCAAACCGTTCCTTTGG
Source organism: bacterium (assembly GCA_031362805.1). Taxonomy (GTDB): domain Bacteria; phylum Verrucomicrobiota; class Verrucomicrobiia; order Limisphaerales; family RI-55; genus RI-55. The sequence continues at coordinate 65,543 of JANLTG010000182.1, forward strand.
AGTCACACACGATACTTGAAATCTGCTTCCCACCAGGGCTGGGGAAGTGCTGCCAGCGACCAGCAACGAAATGCGACAATCCGTTCGTCTGTCCCGCCCAGACTGATCCATCCGGCGCGGCCGCCATCGCATGCACGTCGTCGCTCCCCAAGCCATCCGCCGTAGTCGAGCGGACGAAATTTGTGCCATCGAACCGGATCACGCCGCCATCGCGCGACGGTACCCACAAAACGCCATCTCGGGTTTGCGCCAGGGAGCCGCGGACGACGATACGGCTCGTCTCCGCGAAGGTGGTGAACTGCCGCCCATCAAAGCGGGAGACACCCGCGACTGGAGCCCAAGGTGTCGCCGAGGCGGAAGAGTCGTGGCCAAACCACAGTGCGCCATCCGCAGCCACGAAACTCTGCCAGGTAGAGTTGGCGGCCAAACCATCTGCGGTGGTGTAGCTGATAAATGTCGATGGATCGTAACGGACGGCACCATCCTTCCAACTTCCAAAGTACATCACCCCGTCCGGCGAACGGGTCACGGATATGAGATCGTCGGTCGGCAGGCCGTCTTCCTTGGTGAAATTTACGAAATTTGTCCCATCGAAGCGAGAAGCTCCGCCCTGTCCCGCAAACCAGACCGCCCCATCCGGAGCGATATGGGTACCGTGGATCAGTGTCAGCCCAAGTCCATGACCCCTGCCGTACCTGACGACATTCGTTCCGTCATAGCTTCCGACTCCCGAATCAAATCCGGCCTTGGAATCAAAACCAAACCAAACCCGGCCCTTACCATCGACAGCCGGGGCACGTGTTTGAACTGATCCCCAGCCCGCTTGCTCCGTCACGTTGATGAAGTTGGTTCCGTCGAAGCGCAGCAGGCCTACCGTGCTGGCCATCCAGATGATTCCCTTGCCGTCACCAGTCAATTTTCTGACGCCCCCCGGCGGCCCGTTGGTTCCCGTGAAATAGGAAAACCGCTCGCCATCAAAGGAGAATACCGTGGGCGCCGAATCGGAACCGAACCACACTTTCCCATCCGGTGCCGCATAGATGCCGGCGATGTATTCAAGATTGGCCACTTGAGCGCCCGTCCATTTGGCGAATTTCTTTCCGTCATACTTGGCGATACCGGTCATGGTGGAAAACCATATATTTCCCCGATTGTCGCGATCCATGCTCAGGACTCGGTTGTCCGGCAGACCGTCTTCCGTCGTGAAGTTCAGGAATTCATGGCCATCAAACCGGGAGGCCCCGCTTTGAGTGGTAAACCAGACCGACCCGTCCGGTTCGATCAGGATCTTGCGGACGTCGGAGTCATCCGCCAGGCCGCGCGCGGTGTTGAAGGGTTCCCACGCCCCTTTCTTGAACGGTGCGAGACGCCAATCAATCGCTTTGAGTTTGGCGGACTCCGCTACCGTCAGATCGGGCTGTGCGTGGAGAATCTTTCCGGCGTCGAACCACGCCTTGCCATCGAGCACCTGCGCCCGCAGTTGATACGGGCCGGGCTTCACGTTCGCGAAATCGAACGCGCCGGTCTCGTCGGTTAGTGTCCGGGCGACGACTGTGCCGCCGGGGAACCGCCCAATTTCGGATTTGGAAGCCTGTGTTTCCGCGAGCGCCCAGTCCAACTTTTGCCAGCCTCCACCGGTGGATTGAAAACCGAGCCGATACGCGGACAACTTGCCGGTGGTGACGAACAGGTCGCAACGCTCGGATGAGTTCAGTGTGAACGAATACTCACCCGCCGCGTTGCCGGCAAATCGGCGCTCCACGCCATTCGCGCCGCGCACCGTGACGCGCGCGCCCTGGGCCGCAACGCCCGCAGTGTCGGTGATTTTTCCGGACACCACCACGCCCGGGAGCGTTGCGTTCGTGACCGCGGCCGGGCCGATGAGTTTGCCGTGATGCGCGCCGGGCGAGGCGTCGCGGCCGGGATTCGCGGGATCGTCGAAGTTCCAAAGGCCGAAGAGGCCCGGCTCGGCCCCGTTGAGCTTCTGGAACATGGTGTCGCGGATTTGCTCCGCCGTGCGCTGGACTTTCCAGACGCGGAATTCGTCGATCTGGCCTACGAGGGACCCGGCGGCTTCAACTGAATCGCCGCCCAACCAGTTTCGGTCGCCATTGCGGATCGACGCGAAGCTGCCGGTGTCGGCATTGGTTCCAACCAGCACGCCGTTCAAGAAAACCTGCATGCCGGCAGGACCGGTGCTGAAGGCGATATGAAACCACTCTTCGCTGCGGAGGACGTTCGGCACAAGAATGCCATTCGCCTGCGGCCCGGTTGACTTGATTGACTTGATGTAGGCGAACAGGTCCGCAGGCGTCCCGCCGAACTCAGAGTTGCCTGGCCCGACCCACATTTCAGAGCCCACTTTGCCGAAATCAAACATTTGGGTTAACTCCGTCAATTGCTGCCACTTGATCCACCCTTCCACGGTCGCCTCGGTCAATTCGTTGAATATGTTCGGTGGCAACTCGGCGCGGCTTTTCCCGTCGAGTTGCAGCACGCGATTCGTAGCAGCCGACGTGAGGAGGCTCACTTCGGGTTTCGGATTTCGAAGTTGGGATTTGGAAGCCTGAGTTTCCGCGAGCGTCCAATCCAGCTTCTGCGCGCCTTCACCGCGCGGCTGAAAACCGAGCCGGTAAGCGGACAACTGGCCCGTGGTGACAAACAGGTCGCAGCGCGCGGTGGAAGAAATCGTAAACGCGTACTCGCCTGCGCTGTTATTGGTCATCAGCCGGACTGATTGGCCCGCCTGCCGCAGCTCCACGCTGGCCCCAGCCACCAAGTTTCCAGTCGGATCGAGGATTTTCCCGTGGAGCAGTGCGGTGGGTGGTGCCCCTTTGATGACGGTAGCTTTGCCGATGAATTTGCCGTGATTTCCGCGCGGCGTGGAATCGCGGGCCGTGCCATCGTCGAAGTTCCAAAGACTGACCAGTCCTGGTTCAGCGCCGGTGAGCGGCTTGAACATGTTCTCGCGGATTTGCTCCGCCGTGCGTGCGCCCCGCCAGAGACGGACCTCGTCCATTTGGCCGTGAAAGCTGGGAGCTCCATTCAGGGTGCATCCGCCGAGAAGGTTAAGGCTGCCACCCGCCACCTTGGCAAAGCTGCCGGGAAGCGCATTGGTTGCCACCAATCGGCCGTTCGCAAACAGGCTCAGGCCGGAGGCACCAGCGACCACAGCGACATGGCACCACTGCCCGGCCTGTAATGGGTGACCAGACCCGAAGTGCTGGGCGCCAACACCCTTCGTCCTGATGACGCCGCCCAGTTCGGTGCTTGGTCCTCGATTGTTAACCACCAACCCGTGCTCATTGCTGCCAAATTCAAAGAGGTGCGAGTTGTCCTGAAAGCTCTGCCAGTTGAACCAGCCCTCAAAAGTCCCCTCCTCAAGATCGTTGCAGAGGCCAGGCGGCAGTTCGACGAAGCTGTCTTTCCCGTCGAGTTGCAGCACCCGATTGGTAGCAGCCGACGTAAGGAGGCTCTGACTGGGATTCGGAATTAAGGATGGAGCCTCGTCACCTCGGCTGCTACTCGCAGCTTCGGGCCGGACCAATTCGATGACCATCTGCACATGCGGTGTCTTGCCATCCAGCGCGACTGCTTTGCCCGAGAGGTGAAGCGAAGGCTTCAAAACCAGGTCGGCGGTTTGTTCCGCATAAGGTGTAATGGGTATTGCCGTTCGTGAACCGACCAGATCAGCCGGACTGGAGGCAGCAAGTTCAATCGCCTGGGCGGCAGTTCGCAGCGTCAACGCGTATTCGCCATTACGGCCACTGGTGGCACGGCCAATTTCCGTTCCGTCCGACGTGGCACGGATCGTCACCTCCGCCAAAGCGGCGCCACTCGCATCGATCGCCTTGCCGAGAATCCTCGACCAGGGCGCGAGTTGAATCGGCAAAGGTAAAGACGCCACGGCGATCTTCGCGCCGCCGATGAGTTTGCCATGGTGGGCGGCCGGGGACGAATCGTTCGCGGTGCCGTCGTCGAAATTCCACAGCCCAGTCAAATCCGGTTCCTGGCCGGTGAGTTTCTTGAACATCGTTGCGCGGATTTGCGCTTCCGTGCGCGCCACTCCCCAGACCCGCACCTCCGCGAGCTGCCCGTCGACAAATGGCTCTGAGTCTACGACTGCGCGGCCCAAGCGAAAGCGCGCACCGTTCTTGATGGCGGAAAAGCTGCCGGTGTAGTTATTGGTCGCGATGATGGCTCCGTTGATGAAGACCTTCATCCCGGCTTTTCCGGTCACGGCGGCGACATGATACCACTCGTTCGCCTTAACCAGGCCGGGGACATTCACATCTTTCAGACGTTGTTCCTGGTCTTGGACGAAAAAGTTCAGAGTTCCATTGCCGGTTCCCTGGATTCCGGTGTCGTGGTTTTCTTCCCCGTAGCTGAAGAACCGCGACGGCATATTGGTCGGAAAACTCCGCCACCTGACCCACGCCTCGACCGTGGCCTCGTCGAGGTCGTTGAAAATATTCGGCGGCAGTTCCACGTAGCTGTCCTTGCCGTCGAGTTCGAGGACGTGGTTTTGCGCGTGCAACGTGAGGGGCAGGGCACCGACAACGCAGGCCAGCGTCACCACGGCAACGAGGGAAGCGAATGGACGTTGCCGGTTGGATGTCATGAATGCTCGGGAACGGCGCAACGCTATTGCAAACCGCCACCCTTGGCCAGCGGCATCATGGATCAGCCGGAGCGCCGATTTCCAAATCGGCGTGTCAGCGGCAACGTCGACATGGATTACCTGAGTCGCCAGCGTCCTGCCGGTTGAGCAGGAGCCGGATCTACTCAGACCAACCACGAATGCGCACCAATCGACACGAATTACAGCCGGCGTCTTTCAAACGGGAGCTCTTGGCGGAAGGGTCACCCGGTAATGATTTCGACCAGTTCCCGTCCGACCTGGCAATCGCCGCTCCGATTCGTGTCCCTTGGTGTTCATTCGTGGTTACTGACTGCATTGATGTGGCCCCGACGGAGCGTCAGTCAGTCCTTCGATCTGAAGCATAGGTGTGTGCGAAATCGGTAGTGACTCCTCTGGCGCTTTCGAGCGCACCCGCAATTTCGAACCCGCCACAAAGCGGCAGCGGGCGGCCGCAGTCCAGGCCCTGGCGGATACTCGTCGCCGTGTGCCACACCGAAAGCGTCACCGGTCCACGTGGTTCATTCCTTGCCGGGCTCCACCACCGTTCGCGGCAGCGTCACGGTAAACGTCGAACCCTGGCCCGCTTCACTCGTCACGGTGATGTCGCCACCCATCAACTGGCAGAACTTCCGGCTGATCGCCAGGCCCAGGCCCGTGCCGCCGTACTTGGCCTGCGTCGCCGCTTCCGCCTGGCTGAAGGCCTGAAAGAGTTTCCCGAGCTGCCCCGGCGTCATGCCGATGCCGGAATCGCTCACCGCGAACATCACCGCTTCGGAGGGACGAGCTCCGGGAGTCCCTGACATGGCGTTGTCCGCCGGCCGATTGGTTTCAGGGCCTCCTGGAACTCGGCCCTCCGGATCTTCGATGTTGGGCGTTGAATGTTGGTTGTTCGATGTTCTCTGCACTTCCAAGCGGATCGTTCCCTGCTCCGTAAACTTCGCCGCGTTCGAGATCAGGTTGAACAATGTCTGGCGCAGCTTCGTTTGATCCGCCCGCATCACGCCGAGGTCGGCGGGACACTCCACCACCAGTTTGTTCGCCTTCTTCGTCACGAGTGGCTGCACCGTCGCCGCGACTTCGTTGATCAGTTTCGCTACGTCGAACTCTTCGAGGAACAACGTCATCTTGCCGGCCTCGATCTTGGAGAGATCGAGGATGTCATTGATCAGCGCCAGTTGGTGCTTGGCCGAGCCGTGGATCTTTTGCAGATCGGGCACCATGGATTCCGCGCCGATCTCCGGCGCTTCTTCTTCCAGCATCTCGCTGTAGCCAATGATCGCATTGAGCGGCGTGCGCAACTCGTGCGACATGTTTGCCAGGAACGCGCTCTTGGCCTGGTTCGCCGCGTCGGCGGCTTCTTTGGCATGCTTCAAGACATCGGCGGCCTCCTTCTCCTTGGTCACATCCCAAGTCACATATTGCACGCCGGTAATGCGACCGTCGGGGGCAACAACCGGTGTGCGGATCGTGTGGAGCCAGATGGAGGGGCGATCCCGCCGCTCAAACTTGAATTCGCGCTCGAGGAGCCGTCCCGTTCGGATCACTTCGCGGTCGGTTTCCTTGATGCGGGCGATCTCCTCGGGCGTCGCAATATTGACAAACGCCTCGTAACCTTGGCCGATATAATCAGTTTCCTTGTCACTCCTACCGAATAATCTTTCAAAGAACTCGGTGCCGAGCCGGTTGATGAAGGTAACGCGCCCTTCAAGATCCCGCCGATAGACCATCACGGGCACGTTTTCCACCAGCGACTGAAAATACTCCTGCACCTGTTCGCGTTCCCTGACCTCCTTCTCCAGCCGGGCCCGCGCCTCGCGATCACGTTTAACCATCTCCTCCCGCAACTCCTCCGCCTCGCGCTTGCGCCGAATGACCAGTGATCGCGCCACGAAGGCCCAGCCCACCAAACCCAGCACCGCACCGCCGCCGGGCGCCATGATCCAGGCGTTGGCATACCACAGCGGCGCGACGTTGACAGTGGCAAGCCCGAGCGGTGAACGGTTCAAATCCCGGTCCATGAACTGCACGGCGAGCGTGTGCAACCCGCGCGACGGCGGCACCCAGTTGAACCGCGGGTTGGTGATCGGCTCCGACCAGCCGGACGCCGCGCTGAGTTCCGCTTCGGTCGGTTGGCCAGCGACCGCCTTCCAGCGGAAGCGCCGGAGTTCGGGCCGGGTGCGGAATTCCACCACGCCGATTTCAAAGGCGAGTTCGCGATCCTGCGTCGCGTGGATCGCGTCGGTGCGCGCCGACGCCGCGCCGCGCACGACGCGGAGCGTGGGCGTGCGCAGTTCGGCTTTCACGGGTTGGTAGCGCGCCAACCCCGCCGAAGTTCCCAGCCACAACGCCCCGTGCGCATCTTCCGCCAGGGCATTGACCGCGCCTTCGGGCAACCCATCGCGCTGATCGAACGTCCGCCAGGTCGTCCCGTCGTAACAGGTCAACCCGCCGTCAGTCCCGAACCAGAGCCAGCCGCGCCGGTCTCGGTGAATGGCCGCGACGCGGTTGCCGCCCAGGCGAGCGTCCCGGGCGGTGATCAGCGTGAAGTGCTGGCCATCCCAGCGCCCGGCGCCACCGTAACCCGTCCCCATCCACAGCCCGCCATCCGGTTCTTCGAGCAAACTCAGGATCGTGTCGTCAATCAACCACGGTCCCGGCGGACGCACCGGGCGAAATTTCTCGCCGTCATACTCCGTCAGCCCGGCGCTCAAAGTTCCAACCCACAATTTGCCGCCGGTCCTGGCAAGCAGCGTCAGTGGCACGGCGGCGTTGTTCCACGCCCGGCCGGAAAACACGCCGGAGATGGCCGGCAGACCTTGTGACGTGCCGAACACTTCCAGGTCGCCGCCACCAATCCGCGTGAGACCGTTAGGAGGACAGGCCAGCCAGAGACGTCCTTGCGCATCGCGGAGCATCGCCGTGATGCCAAGGGCGTTGGTGGGAAGCGACGCGGCCAATGTCGGAATTGAAAGCCGCTGGCCGTCATGCGTCGCGAGGAATCTCCGCGAGACGGCAAACATCTCATCGAGGCGGTTTGTTCCTCCACCGATCCAGACCGTGCCATCGCGATCTTCCCCGAGACTGAAAACATAGTCGCCGCCCAGCCCTTCGGCCATGGTCAGCGTTTCGATGGAATTCTCCCGCAGGCGCGTCGCCCCGCCGCCTTGCGTCCCGGCCCAGATGGAATCATCCCGGGTCGGGAGCACCGTGTTGACCTCGGCGGACTTCAGGCCGTCGCCGAGCGACCAAATCCTCGGGCCATCCAGTTCGAGGCGTTGGATGCCGCTTTCGGTCGCCAGCCACAAAGCGCCATCGGCGGTCTGGCGAACGTCGTGGACAATGTTGTTCAGCAGCCCGTCTTCCCGCCTCAGCACGACCATGCTCCCACCGTCATACCGGGCGAGTCCTCCCCCCGTGCCGAACCACCGGACCCCATCCTTGTCCACCTGGCTGCCATAGACCCGGTCCGACGGAAGCCCATCGCGAGTGGAGACAAAGGTAAAATTCGTGCCATCGAAGCGGCCGACACCGTGCTCCCAAGCCTGAAACCAAACCGCGCCGTCCGGCGCCACGCGAGGAGAGTCCACTTCCGTGGTCGGCAGGCCCTCGTTTTGCGTCCAATGGCTGATGTTGGTCCCGACCACTCGGGCCAAACCGTGGTGATTGGCGACCCAGAGTGTTCCGCTTGGCCCAGGCGACATGGGTTGATGCATTTGAGCGTCATCGCCGGTGACTCCCTCGAGCTTTTCAAATTTGCCCTCATGCAATCGGAAAAGGCCTTTGCCACCATGAGCCCACAGCGTGCCGTCGGTCGTGCGGGCGAGCGCTTCCACCCGACCGATTGGCTGGCCATCCACTTTGTCAAAGACCTCCGCGCGGTCAGCCGAGTTGGTCGCAGCGGACCAGTGATAACGAACCACGCCGAGGTCGGTGCCGAGCCACACCACGCCATCGGTGTCCGCCAGGACCGACTGGATGTTCGGCGTGGGCAGGCCGTCTTCCGTGGTGAATTGCCGCAGCTCCGCGCCGTCGTGACGCGCCACCCCGGCGAGCATGGGAAACCAGACCGCGCCATCCGGCGCCTCGTGGATGTGCGACGCCCAGGTGCGCGCCCTCCCCGGCCAGCGCGCGATGGTTTGCAGCCGCCACTTCTTGAACGGCGCGAGCGGGAAGGCGAGGGCCTTGAGCTTGGCGATCTCGGCCTCCGGCATCTCGGGGCGGATGTGGAAAATCTTCCCGCCGTCGAGCCAGGTTTTTCCGCCCAGCACATGCGCGCGCAGTTGATACGAGCCGGGCTTGAGGTTCGGAAAATCAAAAGCGCCCGTCTCGTCCGTCAGCATGTTCGTGATCACGGTGCCGGCGGGGAAATTCGTAGCCGCCGTCCCACCTTCGGAGGGTCGAGTTACACGAGACCCTGAAATGTCCACCGCGCCATTCTTTGATTGGGTCTCGTTTAACTCGACCCTCCGAGAAGATGGGGCCTCGTATAACTCGGCCCTCCGAGCAAGCGACCCAGGCAACCCCGTCGCGCCTTGCGTCTCCGCCAGCGTCCAATCCAGCTTCTGCGCGCCTGCGCCGCCCGGTCGAAACCCGAGCCGATACGCCGACAATCTTCCGGTCGTGACAAACAGGTCGCAGCGCGCGGCGGAAGAAATCGTGAAGGAATATTCGCCGGCGGCGTTGGGGGTGACACGCCGGTCCGGTTGGCCGGCTTGCTGGATTTCGACACTCGCGTTCGCCAGTGGTTTGCCGCCGACGTCCGTGATGTTCCCGAACACGAGCGTAGGGAGTGCGGCGTTCGTGACGGTGGCTTGACCCATGAATTTGCCGTGATGGGCACCGGGGGTCGCGTCGCGGGCCGTGCCGTCCTCGAAGTTCCACAACCCGACCAGATCAGGCTCCAGACCGGTGAGCTTCCTCGACATGGCCTCGCGGATTTGCGCCTCAGAGCGCGCCACTTTCCACACGCGCACTTCACCGATCTGACCGTGGAAATCGGAATGAAAGGAATAACTGCTCTTGCCGAGGTAATTGTTCCGTGACTTTTGCATTTGGGCAAAACTGCCAGGATAGTCGAGACGGCTCAGGAGCACTCCGTTGTAGATGAGCTTCATTCCCTCTTTGCCAGAAACCGCTGCCACGTGCCCCCAACGGTTGGCTTCCAAAAGCTCAAACGCCACTGGGGCAACTGGGGAGTTCTCTAATCCATGGCGCTGGCCTTTTGCATCATAGATCACAAACTTGAGTGCCGGAGAATTTCCGATATTGCTGAAGATCATCGTTTCACCCGTGGCGCCGAAGCAAAAGAACACCGAGTCCGCCGGGCCGAACGTTTTCCATTTGACCCAGCCTTCGACCGTGGCTTCTTCGAGACTGTTGAAAATATCCGGCGGCAGTTCCACGTAGCTTCCCTTTCCGTCCAGTTGCAGCACGCGATTAGTAGCAGCCGACGTGAGGAGGCTCTGATCAATTTCTGCTTTCTGCTTTCTGCTTTCTGCGTTTTCCGTCAGAGGTTGCACCAGTTCCACTACCACGCTGACCAGCGGTTTTTTCCCGTCCAGACCATTTATCTTTCCGGCAATGTGGATGGCGGGTTTCAAAGTCCACGACTCGACCCTGCGTTCCGCGTAAGGAGCGATGGGCACGCCCACCTTCCAGCCGCCCAGGTCATTGGTGCCAGTGGCCGCGAGGTCGATTGTCGAAGCTGGCGTCCAGACCGAGAGCGCGAATTCACCCAATGGATTTGAAGTTGCCCGCGAAAGTTCTTCTCCGTTCAGGTCGGCACGGATCGTCACATTGGGGAGGGCATTGCCTTGACCATCGATGACTTTGCCGGCCAACCGCGACCAGGGGACCAAGGCGTCTGACGCCGGCAGGGTGGCCTCTGTGACTCTCGCCTGCCCGAGCAGTTTCCCATGATGGCCCGCGGGTGAGGAATCGTTGGCCGTGCCGTCGTTAAAATTCCACTGGCCGGCCAGGTCAGGTTCCTTGCCGGTCAGTGTCTTGAACATCGCAACCCGAATCTGCTCCCCGGTGAGCGCGGCCTTCCAGACGCGGACTTCGTCGAGGAGCGCTTCGACGAACGGTTCGTAGTCCACTACCGAGTGGCCCAGACGGAAGCGCGCTTCGTTCTTGATGGCGGAAAAGCTACCGGTGTAGCCATTGGTCGCAATGACCTCTCCGTTGAAATAGATTTTCAGCCCGCCTTTCCCAGTCACCGCGGCGATGTGATACCACTCATTCGCCTTAACCAGACCGGGCACTTCCACCTTTTTCTCGCCTTTTTGCTGGTCCACTAGGAAGAATTTCAGAGTTCCATCGCCCGAGACCTGAATGCCAGTGTCGTGGAATCGTTCCCCGTAGCTGAAAAACCGCGCCGAGTCAGCGGAAGGAAGACTCCGCCACTTGATCCACGTCTCGATCGTGGCCTCGTCGAGGTCGTTGAGAATGTTCGCCGGCAGTTCCACGTAGCTGTCCTTGCCATCGAGTTCGAGGGCGCGGTTCTGCGCGTGCAACGTGAGGGGCAGGGCACCGACAACGCAGGCCAGCGTCACCACGGCAACGAGGGAAGCGAAAGGAAGTTGCCGGTTGAAGATCATGAATGCTCGGGAACGCGGGCGCAACGCTAGGGCAAACCGCCACCCTTGGCCAGCGGCATCACGGAGCGGCGGGTGATCATAAGGCAGCGATCAGCCGGATCCATGCAGTTGGATTGGGGAGCGCACGCGTCTCGCGTGCCGCGGAGCCGTCCCGGCGACGCCTGCTGGCGGCCGCATGTCGGCAAACCAAACGGTGCAGGTCGGTGCGGGAGTCAAACGATGTGCGGCGCGACGCCGAACACGGCACGCGAGACGCGCGCGCTCCCCTGAATGGAATCGTTCCGGATCAGGAGCGCCGATTTCCAAATCGGCATTGTGGTGACGAGGCCACGGAGGATGCGCTGGTCGTACCAGCGTCATGCAGGTCGAGCAGGAGCCGGATCTACTCAGACCAACCACGAATGCGCACCAATCGACACGAATCGGAGCGGCGATCGCTGGTTCGGACGGGAACTGGTCGAAGTCTTCAGTGGGTGATGCTTCAGCCGAGAGCTCCAGTTGGTAAAGCGCGTGTCGTTATTCGTGTCTATTGGTGCGCATTCGTGGTTTCGCGGTGCAGGGAAAAGTCCGCCCGTGAGTTTCGCCTTCAATCGCGGTCCAATCAGCGTAAGACTTTGGCCACGCCATGAACATCGACCAGGAAATCGAGACGCTGATCCGCGCGCGCTACCCGATCCTTTACGTCGTCTCCAGCGAGGAGTTGCGCGTGCAACAGCTCGTGCTCGACATCGCCGGTCGCCGGCAGAAGAAGGTCTTCGAGTGGAGTTGCAGCACGGGCATCGTCCCGGCCGGCGCGTCCATCCAATCGCAGAAACATCGCAACCTGGCGACGCGCGATCCCCTCACGGCGCTGGATCAGGTGATCGAACAGGTCGAGCCGGCGATCTTTGTTTTCAAGGATTTCCATCCGTTCCTCACGCGCTCGAATCACGCGGTGATCCGCAAGCTCAAGGAGATCGCGCTGCACCTGAAGAACAGCTTCAAGACCATCGTGCTCGTGTCGCCGGTGATGGAAATCCCGACCGAGCTGGAAAAAGAAGTGACGGTGCTGAACTTCCCGTTGCCCGAGCGTGCCGACTTGAGTGGGTTGCTCGACCGGATCATCGAGGACATGAAACAGTTCGCGCAGGTGAGCATTGAACTGGATGCCGAGGGCCGCGAGCGGCTGATCCAGGCCGCGCTCGGGCTGACGATGAACGAAGCGGAGAACGTCTTCGCCAAGATCATCGTCAAGGACCAGCGGCTCAGCGGCGAGGACGTCAACGAGGTGTTCGCGGAGAAACAGCAGATCATCCGCAAGAGTGGCCTGCTCGAGTATTACGCGACCGGGGAAAGTTTCGGCAGCATCGGCGGCCTGACGATCTTGAAGGACTGGCTGCGGAAGCGCTCGCGGGCGTTCAGCGATGAGGCGCGCAAGTTTGGTTTGCCGTCGCCGCGCGGCATCCTGCTGCTCGGCGTGCAGGGCTGCGGCAAGAGCCTGTGCGCGAAAGCGGTGTCGAGCCAGTGGCAGTTGCCGTTGCTGCGTTTCGACATGGGCCGGATGTTCGGGAGCTTCGTCGGCAGCTCCGAGGAGAACGTGCGCAAGGCCATCGCGGTCGCGGAGTCGGTGGCGCCCGCGATCTTGTGGGTGGATGAAATCGACAAGGCGATGGCCGGCACGCAGAGCTCGGGTCACACCGACGGCGGCACGACGGCGCGCGTGTTCGGCACTTTCCTGACGTGGCTCTCGGAAAAGAAAGCGCCGGTATTCGTCGTCGCGACGGCGAATGACATTTCGCAACTGCCCGCCGAACTGCTCCGCAAGGGCCGGCTCGACGAGATCTTCTTCGTCGATCTGCCCACCGCCGCCGAGCGCGTGGAGATCTTCCGTATTCATCTTGGTAAACGCGGCCGCTTAAACGGCGAGCTGGCGGCGGACACAACGCTGGCCCAGCTCGCGGCGGCGAGTGCGGACTTCAGCGGCGCCGAGATCGAGGAAGCGATCAACAGCGCGCTCTACGATGCGTTCGACGCGGGCACGGATCTGGATGACGAACAACTCCTCGTCGCGCTCCGGCAAACGGTCCCGCTCGCCCGTACGATGAGCGAGCCGATCGATCGCTTGCGGGCGTGGGCCAATGGCCGGGCACGCCATGCGAGTGTGGCTCGTGATGATGCTTCGGGCGCCACTTGATCGCGGTGGTTGAGGTCTGCGTTCACGGCCTGCAGAAAAGTTCGACCCCTTGCGGGGTCGAATCCATTTGGTCTCCCGGACCGTGGGTTGGCACCCACGGCTATTCACATTTTATCCCTCCGGGATTCGAGGGCAGTGTCAGGCTACGCCCATAATGAGACGTGCAGCCTGACCGTGGCTGTGGTTGCATCAAACCCATGAAACTCAGTCCGCTCATTTTGCTGTGTGTCGCCAGCGTGCTGCTGACTTCCTGCGCCACGTCCACGCTCTGGGATGCCACCAATCCCCATGAGTACCTCGTGATGAAGCGCACCCCCGAAGCGGAGGCGCGACTTCAGGCAAAGGGTCTCGACTATCGCGTGGATGCCGAACGCGAATGCCTCTTCGTGGAGAAGAGCAAGTTTCGCAAGACGCATGACTACCTGACCCGCTTCTTCGCGACGCCGATCACAGTCGCCCACGATGTCGCCATTGGTGCGGCGGTGGTTGGCGCGGCGGCTTATGTCTCCAGTCAAGCCGGTACCAACGGAGTGGATCTGAAGGGAACTACAGAGCAAAACAAGGAGCTGGAACGGCTCGAGCGGCTGATGAAAGATTTCGGCGAGCCCGAAAAGAGCGGCGTAAAATAGAGCAGCATGGCGGCAGGCGGTTGCACGCCAGCCATCACTTCTCCGCGATGCAATAAAGATGCGTGTGCGTGCGGAGGTAGAGATCGTTGCCGATAACGACGGGCGAGGCGTCGATCGGATCGGCCAGCTTGTTCGTCGCGAGCACTTTCACGGTCTTGCCGGGCTCGAGCACGAGCGTCACACCTTCGCGGCTGGCGAGATAGATGCGCCCGCCGGCGGCGACGGGGGAGGCATAGACGCCCCGAATGCCGGGCAATCTTTCTTGTTGGAAATAGACTGCGCCGGTCTTCGCGTTCACTGCCGAGAAGATGCCTTCGTTGCCTTGGAGAAAGTACAATGTGTTCTCATAAAGCAGCGGGGACGGCACGTACGGCGTGCCGCGGTCGAGTTTCCATTTCACAAAGGGACTGGCGGCGAGATCCCCTTTGCCACCGAGTTGAATGCCGAAGGCGGCGTTGCCCCGAAAGCCCGACATCACATAGAGCATTTCGCCGTCAGTGACGGGTGAAGGAATCGCGTTCACGGTCTGGCCGGCGCAGTGCCAGATCAATTCGCCGGTGGCGACGTCGTAACTGCGCACCGCCTTGGTGGCGTTGACGACGATTTGTTTCTTGCCGCCGTGCTCGACGATCAGCGGCGTGGACCAGGTGGTGGGTTCATCGCGGTCTTGCTTCCAAACCTGGTTGCCCGTCTTCGCATCCAGCGCGGCGATCCACGAGCCGGCTTCCGTGTCCCACAGAATGATCAGTTTGCCGTCGGCGAGCGCGGGCGAGGAGCCTTCGCCGAAGCCGTTTCGCGTGCGCATCTTGCCAAAGTCTTTCTCCCACACGAGCTGGCCCTCAACGGTGAAACAAAATACGCCGCGCGAGCCGTAATGAACCCAGACATGTTTGCCGTCGGTCACGGGCGAACCCGACGCGTAGGTGTTTGTCTGATGATGTCCCTCGTGTGGCACTTCCTTGCGACAAGTTTTCCGCCAGAGTTCCCGGCCGGTGTTTCGATCCAGGCAGACGAGATCGAAGCTGTATTCCGTCGTGGGCGCTTCACCTCGGCCGCGTCCACCGCCGCGCTGACCCTCGGCCGGCGGGGGGGTGGCCGGGGCGGCGACGGGTGCGCTCTGACCGGGAACGGCCGTCAGAACAAAGATCCGGTCGCCCCAAATGATCGGGGTCGAGTGGCCGGCACCCGCAATCGGGCTCTTCCACTTGATGTTCTTCTCCTCGCTCCATTCGAGCGGTGGCTTGCCGGTTGGCGCGACGCCGTCGGCGGCGGGCCCGCGCCATTGCGGCCAATGCTGATCCGCCGCGGCCGCGGAAAAAGTCAGGAAGGCGGAACTGAGTATCAAGGGACCAAGTGCTTTCGTGTTCATGGTAAAATGGAAGTGAGAAGGTCGGTGGCGATCCGGCTCATTTGAATGCCAACGGTATGACGAAGGTGTCTTAGGTTGAGTTACACGCAAATCCAGCCAACGCGTTGCGCTGGCGATGACCGCGCCCAGCAACGAATTGAAAGCGGCGGGCGGTCCAAGGTCGGCGATGCGTAAAGAATCCGGACCTTAACCCGTCCGTCACCGTGCGGTCACGGACGGCGAGTAAGTGTTCATGCAGGCCCACGCAATCACCATGACGACACCGATGCACGACGAACTCGAACACTGCCCGCGCTGCGGACTGCCTTTTGACACACGGCGGGAGGCGGTTGTCATTTGTCCCGATTGTTTACTGGAAGGCTCGACCCAGTGCTGCAATCAAAGTGGGTCGGGAGCGCTGTGCAATGAGTGCGAACGTGTTCATGGCGTTATTCAAATCGGTCTGGTCCGCTACATCCCCCGCGCGCACCGGGGGTGAGAAATCGACGTCTCCGGTTTTGTTAACCGTCGCAGTGTTTGGAAAACAACACGACGAGGCTTACACGCG